>NZ_JAKUMF010000002.1:0-740466 GCF_029991385.1 Cobetia sp. BMC6
TGCGCCTCCTGAAGGGCCCTTGAAGACTACAAGGTTGATAGGCTGGGTGTGGAAGCACAGCAATGTGTTGAGCTAACCAGTACTAATTGCCCGTGAGGCTTGACCATATAACACCCAAGGGGTTTGCCCAGGCAAACCGCCGGGATTGCGACAGGATCGACGACATATCGGTCAGCATGATTCATATTGCGAGTCCCGAGGCCACAAGCCTCGAGACTCAGGCATCGCAAGATGCCACCGTTTCGCCTGACGACCATAGCGAGCGTGAACCACCCGATCCCATGCCGAACTCGGAAGTGAAACCGCTTAGCGCCGATGGTAGTGTGGAGTTTCTCCATGTGAGAGTAGGTCATCGTCAGGCACTTATACTGAACCGCCCCTGTAGCCTTGCTGCAGGGGCGGTTCTCTTTGTGCTCAGGAAAATTGCGCACGGCAAGAGGCGTACGCGCTTCGCGAGGTGCCTGTCGCGCCCATGATGACGGCCTGAGCGTTGTCACAGCCCCATCACGTACATGCACGCTTGTAGAAGGCAGAGGCGAGAGGCTAGACTCCCGAGCCTTCTGTATTGGAGATGATGATGCAACCTCAAGAACTGTTGCTGTATTGCCGCCCTGGCTTCGAGGCCGACCTAGCCGCAGAAGTCAGCGAGAAAGCGGCGTATATCGGCACGCCGGGTTATCCGATTGCGGCCCGCGACAGTGGCTTCGTGCGTTATGTGGTGACGAGTGATGAGCCCGCCAACGCCCTGCATCGTGACATGCCGCTACAGGCGTTGGTCTTCGCTCGTCAGACCCTGGTGGCACTGGAGCCACTGGTCGGCATGTCGCGGGAGAATCGTGTCTCGCCGATTCTGCAGCAGGTGGTCGACGCCGGCTGGAGCTTCGAGGAGATCCGCCACGAGATGCCGGATACCAATGATGGCAAGGCGCTATCGGGGCTGGGCAAGGCCGTCGGTCGCCCGCTGGAGTCCGCGCTCAAGAAGCGGGGCGCCCTGCGCCGCAAGGCCGGTGGTCGGGCGTTGCACGTCTTCTGGACGGATGGCGATGAAGTCCAGCTGGGCATGAGCTTCCCGGGTAACCGCAGCGAATATGCCAATGGCATTCGTCACCTGCGTTCGCCGAGTCGTGCGCCCAGCCGTTCCACGCTCAAGCTGGAAGAGGCGTGGCACGAATTCGTGCCGCGCGATCAGTGGGAGCGTCGCATCGCCACTGGCATGCAGGCAGCGGATCTTGGTGCCGCCCCGGGTGGCTGGACCTTCCAGCTGGTCGAGAAGGGCATGTTCGTGTTCGCGATCGACAACGGTCCGATGAACAAGGACCTGATGGCGACAGGGCAGGTCGAGCATCTCAAGGAAGATGGTTTCACCTGGGAGCCGCCGCTGCGTCTGGATTGGCTGGTCTGCGATATCGTCGACAAGCCGATTCGTGTGACCGAGATGGTCGAGCGCTGGCTGAAGAAGCGCTGGTGCAACGAGGCCGTCTTCAATCTCAAGCTGCCGATGAAGCAGCGCTGGAAGGAAGTCTCTCGCTGCCTCGACTATCTGGCCGCCAGTCTCGAGCGCTCCAACGTCGGTGCCGAGATTCGCTGTCGTCATCTGTATCACGACCGTGAAGAGGTTACTGTGCACGTGCGTATCACGCACTGATTGGCTGTAGGCTCGATCAGCACGCACGGGCGGCATGCCCCATACAAGAACCCCACGGCCAGTACAGGCCGTGGGGTTCTTGTATGGGGATGGGGGCGCCTGCTGCCTTCGCTCGCCGGAGAGGCGCGTTCAGGTATGCTCCAGCAGGATTATCCGCTCCGGTTGGGATAGCATGGGCGCCAGGCGCGCCATCATGCGATTTCTGGCCGGGCTGACCGACCATTCCTGCCACGCTCGCGCATCGCGCCATGAGGTGATCAGGATGCGGTGGCCCGCGCGGCCGGTTTCCATCAGGTTCTCGCCCGAGATGAAGCCCGGGACATGCGTAGCCTCGCGTACGACTTCACGCGAGGCCTGTTCGTAATCCTGTTCCAGTCCCGGCATGATATGCCGTTCGATCAGAACCTTGATCATGCCTGTCTCCCCTTTTTGTACGTGCCGCCAGCCAGGGCGGCAGGATTGTCAGGAGTCTTCGATGACCGATATCACATTGCCCGAGGCCGATGCCGAGCTGGAAACCAGTGGCCTGTATTGCCCGGAGCCTATCATGATGCTGCACAACAAGGTGCGTGAGCTTGCCTCGGGTGACCTGTTGCGGGTGGTGGCGACCGACCCTGCCACCACCCGTGATGTGCCCAAGTTCTGCGCCTTTCTTGGCCACACCCTGGAACTGAGCCACGAGACGCCGGAACAGTTCCTGTATTACATCCGCATCAGTTGAGGCCTGCCCGCACCGCTGAGTCGTGGGTCATGGCTGATCCTCAGGCTTCGCGGTCATGGACCTCGACGCAGACCTGGTCGCTCTCGCCGGTCATCATCAGCGCGAGAGCCTCCAGCGTCGCCGGGTCCTGCTCGCGAATCTGATTGGCGATGGCGCGCTGGAAGAAATAGACCACATCATGCCGACTGCGCCCCGGGTACAGGCAGTCGTCGCCGGCCAGCACCGGTGTCTGGGTGACGCGAGTTTCATCGACCAGCAAGGCCTCGATGTTGCCATCGCTGTAGAGACGCCAACCGAAGACCTGCTTGAGCTGCCACTGTGACTCGCCGTTGGTCATGCACAGCGCATGGGTACCCAGCGTGTCCGGCAGTTGCTGCAGCAGTGTCGTCCTGTCCGAGACTTCATAGTCGTAATAGGCCGCGGCATGTTCGAGCTCGAACACCTTGTGGTCAGGCGCCAGCATGAAGACTTCGTCGGTTTCCGGGTCGCGATAGCCGACGAAATGCCCCTGTTGCGGGTCTTCCAGCTCGTGGCAGGGCATCAGGCCCTCCATCCACGGCACCATGCCGACGACCTCACCATCCTCGCGTAGCCCCCAGGCCAGTACCGGAATGCTGTAATAGCTGTCCGGGTCGCTGTCGAGCTGATAGAGCATTTCCAACCCGTCGTGTTCCGGCGCCAGCCGGAGAATACGACGTCGTGCACGCATCCTGTCACGCATGACACTCAGGTCGATGACCTTGGCGGAGCGGGGGGAAGAAACTGGTACGCCCATGACGAACCCTCCTCAGCAGCTTGTCGATCGTCCTCGGCGTGTGCTGGTGCGTTCTCTCGCTTCTGCCATGTGTGTCGTCAGCGAGAGAGCACTGCCTTGAATAACCATTAGCACAGCCAGCGCCTTGACGGTAACCCCTCCTTGGACGAAATGACCGTCTATCGGCTTTGTCGTGTTTAAACGCAAAAGCCCCGCGTCACCTTGTCGGGTGTCGCGGGGCTTTCTCATCAAGGCGTTTCAGGTGGCTGTCAGACCAGTCTCCTGGCTGAGATGCGCACGTTATTTGCCAGGCGTCACTGGCTCGCCAATACCTCGTCACGTACGCCACGGCGCGCGATGATCCACAGGCGCCAGCCCAGCAGCAGCGCTGCCACGGTCAGGCCTGCCACCATGCCGATCCAGTAGCCATAGACGCCCATCTGTTCGATGGGCCAGGGCGAGATCGGGAAGGCCTCACTGCCGACACCCAGCAGGTGTCCGCCTCCCAGCCCGACCACCCAGTAGGCGAACATGGTGATCAGCATGATGATGCGCGTGTCCTTGAAACCGCGCAGTGCGCCTGCCATGGCGACCTGCAGAGAGTCCGAGACCTGATAGAGCATCGCCAGGGTGATCAGCGACATGGCCAGGGCCTGGACCTTGAGGTTGCTGGTGTAGAGCGCCACGGCCGGCTCGGCCAGTACCCAGATCACGATGTCATTCACCAGCGCCACTACCAACGAGAAGGCCACGCCATTCCAGGCCACAAAACGTGCTTCACGCATGTCACCACGGCCGATGGTGTGGCCGACGCGCACGGTCAGGGCCATCGCCATCGACAGCGGCAGCATGAACAGCAGCGAGGTGAAGTTGAGCGCGACCTGGTGGGCCGCAACCTTGATCTCGCCGAAGCTGGCCACGAACAGGGCGATGACCGTGAACAGCGTGACCTCGAAGAAGATCGCGATACCGATCGGCAGGCCAACCTTGAGCAGTTCGCCCATCTGCTTGAAATGGGGAGCGCTGGGCTGGCACCACAACGCCACGGCGTGATACGCGCTGCTGTAACGCGTGTAGGCGAACATGCTCAGGCACATGATCCACATCGCAAGGCCGGTGGCGATACCGCAGCCGGCGGCGCCCATGGCCGGAATGTCGCCCAGCAGTCCCGGCAGGGTGATTCCCAGCAGGTCATCCACGCCCGCAGAACCGTAGATCAGCACGTAATTGAGCGGGACGTTCGATATCAGGCCGATCAGACTGATGATCAGTGCCGGGCGGGTATGGTTCATACCGTCCGAGTAGGCGCGCAGAACCTGATAGAAGGCTGCGCCCGGCATGCCCCAGGCAATGGCCATCAGGTAGAGAGTCGCCTGCTCTGCCACGGCCTCAGGCACTTCCATCAGCGTGAAGATCGGCGCGGCCAGATACCACAGCGCAAGCCCGGACAGGCTGCCGAGTACTAGCGAGATCCACAGCGATTGATGCACGTTGCCACGTACCTCACCGCTGCGATTGCCCCCCATCAATTGCGCGACTACCGGTGTCAGGCCCATCAGGGTGCCCGCCATCAGCAGCAGCAGGGGCACCCACAGGCTGGAGCCCACCGACACGGCTGCCAGGTCCGTGGCTGAGGAACGTCCCGTCATCAGTACGTCCACGGCACTCATGCCTGCCTGAGCCAGCTGCGCGCCATATATCGGCAGCGCCAGAGTGACCAGGCGTGAGGTTTCCGCTCTGACGCGGGGAATCAGTGGCGGAGGCGGAGAACCGGGGGCCGTCTGAGGCATGGAGGAGGGGGATGGGTCGGCGGGGGGCACGGCAGGCTCCTGCTAGTAATCGAGAATCATTCTTGCTTGGCGCGCCATCCTAGCAGATAAGCAGGTTTCATGAACGCAAGCTGATGAATTATCACGGCTATGAGTGACACTGTCAGCTGAAATGACGCGCTATAGGCTTGCCACGTACAATGAGCCATCCGGCAGAGCAGGTTTTCCTGCCGCCATCGAATGCTCCCACACTGCCAGCGCTTGCCGAGAATTGCCGTGTCGTCCCATGAGTCCCTAACTGCTGTCCATTCCTCTGATTCCGCCTGCGGGAGCCCTCGTCGTGCGCATGACCTCGCCACCTTGATGGCGTTGTTCGACGGCCTGTTCGGTGGCACCTTCAATACCTTGCTGCGCTGTGATCCCGAGGAGCCGCTCTATCTTCCGGCCGGCATGCAGGGAGAAGGCAGGCGAGTCCCGGAATCAGAACTTGGCTATCACCGTGTCTATCTGGCACGTGGCTTCTTTTCCAGCGCACTGCATGAGATCAGCCATTGGTGCATCGCAGGCGCCAGACGGCGGCTCGAGGAAGATTACGGCTACTGGTATGCACCGGATGGCCGCGACGCCGAGCAGCAGCGCGCCTTCGAAAGTGTCGAGGTTGCCCCCCAGGCGCTGGAGCTGCTTTTCCACCGGGCGGTGGGCAAGCCGTTTCATGTCAGCGTCGACAATCTTGAGCTGGAGGTGGATCGAGACGCCTTCACGCAACGTGTGATGCAGCGTGCCGCCGATGTCGAGCAGCGCGGCCTGCCCGCACGTGCCGCTGCCTTCCGCCATGCACTCGCCGGTGTCTGGCAGCAGGGGATGCCGCTTGAGCAGGCCATCGCCCATGCCATGCCCCTGTTGCCTGCAGTGGGCGAGGACGGCCGGCTGGAGTGAAGCCTTCCTGTGCATGGCAGGCAGCAGTGTCGTCGCTGGCTGGGCTTGCCTCCCGGAACCCGCCTCCTGAAGCGGGATTGCATTATCTGCAAATCAGCGTTGCACTCACGTTGCAGGCGTCAGCGCTTTGTGATTAGAATGATTCGCATTGACACAATGGTTCCGCTTCTACTGGCCTGCAGGTCTGCCCATGGCAGTCCTCGTCAGGACAGGACACCTTGAACAGGGGTATTCGATGACTGCTGTATCCATGATTTCTGCATCCTCCGCTCGCAAGCTGTTGTTGAGTGCGCTGGTCGGCGTGACGGCTGTCACGACCATGCCGGCGCAAGCCCAGGAAGAGGTGAACGTCTACTCCTATCGTCAGGCCTATCTGATCGAGCCGTTTCTCAAGGAGTTCACCGAGGAGACCGGCGTCAAGGTCAACGTGGTATTCGCCAAGCAAGGTCTGGCCGAGCGTCTCAAGCGTGAAGGTCGCAACACGCCGGCTGACGTCCTGCTGACGGTGGATATCGGTCGCCTGCAGGAATTGGTCGACGAAGAGCTGGTCAAGAGCGTCAATGACGACGTCATCGAAGCCAACCTGCCCGAGCAGTATCACGGCCCTGACAACCAGTGGTTCGGTATCACCACCCGTGCACGCGTGCTCTACACCAGTGTCGATCGCCTCGAGGCCGGTCAGGTCGCAAGCTATGACGACCTGGCGGATCCGAGCCTCAAGGGCCGTGTCTGTTCACGAGCCGGTGATCACCCCTACAACGTGGCATTGATCGCCTCGCGTATCGCCCACAACGGCGAGGAAGCGACCCGCGAATGGCTGGAAGGCTTCAAGGACAACCTGGCGCGTAAGCCGCAGGGCGGGGACCGCGATCAGATCAAGGCGATTCGTGACAACGTCTGTGACGTGGCCATCGGCAACAGCTACTACTACGGCAAGATGCTCGACAATGACGAGCAGCGTCCGTGGGCCGAGAAGGCACGCATCGAATTCCCGGACCAGAACGGTGTCGGTACGCACATGAACATCTCCGGCATGGCGATGACCAAGTATGCGCCGCACGAAGAGAATGCGCTCAAGCTGATGCGCTTCTTGACCGAGAAGACCGCCCAGCACATGTATGCCGAGGTCAATTTCGAGTATCCGGCCAACCCGGCTGCCGAAAGCTCGGAGCTGCTGACGTCCTGGGGCGAGTTCAAGCAGGATGACCTCTCGCTGACCGAGGTCGCCAAATACCGCAAGCGTGCTGCTCAGATGGTCAATGAAGTCGGCTTCAACCAGTAACGGCACTCACCGCTGGCATGAGCCATCGGGTGGGATGTCATGAACGAAGAGGGGCTGTCGCGATGCGACAGCCCCTCTTCGTTTGAGTGAACAATGTAAAATAGACGCAATTGCAGTTGGCAGGTCAGTGAGGAAGAACAGATGACGCAAGGCAAGCGGCTGTTGGCAAAGCGAGGTGCGAGCCTTGAAGAGGAAGCCTGCACGGCAACCAGCGCGACGGAGCTCGCCCTGGAGCACGCGACTCACGGCACGTCATTCGACGAAGATGCGGCGATAAGACGCCGTCAGCGGCGTCTGGGCACGCACATGGGGTGGTTCGCGACGGCCTGGGGGGTCGCCGCGCTGGTGGTGATGCCGGTGCTGGCCGTCATCTGGCTGGCGTTGTTCGGCGATGATGGCAGTGACCAGGCCGGTGACGGCATCTGGCCGCACCTCGTCTCCACCGTGTTGCCTGACTATGTCATGACGAGTCTGGCGCTGGTGGCCGGCGTGGCGGTCCTCAGCGGCAGCATGGGCGTGGTCTCGGCGTGGCTGACCACCATGTATCAGTTCCCGCTGCGGCGCACCTTCGAGTGGTCGTTGCTGCTGCCGTTCGCGATTCCTGCCAATGTCATCGCCTACATCTACACCGATGTCTTCGAGTATGCCGGGCCCTTCCAGGGCGCGCTGCGTGCGCTGTTCGGCTGGGACTCGCCGCAGGATTACTACTTCCCCGAGATACGCAGTCTGGGCGGTGCCATCCTGATGCTGTCGCTGGTGCTGTTTCCGTATGTCTTCATGCTGGCGCGCTCGGCGTTTCTCGATCAATCACCGTCACTGCGCGATGCCAGCCGCACCCTGGGCTGCAATGGCTGGCAGAGCTTCTGGCGCGTGGCACTGCCCAGTGCACGCCCGGCGATCGCCGTCGGTCTGGCGCTGGCGATGATGGAGGCGCTCAATGACTTCGGCACCGTCGATTACTTCGCGGTGCGTTCGCTGACTGCCGGCATCTTCAATGTGTGGCTCAACATGGGCAGCCTGCGCGGCGCGGCCCAGATCGCGCTGTGTCTGATGATCTTCGTGGTCACGCTGATCTGGCTGGAGCGACATGCCCGGCGTCGGCAGCGTCAGTTCGGCAAGGGCGATCGCTATCGTCGCTATCGTCGCCCGACATTGCATGGCTGGCGCGCCGGACTGGCGACACTGGCCTGCCTGCTGCCGTTGCTGTTCGGTTTCCTGTTGCCGGTGGGCCTGTTGACGCGGCATGCCATTCGTTATTTTGAGGAGTCGTGGACGCCGGACTTTACCGGTTACGCGCTCAATAGTCTGATGCTGTCGGTCAGTGCTGCCGTGTTGACGCTGATCATCGGGGTGCTGCTGGCCTACGCCAAGCGGCTGGATCGCACCGCCAGCGTACAACAGGCGCTCAAGCTCTCGAGTCTCGGTTATGCCATGCCGGGCGCCGTGCTGGGGCTGGGCGTGCTGGTGCCGCTGTCCGGGTTCGACAATGCGCTGGACAGCTTCCTGCGCGCCAACTTCGGGTTCTCCAGCGGTCTGCTGCTGACGGGGACGATGGGCGCGATCATCATCGCCTATGTGGTGCGTTTCCTCGCCATCGCCGCGGGCTCCATCGAATCGAGTCTCGACAAGGTCACGCCTTCGATGGACATGGCGGCGCGCTCGCTGGGCGAGAACACCCTCTCGACACTACGCCGGGTGCACCTGCCCTTGATCCGCCCCGGTCTGCTGACCGCGGCGCTGGTGGTCTTCGTTGATGCGATGAAGGAGCTGCCGGCCACCTTGCTGCTGCGACCCTTCAACTTCGACACGCTCGCCACCCACGTCTATCAGTACGCCTCGGATGAAATGCTCGAGCAGGCGGCGCTGCCGGCGCTGGTGATCGTGGTGGTCGGTATCCTGCCGGTGATCGTGATCTCGCGCACCATCGTGGCCTCGCGCAGCGAGTCATGACGACGACAGCATTGGTATCAGCTTATTGCCAAACGGGAGTTGTTCCTCATGTGGAGATCGCCTAGGGTGCAGCGCTCGACACTGACAGGACAATGCCGGAGATGGTTCGCACGATGTTCAAGCCTTACGTAGCCAAGATGCGTGGTGGCCCCCTGAAGCGGGGCAGGCCGCATGTTGCCGATGCCCTGTGGTCATGGCTCGGAGCCTTTCTGGGCATGGCGCTGATCGGCTGGTTGTCCTCGCACTATCTGGCAGTCAGCTCGCTGTTGCTGGTGGGGTCCTTCGGCGCGACCTCGGTGCTGCTCTACGGCGCGCCGCACAGCCCGCTGGCCCAGCCGCGCAATGTGCTGGGCGGCAACATGCTGTCGGCACTGGTCGGTGTCGCCTGCTATCACTGGCTGGGCGATGGCTGGCTGGCAGCGGCCATGGCGGTCTCGGTGTCACTGCTGGTCATGCAGCTGACGCACACCCTGCACCCGCCGGGCGGCGCCACCGCCCTGATCGCGGTGATCGGCGGTCAGCCGCTGCATGAGCTGGGCTACTGGTACGCCCTGTTGCCGGTGGGGCTGGGCTGCTTGGCGATGCTGGTGCTGGCGGTGTTGATCAACAATCTGGCGCGTCATCGCCGCTATCCGCTGCACTGGCATTGAGCCCATCGGATGCGCGCTTCTGCAGGCGACGGCGGAAGATGGTAGACTGGGCCATCGCCTGACGCGAGCGACTGGCAGCAGCCGGATGAGGTCCCTCTGACCGACTCCTTTTTCTCTGCGCCTGATACGCCTCGCTCCCTCTCCCGGCACGTGCCCGGCCAGGCGCCATTCCTTAATGATCGACCAGCACGTGGCCGGTCAGCCGAAGAGATATTGATGACTGAGACTACTGCCAATTCCGTCCCGGCGTTTGCCTCCCTGGGGCTGTCCGCTCCTGTCCTGAAAGCGATCGCCGAGATGGGCTATTCCACGCCGTCTCCCGTCCAGGCAGGTGCGATTCCTGCCGTGCTGGAAGGCCGCGATGTGATGGCTGCCGCGCGCACCGGTACCGGCAAGACCGCCGGTTTCGCCCTGCCGCTGGTCGAGCGCCTCGCACAGAGCGCTCCCGCGGGTGCCCGCAAGATCAAGGCCCTGATCGTCACGCCTACGCGTGAGCTGGCCGCGCAGATCGACGAGAACGTCACCGCCTATTCACGTCACCTGAAGCTGCGCAATGCAGTGGTATTCGGTGGCGTGAAGATCAACCCGCAGATCAGCCGCCTGTCCTCTGGCGTCGAGATCCTGACCGCCACGCCGGGCCGCCTGCTGGACCTGCACTCCCAGAAGGCCATCGACTTTTCCGATCTCGAGACGCTGGTGCTGGATGAAGCGGACCGCATGCTGGACATGGGCTTCATCCACGACATCCGCCGTCTGCTCAAGCTGCTGCCGACCAAGCGTCAGACGCTGCTGTTCTCCGCGACCTTCTCCGATGAGATTCGCGGCATGGCCAACAAGCTGCTGAATGACCCGGCGGCGGTGGAAGCCAGCCCGCGCAATACCACGGCCGAGAAGGTCGAGCAGCATATCCACACCGTAGAGAAGAGCCACAAGCCTTCGCTGCTCAAGCACCTGATCATCAAGGAAAACTGGCACCAGGTGCTGGTCTTCACCCGTACCAAGCACGGTGCCAACCGACTGGCGACCAAGCTCGAGAAGTCTGGTATCAGTGCTGCAGCGATTCATGGCAACAAGAGTCAGAATGCGCGTACCAAGGCGCTGGCCGGCTTCAAGAACGGCGAAGTGCGAGTGCTGGTCGCGACGGATATTGCAGCGCGTGGCCTGGATATCGAGCAGCTGCCGCAGGTCGTGAACTACGAACTGCCCAACGTGCCGGAAGACTACGTGCACCGTATCGGGCGTACCGGCCGTGCTGGTGCCAGCGGGCGTGCCATCTCGCTGGTTTCCAGCGATGAGCGCAAGGAACTGGGCGGGATTGAGCGTCTGCTCAAGGGCAAGCTCAAGCGGGTCGAGGTGGAAGGTTTCGTGCCGGAAGTCGATGTCGAGCCGGAACGTGAACCGCGTCAGCCGCGTGGCGGCCAGCGTTCTGGCGGCCAGCGTTCTGGCGGCCAGCGCTCTGGCGGTCAGCGCACAGGTGGCAAGCCTGCCGCTGAAGGTCGTGGCAATGGCGGCCCGCGCTCGGGCGGCCAGCGATCGGGCGGCCAGCGCACTGGCGGCCAGCGCTCTGAAGGCCAACGCACTGGCGGCCAGTCTCAGCAGACCGCGCGTGTCGATGATGACAACCGCGGCAACCGTGCGCCGGTGCAGCGTGAAGTCGATGGCAATCGCATCGCGCCGCAGCCGGAGGTGAACGGCAACCGTGCGCCGAGCAATGATGAGCGTCCGCGCCGCCGCTCACGCGGTGGTCGCAACCGCTCCAGCGGTGGCAACGGTGGTGGCCGCTCCAACGGCTGAGCCGCGCCGTAGAGGCCAAGGCTTGAACAGGAACGCCCCGACAACCTTGCGGTTGTCGGGGCGTTTGCGTGTCAGGGGCGAGAACGACTGATCAGACGTCTTCTTCCCAGTCGATCTCGTAATCCGGGCCAGTGCCCTGGATGTCTTGCTCGCCACGCACGCCATCACCGCGCAGGCGGGTATGGATGGCCAGCATCACCAGCACCTCGTTGTCTGGGCGGAAGGGCTGCAGGCCCTGTTCGAACAGCATGTTGTTGCGCTCTCGCGCCCAGTCGCCCGGAGCAAGTTCAGGGTAGAGGCCTTCCGCCGGCGCGAACTCGACGAACGGGTCCATGTTGTAGGCGTCGAACAGGCGGGCCAGTGCCTGCTCGTCATCCATGACGCCGGTGGTATAGAGCGTGGTCTGGTAGTAGTCCTGCTCCAGCTCCTTGAGCACATCGAGGGGGCTGACACCGAAGCTGCGCAGGTCATCCAGGCTGTAGTCACCCAGCTCCAGCATCTCGCCATCCAGCCATTCGTCATCCGGCTGGATCAGCACATGCTTCATCTGGCCATCAGGCAGCGCCCAGGCGATGGCCAGCGGCAGACTGGAGTCCTCGCCGGTCTCGACGGCGATGAAGGCGGGGAAGTCCCCTGTTTCGGGTTCATATTCGTGCATGGTGATGTCCAGAGCAGGGAAGCGTGCAGGGAAAGTCGTGTATGCCGATTACAGGCGGAAGAAGCGGGTGGCAGTGGCGGTGGTGGCCTGTGCGAGTTCTTCCATGTCGATACCGCGCAGCGCCGCGACCTCCGCCATGATCCACACCAGCAGCGAGGGTTCATGACGCCGTCCCTTGAGCTTGGCGGGCAGATTGCGCGGTACCAGATAGGGACAATCGGTTTCCAGCATCAGGCGTTCGAGGGGAATCTCGCGGCACAGGCTGCGCAGGTGTTCGCCTCGGCGCTCATCACACAGCCAGCCGGTCAGGCCGATGTGCAGGTCGAGATCCAGGTAGCCGTAGAGCGTCTCGCGCTCCCCGGTGAAGCAGTGCACGACGGCGTGACTGATATCGTCGCGCCAGTGCTTGAGCATCTCGAGCATCTGGCGACCGGCGTCGCGTTCATGCAGAAACAGCGGCAGGCCTGTCTCGGCGGCCAGTGTCAGCTGCGCTTCAAACGCTCGGGCCTGTTCGGCGGGCGTCGAGAAGTTGCGATTGAAGTCGAGGCCACATTCCCCCACTGCGACGACCTCCGGCTGCGCCAGTAGCTCCCGGATGCCGCGTTCGACGCCGTCGTTCCACTGGCTGGCATCATGCGGATGCACGCCGGCGGTGGCAGAAAGGCCGCGATAGCGTGCCGCCAGTGCCTGGGCCTCACGCGAGGCATCCAGGCTGGTGCCGGTCAGGATCTGCTGGCTGACGCCCGCCGCGCGTGCTCGCAGCAAGGTACCCTCGATATCGCGCGCGTAGCTCTCATGCGTCAGGTTGACGCCGATGTCGACCAGCGCAGAGGGGCTTGCGAAACGCAGCTCCGGTGCCAGTAGCGTCAGCGCGGCCGCGATTTCGGCCTCGCCGAGCTCAAGGTCGTCACACAAGGCGGCAAGCGTCTCGTCGGACAGCCGCTCGCTATCATAGTAGGGCAGGGAGGCAGGATCGGCATGCGGGGGAAGCGCGGACATCGGACACCCTTGGGATCGCGAGGAGGGAGGAGACACGTGACAGCGCAAGGCCTGACAACAGCCTGTCGGTCTGGCACTCGATAGCGCTGCATGACAGGCGGACCTTGGCAGCGCAGGGCACGTGACGTGATTTCAAGCGGTCGGCCATTCTACCCAAGGCGCCGGCGTCTTTCAGCCCTTGCGGCGTCTTCCATCGCCTGCACGCTGTGCCTCGGGTAGAATGGCAGCATTCTCCGGCGCGCGTCGCTGGCGGCGGCCTGTCCGCCTGACTCCCACTTCCTCCGTGGCCTTCCCGGCCGTGGACCCGTCACGAGTTGCTGCTGCACATGGCATTGTTACGACTGGAAAATCTTCAGCTGGCCTACGGCCATCACGTCCTGCTCAACGGGGCGGACCTTGTCGTCGAGCGCGGCGAGCGTCTGGCGCTCGTCGGCCGCAACGGCACCGGCAAGTCGACCCTGCTCAAGCTGATCACCGGCGAATTCCAGGCAGATGCCGGTGAGCTGTGGAAGGCGCCGGGCCTCAAGATCGGCGTGCTCTCGCAGGACCTGCCGGCCGCCGAAGGACGCACCATCTTCGATATCGTCGCTGAAGGCCTGCCGAAGGCGGGCGCGCTGCTGGCGGAGTACCATCATCTGATCAGCGATCCCGAGCCGGATCTCAAGCGTCTCGAGCACGTGCAGGTCGCGCTGGAAAGCGTCGATGGCTGGCAGTTCCAGCAGCGTATCGATACCGTGCTGACCCGTCTGGGTCTGCCGGAAGACACCATGATGGAAGACCTGTCCGGCGGCTGGCGTCGTCGTGTCGCGCTGGCGCGTGCGCTGGTGTCCGACCCGGACCTGCTGCTGCTCGATGAGCCGACCAACCATCTGGATCTCGATACCATTGCGTGGCTGGAAGAGCAGGTCGCGGCCTTCTCTGGCGCTGTACTGTTCATCACCCACGACAGGGCTTTCCTGAAACGCCTCGCGACCCAGATTCTGGAGCTGGACCGTGGTCGTCTCGGTCGTTATCCGGGCGACTACGCGGCCTACCAGGCCCAGAAGCAGCACGAGATGGACGTCGAGGCCAAGGAGAATTCCGAGTTCGACAAGAAACTGGCCCAGGAAGAGACCTGGATCCGCCAGGGGGTCAAGGCGCGTCGTACCCGCAATGAAGGCCGTGTACGTGCGCTGGAGAAGATGCGTGCCGAGCGTGGCCAGCGGCGTGAAGTGCAGGGCCGTGCGCGTATCGCCGTCGACTCCGCCGAGCGCAGCGGCAAGCGGGTCGTGGAGCTGGAAAACGTCAGCTATCGCTACGACGAGGCGCAGGAGCAGTGGGTCATCCGTGACCTGAGTATCGAGATCCAGCGTGGCGACAAGGTTGGTCTGCTGGGACGCAACGGTGCGGGCAAGACCACGCTGCTGCACATCCTGCTCGGTCAGCTGGAAGCCAGCGAAGGCAAGCGTATCGAAGGCACCAAGCTGCAGATCGCCTACTTCGATCAGCTGCGCAAGGGCCTCGACATGGAAGCCACCGTCTATGACAACGTGGCGCGCGGCAGCGACCGTGTCACGGTCGGCGGACGTGACATGCACGTGATGAGTTACCTGCAGAACTTCCTGTTCACGCCGGACCGCGCGCGTCAGCCGGTACGCTCCCTGTCAGGGGGCGAGTCCAACCGTCTGCTGCTGGCACGTCTTTTCACCATGCCTGCCAACGTGCTGGTGCTCGATGAGCCGACCAACGACCTGGATGTCGAGACGCTGGAGCTGCTCGAGGAGCTGTTGCTCGACTTTGACGGCACCGTGCTGCTGGTTTCCCACGACCGTGCCTTCATGGACAACGTGGTCACCAACATCCTCGCCTTCGAGGGCGACGGGGTCGTCAAGCCGTATATCGGGGGCTACAGCGACTGGATACGTCAGGGCGGGCATCTGCCGCCGGCGCCGTGGGAAGTCGAGCGTGAGCGCGAGGAAAAGCACCGTCGTGATGCCCAGGCAGAAGACGAGCGTCGCAAGCGTGAGGCCGCCCAGGCGCAGCAGGCCAACAAGAAGGTCAAGCTGCCTTACAAGCTCCAGCGCGAGCTGGATCTGATTCCGGCGACCATCGAGAAGCTGGAGGCGGAGGTCGCGACACTGGAAGCCGAGATCGCGGCGCCGGAGTTCTACACCGGGGATGCCAAGGTGGTGAAGAACACGCTGGAGAAGCTCAGCCACAAGCAGCAGGTGCTGGAAGAGACGATGGAACGCTGGATGGAGCTTGAGGCCATGCAGGAAGGCTGAAGCCGCAAGTGACGGTCATGCACACGTACGGTCATGGACTACGGTCATGGATTACGGCCATGAGTGACGATGCTTGATGGCCGTGCCGTGCAGAAAGTCCGTCAGCTGAATACACAAGAGGGCTGCCCATGGGCAGCCCTCTTGTCGTCCCTCACATGTCGTCGACGTGAGGTGTCGTCTGGCAGGAGGTGTCGTCTAGCCGGTCGCCATCATTCCTCGCTGTCATCCGCGCCGACGCGCACCGCCAGCACGTCGCACTGGGCGCCGTGCAGGACACCCGTGGAGGTGGAGCCCAGCAGCAGCGCAAAGCCATGGCGACCATGCGAGCCGACCACGATCAGGTCCACGTCGTGTTCGGCCGCGAAGCGATGAATCTCGCTATCCGGCATGCCGACCACCACGTACTGGTCTTCGGCGGCGATATCATGAGGCGTGGCGATCTCGCTGAGTCGTTCACGGGCGTGGGAATCCAGCTGGTCCTGGATGCTGGTCAGGTCCATCGGGATATCACCGCCATAGGCAAAGCCCAGCGGTTCCAGCGTATGGATGATGGAAATCTTGGCGCCGTTGCGCTTGGCGATCGGCAGTGCCCGCTCCAGCACCAGATGGGAATCCTTGGTCAGGTCGACAGCGACCAGTACATGCTTGTATTCGTTGCTCATCCTGAGGTCCTCCCGCAGAGGTTGGCCATTCGAGTGGCGTCGTGCACCTGCTTCCATGCTAGGCTTGCCGCCCCCTTGAACACAATGACTTACATCAACGTAATGACAGTGCGTGATACGCAACCCCTCGGGGCTGCATAGCCTATCTTGCGCCTTTACGCCATGTCCTGCTTGATGAAACCCTTGAATAGACAACCGTTGGATAGACGATGACGACTGCGCTGATCATCATTTTTGTCGTGCTGGCGATGCTGTCGCCACTGACCTGGCTACGCCCCAGCAAACGCGAGACGCGCACTTCACTGGTCCGCAAGGCGGTGATCGCCGATGGCATGCGGGTGGACCTCAAGGCGCCGCCTCTTTCTGACGCGCCCAAGGGCATCGTCGGCTATCGCCGTCCCTGGCCGACCGAACGCGATGTCACGCCCTTCATCCTCGTGCAGGATGAATGGGCCAGTGACGCTCTGCGTGAGGCGGTGCCGGGCTATCGCTGGCGCGAAGAGAGTCGCCTGGCGGATGACCCGGACGTCGCTGCGGCGCTGCTGCGCTTTACGCGCACGCTGCCGGAGGACGCCTTGATGCTGGAGTCGTCACTCTCCGGTCTGACGCTGTGGTGGGGCGAGAGTCTGGATGTGGAGAGCTGCCACGACTGGCGGCGCGAATTCGAGGTCCTGCATGCGCTGTTGATCGACAAGGCGCCTATCTCGCACAAGCGTCGTCCGCTGGTGGGCACCGAACCGAAGATGCCGGACGCCTGACACGGGCAGCCTTCCCGCCTGTAGAAAAAAGCCCCCATCGAGTGACTCGATGGGGGCTTTTTCATATCCCGCTTGCGTTCATGTCCTGCTGGCACGGCCGGCCATTTCCGGTCGGCATGTCGGGTCAGGCGCTTTCCGGCACCTTCTCGGAGATTTCCAGGCCATTGCGCTCCATGACACGCAGGCATTCGCAGAATTGATCGACCTGCGCCTCGCTCAGGCCCTCGAGCATCTCGATGCGAGTCTGCTCGGCGATGGCATCGATCTTCTCGATCAATGGCAGCGCCTTGCGGGTCAGGAAGATGCGCTTGGTGCGGCGGTCTTCCTCACAGGCACGGCGCTCGACCAGGCCCTGTTCGGTCAGTTGGTCCAGGGTGCGAACCAGCGACGGGGCTTCGATACCGATGGAGCGAGCCAGATCACATTGGGGCTGACCATCGCCCATGCGCCACAGGTGTACCAGCGTCATCCAACGAGTCTGGGTCAGGCCTAGTGGGGACAGTCGCTGGTCCAGAATGGCGCGCCACAGGCGCGGCAGGCGGGAAAGCTTGAGTCCGATATCTTCATGCATGGATAGGTCGTCCGCTGAGTGCAAAGGTGAAGGGGCTTTTGTCATTGGCGCGCGTCCAGCATCACTCAAAAGTGAATGAGACTGATTCCTTATCTGCGCCGCCCTTCACATCAGCATGCTAGGCAGTCTGGATAATTACAAGCCTGCGAACGAATTTTACGTCCATGGTCGAGTAACTCAGCGTTCCCGCTTGCGGAGTGACTCGTGGTGGCGACTGTCACAAACCCGGAATCAGGTTGGTGATACGCCAGCCGGGGATGCCGGGGGGCTGGCTGATGGTGCTGTCCGCCAGGGTCGCCTGCTGCGGATCATCGCTGACCAAGAAGCGCAGACTGCCGATGCGCTGTCCGTTCATCGTCTCGACATCGATGCGCCACTCGCCCTCGCTGCCCTGCGGGAAGGCCGTCTTGTGGGTCCAGGCGCGGTAGCCTTCGCTGCGTCCGCCGTTGATGTTCAGGGCGATGCGATCGACGACTTCGCCATCATGACGCCAGACGTGATAGACCTTCTCCGACAGACCGCGCGGCGCGCGAATGGCCGTGTAGGCGTAGAGGCCTCGGGCGGAGAGTTGCGCAGGTGTCAGCTGCATCTCGCCGCGCGGTGCGCGCGCCGCGGCATCGAAGTCCGGCGACAGGCTGCTGGCATTGATCCACAGCGTGGCAGGCGGAATCCAGGCACGTGCCCCCCAGGCACCCACCCCGAGCATCACGCTGATGCCGATCATCGCCAGACCGCCGACCAGACCGCGCGCGATGCGCAGGTTGGCGACGCTGGGCAGCGCGAACAGACTCATGGCGGCACAGGCGGCCAGCAGGCTCTCGCCCGTGGTCAGTTCCAGCAGCAGGGGCAGGGTGACCAGCACCACGACGAACACGCACAGGGCGTGGAAGCCGAAGTACAGCCAGCGATGACGCTCGGCCAGCCGGTAGTAGAAGGGGTCGAGAATCGACAGCAGGGTCGCGCCGCACAGCAGCAGCGTGAAGCCTGCCTGGCCGCTGGCCCAGTCGGTGGTCGCCAGGAAGAACGGCAGCGTGAAACACAGTGTCTCCTGCTGGATCAGCTGGGCCACGAAGGTCGCCAGCTTGCGGGGCAGGGCATTCTGACCGCGATGGCGGCGCAGGCGGCTCCACAGGCCTTCGGCGATCAGGATCAACCAGGCCAGCATCATGCCCAGCGCCAGCAGGCCGCCCAGCCATTGCTGACGGTTGACGAGAAAGAAACTGCAGATGCCGGCGGCGAAGCCGATGGGCGGCCATAGCCAGTGCCAGCGCTTGGTGCGTTCGACAAGGCCGGTCAGGCGTAGATACAGGGCGGTGAGAGTGCTGCTCATGAAAGCATGATATCGATGAGGCCTTTGAAAGCCTGCTGGCGCGCGAGGAGGTGTCGCGGTCAGCCTGCGGGTTGGGAAAGTGTTCAGGGTAACGCGGCTGCCTTGTGCGGTGTAGCGTCGATCTTTGCCTACATCGGCTGTCGATAGCGTGCGCCAGTCAGCTCAGTCCAGTATACAGACGCGCTGTGACCCCCGACCTTTCGCTAATGTCAGCAGGCTTGATCTTTGCCCGTCACTGGCCCAAGCTGGCTGTATTCAAACGCTTGTATGAAGCGCTGTGATGAGAGATGACTCTCACGTGGTGCCTCAGCCAGCGGCGAGTCCGGCGAGGCCGGTTGCCAACGCCCTCATGGCCAACGCCCAAATGGCAGTGACCATCGAGCGCCCGGCAGCCCCTTCACCTCTTTCTCTTGTGGAGATCCGTGGATGATCTATTCAGGCAAAATGCTAACCGTCGAGGCCAATCAGGACGCCATCGCCCTGTTGACCCTCGACCTTGAAGGCGAATCGGTCAACAAGCTGGCCAGCTACGTACTCAAGGAGTTGGGAGAGGCAGTCGAGGCCATCAAGGCGACGGCCGATCTCAAGGGGCTGGTCATCCGCTCCGCCAAGGAAGCGTTCGTGGTCGGTGCCGACATCACCGAGTTCCACCAGATGTTCGAGAAGGATGAAGCCTTCCTCATCGACATGAACATGAATATCCATGGCATCTTCAACGCCATCGAAGACCTGCCGTTCCCCACCGTCACTGCCATCAATGGGCTGGCGCTGGGCGGGGGCTGCGAGATTACCCTGACCACCGATTTCCGGGTCATGGCCGACAGCGCCAGGATCGGCCTGCCGGAGACCAAGCTCGGCATCATCCCGGGCTGGGCGGGCTGTGTGCGTCTGCCGCGTCTGATCGGGGCTGACAACGCCATCGAGTGGATCTGTGGTGGCACCGAGAACCGTGCCGACAAGGCGCTGGCAGTGGGCGCCGTCGATGCCGTCCTGCCGGTGGCCGAGCTGGACGCGGCGGCACTCGATATTCTGGCGCGTGCCAATGCCGGCGAGCTGGACTATCAGGCGCGTCGTCTCGAGAAGACCTCGCCGCTCAAGCTCAATGCCATCGAGCAGATGATGGCCTTCGAGACCGCCAAGGGCTTCGTGGCCGGCAAGGCCGGTCCGCACTATCCGGCACCCGTGGAAGCCATCAAGGTCATCCAGAAGGGCGCGGGGGAATCGCGTGAGCGCGCCCAGGCCATTGAGGCCAAGACCTTCGCCAGGATGGCGCTGACCGATGTGGCCTTCAATCTGGTTGGCCTGTTCATGAACGATCAGGTGGTCAAGAAGAAGGCCAAGGGTTACGAGAAGCAGGCCAGCGAGATCAAGCAGGCCGCCGTGCTGGGTGCCGGTATCATGGGGGGCGGCATCGCCTACCAGAGCGCCAGCAAGGGCACGCCGATCCTGATGAAGGACATCAATGGCGAGGCCATCGAACTGGGTCTGAAGGAAGCACGCAAGCTGTTCGGCAAGGGTGTCGAGCGCGGCAAGCTGACCACCGAGAAGATGGCGCAGGGCCTGTCCAACATTCGCCCGACGCTGTCCTACGGTGACTTCGGCAATGTGGACCTGGTCGTCGAGGCGGTGGTCGAGAATCCCAAGGTCAAGGCCTCGGTGCTGGCCGAGCTCGAGGACAACGTCGCCGAAGACGCCATTCTGACCTCCAACACCTCGACCATCTCCATCACGCGACTGGCCGAATCGCTCAAGCGTCCCGAGAACTTCTGCGGCATGCACTTCTTCAACCCGGTGCACCGCATGCCGCTGGTCGAGGTCATCCGTGGCGAGAAGTCCAGCGATGCTGCCATCGCCGCGACCGTCGCCTATGCCCGTCAGATGGGCAAGACGCCGATCGTCGTCAACGACTGCCCCGGCTTTCTGGTCAACCGCGTGCTGTTCCCCTACTTCGGTGGCTTCAGCCTGCTGGTCGAGAAAGGCGCCGACTATCAGCGCGTCGACAAGGTGATGGAAAAGTTCGGCTGGCCGATGGGCCCGGCCTACCTGTTGGATGTGGTCGGCATGGATACCGCGGTGCACGCCAATGCGGTGATGGCGGAAGGCTTCCCGGACCGCATGGCGCGTGACGGCAAGACCGCCATCCAGGTGATGTATGACAACAAGCGCCTCGGCCAGAAGAACGCTCTGGGCTTCTACCGCTACGAGGAAGACCGCAAGGGCAAGCCGAAGAAGCTGGCGGATGATGAGGCTCAGGCGCTGGTGGCACAGGTCGTCAGCGAGACGCGCGAGTTCTCCGATGACGACATCATCGCGCGCATGATGGTGCCGCTGTGCATGGAAACCATCCGCTGCCTGGAAGACGACATCGTCGGCAGCCCGGCCGAGGCCGACATGGCCCTGATCTACGGCATCGGTTTCCCGCCATTCCGTGGTGGTGCGCTGCGCTACGTCGATGCCATGGGGGTGGCCGAGTTCGTCGCGCTGGCCGACAGCCTGGCCGATGAGCTGGGGCCGCTGTATCGCCCGACCGAGGCGCTGCGCGAGCGCGCCAAGCGTGGCGACGCCTTCTACTCCTGAGCCTTGATGGCTGAGCGCCCGAGTGGCCGCCAGCACTATCCGACCAGAATTTTCGGCCCTCGCGACAGCGAGGGCCATGAGGGAGCCAGACAATGAATCCGAATCCGAGAGATGTGGTAATCGTCGATGGCGTGCGTACCGCCATGGCCAAGGCCAAGAACGGCGCCTTCCGACACGTGCGTGCCGAGAACCTGTCCGCCGCGGTAATGCAGGCGCTGTTCGATCGCAATCCCGGCCTGGTGCCGGCCGAGGTCGACGACATCATCTGGGGCTGCGTCAACCAGACCCTGGAGCAGTCAATGAACATCGCGCGCAATGCCGCCATCATGACCGGCATTCCGCGTACCGTGCCGGCGCAGACGGTCAACCGCCTGTGCGGTTCCTCGATGAGTGCCCTGCATATCGCCACCGCCAACATCAAGGCCGGCATGGGCGACTTCTATATCATCGGCGGTGTCGAGCACATGGAGCACGTGCCGATGGCGCATGGGGTCGACGTCAATCCGGCGGCCAGCAAGCATGCGGCCAAGGCGGCAATGATGATGGGCCTGACCGCGGAACTGCTCGGCAAGATGCATGGCGTGAGTCGTGAGCAGCAGGATGAGTTCGGCGTGCGCTCTCATCAGCGTGCCCAGGCCGCCGCCGATGAAGGCCGCTTCGATGATGAGATCATCGGCGTCGAGGGCCATGATGCCGAGGGTCGGCGTGTCCTGGTGACCCGCGATGAGGTCATCCGTGGCGATGCCAGCATGGAGTCCATGGGCAATCTCAAGCCGGTGTTCGATCCCAAGGGCGGTACCGTGACAGCGGGCACCTCTTCCGCGCTGTCGGTGGGCGCCTCGGGCATGGCGGTGATGAGCGCCGAGCGAGCCGAAGCGCTGGGCCTCAAGCCCATCGCTCGAGTGCTGTCCACTGGCGTGGCAGGCTGTGACGCCTCCATCATGGGCTACGGGCCGGTGCCGGCCTCCAAGCAGGCGCTCAAGGCCGCAGGCCTGACCATCGAGGACATCCAGACCGTCGAATTGAATGAGGCCTTCGCGGCGCAGTCGATTCCGGTGCTCAAGGACCTCGGCCTCCTGGAGCGTGTCGACACGGCGGTCAACCTCAACGGTGGCGCCATCGCACTGGGTCACCCGCTGGGCTGTTCCGGTTCGCGTATCTGCACCACGCTGCTCAACGTCATGAAGCAGCAGAACACTCGCCTGGGTCTGGCGACCATGTGCATCGGCATGGGCCAGGGTGTCGCGACCGTCTTCGAGCGACTCGACTGAACATCAGCACCTTCGGTCAGCGTCTTCGATAAGCGATCAGGCCACGGCTGATACCAAAAGCGGCATGTCTTCGGACATGCCGCTTTTTTGTCGGCAGGCTTTTGTCTGGAAACGAGAGGGGCGGCGCAGTATCGTGGCAGTGGGCGATTGAGCGTGACGTCGCCCCGGGCTTGATGATTGAGGTTACGCGAGGGAGTCGCATCGATGGACTGGAATCATGTCGAGCAGGATCTGCCGCGCGCCACGCCGCCCAGACCCTTGCCACACCCCCTGACCTTCCGGTTGCCGGCGGGCAGTATTGATTGTCACCTCCACCTGTTTGGTGACCCGGTGCGTTACCCATTGGCGGCGGACAGAACCTATGACCCGGCGCCTGTGGGGCTCAGTGAAGCACTCGAGATGCATCATGCATTGGGCGCCAGCCACGGCGTGCTGATACAGCCCAGTGTCTATGGCTATGACAATCGCCTGCTGTGCGACAGCCTGCAGAGCTGTCGCGAGCGTGGGCTGGACTACCGTGGCGTGGCGGTTGTCACGCCCGACATCAGTGATGCCGAGCTTGAGCGACTCTCCGAGCTGGGAGTGTGTGGCGTTCGCCTCAACCTGATCTTCGCCGGCGGGTTGCGCTGGCGTGATGTGATGCTGCTGGCGGATCGCCTGGCACGCTTCAAGTGGCACCTGGAATGTCTGATCGATGTCTCGACCTTCCGTGACATGGAAGCGCGCCTCGGCAGCTTGCCGGTGCCGGTGGTGATCGACCACATGGGCCATCTGGCGGCCACGCGTGGCCCGGAGTGCCCCGGCTTTGCCGCGCTGTGTCGACTGCTCAAGCAGGGGCGCACCTGGGTCAAGCTGTCGGCGCCTTACCGACTGACCACTCGCGGTCGCTTGCCTTATTCCGATGTCACGGCGCTGGTGCGGGCGCTGGTGGCGGCCAATCCGGAGCGCGTCGTGTGGGGCAGTGACTGGCCGCATCCCTATATCGGTGTCGAGATGCCGGAAGAAGACACCCTGGCCGAGCTGATGCAGCGCTGGTTGCCGGAGCGCGAGATGCGCGAGAAGATCTTCCGCGACAACCCGCGCAAGCTGTACGGCTACAAGGCGTTCGTGAAGTCCAAGGCGGATGCGGCGCATTAAGCGAAGTTGCCACGCTTACAAGCCGAAAAGCCGCATAAGGCAGACAAGCCGAATGGCAAGACGCCCCC
Source organism: Cobetia sp. BMC6 (assembly GCF_029991385.1). Lineage (NCBI taxonomy): Bacteria > Pseudomonadati > Pseudomonadota > Gammaproteobacteria > Oceanospirillales > Halomonadaceae > Cobetia > Cobetia sp. BMC6. The sequence continues at coordinate 23,797 of NZ_JAKUMF010000002.1, forward strand.
ATCAGCCTGCTGGTGGGGGCGTCTTGATGATTGGCGAGGGGAGCCGGAGAAAGACAAGAGGGGAGCCGAAGAGAAAGACAAGCGAGGAGAGGCGTGGCGCGCAGCTCTAGCGGGTCTGGAAGGCCACGCGCGTGCCATGGGCCAGCAGGCTGGCATTGTCGATCGGCGTCGTGGGCAGGCCGATCATCTCATTCTGTACTTCCGCCCAGGTCTGCACGCCGTGGGTCAGCCCCAGCGGCAACAGCAGGCGGCTTACCCATTGGGTGCCGGTGAAACGCAGGGACTGGCCGTTGTCATCGGCCAGACGACTGATGCCAGCAGCGTGGTGCAGGCGCACCATATGAAGCCCTTGATCCAGCGTCTGCACTTCCACTGTCAAGGTATTGCCTTCGGCAAGCCACAGACTCAGGGTCTCGATGTCGACGGCTTCGCCAAGCGTACTGGAGGAAGTCTGCATGCGTTCTCCCGAGTGTCTGAATCATACCACCTTGTAGGCGTGAGGCAGTTCGGCCAGTGGGCCGCGTCCGCCGGCGAGCGTCAGGGCGAGATCGACCATCCCGTCCCAGATGGGCAGCGTCATCCCCCCCTTGATCGCCATGTCGAGTCGCTGCGAGAACAGCAGCAGCTTGTGCAGGCGCTTGTGGGGCAGGCGGTTGAGCGCCTGTTGATAGAAGGGGCGACGCTTGTCGAAGATCATCGGCTTCTGCGCCTTGCAGGCATGCTCGAAGCTCTGGCCTTGATCGAGGTGCTGGCGCAGCGAAAGCAGAGTGCGCAGCTCGCGGGTCAGCGCCCACAGGATCACCGGCGGCTCGACGCCTTCTCCCCTGAGCCCGAGCACGATGCGACCACTGCGCTCGACTTCCCCCTTCAGACACGCATCGGCCAGCGTGAAGACATCATAGCGCGCATTGTCCTCGACGCCCTGGACGATGGCATTGCCATCCAGGCGTGCGCCCGGCGGATGCAGTAGCGCCAGCTTCTGCAGCTCTTGATCTGCGGCCAGCAGGTTGCCCTCGATGCGCTCGGCCAGCAGGCGGGCGGCGTCCTGATTCAGCTCGAGGCCGTGACGACGGGCGCGGTCGCGAATCCAGAAGCCGAGGCGGGAATGGTCCACCGGCCACACCGCGATGAAGACGCCGACCTTCTCCAATGCCTTGAACCACGCCGTCTGCTGCACCTTGCGATCGAGACGCGCCGCGGTGATCAGCAGGATGTCGCCATCCTTCTCGATGCGCTCGGCGTAGGCCTTGAGGACCTTGCTGCCTTCCTGGCCGGCACTCTGGGTGCCCATGCGCAGCTCGATCAGCTTGCGCGAGGCGAACAGAGACATGCTGGCGGCAGACTCGGTCAGGCGCCCCCACTGAAAGCCGTTCTCGACATGCAGTACCTCGCGCTCCTCGACACCGGCAGCGCGTGCCGCACGCCGGATGGCGTCGCAGCTTTCCTGGTGAATCAGCGGCTCATCACCGGCCACGATATAGACGGGGGACAGGCGCTTGTTGAGCTGCTCGTCGAGCTTGTCGGGATAGACCTTCATGAATGTCCTTCGATACTGCGCGGGTCTGGTGGGCAAGTGCGCCCAAGGCTTGGGCGGTCATTCACGAGCAGGGGATAGCCTCGGCGTGATGGTGGCCCTGAACAGGCACGGCCCCATGATGATCGGTTGCCCGATATCGTGGAGCCGTGCCTGGCGAACGTTGCGATTTCCAATCTCTACCAACTGCTGCCAGTTGTCTTCCACTTCTCTTGGCTTGCCTGTCGTCAATCGCCTTGGCGTCAATCGTCTGGCCTTTCAGAACTCATGGATCATGACTCATGACTCACGAACGGGGCGACTCAGTGCGGGAGCGTGGAGCTCAGGGCTTGATCGCGCGCAGGCGCTCCAGCAACTGACGGCTCAGGTCACGATTGACTTCCCTGGCCGCACGCTCACGCAGGTCATCGGTGTTGAGCAGGTCGTCATCGTTGGTGTAGTAGAGGCTGCTGGCCTGCAGTTCCTGCTGGTTGGCCAGATAGGCCCCATCGGACTTGCGCTGCAGCGAGTAGGTCAGGCGGTAAGTCAGTTCACGCTTGATGCTGCCGGCATCGCCGTAGGTGATCTGCTGCACGTTCTCACGGACCTTGCCCAGGTTGAGGGTCAGCGGGGCGCTGTCGCTCAACTGGATGTCGGCACGCTCGAGGGCGTCGCGCAGGGCGTCATGGGTCTTGGTGATCGGTGCCTGGACGTCCAGCTCGGTGATGGCCATCGGCGCATCATCCACGCCGCGCAGCTGGAAGCCGCAGCCGCTCAGTGTCAGCGCCAGGCCGACGCCGAGGGCGGCCAGCACACGACGGCGGCCGAGGCCGCGGGATGCACGCTCTGATGTGTCTGCTGAAACACTGGAAGACTTCGCTTGCGTCACCGTGACCTCCTGTCATGAACGAGTGTCATGATTATCTTGCGAGAGCGCTGCGTGGTGCCTGTCAGCATCACGCAGCGCACGGAATATGGCCGTCAGAGACCGACATCCTCTACTTGCCTGTCGGTCTCTGACGGAACCGGCGACTCGGGCCGCCGGTATCTTGCACTGCCTGGTCGGGTCACTATCAGTTGGCGACGATATTGACCAGCTTGCCCGGTACCACGATCACCTTGCGCACTGTCTTGCCATCGGTGTGCTTGGTGACATTGGCATCTGCCAGCGCCGCGGCTTCGATGGCATCGCGATCGGCATCGGCGGCGAAGGAAAGACGCGCACGCAGCTTGCCGTTGACCTGTACGACCAGCTCGATGCTGTCCTTCTTCATCGCGTCGGCATCAGCGACCGGCCAACTGGCGTCGATCACGGCTTCGTCGTGACCCAGTGTCGCCCACAGCGAGTGGCTGGCATGCGGGATGATCGGCGACAGCAGCAGCACGCAGGCCTCGACGGCTTCACGGCTGACGGCCAGGCCCTGCTCGGAGGTGTCCTCGAAGCGGCTGATGGCGTTGACCAGCTCCATCACGGCCGCGATGGCGGTGTTGAAGGTGGTGCGGCGGCCGATGTCGTCGCTGCACTTGGCGATGGTCTCGTGTGTCTTGCGACGCAGTGCCTTCTGATCATCGTTAAGTGCTGCCACGTCCAGCGCACCCGGAGTGCCGGCAGCGACGTGCTCGTGAACCAGACGCCAGACGCGCTTGACGAAGCGATGCGCGCCCTCGACACCGGAATCGGACCATTCCAGCGACTGCTCGGGCGGCGCGGCGAACATCATGAACAGGCGCACGGTGTCGGCACCGAAACGGTCGATCATCGACTGCGGGTCCACGCCGTTGTTCTTTGACTTGGACATCTTCTCGGTGCCACCGATTTCCACCGGCAGACCATCGGACTTCAACACGGCCTTGACGGCGCGGCCCTTGTCGTCGGTCTCGACGTCCACGTCCAGCGGGTTGAACCAGTCGCGGCCGCCTTTCTCATTGATGCGGTAATAGGTATCCGCGACCACCATGCCCTGGGTCAGCAGCTGCTTGAACGGTTCGTCGCTGTCGACCAGGCCGAAGTCACGCATCAGCTTGTGGAAGAAGCGCGAGTAGAGCAGGTGCAGGATGGCGTGCTCGATGCCGCCGATGTAGTAATCGACCGGCAGCCAGTAGTTGGCGCGTTCGTCCAGCATGGCATCGGCGTTGTCCGCACAGCAGAAGCGCGCGTAGTACCAGGAGGACTCCATGAAGGTGTCGAAGGTATCGGTCTCGCGCTGCCAGCCATCGCCCAGGTCACTGAAGGACGGCATCTTCTTGATCGGCGAGCCACCGGAGGCGTCGAATTCGACTTCCAGCGGCAGAGCGACCGGCAGCTCGTCGTCGGTCAGCGGGATGGATTCACCGTTCGGGCCATTCTTGACCGGAATCGGCGCACCCCAGTAGCGCTGACGCGAGACGCCCCAGTCGCGCAGGCGGAAGTTGGTCTTGACCTCACCACGGCCCTGCTCGACCAGGCGCGCGGCGATGGCATCGAAGGCACTCTCGAAGTCGAGGCCATTGAAGTCACCGGAGTTGATCAGCACGCCGTGCTCGGTGAAGGCGGCGTCGCTGACGTCGGGCGCATTGCCGTCGGCATCGGCGATCACGGCTTCGATCGGCAGGTCGTACTTGGTGGCGAATTCATGGTCACGCTCGTCGTGGGCCGGCACGGCCATCACGGCACCGGTGCCGTATTCCATCAGCACGAAGTTGGCGACGTAGACCGGCACTTCACGGCCGGTCAGCGGGTGGATGGCCTTGAAGCCGGTATCCATGCCGCGCTTTTCCATGGTCGCCATGTCGGCTTCGCTGGTACCGCCACGCGCGCATTCGGCGTTGAACTCGGCAAGCTCCGCATTGTGCTCCGCCGCGGCCTTGGCCAGCGGGTGAGCAGCGGCGACACCGACGTAGGTCACGCCCATCAGGGTGTCCGGACGGGTGGTGAAGACGGTCAGGGATTCCTGCACCTGGCTTGCCTTGGCATCGAGGCCGAAGCTCAGCTCGACACCGCGCGACTTGCCGATCCAGTTGCGCTGCATGGTCTTGACCTGCTCCGGCCACTCGACCTTGTCGAGGTCGGCCAGCAACTCTTCGGCGTAATCGGTGATGCGCAGGAACCACTGCGGGATTTCCTTGCGCTCGATCAGTGCGCCGGAACGCCAGCCACGGCCGTCGATGACCTGCTCATTGGCGAGCACGGTCTGGTCAGCCGGGTCCCAGTTGACGATGGAACTCTTCTTGTAGACGACACCCTTCTCGACCAGCTTGGCGAAGAACCACTGCTCCCAGCGATAGTATTCCAGGTCGCAGGTGGCGAACTCACGGCTCCAGTCGTAGGCGAAGCCCAGCGCCTTGAGCTGATCGCGCATGTAGGCGATGTTCTCGTGGGTCCACTTGCCCGGCGCGACGTTGTTCTTCATCGCGGCGTTTTCCGCCGGCAGGCCGAAGGCGTCCCAGCCCATCGGCTGCATGACGTTCTTGCCCTGCATGCGCTGGAAGCGCGAGATCACGTCACCGATGGTGTAGTTGCGCACGTGACCCATGTGCAGCTTGCCACTGGGGTAGGGGAACATCGACAGGCAGTAGAACTTCTCGCGGTTGGCGTCTTCCACCGCCTTGAAACACTGATTTTTCTCCCAGTACTGCTGGGCAGCCTGTTCGATCTGATCGGGAGCGTACTGTTGAGAAGTATCCTGTGAATCCATCGGGTCCGTCACTACCTTGGCATTGGCCGCTACCCGTCACCAGGGACAGGCAGGGCGTGAAGAGGTGGGCGGTCACATCGGGATGGGCCGCCACTGTCTGCGATGGGGTCAAGTCTACCCCAGACGCCAGGACTCAGGTAGGGGAGGCGAGCCCTGTGGCGCCAGGCGAATGCGCTTCATGCTGCCAGTGCCACGCGCTTGATGCGTGTCAGGGAGTGGAAGCGTGTGGCTTGTGTCGCAACGCCAACGCCACCATGCTGAAGGTAGAGCGCCATGCCCTCCCGCAGTACGGGAGAAGGTGAAGACACAAGGAGAGTCCATGAGCCAACCACGTGAACCCCGCGATCCCCATGAGCCGATCAGCGCCACGGAGCGTGATACGGCTGCCACGTCCTCGCACGACAGTGGCTTTGAAGATACGCCGATGCCTTCGCGTTCAGCCGCCAGTCAGCCGCAGGGCGAAGGTGAAAGACGTTTCGGCGATGCCTATGGGCGAATCCTGACGCGGCTGGAAGACAGCAGTGGTGAGCTGTCGTGGGATGGCCTCAAGGCCGAGCTGGATGAGGCGGTCAAGTTCGAGGCCGAGGTCGAGGAATTCACGCTCGACGAGCTGGCGCTGCTGCGTGCCTGGGTCGAGCGTGACATGCGTGAATTCCGCCGCCACCTGGCGACCGGTGGAGAAGGGATCGCCAGCTGGCTGGGGATCGATCTCTCGGTGCTGTCGCGCAGTGTCAGTTCCGCGCTGATGTCGATCGCGGACCGTACCGTGGTGGACCGCGCCCACTTCGAGGAAGACCTCGAGGCCGCGCGCGCCGACTACACCAGCGGCGAGGTCATCGCGCCGGGGCTATTGCATTGCGTGCACTGTGAGTCGACCACCACGCTCACGCGGCCCAGCGTGCTGGAACCCTGCCATGCCTGTGGACATCGTTTCTTCTCGCGTGGCGCGCCGCCCGTTACTCGTCAGCCCCCCACGACCGACGAGAGTGATCAGAGCTGATGGCGACACCGTCAGACTGGTTCGCCCCGGCGCACGCCACCTGGAGCGCCGGTCAGCGCCACAAGGCGTTGCAACAGCTGATCGAGCACTTCAACCAGCGCCCGCGTCCACGTGATGCGGGCCTCTTCAAGCAGATCTCCTATTACCTCTTTCTGCTCGCGGATTATCGCTCGGCCAGCCAGATTCTGGCCCAGGGGCATGTGGAGTGTCCGGCCGATGAAGAGATCGCGCTCAACCAGGTGGTGTGTCTGTCGCGTGCCAATGATGCCGCTGGCTCGCTGGCGGCCGGTGAGGCATTGGCCGCACGGGGCTGTCTCAATCCGGTGCTGTTCGACTCGCTGGCCAGCAGCGCGGCCAGGCTCAAGCGCCACGATGAGGCACGCGAGCATGGCAGTCGCGCCCTGGCGCTCAAGGACGAGCAGCATGGGAGCCTGCCGTTGGCGAAGGGCTGGCGACTGCCCGCTGCCCCCCCCTCGGCAGTCGCGGCCGGCAAGACGCGAGTGCTGGCCTTCGGTCTCTGGGGCAAGGGGCCGCGCTACTTGAACGGCATGCTGCATAACCTGCTGTTGGCACCGGTGCTGTATCCGGGGTGGCGGGTTCGGCTCTATCACGATGACAGTGTGCCCGACGACTTTCTGGCTCTGGCGCGGGAACTGGACGCCGAGCTGATCGAGCGTCCCTCCAGTGATACCTTGAGGCAGCGGCTGTGTTGGCGCTTCGCGGTCGCCGATGACCCGACGGTGGGCTACTTCGTGGTTCGCGACTGCGACAGCGTCATCAGCCTGCGCGAAGTGCGCGCGGTGCAGATGTGGCTGACGTCCGGGCGCTTCTTCCATGTCATGCGTGACTGGTGGAGTCATACTGATCTGGTGCTGGCGGGGCTGTGGGGCGGGGTGGCCGGAGTCCTGCCGCCACTCGAGACATTGCTGGCCCGGTGGCAGCCACAACATGTCGAGACGCCGAATATCGATCAGTGGTTCATGAAGGAATGCGTGTGGCGTTATCTGCGCGAAAGTCTGGTCAGCCACGACCGGTGTTACTCGCTGCAGATCAAGGGCCGCGACAGCCTGAAGTTCCCGGACGACGTGCTGGGAGAAGCGCCTGGCGGCACGGCGCATGTCGGCAGTGACGAGTGGACGCGCGATCGCGCCTTCCAGCGCCGCCAGCTGGGGCCATGGCTCAAGGAGGCCAGCTGGATGCGTGGCAGCGAATGAGCACAATCAATCCTGCGATAATCGACTGATGAGCGGGTTATAAAGACACACGAAGGGCTGCCCATGGGCAGCCCTTCGTGTGTTTTGCCAGCAGTCCTTCGCTTGTCTTGCCAGCAGTGCTGTCGGGGCTAGCGACCCACCAGCCAGCCGATCCATTCATGCAGTGCCCAACGTGACTGGGTCAGCGCGGAGCTGTTGGGGATCCAGGCATCGATGCCCAGTCCCGACACCGTGGTGTAGCCCACCGGCGCCGGGATGATGGTGCGGAAGCCCTGGTTCTGGAAGTTGCGCATCGCGCGCGGCATGTGCCAGGCGCTGGTCACCAGCACGATCTTGTTGATGTCGTCCTGCTCGAGCATCTCGCGCGTGAAGAGCGCATTCTGCTGGGTGTTCTCGCTGCGGTTTTCCAGCCAGCGCGCCGGGTAGTCGAATTCATCGATCAGCGAGCGCTGCATCAACTCGGCGAGGGTGCCGTCATCGGAGGATGATACCTTGCCACCGGTGAGCAGAATCGGCAGCTCCGCGTTGCGTGCCACGCGTACGCCTTCGTCCAGACGGCTGAGCGTCTCGCCATTGATGCGATCACGGCCCTGCAGCTCCGGGGCGTCGTAGTAGCGTCCGCCGGAAAGCACTACCACGGCCTGCGCCTGGATCCACTCTGCCGGTTCACTGGGCTGGATGCGCTCCAGCCCTGACATCAGCCGCGTGGAGACGACCGGAGAGGACAGCAGCCACATGCCCAGAATGGCCACGACCATCATGGCGCGTGCCAGGCCCGGCCAGCGCTTGAGGACGAGCATGGCCAGGAACAGCAGCAGGAGAGGCCCGCCGGGCGGCAATACCAGGTCCTTGATGATGCCGAGTAACTCGGTGATGCCCATTGTGGTCTCGCTTGTGCAGAGGCAGTGCCGGGCATCGGCCCGGCAGCGGATAAGGTTGAGCGTTCAAGCATCTGAGGCCCCGGAGGCTCAGGCGTTCTGGGGCTCAGGCGTTCTGGGGCTCAGGCGTCCTGCGGGCGCTGACGGCGCGCCTTGAAGCATTCGTTGATGCCAAGCACGAGGCCCGGCGCCAGCAGCAGCGCGATCAGGATCCACACCGGCAGCAGGCCGTAGTGCATCCAGGGCGTCATGCCCAGTTGCAGCCGGATATCGCCAGTGACGGTGGCCTCCTCGAACTGGGGGGCCTGGGCGATGATCTCACCCTGCGGCGAGATGATCGCCGTGACGCCATTGCTGGTGGCTCGCAGCAGATAGCGGCCGTTTTCCAGCGCGCGCAGCTGGGCCATCTGCAGATGCTGCAGCGGGCCGATGGAGTGACCGAACCAGGTGTCATTGGAGACGGTCAGCAGCACGGTAGAGCTCAAGGCGCGCTGGCGGACCAGCTCCGGGTAGACGATCTCGTAGCAGATCGCCACGCCGATACGCAGACCGCTGACCATCAGCGGAGGCTGCTGGCTGTCGCCTGACTGCATGCTCGACATCGGCAGGTCCAGGAAGCCGATGATGCCCCGCAGCCAGCTTTCCAGCGGTACATACTCGCCGAAGGGCACCAGGTGCTCCTTGCGATACTGGGCCGACGGGTCATCGATGGGAATCACGCTGTTGTAGAAGCGATTGTCGGCGTCACGCTCGACGATCCCGGTGATCAGACCGGTCTTGGGCGGCAGAGTTGCCTGGATGCGCTCGAGGAAGGGCTCGGCCTGGTCGCGCAGCATCGGCAGTGCCGTCTCCGGCCAGACGATCAGGTCGGCATCGTCCTGCACGGCGCGCGTCATCGCGGCGTAGGTATTGGCCGCACGGCGCTGACCTTCGGCGCTCCACTTGATCAACTGCGGCAGGTTGCCTTGCAGCAGGGCGACGCGCGCCGGCTGGCCGCCGGACTGTGTCCAGCTGGTTGGCAGCAGCAGCCCCGCGCTCCACAGCACGATCAGCGGCGCGATCGCCCACCAGCGGCGACGCAGGGCCAGATTCCACAGCAGCGCCCCGGACAGGGCGATGATCAGCGAGATACCGTAGACACCAAGCACCGGCACCCAGCTGGCCAGCGGCGAGCCCACGGCACTGTTGCCCAGCAGCAGCCACGGGAAGCCGGTGAAGGCCCAGGTGCGGAACAGCTCGCTGAGCACGAACACCGCGGCGAATGACAGCACATCGAGCTTGCGTGAGCAGAAGCGTTGCCACAGGCCCATCCACAGCATCGGGAACAGCGCCATGCAGGCCACGAACAGCATCGTCAGCAGCACCGCCAGCGGCATGCCGGTATAGCCGTAATCATGGATCGAGACGTAGACCCAGCTGGCCCCGCTGCCGAACAGGCCGACCCCGAACCACCAGGCGCGCAGGAAGCCACCGCCTTCCATGCGCAGCGCCCCGTAGAGCAGGCCTGCGCCGATCGGGCCCAGCCACCACTGCTCGAAGGGGGCAAAGCTCAGGGTGACCAGTACCCCGGCAATGATCGCCAGTACATTGGCCAGCAACGAGGCGCCCGGGAAGCTCCTCGCGCGGGGGGAATCTGACATGCCGCTCTCCTTGTAAAATGCCAGACACATCGGCGGATGTGTCTGGCATTGTCCTCTATCGGGTCAGCCTGTGATCAGGCCATGAATCACTCGCCGCTGATGTGCGCACGATGCTCGGCCGAGGGCGGCGCGTCACCGGTGGCATCTTCCAGACGGCATACCTGTACCTGACGAATGCGACGATTGTCCGCATTGAGCACCGTGAAACGCCAGCCGGCGAAATCGGTGGATTCCTGACGGCGTGGCATGTGGCCGAAGCGCTGGATCATCAGACCGCCGATGGTGTCGAATTCCTCATCGGAGAAGTCGGTATCGAAGTGCTCATTGAAGTCATCGATGGTGGTCAACGCGCTGACGGCGAATTGACCATCGCCCAGCTCGCGGATGTCCTCATCCTCATCGGTGTCGTGCTCATCCTCGATATCCCCGACGATCTGCTCGAGAATATCCTCGATGGTGACAAGGCCTGCCGTACCGCCGTACTCGTCGATGACCACCGCCATGTGATTGCGGGTCTCGCGGAATTCCTTGAGCAGGCTGTTGAGGCGCTTGGATTCGGGGATGAACATCGCCGGACGGATCGCTTCGCGCAGATCGAAGCGCTTGCGCTCGCTGTCATTTTGCAGAATCAGCGGCAAAAGGTCCTTGGCCAGCAGAATGCCGAGCACCTCGTCGAGGTTCTCGTCGATGACGGGATAGCGGGAGTGAGCCGATTCGAGAATCAGCGGCAGGTATTCCTCCGGGCGCTGATCGACCTGAATGGCCTGCACCTGGGAGCGGGGGATCATCACCTCGCGCACCTGCTGGTCGCTGATTTCCAGCGCGCCTTCGATGATGGCGATGGCGTCCTGATCGAGGTTGAGGCGTGGGCCTACCTCAGCCAGAAACTGGAGCAGCTCGCTACGGGAGCTGGGTTCGTCGGTGTCGCTTGAGAAGGCGCCGAACAGCTTATCGAGCCAGGTTTTCGAATGGCTTCCCGATCGGTCTTCGCTCATGCGTTAGTTTCTCTTTTCCTCGGTGGCGATACCCCATCGTCGTGGTGGTATCGGGGCAGCCGAGCGACCCGGGGACAAGCCCCGAGTCACCCGACGGCGGGGGCTGCCGATGCGCAACGGCACCGGCATCAGTGATTCTCTTCCCGGTAGGGGTCGGCGATGCCGAGCCCTGCCAGCACATGACGCTCGAGCGCTTCCATGCGTTCGGCTTCATCGTCCTCGATATGGTCATAGCCGAGCAAGTGCAAGGTGCCATGGACCAGCATGTGGGCGAAATGATTTTCCAGCGTCTTGCCCTGTTCCCGCGCTTCGCGGGCGACGACATGCACGCTGATGATCAGGTCGCCCAGAAAGCGCTGCTCATCCTGGCCTTGCTCATCAAGGGCCTGTTCACCCAAGGCCTGCTCAGCTGCGGTCTCGGGAGCCGCAGACGCGGTATCAGAGGCATCTGACTCGTCAGCTTCGCTCATGGTGTCTGACGCCAGCATGACATCGTCGCTGTTGTGGCCGTCGAGACCTTCCTCTTCGCCGGCGTCCAGATCGCCCTCCGGCATGCCCGCAAGCGGCAGACTGTCGTCCTCGCCTTCCTCGGCGAAGCGCGCGGCCAGTTCCGGCGGCAGGGCGAAGTCGTCCAGATCCAGCGGCTCGTGCGGGAAGGACAGCACGTTGGTCGGGGAATCCTTGCCACGATAATCGCGATTGAGGCCCTGACTCTCTGCTTCTTCCACCAGACGCACGGTCAGCTCGTGAGGCGCGGCGGCGGCGCTGGCATCGTGCTCGAGTGCGCCATCTTCCGCAGCGGCCAGCAGTGCAGCCGCCACCCAGGCTTCCAATTGATGGCTGGCCGGCAGCGGCTGGCCGTCGAATTCACTCTCGCCGATGGCCAGTTGCAGGTCCACGACGACCGCAGGGGCTTCGCTCACTGGCTACCTCCCGTCGGGGTGTTGGCAGGCGGCACGTTGCTCTGGGCATTCAGCGCCGCCATGCGTGCTTCGCGCTCGGCCTGACGCTGCTCGCGACGCTCGCCTTCCTGCTGCTCTTCCGCGGCTTCGAAGGAGTCGTAGGCCTCGACGATGCGCTGCACCAGCGGGTGACGCACGACGTCCTTGGCCAAGAAGCGCGTGATGCTGATCCCCGGGGTGTCCTTGAGCACTTCCAGCACATGGGCAAGGCCGGACTGGGTGCCACGTGGCAGATCGACCTGCGAGACGTCACCGGTGATGACGGCGGTGGAGCCGAAACCGATGCGCGTCAGGAACATCTTCATCTGCTCGCGCGTGGTGTTCTGGGATTCATCGAGAATGATGTAGGCGTTGTTGAGCGTCCGGCCGCGCATGTAGGCCAGCGGCGCGATCTCGATGATCTGGCGCTCGATCATCTTGTTGACGTGTTCGAAGCCGAGCATCTCGTACAGGGCGTCGTAGAGCGGGCGCAGGTAGGGGTCGATCTTCTGGGCCAGGTCCCCCGGCAGGAAGCCGAGTTTCTCGCCGGCCTCGACCGCCGGACGCACCAGCAGGATGCGTCGCACTTCGTTGTTGTTGAGCGCTTCCACGGCAGCGGCGACGGCAAGATAGGTCTTGCCGGTACCGGCCGGGCCGATGCCGAAGTTGATGTCGTGATTGCGCATCTCGGTGACATAGCCCTGCTGGTTGAAGCCGCGTGGGCGCACCAGCACCTTGGGCGTGCGGATCACCACATCACCGTAGGTGGCGCCCTGGTCCTCGGCGGCTTCGACCAGCGCCTCGACGCCGGATTCCTGCAGGAACAGATGGACGGTCTCGGCATCGACGTCGCCGGCGCCGGTCTCGCGATACAGATGCTCCAGCACGTTGGCGGTCGCCTTCACGGCCGCCGCGGGGCCTGCGACCTGGAAGTCGTTGCCGCGGTTGCGCAGGGTGACACCGAGCCGGGATTCGATCAGCTTGAGATGCTCGTCGCGCTGGCCGGTCAGGCTGGCCAGACGCTGCGGGTCTGCCGGCTCAAGCGTCATGTTGAGAATGCGATTGGCTTGCTGTGACTGGTGGCTCAAGGCGTCGAATATCCTGATAGTGATGAGTGACGATGATGCTTGGCGATGAGGGGCAGCCGCGATGGCGTGATGCACGGAGCGCTCTGCCCGCCGCGGCGCATGACGGCGCCATTTCAGTGTCAATGGTGACGCGTTGCCGAAGTCTCAAGAGAGCTTAATGCGCGATGGCCGTACAGGGCAATTGTCCTGTACGGCCAGCGTGGCTATCTGCTTGATAGCGGGGGCTGATGGCGCCTCGTCAATGCCGGGAGCGACGTGCGATCAATAGCGGTAGGGTGAGCTGAGCTCACCGCGCAGGGAGTTGGGATAGGCCTCGGTGATCTCGACATCCACCAGGTAGCCGATCAGCTCGGTCGGGTTGGCAGCGCGGAAGTTGACCACCCGATTGTTCTCGGTGCGCCCTGACAGCAGGCCCGGATCACGTGGCGAGAAGCCGGAGACCAGGATGCGCTGGGTGGTGCCGACCATCTTGCGACCGATCTGCATCGCCTGCTGGTTGATGCGATCCTGCAGGATGAGCAGGCGCTCCTTCTTCACCTCTTCCGGGGTGTCGTCTTCGAGATTCGCCGCCGGAGTGCCCGGGCGTGCGGAGTAGATGAAGCTGAAGGAGTGATCGAAGCCGATCTGGCCGATCAGGTCCATGGTGTCCATGAAGTCCTGATCGGTCTCGCCCGGGAAGCCGACGATGAAGTCGGAGGAGAAGCTGATGTCCGGGCGCAGTGCGCGGATGCGTTCGAGCTTGTCGATGTAGAGGTCACGCTCGTGGCCGCGCTTCATCGCCGCCAGAATGCGGTTGGAGCCTGACTGCACCGGCAGGTGCAGGTGGCTGACCAGCTCCGGGATTTCACCGAAGGCCTCGATCAGCGAGTCCTTGAACTCCAGCGGGTGCGAGGTAGTGAAGCGGATACGGTCGATGCCCTCGACCTGCGCCACGCAGCTGATCAGCTCGGCGAGGTCGATCTCCTCGCCCAGCTGGTTGAGACCGGCGTAGGCGTTGACGTTCTGGCCCAGCAGGTTGATCTCGCGCACGCCCTGGTCGGCCAGGTGGATGACTTCATCCATCACCTTCTCGAAGGGACGCGAGACTTCCTCACCGCGGGTGTAGGGCACCACGCAGAAGGTGCAGTACTTGGAGCAGCCTTCCATGACCGAGACGAAGGCGCTGGCACCGTCGCTCTTGGGTGCGGGCAGGTTGTCGAACTTCTCGATCTCGGGAAAGGTCACGTCGACGACGGAAATCTGCTTGAGGCTGTCGCGGCGGGTATCGAGCATCTTCGGCACGCGGTGCAGTGTCTGCGGGCCGAACACCATGTCCACATGCGGGGCACGCTTGCGCAGGTTGTCGCCTTCCTGACTGGCCACGCAGCCGCCGACGCCGATCACCAGCTCCGGGTTCTTTTCCTTGAGCTTCTTCCAGCGTCCCAGCTGGTGGAACACCTTCTCCTGCGCCTTCTCGCGGATGGAGCAGGTATTGAGCAGGATGACGTCTGCTTCGGATTCGTCGCTGGTGACTTCCATCTGATGCGATTCGCCGAGCAGATCCGCCATGCGCGCGGAGTCATACTCGTTCATCTGGCAGCCGTGAGTCTTGATGAAGAGTTTCTTCGCCATTGCCTTGTGTGAACGCTCTGAGCTGCGCACCCGGGCTTCGTGCGCCTCGCGCCCGGGCACCTGGTGGCGGCGGGCAGCGTCAGCGGTCAGGAGAAGCGGGCGCGACTTGTAATGAATGAGCCCCGGCGCCGATGGCTGGCCGGGAATCGAGGGCGCGACGATACCGTGCCAAGCGGCACGCTGATCGGGTCGAGGCCAAAATCGGGACGGCACAGTATAGGAGTCTGCCGGCCATGCGGCCAGCCCTGTCGCATCGCTGTCAGCAATGAGGAGGATGCCTGCCAACCACCGGTTCAGCCTGATGGTGGCTGTGGTATCCTCACGAGATAGTCCGCGCATGCCCTGACGCTACAACAGGGGCTTGGCATGTTTCATAGTTATCAGGCAGGTGTTGCGCAACGCACATCAGGCTGTCAATGGCTTGATTTGTTGAGGTTTTCATGCCGATAGCCCGGCTGCCTGAGCTGGTTAAAATTTGATCGATTTGTTGGCGGAGCAGGCATTTCGCCGTGCGCAGACCTGCCCCTTTGAGGTTGTCCCAAGACTTATCCACAGAAAGTGTGGATGTCTGAAGACACTGAAATGACAGTCTCGGATTTTTCTCGCGGCAATTTCGTTACCGTACGTCCAAGCGCGACAGCGATGCCAGGCAGGACGCCTTGCATTGCGCAACCTGGCAGACACCGCATGGGCAGACAGGGCGAGCTTCCCTTCGCCCAAAAGCGGTCGATCATGTTCGGCATGTGGGGACGCAGGGTTCAGCGTGTTTCCTCCGCGTCTCCACACGCCTGACACGGTCGGCTTACGCCCTTAGACAGCCATGAAGAACACGATATGACGCGATTCTCCATTACCAGCACCCCTTCATCTTTCGGTCTCCTGTCACCCCGATCGCCGTGTTCGTCGCTTGCGCGCTCACTGCGCCGTGTGGTGCTGGGGGCTGGCGTCGCCGGCAGCCTGCTGTTGGGCGCACCGCTGGCCAATGCGGCCACCGACCGTTGGGTCGCCGATGACCTCACCACCTTCGTGCGCAGTGGCCCGACGGATGGCTACCGCATCGTGGGTACGGTGAAAGCCGGCCAGCCGGTCGAGCTGCTCGAGGTCAAGAATGACTACAGCAAGATCCGCACCGCCAGCGGCGACGTGGTGTGGATTCCCTCCGCTGACCTGCAGGACACCCAGAGCGTCAATGCCCGGGTGCCCGAGCTGAGCGCCAGGGTCAAGGAATTGACAGCCAGGCTCGACGGCATCAATGAAGAGTGGGAAACCCGTGTCGAGGACATGAAGACCGGCCTCGAGACGCGTCAGGCGCGTATCGAAGAGCTTGAGCAGGCCAGCAACAGCCAGTCAGCCGAGCTTGCCCAGGCGCGCAGCAAGATGCAGGACATGGAAACCAAGCTCGATACCAAGAAGCAGGACCTGCTGATGCGCTACTTCATGTACGGCGGTGGCGTGGCGGGTGTCGGCCTGCTGGTCGGCCTGATCGTGCCGCATCTGCCGCGTCGCAAGAAGAAGCGTCACGGCTTCCTGTAAGGCATTCTGGTAACCGATAGCAGAGGGAGTGAGCCAGCTCATGTCGGCAGAAGATACGACGATGGACGCGACGCCGGCCAGTGACCCCTGGCTGGCGCGATGGCAGGAAGGGCGGATCGGCTTTCATCTGCCTGCCACACATTCGGCGCTGGAGCGCTGGTGGCCGCGACTTGAGATCGCGGCGGGCGCCAAGGTGCTGGTGCCGTTGTGTGGCAAGAGTCTCGACATGCGCTGGCTGGCGGCGCAGGGCTATCCGGTGCTGGGCATCGAGCTTGCCCGCCAGGCCTGCGAGCAGTTCGTCGCCGAAGGCGCCGGGGATGTCTCGCGCTATCGGCTGGAGCACTTCGAATGCTTCCGCCAGGGCATGGTCGAGTTGTGGTGCGGAGACTTCTTCCACTTCCATATCGACCATGTCGATCATCTGGACGCCTTCTATGATCGCGCCGCGCTGATCGCCTTGCCGCCGGCCACCCGGCAGCGCTATGCCTTCCATCTGGCGCAGCTGCTGCCCCCGGGCGCGCGTGGCCTGTTGATCAGTCTCGAGCGGCAGACGGAGCAGCATCAGGGCCCGCCGTTCCATGTCGCCGAAGACGAGATTCGTCAGCTGTTGAGCGCCAACTTCACGCTTGAGGTGCTGGAGCGTCGCGCCCCGGATGATCGCGGCCTGCGTGAGACGGTGTGGAGTCTGGTGCGCAAGGGACCGCGTCGCTGACGACTCAGGGGGGATCTTGTCAGTCAGGTCCAGTCTTCTTGAGGGCCCAGTCCTCATGAAAAACGCCACCGCCGCCCAATGGGCGGCGGTGGCGTTTTCGTTGGTGGCGAGCTGCTGATTGAGCTTGCTGATTGGACTTACTGGTCGAGCTGGCGGATCAGCGTGGTGTCCTGGAAGGTGCGAGTCAGCGCATCGCCGATCACCTCAGAGACCATCTCGGTATTCTTCTCCTGACTCGGCTTGAGGGCATAGCCCTGGTCACGCGTCGCGGTGTAGCTGCCGGTATAGCGCTGCTTGCCGGACACGGCGACGGCCTTGATCACGCCATTGAGTGTCGCGGTGTCGGTGATCAGGCCGCCGCGCTTCACGCCATAGGCCAGCTCGGTCAACGAGATGGTCAGCTCAGCAGCACCTTGGTTGGCCTGTTCGGCGGACACCGGCACGAAGCCCATGCGGCGCAAGGCGCTGATGGTCTGGGCCTCAAGCTTGGGCGTCAGGTCACCGGTCGGCACGACCAGATAGCTTGAAGCGTTGGTGGCGCCATCGCGAGAGCCGATGCGCTCGGACGGGCGTTCATCCATCACCTCTACCACGACCTGCTGACCATGGCCGACCACGCCCATCTCACCGACTTGTGGATTGACGTACAGGCGCTGCGGGCTGGTGCCGCAAGCGCTGAGAACTGCCGCAGTGGCGATCAGGGCCACGCTCATGCAGGTGGTACGCAATTGACGCATCATCATCAAAAATCCTTGGCCTTGGGCCGGTAATCGTGGAAGTCGTCTCGGTCATCCGCTGCCAATGAGTGGCGTGATGCGGGAGCCCGGAGACTGGATGGCGCGAGTATAGGGGCAGAATCATCCGTGGCGTAGTGGAAATTCATGCTCACGCATGTCACTTGATGGCGACATTCTCGAGAGTTCATGCGGGATCGACACGGCGCGCCAATGCCAGCAATCCCAGCAGGGGGCCGGGCAGCAACGTCAGCAAAAGAAGCGTGCCGTGACTGGCGATCAATGGAGTGAGCAGCGCGATCGAGACCAGTGACAGACTGAAGCCGCAGGCATTCATCAGGGCCAGTGCACTGGCCTGCAACTCCACTGGGGTACCGCCCGCCGCGAGTGCCGAGAACTGTGGGGAATCGATGGCGGCCAACAGGCTCCAGAGTGCGAGCAGGCAGAACAGAAGTCCGTAACCTGCCTCCAGTTGCATGGCGGCAACGAAGCACAGTGTCAGGGTGACGGAACCCGCCAGACCAAGGCGCGCGACCCACAGGCTGCCGCGTTTGCGTGATACCCAGCCACCGGCGATGCAGCCCGGTGCACCGACCGCGATCACGATGAAACTATGCAGGGCCAGAGTCGCGGGTGTCAGCGTCATGCCCGTTGCGCTTGCCATCCGCGACAACAGCCAGGGGACCAGTGCCCATAGCGTGTATAGCTCCCACATATGACCGAAGTAACCCAGTGCGCCGCGCACGAAACCCGGGTATTGCCAGGCCGCCATCCCGCGGGTGGCGCGCGCAAGAAAGGTGCTGCTGCCGGGAGTGATGCCGCTGGATGGTGGGGGATTCGCTGTCTGCGCCACGGGGGGTGGTGCCAGTAGCGCGATCAGGCCAGCGCCCGTGAGCGCCAGAAGTGAGGCCATGACGATGGCCGTGCCCCATGACAATGAGAGCCCGCCGCTCTGTTGCAGCGCCGCCAGTGCATGCGGTAGCGACGTGCCCAGCACCAGCATGCCGACCAGCCAGGCAAGTGCCGCGCCGGCTCGGTCAGGGGCGCTCTGCAACATCAGCTTCAAGCCGATGGGGTAGATGCCGGCCAGTGCCAGCCCCGTCAGCACGCGCAGGCTTGAGGCGCTGAGCAGCCCCGGCGCGATCAACAGTGCCAGATTGGTCAGCGCGCCCAGTACGCAGGAGACCATGAACAGATGGCGCGCGGCGAAGCGATCTGCAAGGCCTGCAAGTCCCAGCGCCAGGGTGCCGACGATGAAGCCGCCCTGTACCGAGGAGGTCAGTTGTCCGAGTGCCGCTGCGCTGTCGCTCGTGAAACTCCAGCTTTCCAGCATGGGGGCGAGTACGGCATTGGGGGTAAACCACAGGCTGGTGCCGAACAGCTGTGCCAGTGCGATCAAGGCGACCGGATAGCGGTTGGCCCATTGCCGCCAGCCAGAGATGGGCGGCGTGAGTGACTTGGTGGAGGACACGAGGGCACCTTGTAGGGCAGAGGGCATGATGGCGCAGCAAGACGCGAACGGGCGACACCGAAGTGTCGCCCGTCACAGATAGCCCGCCCCATCAATGGGGTCAAGACTAATAATATGGCATATAATTAGTCTGTTAACAATTTCCGCAGGCAATCGCGTGAGACAGCCAGAACAGCGTGTCGATCAAAGCCCCATCGCCGAGGAAGTGGAACGGCGCGGGTCAGCACCGCCGTAGAAGGTGCCGTCGTCGATCATGATCGACTGGATGGCGCCCATGGCGTCCTTGGTCACTACCTTGTGGCCCATCGCCTCGAGCAGACGGATGGTGTCCTTGCTGATGCCCGCCTCGATGCGAATCTCGTCCGGCAGCCACTGGTGGTGGATACGCGGTGCGCTGACCGCCGACTGGATGTTCATGCCGTGGTCGATCACGTTCATGATCACCTGCAGGGTGGTGGTGATGATGCGCGAGCCGCCGGGGCTACCGGTGACGAGGAAGTTCTTGCCATCCTTCATCACGATGGTCGGGCTCATGGAAGACAGCATGCGCTTGTTCGGCTCGATCTTGTTGGCGATGCCGCCGATCAGGCCATAGGCATTCGGCACGCCCGGCTTGGCGGAGAAATCATCCATCTCGTTGTTGAGCAGGAAACCTGCGCCATCGACCACGATGCCGGAGCCATAGCTGAAGTTGATGGTGTAGGTATTGGAGACGGCCAGACCATTGCCATCGGCAATCGAGAAGTGGGTGGTCTGGTTCGACTCATACGGCTGCGGCTTGCCGGGCTTGACCTCACTGGAGGGCGTTGCCTTGTTCATGTCGAACTGGCCGCGCAGCTCCTTGGCGTAGTCCTTGGAGATGATGCCCGACAGCGGCACATCGACGAAGTCGGTATCCCCCAGATACTCGGAGCGGTCGGCGTAGGCGCGGCGCATCGCTTCCGCCATCACATGGATGGTGGCGGCGGAATTGAAGCCCATCGCCTGGATGTCATCGCCTTCGAGCATGTTGAGAATCTCGACGATGTGCGCGCCGCCGGAGGAGGGCGGGCTCATCGAGAAGATGTCATAGCCACGATAGGTGCCGTGGACCGGCTCGCGGATGGCCGGCTCGTAGGCCTTCAGGTCATCCAGCGTCATGATGCCGTCGTGACGCTCCATCTCGGCGACGATCAGCTTTGCGGTCTCGCCTTCATAGAACTCGCGCGGGCCATCGGCGGCGATGCGCTTGAGTGTCGCGGCCAGTTCCGGCTGCTTGAACAGCTCACCGGCTTGATAGTTGCTGCCATCCGGCTTGTAGAACACCTTGGCGGTGCTGTCCCACTTGGCCAGACGGTCCTTGGCATCGCTCAAGCCCTTGGCGAAGCGCGTCGGAATCACGAAGCCGTCTTCGGCCAGCTTGATGGCCGGGGCGAGGGCCTGCTCGAGGCTCAGGGTGCCGTAGTCTTCCAGCGCCTTTGCAAGGCCTGCGACGGTGCCGGGCACGCCTGCCGCACGGTGGGTGAAGCGTGACCACTCGGAGACCGCCTCGCCATTCTCATCCTGGAACATCGTCTCGCTGGCCGCCGCCGGGGCCTTCTCGCGGTAGTCGATGGCCACCACTTCGCCGGTCTTCTCATCGGACACCAGCATGAAGCCGCCGCCACCGATATTGCCGGAACGCGGCTGGGTCACGGCCAATGCGAAGCCTGCCACCACGGCAGCGTCGACGGCGTTGCCGCCATCGGCCAGCACATCGCGTGCGACCTGGGAGGCCAGATAGTGGCTGGTCGCGACCATGCCGTGCTTGCCTTCCTGGGGGTGGAAGCGCTCGCCTTCCAGAATCGCGGAAGACTCGGCGAAGGCAGCGGGAATCGCCGTCGGCAGCAGGCCGGCCAGCGGCAACAGTGTGGCGGCGGCCAGCGCTTTCAGGTGTCTGCGGTTTGCGAGAGGGTTGTCGAACATGAGAGGTATCGGTTCCTGTTATCGTTATATGAGATGCGACATGACGCGTGCGTGCGAGGGACATGCGCAGAATGGCCAGCGAACTGCTCACTGGGCCGAGAGAACAGCTTAACTATCAGTTGCTAATGCACCAATTTCAACTTTGTACGGCAATATTCTTGTGGGTGTCTGATCTGGAAGAGGGATGTGGCGACTTGAAGGGAGTGGCTGTTGGTAGGGAGACAGATGGGGGCGGCGACGGATCGGTAGCGAGGGACCGGCAGGCTGGCGGTGCACATTCACACAGCGCCTGTCTTTTGTGAGAGGGTGGCGTAAAATGCCCCTTCCACTTCTCGCTGGCGCCTGATGACATGTCTGAACTACTGCCGAATGACTTCAAGATTGCCCCGTCGATCCTGTCTGCCGACTTCGCCCGTCTGGGGCAGGAGGTCGAGGATGTGCTGGCCTCCGGGGCCGATATCGTCCACTTCGACGTGATGGACAATCATTACGTGCCCAACCTGACCATCGGGCCGATGGTGTGCAAGGCGCTGCGTGATTACGGCATCAGTGCCGAGATAGACGCCCACCTGATGGTCACGCCGGTCGACCGCATGATCGGTGACTTCGCCGAGGCCGGTGCCAGCTACATCACCTTCCATCCGGAAGCCTCCGACCACGTCGACCGCTCGCTGCAGCTGATCCGTGATGCGGGCTGCAAGTCCGGTCTGGTATTCAATCCGGCCACGCCGCTGTCCTACCTCGACTACGTGATGGACAAGGTCGACATGATCCTGTTGATGAGCGTCAACCCGGGCTTCGGCGGCCAGTCGTTCATCCCCGGCACCCTCGACAAGCTGCGTGAAGCGCGTCGTCGCATCGATGCCTCCGGCTACAACATCCGTCTCGAGATCGATGGTGGCGTCAAGGTCGACAATATCGCCGAGATCGCGCGTGCCGGTGCCGATACCTTCGTGGCCGGTTCCGCCATCTTCAATGCGCGCAGCGACAGCGATGCCAACCGCTACGACAGCGTATTGGCGAAGCTGCGTGCCGAGCTTGCCAGCGTGCGCAGCTGATCGCGTGGCGGATGACAGCACGCGGGCTTGCGAAGCAGCCGACGGCTCGGCTCACGCCGGGACGCTCAGCGAGTGGTCGCTGTACGTACTCGAGACGGCCCAGGGGCGCCTCTACACCGGTATCAGTACCGATGTGGCGCGCCGTGTGAGCGAGCATGAGTGCGGCAAGCGCGGTGCACGAGCGCTGCGCGGCAAGGGGCCTTTGATGCTGTGTTATCAACAGTTGGTCGGCGATCGCTCGCGGGCGCTCAAGCTCGAATATCGCGTCAAGCAGCTGAGTGTGGCGGCCAAGCGCCGGCTGATCGCCGGTGAGATGACACTGGACAGCCTGCTCGACTGACGGTCTGCTGATTGCATGCTTGAAACGAAAACGCCCCCAGCGGTCTCCGCTGGGGGCGTTTTGTCGACTGGCGACCCTGCCGGGCAGGCTGTCTCAGTCTCAGTGCAGTTTCATCTTCGGACGCAGGTAACGGTTCAGGCCATCGACCACCACTGTCATGCCGGTCTTGACCACGCCGTGGATCGCCATCTGGTGCATGCGATACAGCGAGGCGTAGAAGAACTTGGCCAGGCGACCTTCGATGAACAGTGAACGCGCCGACGCACCGCGCATCAGCGAGCCGACGGCGTCGAAGTGCGCCAGCGAGATCAGCGAGCCGTGGTCCTTGAACACGAAGTCCTTGAGCGGCTTGTTGGCCATCGCGGCGCGCAGGTTCTTGACCATCAGGCTGGCCTGCTGGTGAGCGGCCTGGGCACGCGGCGGAACGCGCTTGTCATCCGGCTGCGGGCAGCTGGCGCAGTCACCGAGCGCGAAGATGAACTCATCATCGATGCTCTGCATGGTCTGGTGCACCTTGACCTGGTTGTTGCGCTCGGTGGACAGGCCCAGCTCGGACAGGAAGGCGGGCGCCCGGATACCGGCGGCCCAGACGCTCAGGTCGGCTTCGATCAGGGTGCCATCGGCAGTGGTGATGCCGCGTGAGTCGGCGCAGGTCACCCGGGTATCGACGTGGATATCGACGCCCAGCCTGGTCAGCTCCTTGGCAACCGGCTTGCCGATGCGTTCCGGCAGGGCGGGCAGGATACGCGGTGCAGCCTCGATCAGGTGGACCTTGACCTGGCGGTCTTCCAGCGAGGAGAAACCGTAGCTGTGCAGCATCTTGGAGGCGTCGAACAGCTCGGCGGAGAGTTCGACCCCGGTGGCGCCGGCGCCGATGATGGCGACGTTGAGCTGCTGGCGCTCGCATTCCTTGCCGTTGGCGCTGAAGCGCAGGAAGGTGTCGAGCATGTCGCGGCGGAATTTCTCGGCCTGCTGCGGGCTGTCCAGGAAGTGGCAATGCTCGGCGACGCCTTCGGTGCCGAAATCATTGGACACGCTGCCCAGTGACAGTACCAGATAGTCATAGCTGAGCTGGCGGGCAGGCAGCAGCACGTTGCCCTTGGCGTCATGGATGGCGGCCAGAGTCAGCTGCTTCTCTTCACGCTCCAGGCTTTCCAGAGTGCCGCGCTGGAACTTGTAGCCGTGGGCCTTGGAATGGCCCTGGTAGGAGACTTCATCGAGACCGGAATCCAGCACGCCGGTGGCCACTTCGTGCAGCAGCGGTTTCCAGATGTGCGTGGAATTGCGGTCGATCAGAATGATCTCGGCTTTCTTCTTGCGGCCCAGCTTGTGGCCCAGTTTGGTGACGAGTTCCAGACCGCCGGCGCCTCCGCCAACGACTACGATGCGGGGAATGGCCATTGAGTGCTCCTGAGAGTGACAAGGTCGAAAAGGACAAGCAGAAACTGGCTGTCGCCGGAGCGTCGGGTCGCGCATTTTTTCGTTGTCACTGGCGCCACACCCGGAGGGACGGTCGACGGAATGGCGCTATGGTAACGTGGCCACTGGCGTGCTAATAGTGGCAAGGTGAAGGAATGTAATTTTTTTACGGATTTTTCCAACAAAACAGATGAAACCATGCGTTGCGTGGATGAATGACGGACGATTCTCATCCCGTGACAGCCGGATTCAGCGGGTGGTCTCAGGAGGCCAGGTGAGCGAAAAGACGGTGATGCAGACTTTTGAAGAGGCGCCTGTCCAGATTGCGCCTCATTCAGCTTCCACACCTTGCGATACCGCGCATGGCGGGGGTGCTCTCGGGGCCCGGCCCGAGCAGGCACAGGGCCTCGATCACGGACTGGCGCATCCGGCGTTGCGGGGCATCGGGATGGTGGCCTTCGATCTGGATGGCACCCTCATCGACTCGGTGCCGGATCTCGCCCATGCGATCGACAGGATGCTGATCGATGCAGGCCTGACGGTACTCGGGGAAGGCCGCGTGCGCGACTTCGTCGGCAATGGATCGCGGGTGCTGGTGGAGCGCGCCCTGGCAGCACATGGCCTGGCGACCGATGACCTGTCACGGGTCGAGCAGGCGCATCAGAGTTTCCTGGCACATTACGCCGCCGATCCCAGCTCACGGACACGGCTCTACCCCGGTGCGCGTGAGTGTCTGGAAGGCCTGCGCCAGGCCGGGATCCCGCTGGTGCTGATCACCAACAAGCCGGAGGCCTTCATCGAACCGTTGCTTTCGCACTTCGCGCTGAGCGAGCACTTCGCGCTGGCGCTGGGCGGCGACAGTCTGCCGACGCGCAAGCCGGACCCCGCGCCCCTGCTGTTCGCCGCCGAGCGGCTGGGAGTGCCGCCGCGTCAGGCCTTGATGGTCGGTGACTCGCGTCACGATATCGCGGCAGGCCGCGCCGCCGGCTTCCGCACCCTGGCGGTGCCTTACGGCTACAACCATGGCGAGCCGATCTCGCGCAGCCATCCGGATCACATCGTCGACTCGCTTGCCGAGTTTGTCGTGGCTGACTGAGCCTGCCAGACAGCGCTGCCGCCAGCGACACGCGATGATAGACTGAGCCCCAGACAAGCCGGCCTCGTGCCGGCAACGCACCCTCCGTGGAAGGAACTGCAGGTCATGATGACCCCACAACACTTCGCTGAACTGGCCGAAGCCGGTTACAACCGCATTCCCGTCACCCGTGACGTGCTGGCGGACCTCGACACGCCACTGTCTACCTATCTCAAGCTGGCCGACATGCCGTGGACCTTCCTGCTGGAGTCCGTGCAGGGTGGCGAGAAGTGGGGGCGCTACTCCATCATTGGCCTTCCGTGTCGCGAGCGCATCGAGGTGCGTGGCCAGGTGGTCTCGCACCTGATCAATGGCGAGCAGACCGGCATGACCGAGGTCGAGGACCCCCTCGACTGGATCGAGCAGTTCCAGACCCGTTTCCGTGTGCCGGTCATCGAAGGTGCGCCGCGCTTCAATGGCGGTCTGGTCGGCTACTTCGGCTATGACACCGTGCGTTATATCGAACCGCGCCTGCGTGGTGTCGAGAAGCCGGACCCGCTGGGCGTGCCGGACATCCTGCTGATGGTCGCCGATGAGCTGGTGATCTTCGACAATCTGTCCGGGCGTCTGACGCTGTTGACCCACGCCGACCCGGCAACGCCGAACGCCTACGAGGCCGCCTGCGAGCGTCTCGAACGTCTCGAGATCCAGCTGCGCAGCGCGACGCTGAATACCGTCAGCCCCGGTACCGGCGGCGAGCCGGTCAAGGAGACCGACTTCACCTCCGGCTTCACCGAGGAAGGCTTCAAGGGTGCAGTGGATAAGATCAAGGAATACGTGCTGGCCGGTGATGTCATGCAGTGCGTGCCGTCTCAACGCATGTCGATTCCCTATCGTGCCGCGCCGCTGGATCTCTACCGCGCACTGCGCAGTCTGAATCCCTCGCCATACATGTTCTTCTTCAATTTGGATGACCACCACGTCATCGGCTCGTCGCCGGAGATTCTCTCGCGTCTCGAGGATGGCGAGGTCGCGGTGCGTCCGATCGCCGGGACTCGCGTGCGCGGCGCCACCGAAGAGGAAGACCTGGCGCTGGAGAAGGACCTGCTGTCAGACCCCAAGGAAGTCGCCGAGCACCTGATGCTGATCGACCTGGGCCGCAATGATGCCGGTCGCATCAGTCAGACCGGCAGCGTCAAGGTGACGGACCAGATGGTGGTGGAGCGCTATTCCCACGTCATGCACATCGTCTCCAACGTCACCGGCAAGCTGAAGGAAGGCCTGGGGCCGATGGATGTGCTGCGGGCCACCTTCCCGGCCGGTACCCTGTCCGGCGCGCCGAAGATTCGCGCCATGGAGATCATCGACGAGGTGGAGCCGGTCAAGCGCGGTATCTATTCCGGCGCGGTGGGCTATCTCTCCTGGCACGGCAACATGGATACCGCCATCGCGATCCGCACCGCGGTGCTCAAGGACAAGGTGCTGCACGTCCAGGCTGGCGCCGGAATCGTGGCCGATTCCGTGCCGCAGTCCGAGTGGGATGAGACCCTCAACAAGGGGCGTGCACTGTTCCGTGCCGTGGCGATGGCGGAGCGCGGTCTGGACAACCTGGACTGAACGGCGCGCCACGCATTTCGGGAGTGACTCGCCAGTGTTCGCGGGTCGCTCCCTGCAACGGCGCATGTGATTGACACTCCTGGCAGCTCAACGCACTATTGATCCCATGACGCTACGTGACCCGCACGACCTCAGCCAGCAGTGGTGGCGCTCCTGACAAGGGGGCGGCTTTCGCATGTCTGAAGTTCGAGGACGTACGACCAGAAGAATGCCGCCGACCAGGGCGGCATTTTTGTTGCTGGACGGCGGGAACGACACCACAGGAGAGCGGGCAGGCCGGTGAATCACGGCGCATGATCCGCTCCCGAGAATGGACACTGACCATGCAGACATTCACTTCGCAGGACGCCAGCACGCCACGCGTGCTGATGATCGACAACTTTGACAGCTTCACCTACAACATCGTCCAGTATCTGAGTGAGCTGGGCGCGGAAGTGCTGACCGTGCGCAATGACGCCATCACCCTCGAGCAGATCGAGGCGCTCGGCGCTTCACATCTGGTGCTGGGCCCGGGGCCGTGTACGCCCAACGAGGCCGGCATCACGCTGGAAACCATTCATCACTTCGCCGGCAAGCTGCCGATTCTGGGCGTGTGCCTCGGTCACCAGGCCATCGGTCAGGTCTATGGCGGCAAGGTGGTACGTGCCCCCCAGGTGATGCACGGCAAGACCTCCGCCGTGCGTCACGACAACAGCGGTGTCTTCGCCGCGCTGGCCGAGCCGCTGGAAGTCACGCGTTATCACTCGCTGGTGGTCGATCGCGAGAGCCTGCCCGAGTGTCTGATCGTCACCAGCTGGACGGATGACGAGGATGTCACGCCTCAGTTGATCATGGGCCTGCGTCATCGCGAGCTGGATGTCGAAGGCGTCCAGTTCCACCCCGAGTCGATCCTGACATTGCAGGGGCATGAGCTTCTGGCTAACTTCCTGCGCCGTGGCGAGGCTGCGAAAGCCGCTTGAGCGGGCGTTGATCGCAAGAGTCACATCCTATTTTTTCATGCGTCAGTCGCTGAGGCTGGCGCCTGCGGAGACACAACATGCAGATGCGTGAGGCGATTGGCGCCGTGATGCGCCGCCAGCACCTGAGCTACGACGACACTCATGCGGTCATGACGGCCATCATGACCGGCGAGGCGACCCAGGCGCAGATCGGGGCCTTGCTGATGGCGCTGTCGATGAAGGGCGAGACCGTCGATGAGCTGGCCGCCGCCGCCCAGGTGATGCGTGAGCTGATGACGCGTGTCACGGTGCGTGCCACCGATGCAGTGGATATCGTCGGCACCGGCGGTGATGGTGCCAACCTGTTCAATGTCTCCACGGCGGCAAGTTTCGTGGTGGCGGCCGCGGGTGGCCATGTGGCCAAGCATGGCAACCGCAGTGTGTCGTCATCGTCCGGCAGTGCCGACCTGCTTGAATCGGCTGGCATCAATCTGGCGCTGGACGTCGAGCAGGTCGCACGCTGCATCGATGATATCGGGGTCGGCTTCATGTTCGCGCCCAATCATCACGCAGCCATGAAGCACGTGATCGGCCCGCGCCGCGAGATGGGTGTGCGTACCATGTTCAACATTCTCGGTCCGCTGACCAATCCGGCCGGCGCCACCCGTCAGGTGCTGGGGGTCTATGACCCGGCGCTGGTACCGCTGATGGCCGAGGTGCTCAAGCGCCTCGGGGCCGAGCATGTGCTGGTGGTGCACAGCGATGATGGTCTGGACGAGATCTCGCTGGCGGCATCGACGCTGGTCAATGAACTCAAGGATGGCGAGATCCGCGAATACCGCATCGCGCCGGAAGACTTCGGTATCGCGCGCCAGTCGCTGGAAAGTCTGGCGGTGGAGACCTCGGATGCCAGCCTCAAGCTGGTGCAGCAGGCGCTGCGCGGTGATGAAGGCCCGGCCAGCGACATCGTGGCGCTCAATGCCGGCGCGGCTCTTTACGTGGCGGGCATCGCGGACAGTCTCAAGGAGGGGGTCAGCATTGCCGAGGACGTGCAGGCCAGCAAGCTGCCGTTCGAGAAGATGAAGGAGTTGGCAGATTTCACCCGTGTCTACGCCCAGGTCAATGATGAAGGAGCGACCCGCTGATGAGCACCGAGCAGACGACTGACAAGGCATTGCCGACTATCCTCGCCAGGATTCTGGCGCGCAAGGAAGAAGAGATCGCCGAGCGCAGCGCCGCGGTGAGCGAGGCGGATCTGCAGGCTCTGATCGAGAAGCAGAGCGCGCCGCGCGGCTTCATCGAGGCGTTGACGTCACGCATCGATCGTGGCGAGCCGGCCATCATCGCCGAAGTGAAGAAGGCGTCTCCCTCCAAGGGCGTGATCCGTGAAGACTTCGCGCCCGCCGAGATCGCCGTGGCCTACGAGCAGGCCGGCGCTGCCTGCCTGTCGGTGCTCACCGATGCCGACTTCTTCCAGGGGCATGAGGACTTCATGATCGAGGCGCGCGACGCCGTCTCGATTCCGGTGATTCGCAAGGACTTCATCATCCACCCGTATCAGGTGCTGGAAGCGCGTGCCATCGGCGCCGACTGCATTCTGTTGATCGTTGCGGCGCTGGACGATGCGCGCTTGAGCGCTCTGCATGATCAGGCGCGTGAGCTGGGCATGGATGTGCTGGTCGAGGTGCATGACGGCGAAGAGCTCAAGCGTGCACTGGCGCTGGGCATCGAGCTGGTCGGCATCAACAACCGTGACCTGCGCACCTTCGAGACGTCGCTGGAGACGACGCTGGACCTGCTGGCCGACATGCCGCAAGGCGTGCGTGTGGTCACCGAATCCGGCATCCATACCCGTGACGATGTGGCGAAGATGCGCGACGGTGGTGTCCATGGCTTCCTGGTGGGAGAAGCCTTCATGCGCTTTGATGATCCGGGTGAAGGTCTGCGGGGATTGTTCTTCGCGGATTGATAGCCGGTAGTTTGTGTTATTTGTTATCTTATGGATAACAAAAGCCCGCATGGTGATGCCATGCGGGCTTTTTCATGCCTGTCTGCTGACTTATGTATAAAAAGCCTGGGGCCGTCATCCTGCTGGAGGTCTATACCCGCCATCAGTCACAGGGTCAGGCGTCTGTCTTGACGCTCCCGACTCCCTTGCGTGCCGTAAGAAGAGCCTCGGCGATTTCCTCGACCCCGGCGCCATGACTGTGGCGTGTCACCCAGCTGGGCTCCCAACCCAGTGCCGCGCGGTGCTGGATGATATTGGCCACGCCTACGGTGTGACGGAAGGTCGCGAACATCGGCGCATCATTGGGCGCATCGCCGACGTACATCACCTCCTGCTCCAGCTGCATGCGGTCCAGCCCGAAGGTCTCGGTGAGGACCCGCACCGCCATGCGCGCCTTGTCGAACTCGCCCTGCCACGCATTGATGTGGATGGAGCTGGCGCGCGCCTGAATGCCAGCGGCCGTGAAGCCGGCGATGATGGCACG
Organism: Cobetia sp. BMC6; assembly: GCF_029991385.1. Classification (NCBI taxonomy): domain Bacteria; kingdom Pseudomonadati; phylum Pseudomonadota; class Gammaproteobacteria; order Oceanospirillales; family Halomonadaceae; genus Cobetia; species Cobetia sp. BMC6. The sequence goes on from NZ_JAKUMF010000002.1 coordinate 53,684, forward strand.
AATCTCGCTATGGGCCAGCGGGCCGACAGCCTGACAGTGGTCCACCGCGACATCGGCGAAGCGGAAGGGCTGGTCCTGGGCCAGTGCTGCGCACGGATGGTTGAGCAGCAGCTGGCGGGCGACGGTCATGACGTGGCGCTGGCGAGCGCGCAGGCGCTGCTCGTCTTCCCACCAGGTGGTGAGAACGCGCTGCCCCTGGCGGCGGAAGGCAAAGGCGCCGTTCTCACCGATCACGCTGGCGACCGGCCAGGCGCGCGCGATGTGATCACACCAGCCCGCACAGCCGCCCGTGACGGGAATGACCTTGATGCCGGCGGCATCCAGACACTCCAGCGCCGCCAGCGTCGATGCCGCGAGACGCCCTTCATGGGTGAGGGTGTCATCGATATCGGTCAACAGATACCGGATATCCGACAGGGTGCTGGCGGGACAGTGGGCGAAGGCTTGCATGGTGATTCCAGGAGTCCTCAGAAGGTAAGCGGGAGCGCGGCTGTCATCCGTCGCGTGTCCCTTCAGTATCGTCGATGCGTGACGGCTTGCGCGACGCGCCTCGGTTCAGGCGGTGAAGCGCACCGACAGGCTCTGCTGGCTGGCAGCCTCCAGCGCGCTGCGATAATCGGGCTGATGGGGCAGCTCATCGGTGACCAGCAGGTCGATCTCCTCGAGCGGGGCGATGCGGCACATGGCGGCGCGCCCCCATTTGCTGGCGTCGGCGACCAGAATCCTGCGCTGGGCGTGGCCGATCAGTGTACGACTGACCGCAGCTTCCTCCGGGTCGAAATCGAGCAGCCCACCGGTATCGAGGCCGCCACAGCCGAGGACCGCGATATCGACCTGATGACGCGCGAAGAAGGCCACGGTGGCACTGCCGACCACGTCGAGATCCTGTGGGCGCAGTTGTCCTTCCGCCAACTGGACGGCGACATCCGGATGGGTCGAGAGCGCCTGCGCCACCTGCAGATTGTTGGTGATCACGCGCAGGCCGCGCCGGGCAAGCAAGGCTTCGGCGACCGCCACCACGCTGGTGCCGATGCCCAGTGCCAGGGTGGCGCCATCGGGAATCTCGGCGACCACGCTGGCGGCCATGGCCTGCTTGGCGGTTCGTGCCAGCATGATGCGCTGGGTATGACCCAGGTTGTAACCGCCCGGTGGGCGCTCGATGCCGCCGTGGCGTCGACGCGCCAGCCCGCGCTCACACAGCACGGCAAGATCACGCCGGATGGTCTGGGGCGTGACGTCGAAGGCATGGGCCAGCGGGTCGACCGCCAGTTGGCCCTCGCGGGCCAGTCGCTCGAGAATCTGTTGCTGGCGCGTCGTCAGTGCGTCATTGCTCGCGTGTTCGACGCTGCGACTGTCGCGCTCGATGCCCGGGCTCATGTCCGGGATAGCCCTTGCGTAGTGGTGTCATTCGGCAGAGTGGGCTCGCGATCCTCCTCGCTGAAGATGGCCGGGTCATCGCTGATGACGGCATCCACACCCCAGGCCCAGCGGGGTGCGAAGGCCGCCGCATCATTGGGCGTGTAGCAGAGCAGCTTGTGGCCTCGGCTGGTGACGGCACTGGCCGCGGCCCGCGTCAGGGCGCGCCAGTCGGCATGCACGGAGCTTGCGTTCAGCTCATCGGCCAGGCTCTGCCAGTCATCGGGGATGTCATCGAAGAGCAGGCCGATATGCACCTGTGGGTCGCGTTGACGCGTCAGGCGCAGCGCCTGGGGATCAAACGACGAGATGATCAGGTGTGAGGCGGGTAGATGGGCGCTGGCCATCGGAATGGCGGCATCGACCAGCGCCTGGGCATCGTGGCCGGGACTGAGCTTGAGCTCCAGATTCAGACGCATGTCCAGGCGTGCGATCAGCTCCAGCGCCTGCTTGAGCGAGGCCATCCGCTCACCGGCAAAGCACGCATTGAACCAGCTGCCGACATCGAAGGTCTGCACGCTGTCCCAATCGAGATTCTTGAGCTTGCCACGCCCATCCGAGCAGCGATTCACGCCGGCATCGTGCCAGATGACCGGTGTGCCGTCGCCCAGCAACTGCACGTCCAGCTCCACCCATTGAAAGCCGGCCTCATGCGCTGCCTGAATGGCGGCCAGGGTGTTTTCCGGCGCATAGGCCGACAGACCGCGATGCGCGATCGCCAGGGGCAGGGACAGAGCGTTGTCGGTTGAGCGTGATGAGTCAGCTGAATGTGACGATGAAGCCATGGTGAATCCTCACAGAAAGAATGGCATGTCTGCCCGCTACGCAGCTGCGGCATCGATCAGTCGAGACGGGGCACTGAGGCACAGGCGCGAGACTGATCAGGGCAGGTCCCAAGCATTACCATCCAATGATGACGTTATCAGGGCAAGGGGTTCAGTTGGCCCGCGACGGGATGGCCGCGCCTGCTTGATGACAGCGCTTTACGACGACAGCGGTCATTTGATGGCCGCTGTCACCTGCTCGCGGGTTGCCAGCCGCTTGCCGTCGGCGCCGAACAGGTGGGCACGCGCCGGAAGGATGGCCAGGCGCAGCGTCTGTTCTTCCGTGACGGCGTGCTCGCCATCCAGTCTCACTACCAGCGGCTCGCTCTGGCCATGCAGTCGGCAGTACGCGAGGGTGTCGGCACCCAGCGGTTCGACCAGCTCGATGCGCGCCTCAAGCTCCGCGGCCCCTGCGGGCAGGGCATCGTCTGTCTCCAGCATCTGCAGGTGCTCGGGACGAACGCCGAGGGTCAGCTCATCCCCCATGGTCAGGCCTTCGCCCTGCAGGGCAATGGTTGCGCCACACGGCAGTACGAGGCCTGCCTGTACCTGGGTGGCGCTCAGGAAGTTCATCGCCGGGGAACCGATGAAGCCGGCGACGAACTGACTGGCGGGCTGATCATAGAGCGCCATCGGCGTACCGAACTGCTCGACATGGCCGCCGTTCATCACCACCAGGCGATCCGCCAGGGTCATGGCTTCGGTCTGATCATGGGTCACGTAGACGGAAGTGACCTTGAGGCGCTTCTGCAGGCGGCGGATCTCGAGACGCATCTGCACGCGCAGCTTGGCGTCCAGATTCGAGAGTGGCTCATCGAACAGGAAGACCTGCGGCTTGCGCACGATGGCGCGCCCCATGGCGACACGTTGACGCTGGCCGCCGGAGAGCTGCTTGGGGCGGCGATCGAGCAGTTCGGTCAGGCCCAGCAGCTCGGCGGCCTCGCTGACGCGCTGCTGGATCTCGTCCTTGGGCGTGCGCCGATTCCTGAGGCCGTAGGCCATGTTGTCGAACACGCTCATGTGCGGGTAGAGCGCGTAGTTCTGGAACACCATCGCGATATCGCGCTCGGCGGGTTCCAGGTCATTGACGCGCTTGCCGTTGATCTCCAGATCGCCCTCGGAGATGTCTTCCAGACCCGCCAGGGTGCGCAGCAGGGTCGACTTGCCACAGCCGGACGGGCCGACGATGACGATCAACTCGCCTTCGCCGAAAGCCAGGTCGATGCCATGCAGGGCCTTGTAGCCATTGGGGTACTGCTTCTTGAGCTGCTTGAGCGCCAGTGTTGCCATGAGTCATGTATCCAGAGCGGTGGCGTGACGGGCAAGTCTGCCCATCACGGTGTAACGGGATCAGGGGCGGACGAGGTGTCGCAGGTCGGAGCGCGAGATCACTTCTCGCTGTCCACCAGGCCCTTGATGAAGTAGCGCTGCATGAACAGGATCACCAGCACCGGTGGGCCCATGGCCAGCAGCGTGGTGGCGGTGACGTCCTGCCACGGCACCAGACCATCACCGGTGGTCAGCATGCGCTTGAGGCTGACGACGATGGTCAGGTAATCGGCATCGGTCGTGATCAACAGCGGCCACAGATACTGATTCCAGCCGTAGATGAACATGATCACGAACAGCGCCGCGATGTTGGTCTTCGACAGCGGCAGCAGGATGTCCTTGAGAAAGCGCCACGGCCCGGCGCCATCGATGCGCGCGGCCTCGACCAGTTCCGCCGGAATGGTCAGGTAGAACTGACGCAGCAGGAAGGTCGCGGTGGCGCTGGCGATCAGCGGCAGGATCAGGCCGGCGTAGCTGTCCAGCATGTTGAGGTCGGCTACCACCTTGAAGGTCGGCAGGATACGCACCTCCACCGGCAGCATCAGGGTGATGAAGATCAGCCAGAAGCACAGCTTGCGGAAGCGGAACTCGAAGAAGACGATCGCGTAGGCGGCCAGCACCGAGATGATGATCTTGCCGATGGCGATGCCGAGTGCCATCAGCATCGAGTTGAACAGCAGAGTCATCACGTCGGCGCCAAGACTGCTGACCGGGTCTGCCAGCAGATGACGGTAGTTGTCCAGGCCAGCCTCGCCGATCCAGACGGGGGCGACATTGGAATAGAGGTCACCCATCTCGTGGGTGCTGGCGCTGAAGGCGATCCAGACCGGCAGGAAGAACACTGCGCAGCCGACGATCAGCAGGGCATGGCTTGCGATATCAAGCCCGGGGCGGTTATAGCGCATCAGTACTGCACCTTCTTCTCGACATATCTGAACTGGATCAGCGTCAGCACGCCGACGATGACCATCAACAGCACGGATTGGGCAGCACTCGAACCCAGGTCCTGCCCGACGAAACCATCTTCATAGACCTTGTAGACCAGGGTGCGCGTCGAGCCGGCCGGGCCGCCCTGGGTGGTGGCATCGATGGTGCCGAAGGTCTCGAAGAAGGCGTAGACCACGTTCATCACCAGCAGGAAGAAGCTGGTCGGTGAGAGCAGCGGGAAGGTGATGGTCCAGAAACGCCGCCAGGGGCCGGCGCGATCCATCGCGGCGGCTTCCAGCAGACTCTTGGGAATCGCCTGGAGGCCGGCGAGGAAGAACACGAAGTTGTAGCTCATCTGCTTCCAGATCGAGGCCAGCACCACCAGCAACATGGCCTGATCGCCATTGAGCTTGTGGTTCCAGTCGATGCCGATGGCGGACAGCAGCTCCGGCAGGATGCCCAGCGTCGGATCGAACAGGAACAGCCACAACACCCCGGCAACGGCGGGTGCCACGGCGTAGGGCCAGATCAGCAGGGTCTTGTAGGCATGTGCGCCGCGCAGTACGCGGTCCGCCAGCACGGCCAGTCCCAGCGCCAGTGCCATGGCACCGAAGGCCACCGCAAAGGAGAAATAGGTGGTCGTCCATAGTGTCGTGAGGTATTCCGGCTCGCTCAGCACGCTGACGAAGTTGCTCAGCCCGGTGAATTCCCGCGAGAGACCGAAGGCATCCTCGACATAGAAGGCCTGTTCGATGGCCTGGTAGGCCGGCCAGAAGAAGAACACGCCAACGATCAGCAGCTGGGGTGCCAGCAGTATCCAGGGCGTTATGGGGTGTCGATTGAAATGGGCCATGCAGCAGGGGTCTCGCAAGCAAGGAGGGGCTGGGTGGTTCCATCGGTAACACGGAGCCGGCAAGCCTCGGCCGCTCCTGCACCATCACGCCGTGAGAGAAGGGAAAGGACACCGGATGTCGGATGTGCTTTCCGCTCTCTGGCGATTGAGAATGGCGGGAGGGCGGGCCTGGCATGGGCCCGCCCTCCCCGGTGTGGCGATGATCAGCCGTTGGCGCGTTCGAACTTCTCGAGCAGCGAATCACCACGCTTGACGGCGTTGTCCAGGCCGTCCTGCACGCTTTCCTTGCCGGAGAAGATCTTCTCCAGCTCTTCATTGATCACGTCACGAATCTGCACCATGTTGCCCAGGCGCAGCCCCTTGGAGTTCTCGGTCGGCGTCGCGGAGGTCATCTGGGTGATGGCGACGTCGGTACCCGGGTTCTCGGCGTAGAAGCCCTGTTCGCGCGTCAGCTCTGCCGCGGCAGTGGTGATCGGCAGATAGCCGGTGAACTGGTGCCAGTCGGCCTGCACTTCGGGCTTTGAGAGGTACTGGAAGAACTTGGCGACACCCTGGTACTCCTCATCGCTGTGACCGGACAGTACCCACAGCGACGCGCCACCGATGATGGAGTTCTGCGGTGTCTCGATCACGTCGCTGTCATAGGGCAGCGGTGCGACGCCGAACTCGAAGCCCTTGGCGCTTTCCTTGACGCCGGCATAGCTGGCGGAAGAGCCCATCATCATTGCGCACTCGCCGGAGTAGAACTTGGGCGCCGCATCATCGAAGCGACCGCCGAATACGAAGCGCTTGTCGGCCTGCCAGTCGTCGAGACGCTGGATGTGATCGACCACGGCGGTCGTGTTGAATTCAAGGCGGGTATCAGTGCCGGCGAAGCCATTGGCCTGGCTGGCGAAGGGCACGTCGTTGCGCGCCGAGAAGTTCTCGAGCATCACCCAGGACGGCCAGGTGGTGGTCAGACCACAGCTGGCGGCGCCGGAATCGACGACCTTCTTGAGCGCAGCGCCCATTTCCTGCCAGGTCTGCGGGAGGGACTCGACGCCCGCCTCGGCCAGCACGTCCTTGTTGTAGTAGGTCACCGGCGTCGAGGAGTTGAACGGCATCGACAGCATCTTGCCGTCGGTGTCGGTGTAATAGCCGGTGACGGCAGACAGGTAGGCGTTAGGGTCGAAGGCGGTGCCTTCCTGCGGCGCGAAGTCTGCCATCAGCTGATGCACCGGGACGATCGCGCCCTTGGCGCTCATCATGGTGGCGGTGCCGACCTCGAAGATCTGCACTATGTCCGGGCCCTTGCCGGCGCGGAAGGCGGCGATGGCGGAGGTCATGGTCTCGGAGTAGTTGCCCTTGAAGACCGGCTTGACGACGTAGTCGTCCTGGCTTGCATTGAAGTCGGCCGCGATCTCGTCGACCTTCTTGCCGAGCCCGCCCCCCATGGCGTGCCACCATTCCACCTCGGTGGCGGCGAGGGCGCTGGCGGAGGCGGAGGCGAAACCGATGGCCAGCGCGAGGCTGGCGAGGCGACGAGTCGCGGTGGCAGTCGTGCGGGTGCTTGCATGATGAGTCGGGCGGCGCATGGTCAAACTCCTGAGAGGTTCCCCTGGCCAGCTTCCGCACAAAGAAGAAGGACGCTGGCCGCTGACGATCGATGGCGACGATCAAGTGAACATTTTCTTGTTCTTTTGATGATCGTCCGAAAAGCGTAGACGACTCTATAGCGCCCGCCTTACAACTTTGTGACAGGAAGATGTTCATTCGAGCGAGGCTGAACTTATGGCTGAACTCGAGACTGAGTTTATGGCTCGGCGGCTGCTGGATATGCTTTGTCTAAACAGCCGGCGTGTGGCGCTGGTAGCTCGGCCAAGGCTGGCAAGCGAGGCGTTGGTCGCAACTCAAGGCCGGAATAAGCGGCCGGCGAGCGAGTGTGCTAGTCTTGCGCGCTGAAAATGCCTGTGGCGGAGAACGCGATGAAAGTGGTTGAAGTGAGTGCCGGTGCCCGACGTGATGCCTGTCTGGCGATGCTGTGCGCCGAAGTCCATGGCCGCGAAGGGGGGCTGGATGCGCTGGTGAGTTACGCCGGCGTGCGTGGGGTGTGGTTCGAGAATGAGATGGCGCGCCTGTTCGCGCTGGTCGACGATGCCGAGCGCATCCACTCTGCCGCGCTGCTGGTACTCGACGAGAACGCACGTGGCCTGAATCTGGCGCTGTGGGCGACGCCGACGGTGCATCGCGGTCATGACCACGGCATCGCGCTGGTCTCCCAGCTGGCCGATCACGGTCGCCTGCAGGTACGCATCACCGACAGTTCACTGGTCAGCGTGCTGCGTCGCGCCGGCATCAACGACTGGCTGGAGGCTGAGGCCGAAGGGGATCAACCGCGTGAGCTGGTCGGCATGAATCCGGCGGCGCGTGTCGGCAACCTGGCGGCCCTCGACGCGCCGCTGCGCCTGGACCGCGAGCGCATCAAGCGCTCCTTCAAGGCGCGCCCGAAGGACTTCGAGACCTACAAGAACGCCTTCGTGCGTGACCTGGAGCACTTCGCGCGTCATATCTGAGGATGAGATGACGCAAGCGAATGGCATGCTCTGCCAAGACAAAGGCCCCGCTCATTGAGCGGGGCCTTTGTGGTTCTGCGATCAGTGATCAGTGATCAGTTCGTGCGTCGATCACGTGGGCGTCGCCAGTGATCAGGCGGCGTCCTGCTGCGGGTTGGAGGCGGTGCCGTCACTCGCCATCGGCTTGCGCACGAAGGCGTCGAATTCGAAGTGGTCGACGGTCAGCATGTCGAGCACCTCGGCTTCGAAGACGCGCATGAAGTCGCCATCCTCTGCTGACAGGATGCCTGCCTCGACCGCCGCTTCGATACGTGCTTCCGGTGACAGGGCATCGGCCGGAATCTCGCCCTTGTGGTAGGCCTTGGCCAGCGCCTTGTAGATCGGCTCGGCGCGCGGATAGTCCTTGAGCAGCGCGTTGTAGCGGGCGAGGGCGTTGTCCTGCTGGCCTTCGTCCTGGGCGTCCCAGGTGTTGTCGGTCAGCTTGGCACGCAGTGCAGTGTCGGTGGAAACGGCACGGGCGACCTCGCGGGTCAGGCTATCCCTGGGCATGGCGAACTGACGGCCACGCGGCAGGGCGATCACGCGCAGGGCAGTGCCCAGCGCACGGTTGGGCAGGTTGGCGAACAACTCATCCAGTGCCTTCTCCGCGCGGTGCAGCAGCCATTGCATGCTGTAGTGGAACAGCGCCTCTTCGTGTTCGCAGGCCTCGGTTTCGTGCCACTGCTTGAGCGTCAGTGATGCCAGATAGAGGTTGGACAGCACGTCACCCAGGCGCGCCGACAGCATTTCGCGCGCCTTGAGGCTGGAGCCGAGGCTTGCCATGGCTGCATCGGCGGACAGCGAGAAGGCGGCGCTGAAGCGATTGATGTGGCTGGCGTAGGGTGTGGCAACGGTGTCGAAGCCACTGGCCTTGCCACCGATACCGAAGCTCTGGGTGAAGGCGCGTGCCGCGTTGCCGAAGATCAGGCCGGCATGGCGGAAGAAGGCCTTGTCGAAGGCGTTCAGGTCATCGGCGTCCTTGGCGGCCAGCTCTTCCAGCACGTAAGGATGGCAGCGGATCGCGCCCTGACCGAAGATCATCAGGTTGCGGGTCATGATGTTGGCGCCTTCCACCGTGATCGAGACCGGAGTGCCGGCGTAGGCCACGCCAATGTAGTTGCGCGGGCCAAGCGTCACGCCGCGTCCGCCGTGGATGTCCATGCCATCGGCCAGCAGCGAGCGAGCCATCTCGGTCAACTGGCTCTTGAGGATGGCGGAAGGCACCGCCGGCTTGTGGCCGTTGTCGATCATGTTGGCGGTGTGCAGCACCGACGCCTGGCTGATGTAGTTCATCGCGGCCATGCGCGCCAGGGGCTCCTGAACGCCTTCCATCTCGGCCACCGGCAGATTGAACTGACGGCGGATGCGCGCAAAGCCGGCGCTCCAGCCCAGTGCGTAGCGCGAGATGCCCGCAGAGCCGGATGGCAGGGTGATGCAGCGACCCACCGACAGACACTCGACCAGCATCTTCCAGCCCTGGCCGGCCATCTGCTCGCCACCGATCAGGTAGCTGAGCGGAATGAAGACGTCCTTGCCGAAGATCGGACCATTCATGAACGGCGCACCGATCGGGTGGTGACGACGGCCGATGTCCATGCCGTCGGTGTCACGCGGAATCAGGGCACAGGTGATGCCGATGTCTTCCACGTCACCCAGCAGGTGCTCGGGGTCGAACATGCGGAAGGCCAGGCCGACCACGGTGGCGACCGGCGCCAGGGTGATCCAGCGCTTCTCGAAGTTCAGGCGAATACCGACGACTTCCTCGCCATCATGCATGCCGCGACACACGATGCCGGTGTCCGGGATGGAAGTCGCATCACTGCCGGCACGCGGGCCGGTCAGGCCGAAACACGGGATCTCGCGGCCATCGGCTAGACGCGGCAGGTAATAGTTCTTCTGTTCTTCGCTGCCGTACTTGAGCAGCAGCTCGCCCGGGCCGAGGGAGTTGGGCACGCCGACGGTGACCATCAGCGTCTCGTTGACTGCCAGCTTCTGCAGCACCAGCGACTGCGCCTTGGCCGAGAAGCCCAGGCCACCATATTCCTTGGGAATGATCATGCCGAAGAACTTCTCGCGCTTGAGGTATTCCCACAGCGCTTCGGGCAGATCGGCACGCTCGCGTGCGATCTCCCAACTGTTGGTCATGCCGCAGGCGATAGAGCACTGCTGGTCGATGAAGGCCTGCTCTTCGCTGGAGATGCCCTCGTTGCGCTGTGCGGTCAGGGTGTCCCACTGCGGCTTGCCGGAAAAGAGCTCGGCGTCCCAGAACACGGTGCCGGCTTCCAACGCCACCTTCTCGGTGTCCGAGACCTTGGGGGAGACCTTCTTGAACATCGCGAACAGACGCGGGCTGAGCCACTTGCTGCGCAGGGCCGGCAGGCCACATACCGCGACCAGTGCCGCGCCGATCAGCAGTAGGCAACCCAGCACCGGCGCGTCGACCGCCAGGCCGACGATGCCGATGATGGCGAGAACGCCGATGGCCGCGAGGGCCCCGGCTTCGCGTGCCATGACGGCCAACAGACCGGCAATGGCGACAAGGATGAGGATGAGCTGCGTCATGGCAGGATCTCCGGGTGGCGAGGGATGGTGTCTTTGCATGGTGTTACTACAGCGTAGCAGCCATGCGTTTAGAACGGTTGTTTGAATTGTCTTCAGCGTATCCCATGTTGCTCGACCCTGCAGTACGCCCAAGGTCTAAGGTGTGCGGATTCGTTCTCGAAAAGGACAGCCGCCCGGGCCAGGCAGTCGGAGAGCGCAAGACCGGGGTGAGTGGCTGTTTCTGACAGGCATGAAAAAGGCCCCGCAATGCGGGGCCTTGGACGATCGATAGCGCTTGCGTGCGTGAGGCCAGACTACCTGTCGCAGGCGTTGATCAGTGCTTGGTCATCGACCCGAGCTCAGTCATTGATCAGTGCTCAGCCATTGATCGGCGCGGAATCGATCTGGCGCTTTGCGGGCTGTTTGGCCGGTGTGCCCGGCTCGACCACGAAGTAGTCAGCGTCGGACGGCGGCAGCGGAGCACGGCCCCGAATCTTGTCGGCCATCTTCTCGGCCAGCATGATCGTCGGCGCGTTCAGGTTGCCGGTGGGGATGACCGGGAACAGCGAGGCATCGACGACGCGCAGGTTGTCGAGGCCATGTACGCGACCGGCACCATCGACCACGGAGGTCTCGTCACTGCCCATGCGGCAGCTGCCGCACGGGTGGTAGGCCGTCTCGGCATGATTGCGTACGTACTCGTCGAGCTGCTCGTCTGTCTGGACATCAGCACCCGGCGCCAGTTCGCGGCCACGGTAATCATCCAGTGCCGGCTGAGCGATGATCTCGCGAGTCAGGCGAATGGCGGCGCGGAACTCTTCCCAGTCCCGCTCCTCGGCCATGTAGTTGAAGAAGATCGAGGGCGCGGCCTTGGGGTCGAGAGAGGTCAGTCGGACACGACCCTTGCTCTGGGAGCGCATGGAACCGACGTGTGCCTGGAAGCCGTGGCCCTGCACCGCGCTCTTGCCGTTGTAGCTGATCGCGATCGGCAGGAAGTGATACTGCAGGTTCGGCCAGGCTTCGTTGTCATCGCTGCGAATGAAGCCGGCGGCCTCGAACTGGTTGCTGGCACCCACACCAGTCCCCTTGAGCATCCACTCCAGGCCGATGGGCGGCTGGTTGTACCACTTGAGGGACGGGTAGAGCGAGATCGGCTTGGTGCACTCGTACTGGATGTAGAGCTCGAGGTGATCCTGCAGGTTCTCGCCCACGCCCGGCAGGTGGTGCACCATCTTCACGCCCAGCGGCTCGAGATGTTCACGGTTGCCGACGCCTGAGCGCTGCAGGATCTGCGGCGAGGCGATGGCGCCGGCGCACAGCAGCACTTCCTTGCGCGCACGCACGCGGTGGTCCTGGCCCTTGCGCTCGTACTTCACACCGACCGCCGTCTTGCCTTCAAACAGGATGACGTCGGTGGTGGCACGCGTCTCGATGGTCACGTTGGGGCGCTTCTTGGCGGTATCCAGATAGCCGCGCGCGGTGGAGGCACGACGGCCTTCCCTGGTCACGAAGCGGTCCATCGGGCCGAAGCCTTCCTGCTGGTAGCCGTTGACGTCTTCGGTGGCCGGGTAGCCCGCCTCGATGCCTGCCGCGATGAAGGCATGATAGAGCTCGTTGTTGCCCTGCTTGGGCGTGGTGACAGACACCGGGCCGTCGCCGCCATGGTAGTCATTCGGGCCGATATCGCGTGTCTCGCACTTGCGGAAGTAGGGCAGGCACTCACGATAGTTCCAGTCGGCCAGGATGGGGTCCTTGGCCCAGTTGTCGTAATCCAGCGCGTTGCCGCGGATGTAGCACATGCCATTGATCAACGAGGAGCCGCCCAGGCCCTTGCCGCGACCACATTCCATGCGACGGTTGTTCATGTGCGGCTCAGGGTCAGTCTTGAAGTCCCAGTTGTAGCGCTGACCCTGCAGCGGGTAGGCCAGGGCGGCGGGCATCTGGGTACGGAAGTCGAAGCGGTGGTCGCGGCCACCGGCTTCAAGCAACAGCACGCTGACGTCGGAATCTTCGCTCAGGCGGGTGGCCAGCACGTTGCCGGCACTGCCGGCACCGATGATGACGTAGTCGTATTCACGCTCGAATTGGCCCATGAAATCTCCTTTCGTATCAGATGCCACATGCGGGCGCAGGACGCCCCGTCGACGACGAGGGGTGGCCACTGCCGGGCGGATGGATACGGTGATGTGTCTGTGAAGAGTCGTCGGGGCACCGCATGACAGCAAGCTGCCACAGGGGACTCGACGACTCATCGGAATTCGGGCACCGCGCGCGGCGCTGGCGAGCGACACGGCGTGCAGCCGGCATGGCGAGTGTTCGACATGCCGGCAGGTGGGGCATCTGGCGCTTCGTCTTGCTTAGTCCCGGTATTGAGGCCCGGTACTTCAGCCTCTGGCGCCAGAGGATGCTGCTGTCGTCAGGCCTTTCGGCCAGTGATGGCTCAGAAGGCGGACTCGAACGGGCCCATCTCGACCAGCACGGACTTGGTCTGGGTGTAATGAGACAGCGTCTCGACACCGTTCTCGCGACCGATACCGGACTGCTTGTAGCCGCCGACCGGCATCTCGGACGGCGACTCGCCCCAGGTGTTGACCCAGCAGATACCGGCTTCGAGCTGGTGAATCACGCGATGCGCGCGGTTCAGGCTCTCGGTGAACAGGCCAGCCGCCAGTCCATAGGTGGTGTCGTTGGCGCGACGGATGACTTCCTCTTCACTGTCGAAGGACAGGATGGACATCACCGGACCGAAGATCTCTTCCTGCACGATGCGCATGTCATCGCTGCAGTCGGTGTAGACGGTCGGTGCGACCCAGGCGCCCTTGGCGAAGTCGCCTTCGCTCATGCGCTCACCGCCGACCAGCAGACGTGCGCCGTCCTGCTTGGCGATCTCCAGATAGGAGACGACCTTGTCCAGGTGCTCGAAGCTGACCAGCGGACCGAAGGTGGTGGCGCGATCCTGCGGGTCGCCGGCCTTGATGCGCGCGACGCGCTCGACGATCTTGGCCTCGAAGGCCTCCTTGACGCTGGCTTCGATGAAGACGCGGGTGCCGTTGGTGCACACCTGACCGGAGCTGTAGAAGTTGGCCATCATGGCGCCGTCGGCGGCGCGGTCGAGATCGGAGTCGGCGAATACCAGCAGCGGGGACTTGCCGCCCAGCTCCATGGTGACTTCCTTGAGGCTGGAAGAGGCGGAAGCGGACATGACCTTCTTGCCGGTACCGGCTTCCCCGGTGAAGGAGATCTTGGCGATATCCGGGTGCTCGGTGAGCATCACGCCGACGCGGGCATCGCCCTGCACGACATTGAACACGCCGTCCGGCAGGCCGGCTTCGGTGAAGATCTCGGCCAGCTTCAGTGCGCTCAGCGGCGTGACTTCGCTGGGCTTGAAGACCATGGCGTTGCCGGCGGCGAGGGCCGGGGCGGACTTCCAGCAGGCAATCTGGATCGGGTAGTTCCAGGCACCGATGGCGCCGATGACGCCCAGCGGCTCCTTGCGGGTATAGACGAAGGCTTCCTGACGCAGCGGCATCTGGCTGCCTTCGATGGCCGGCGCGAGGCCCGCGTAGTACTCGAGTGCATCGGCACCGGTGACGATGTCGACCGCTTCGGTCTCGGACAGCGGCTTACCGGTGTCGAGTGTCTCGAGCAGCGCCAGTTCGTCGTTGCGCTCGCGCAGCAGATCGACGGCGCGGCGCAGGATGCGTGAACGCTCCATGCCGGTCATCGCGGCCCACACCTTCTGACCCTGCAGGGCGCTTTCGACGGCGGTATCGACGTCGGCACCGCTGGCCTGCTGGATCTCGGCGATGACTTCGCCGGTGGCCGGGTTGACGGTCTCGAAGGTCTCGCCGGAGGTAGCCTCGACCCGACGGCCACCGATGTAGAGGGTCTGGGTCGGGAAGCTTGCGTTGCCGTTAGCCATGCGTGCGCTCCTTACTGGGTTCAGGGGAAGTGGGGGAGTCTGTCGCGTTCAGGGATACTGTCATGTGACGTGTCAGCTGGTAGTCGGCATATTCGTAGGCGAGGCGGCGTGCGCGCTCGACATCGAGGCCGGTCGGGTCCAGCGTACCGCGCAACCACAAGCCGTCGATCAGGGCGGCCAGTCCGGCCGCGGCATCACGTGCCTCGTTCAGCGGCATGCAGCGGCGGAACAGGGCACACAGATTGGAGATCAGCCGCCTGTCGTTGACCCGCTGCAGGCGTTCCAGCGGAATGCGGTGCATGCTGGAGGCCCAGAAGGCCAGCCAGGTCTTGGAGACACTCTGACTGACCTGGCTGCGGTCAAAGTTGCCGTCGATCACCGCGCGCAGATGGCTGCGGACGTCATCATCTGCCAGTGCGGCGCGACGCTCACTGACGGCGCTGCGCAGGTCAGTGAGAATCTGGCGCATGGTGGCTTCCATCAAGCCATCCTTGCCGCCGAAATAGTGGCTGATGATACCGGTGGATACACCTGCGTGACGGGCGATACGGGCCACGGTCGCGTCGGCGAGTCCAGCCTCATCGATGGCTTGCATGGTGGCCTGGATCAACTGGCGGCGGCGGATAGGTTCCATTCCCACTTTGGGCATCAACGGAGTCCTTTTCGTATATCGGGTCGGTGTGACACCGGGTGTGGCCATGGTACTGGATCATCACCGGTTTGCCGCGAGCGCTGCACCATGCTGTCGTGTGCAAAGTTTTTATTGAACGTTCAATTAACAAAAAGTGTAGAGGCTGGTTCTCGATGCGTCAAGTTGAGGCAGGGCGGGGCAGCCAGGGGGCTGTCAACAGGCAGTCCGGGAGGGTATCAGAGGGGAGGCGGGCGAGGAATCGAGGTCAGGTGACGGCCAGCGACAGGCGGGCGTGAAAGACTGTGGGTTGGCGAGGTCGGTTGGTAAAAGCGCTACAGTGCGGTAGAACATGGAAGGGCAGCATGTCGATCTCAACGTAGGTTGAACGTTGCACCGGCGCTTGAGAGTTGACTGACAATGAACAATAAAACAAGGGGTTAGCATGAAACGATCACCTGGTAAGGTGCTGTTGGCACTGGGCGTCATCGCCGTGCCGGTCATGGCGAATCAGGCCCTGGCCGCCGTGACGGAAGAATGTCGCACTGTGCGTTTCGCCGAAGTCGGCTGGACGGACATCACGGCAACCACCGCCCTGACGCGTGCCGTGCTGGAAGGGCTGGGCTATGAGACGACCTCTGACACCATCTCGGTGCCGATCGCCTATGCCGGCATGAAGAATGATGACTTCGATGTCTTCCTGGGCAACTGGATGCCGTCGATGGCCTCCATCAGTGACCCCTACATCGACAAGGGGCAGGTCGATCGCCCGCGCGCCAATCTCCAGGGCGCGAAATACACCCTGGCGGTGCCGCAGTATGTACTGGATGCCGGCGTGACCTCGGTGGCGGACCTTGCCGACAATCTCGAGAAGTTCGACGGTCGCATCTACGGGATAGAGGCGGGCAACGACGGCAACATGATCATTGCCGACATGATCGACGACGACGCCTTCGGCATGGGCGAGTTCGAGATGATTGACTCCTCGGAAGCCGGCATGCTGGCGGAAGTGAAATCGAAGATTGCCGCCAAGGAGTGGGTGGTGTTCCTTGGCTGGGAACCGCACCCGATGAACACCCGCTTCGAGATGGGCTATCTGGAAGGGGCCGATGATTACTTCGGGCCGAATCTGGGCGGTGCGACGGTGTATACCAACACCCGCGCGGGCTACAGCGAAGCATGCACCAACGTCGGGGCCCTGCTTTCCAATCTCGAGTTCACCCTGGAGATGGAAAACCAGTTGATGGGTGACATCATGGATGGCGGCGAAGACCCGGATGACGCGGCGGCCAGTTGGCTCAAGCAGAACCCGCAGGTGCTGGAGGCCTGGCTCAAGGGGGTCGAGACCGTGGAGGGCCAGCCTGGCCTTGCCGCGGTGAAGACATCGCTGGGGATCTGATCGGCCCGTCGGGCTCGTCTGTTGAGCTTTTGATAAAAAGTGCTTGCAATTCAGCAGCCTGACCTGCAATATACGCCTCGTCGTGTGGCTACATAGCTCAGCTGGTTAGAGCACATCACTCATAATGATGGGGTCCCCTGTTCAAATCAGGGTGTAGCCACCAGTGATTCCAAGGCCTGCATCCGTGCGGGCCTTGTCACATCTGGATGTCGCTTCGTGCGCTTTCGGAGGTGGATCCGGCAGGAGGAATCCAGCGAGTTCTGCGGTGGTCTGAATGGCCGAAGGTGGTTGACGCCATTGAGTATTTCCGTATAATTCGTCGCGTGTTCAAGGTTGTTCCTCGATAGCTCAGTTGGTAGAGCAAATGACTGTTAATCATTGGGTCACAGGTTCGAGTCCTGTTCGAGGAGCCAATAGCACATGCAGCATGCTTGAAATGTCAGCCTGATAGCATCCATGATGATGTCACTGACATATGGATTTCCGGTCGTTCCTCGATAGCTCAGTTGGTAGAGCAAATGACTGTTAATCATTGGGTCACAGGTTCGAGTCCTGTTCGAGGAGCCAATCCAAGGCTTCCTGCCAATGCCGGAAATGACGCTGATAGATGAGTTCCTCGTCGTCAGCTTCGATATCGCCCTGATATCGATCGATATTTGTTGTTCCTCGATAGCTCAGTTGGTAGAGCAAATGACTGTTAATCATTGGGTCACAGGTTCGAGTCCTGTTCGAGGAGCCAATATCATTTCCCTGCTTCCCCTCGTGTTCTCTGCTGGTGGCATCATCGCTGCCTGAGCTTTGCTTGTTGCTTTGCGCTTGAGCTCTGTTCGTAATCCTGGCTTGTCAGCCCTGCTCATCAATCCGTTCCTGCTCCTCCACCTGTCAGATGTCTCGTGCTTTCTGCCTCGAGCGTGCTCTCGCGTCGCCAGCCTTCTACTGTCGTTCTCTACGCGGCTCTGCCTGACGTTGTGATGCTGGCCATTGTGTTTCTGCTGCTGCGCTTTCTGTCTAGTTGCTGCTGTCTGTGCGTTGTTGTGCGCGCGTTGCTGCCTCGCGCGGCCGTGATGCTGCGTGCCACAGACTTTCTTTGTGGCAAGAAAAAGCCCCTGCGCTCGGTGTTGCATGAGAGCAGGGGCCTTGGCGGTCGACCAGCTTCGTCAAACGCGGGTCATGGCGCGAGTCCTGAGGGCCTAGCGATCACCGGTGAGGTGGGCGTAGTCGAGCAGGATCTCGGCACTTTCCTGAAGCTGGGCCTGATCGATCGGGTCCTTGGCTTCCTTGTCGCTGCTGCCTTCTTCGATACCGGCTTCCTGCTCGGGAACGCTCTCGGGGGAAGAGATGTGGTCGCTGGCGGCATCGAGTTCGGCAAAGCTTGTCAGTGGCTCGAGGTTGAGGGCACGACGGCGTTTGTTTTCCAGTGCCAGCTGCTCGGCTTCCTGGGCATCCATCTCGCGTTTGCGCTGCTCGCGATTGAGGCTGATGCTGGTCTGCTGCGCGCGCAGTGCCTTTGACAGCGCGACTTCGCTCTTCAGGTAGCTGAAGTTGGGGTCCTGTTCGACGCGGCTCTGGTGGCGGGCGCGCAAGGCGGCCAGATAGCGTGCTGGTTCACCGTAGCGGCGATACTTCACCGGGCGTACCTGGTCCCAGGGCAGCGCGTAGTCGAGGCTGGATTCGCCGATCTCCTGCGGGTCGATGACGCTGGGGAAGGCGATGTCCGGCTTCACACCCTTGTTCTGGGTCGAGTCGCCGGAGATGCGATAGAACTTGGCGCGGGTCAGCTTGATCTCGCCTTCGCTCAGCGAGGAGATGGTCTGCACCGTGCCCTTGCCGAAGGTCTGGCTGCCGAGTATCGGGCCGCGGCCGTAGTCCTGGATCGCGCCGGCGAAGATTTCGGATGCCGAGGCCGAGAGGCGGTTGACCAGTACGGTCAGCGGGCCGTCATAGTGGGTGCCGGCGTCGGTATCGCCGTAGAGGCTGATACGGCCGCGTGCATCACGCACCTGCACGGTGGGGCCGCGATCGATGAACAGGCCGATCATCGAATTGGCTTCCTGCAGGGCACCGCCGCCGTTGTTGCGCAGATCGAGAATGATGCCTTCCACCTGCTTGGCCTTCAGTTCATCGATCAGGCGCGCCACGTCGCGGGTGGTGCTGCGGTAGTCGTCTTCACCGGCCTGCCAGGCATCGAAATCGACATAGAAGGCGGGCACATGAATGACGCCGATCCTGTGGACGCCATCATCGCGCTTGACGTCGATGACCTTGGCATTGGCGGCCTGGTCCTCGAGCTTGACGGTGTCGCGGGTGATATCCAGCTCACGCGTCTTGGTGACATCCAGTGACTGGGCCGGGATCACTTCCAGGCGCACGACGGAGCCCTTCGGGCCACGGATCAGATCCACGACATCATCCAGGCGCATGCCGACCACGTTGGTCCACTCGCTGTCGCCCTGGCCCTGGCCGACGGCCACGATGCGGTCAGCCGGCTTGAGTTCGCCATCCTTCTCGGCAGGGCCGCCGGGCACGAGGCTCGAGACCTTGACGTATTCGCCTTCGGATTGCAGCAGGGCGCCGATGCCGTCCAGTGACAGCTTCATCTGGATGTCGAAGGATTCACCCTGACGCGGCGAGAAGTATTCACTGTGCGGGTCGATGCTGCCGGTCACGGCATGCATCACCAGCGTCAGGATATCTTCATCGTTGGTCTGCTTGATGCGCTTGAGCTGATTGGAATAGCGCTCGCTGAGCGTCCTGGCGATCTCGTCATCGCTCTTGTCGGACAGCGACATCGACAGCCAGGCATTCTTGAGGCGCTTGCGCCACAGCTCGTCGAGCTCCTGCTCGCTATCGGCCCACGGGCTGTCCTTGCGGTCCAGCGCCAGGCGATCGTCCTTGTCGAAATCGAAGCTCGGCTTGGCATCCAGCGTCTTCACCAGCCAGGTGAGGCGTGCGGTGAGGCGTTGTTGATAGCGATCGTAGAGTCCATAGAGGCGCTCGAGGTCACCATCGACCATGGCGTCGTCGAAATCATGACGCAGGTCGCTGAATTCGCTGATGTCCGCATCCAGCAAGTAGGCTTTCTGGGGGTCGAGAGTCTTGAGGTATTGCGTGAAGGCGCGGTTGGCCCAGTGGTCATCCAGGGTCACATCTTCGTAATGCCCATAGCGCAAAGACTCGGCAACTTCGCGAGCAGCCTGTGCATCGGCGTCAGTAGGGGTGACCGCGGCACTGGCAGGGCCGGCCATGGCAAGACACAGGGCAACGAATGCCGTGCGCCGGACGTTTGCGAACAGGCTCATCAATGAAGCACTCCCGATTCATGTACACTCTGCTCCCTGAACGACCTCCCCGCAGGGGGTCGAGCGGGCATTGTAGCAGTCTCATGCACCATACACAGTTGTCTGGCGTTGATGCGTTGGGGTTGTGAAAACTCTGTCAGCGCAGGCCTTTGGCTGGCATGTCGCGCCTTTGGACGCCCCCTGTGTGGTGACTGGATGGCAGTCGTGTCATCGAAGGGTCATCACAGGTTTTCCCATCATGTTTCTTCTTATACAGTGCCTTGCATATATCTTCGAGGACCAGACGCCATCATGACTCATGCGATTGCGGATTCCCGCGTTCCCGCACTGCTCGACTTCCTGTCTTCTTCTCCCACGCCGTGGCACGCGACGGCTTCCATGGCGCAGCGTCTTGAGCAGGCGGGCTACCGTCGCCTCAGCGAGACATCTTCCTGGCAGCTGGCGCCCGGTGATCGCGCCTATGTCACGCGCAATGATTCCTCGTTGATCGCCTTTCAGCTCCCGAAGGGTGATACGCCGCTGAGCTCACTTCGGATGATCGGTGCGCACACCGATTCGCCTTGTCTGCGTTTGAAGCCCAATCCGGCACAGGTCAGTCAGGGCTGGTTGACGCTGGGTGTCGAGACCTATGGCGGCGTGTTGCTGAGCACCTGGTTCGATCGCGATCTGGGGCTTGCGGGGCGTGCCCAGGTGCGGCATGCGGACGGTCGTCGCGAGACGCTGCTGCTGGCGGTCATGCGTCCGTTTGCCTGCGTGCCGAGCCTGGCGATCCATCTGGATCGTGACGTCAACAGTGGGCGTGCCATCAATGCCCAGACCCAGATGTCAGCCGTGGTCATGCAGCTGGATGACGAGGCCGGGACGCCCGCGGAGGCCTTCAACGCGCTGTTGATCGATCTGATCGAGGAGCAGCACGGCGTGCGGGTCGCGGATGTCGTCGACTTCGAGCTGGGCCTGCATGATCTGCAGCCGGCGGCGCAGTCGGGGCTGAAGGGCGAGTTGATCACCAGTGCCCGCCTCGACAATCTGCTGTCCTGTTTCGTCGGTCTCGAGGCGCTGCTGGAGGCCGACGGCAGTCAGGGGGCGCTGTTCGTCACCACCGATCATGAAGAAGTCGGCAGTGCCAGCGCCTGTGGTGCCCAAGGGCCCTTCCTTGCCGATGTGCTCAAGCGCATCAATCACTACGTCGGCTTGGACAGCGAAGAAGGCTATCAGTGCCTTGTGCAGCGCTCCTTGATGATTTCTTGCGATAATGCTCACGCCGTGCACCCCAATTTCGCAGACAAGCATGATGCGAGGCATGGGCCGAAGTTGAATGCCGGGCCGGTCATCAAGGTCAATGCCAATCAGCGTTACGCCACCAACAGCACCACGGCCGGGCTGTTCCGCGAGATGTGTCGCGAGCAGGATGTGCCGGTGCAGACCTTCGTCAGTCGTGCCGACATGGGCTGTGGCAGCACCATCGGGCCGATCACCGCCAGTGAGGTGGGGGTGCCGACCCTGGATGTGGGGCTGCCGCAGTGGGGCATGCACTCGATTCGTGAGACATCCGGCAGTGCCGATGTCGCCATGCTGATCAAGGTGCTGGTAGCCTTCTGCAATCGCGAGCAGCTGGACTGAGTCGAGCCGGAGTGTGCTGGGAGAGCGGGCGCGTAGTGTAAGAAGACGAGCCCGGAAAAAGGGCGGCCTGTGGGTCGCCCTTTTTGTTGCCTGTGACCTGGCTCGAGGGCTACGGCGCAGGGCGCCGGATGCGCGAGTCATGTGTATAGATCGCGCACAACGAAAAAGGCCTGACTGCAAGCAGTCAGGCCTTTCGAATCTTGGTTGGTGGCTACACCCTGATTTGAACAGGGGACCCCATCATTATGAGTGATGTGCTCTAACCAGCTGAGCTATGTAGCCGTCCAACGGAGGCGAATATTACGGATTGCCCGTGATGTTGTCAATGCATCAGCGCGAAAAAGTGGCAGGGAATTCATCGGGCTAGCGTCCAGGCCGCGCAGCGAGGGCATCAGGTAGGCTATCGGAGAGTGTGCCGGGGAGAGCCTCTCGCGAGATGGCGCGTGCGATGAGGTTGCCACTGGCGCAGGCCAGCGTGAAGCCCAGGCTGCCATGGCCGACGTTCAGCCACAGATTGCCCGGGCTGTTCGCTTGCCGGGGAGGGCCGAGGATCGGCGGCCCCTTGGGCGTACTGGGGCGCAGTCCGGCCCAGGGAGTGGCCTGCGCGAAATCGCCGGCTTCGGGGAAGGTATCGCTGGCCAGCTTGCGCAGGGCGGCAATGCGCTGCTCATCCAGTTCGGGGTGGAAGCTGTCGCGTTCCCGCTGGCCGATATCCACCATCGCCGCGACGCGCAGCTGGCGCGATGCCGACGACTCCAGGTCGGCGTAGACCACCTTGCGTGCCGAGTCGGTGACGCTGATGCGCGGCGCGGCCGTCTCGGGGGTGTCAGCCGTCAGCGCCAAGGTGAGGCTATAGCCCTTGAGCGGCTGCAAGGGCAGGCGGATACCCAGGGGGCGTACCAGCTCGGCGGCATGATTGCCGGCCGCGATGACGACCTCATCGACGGGGAGGCATTCTCGGCGGCCATCAAGATGTCTGAGATCGAGCTGCGCGATGCGCCCGTTGCGTGCGCTCAGCGGGGCGACGCGGGTATTGGCGATGCGTGTATAGCGCTCGGAGGCCTGCAGCTTGCGCTCCAGTGCCTGACAGAAAGCATGGCAATCCGCCGTCTCGTCCGAAGCGCTGAAGATGCCGCCCGACAGATGGGCTTGCTGGTGGGTCAGTGAGGGCTCCAGCGCGATGCATTGGCGTGCATCGAGTACCTGTTGGTCCTGCGGGGCGACGCGCGCGGCGGCCGCCTTGTCGAGCACCTCGGGATCACGATGGATCACTAGCTTGCCGCGCTGCTGCCAGGCGAAGTCGCCGAGCGCATCTCGTGCGCGCCACTCGCTCATGATCGCCTGGCTGTGCAGCGCCAGCGAGAGCATCTGAGTTGCGCTGGCCTGATGGGTAGGGTGATTGCAGGCGGCCACAAATCGGGCCATCCAGCGCCATTGTGCGGGGTCAAGATTGGGGCGCAGTTTCAGCGGTGCCTCGTTGCCTGCCAGCAGCCACTTGATGGCCTGGCGGGGCACGCCGCTATCGGCCAGTGGTGCCACATAGCGATAGCTCAGCTGACCGCCATTGGCGCGGCTGGTCTCGCTGGCAACCTCGGCATGGGCGTCGATCAGGGTCACGCAGTGGCCGGCGCGCACCAGGGCGTGGGCACTGGCGAGGCCGATCACGCCGCCTCCGATGACAGTCACGTGGCGTTGCATGCTGGGCTCCCGGGTCGTGAAGGTCGTGAAGGTCGTGTTGCGTTGTGCTCGAGCTTGCCGGTCGCTTGCGTGAGTGGCGAATGAAAAGGATGTGTCGCGTCATAACCCGAGGTTATGGGGTAACCTGATGCACAGGCGCTCAAGTGCGCCCTCAAGTGAGCCCTCTAGATAAGACAACCGGACAGGAAGATAGTGCATGCGGCTCAGGGACCTGGAAATCTTTCACGCCGTCCTGCAGGCCGGCAGCGTGACCGGCGCGGCGAGGTTGCTGCATATCTCCCAGCCGGCGGCGAGCAAGGCGCTGCAGCAGGTCGAGCGCCAGTGGGGCATTACGTTGTTCACGCGCAGTGCAGGGCAGCTTCATCCCACCGAGGAGGCGCGCAAGCTGGAAGCGGCCAGCCAGGGAATGCTCGGTCAGCTGGACGATGTGAGGCGGCTGGTCGATGGCTTGCGCGAGGGCGAGGCACGCACGCTCAAGGTGGTGGCGACGCCTGCCATCGCCCAGCAATTGCTGCCACAGGCACTGGGTCAGTGGCGCAGGCGTCAGCCACGGGTCAGCTGTGAGCTGGCGACCCAGCATACCCGCGAGATCGTCGATGCCCTGTTGCTGCATGAGGTCGATATCGCCTTCACGCTGAGTGCGCCGACGCATCCTGCACTGATGACGCGTCCGCTGGTGCGCATGCCGCTACTGGTGCTCGCGCCCGAAGGGTATTGGGCACAGGACTGTCAGCAGACGCCGATGACGGTGGCGGAGCTGGCCGGTCAGCGCCTGATCGCCCTGGGGGCGTACGATCCGCTGGCGCGGCGACTCGATGGTCTGCTGGCGAGCGTGGCGCAGGAAGCTTCAAGCGCTTTGCCATCTTCACCGCGCATCATGACGCGAGTGCAGACCTATCCCCTGGCGGCGGCGCTGGTTCAGGCGGGGGAGGGGCTGGCGGTGGTCGATGCACTCACGGCGCATGCCGCCACTACGGAGCGCGGCTTGAGCGCGCGTCAGCTGCCCCAGGCGGGTGAGCTGGTGCTGAGTGCCATGTGGCGACGCGAGGCGGGTCGTTCGCGGCTGGCGCAGACGCTGGCAGATCAGCTCGCCAGACAGGCCGCGCAGTGGCTGCAGGTGCCGCTGGTAGAGCCCTCGGTGAACTGAGCCTACTGCTGGCTGAGCTTCCGCTGGATGAGGTTTCCGCGCCACAACGCAGAACGCCCCTGGCCTCGTGAGAGATCAGGGACGTTCCGTCAGGACAGGCTGTCAGGGCATCAGCTGGGCCCGGGCGTCGCCGGGCACCTGTGAGCCATCAGACATTGAAGCGGTAGTGCACCACGTCGCCATCCTTGAGGATGTAGTCCTTGCCTTCCAGGCGCCACTTGCCGGCATCCTTGGCGCCTTGCTCGCCCTTGTAGGCGATGAAGTCGTCATAGGAAATGACTTCGGCACGGATGAAGCCTTTCTGGAAGTCGGTGTGGATGACACCAGCGCCTTCCGGTGCGGTAGCGCCGATCTTGACGGTCCAGGCACGCACTTCCTTCACGCCAGCGGTGAAGTAGGTCTGCAGACCCAGCAGCTCATAACCGGCGCGGATGACGCGGTCCAGGCCCGGCTCTTCCATGCCCAGCTCATCGAGGAACATCTCGCGCTCTTCCTCGTCCAGCTCGGCGATCTCGGCTTCGATCTTGTTGCACACCGGCACGACGCTGGCGCCTTCGTTGGCGGCAATGCCGCGCACGATATCGAGGTAGGGATTGTTCTCGAAGCCTTCCTCGCTGACGTTGGCGATGTACATGGTCGGCTTGAGGGTCAGGAAGCCGAAGCCGCGCACGATCTTCAGGTCGTCATCGCTGAGGCCGAAGCTGCGCAGCGGCTGGCCTTCGGCCAGGTGCGGCTGGATACGTTCCAGCACGGCCTTGGTGGCGATGGCTTCCTTGTCGCCGCCCTTGGCGACACGGGTCAGACGCTGGATGCTGCGCTCGACGCTGTCGAGGTCGGCCAGGGCCAGCTCGATGTTGATGGTCTCGATGTCGGCGGCCGGGTCGACGTGGTTGGCGACGTGGATGACGTTGTCATCCTCGAAGCAGCGCACCACGTGCGCGATGGCGTCGGTCTCACGGATGTTGGCCAGGAACTTGTTGCCCAGACCTTCGCCCTTGGAAGCGCCCGCGACCAGACCCGCGATGTCGACGAATTCCATGGTGGTCGGAATCACCTTCTCCGGCTTGACGATCTCGGCCAGCGCGTTCAGGCGAGGGTCAGGCATCGGCACGATACCGGTGTTCGGCTCGATGGTGCAGAAGGGGAAGTTCTCGGCGTCAATGCCAGACTTGGTCAGTGCATTGAAGAGAGTGGACTTGCCGACGTTCGGCAGGCCGACGATGCCGCAATTGAAACCCATGGCGCTAGATCCTGGTGTGACGTATCGAATGGGGCGTGGCACTGGCAGTCGTCTCGACCAGCAGGCTCTGAGTGCACAGACACTGGGCATGCGGGGAAACGAGTGGGCAGGCACGGAATGAAGACAGGCGGGAAGTGTAAGGCCTCATGCCGCCGAGGTCATCCATTGGGCGCATGTCGCGCGACAAATGATGCCTTTTGCTGCTGATCGCGTGGCGAGACACTCATACGCAAGCGAGGTGATGCGTTGAGCGAATCACCGAAATTCGGAGAGGGGTGATGCAGGGGTTCAGCTCTTGAAGGAGTGCAGGCGATTCATGGCCCGCGCCCATTCGCCACTGATGGCGTCGGGGAGGGTCATCACCACTTCGTCGATGGCGTCGTCGATGGCCTGGCGTTCAGCCTTGCCGGGACGCCCGAGCACGAAGTTGGTCACCAGCTTGGCATTGCCGGGGTGGCCGATGCCGATGCGGGCACGATGGAACGACTTGTCGTTGCCCAGTGCACTGATGATGTCGCGCAATCCGTTATGACCACCATGGCCGCCACCCTGCTTGTAGCGGGCGGTGCCGGGGTCGATGTCCAGCTCATCGTGAGCGACGAGCAGTTCATCCGGTGCGAGCTTGTAGAAGTTGCACAATGCGGCCACGGCCTGACCGCTGCGATTCATGAACGTCGATGGGAACAGCAGATGCAGATCCTGACCTGCGAAGTGGACCTTCGCGTACTGGCCATGGAACTTGCGTTCCGGACGCAACGTGGTGTGACCGTGGCGCGCAAGAGCGTCAAGGAGCCAGACGCCGGCATTGTGACGGGTGTCTTCGTATTCGTTCCCCGGGTTACCGAGGCCGATGATCGCTTTCACTCGTGACATGCGTCGTCTGGCTCCTTGATCAGAAGGCTGCGTTATTCTGCAGCGGCTTCTTCGCCTTCAGCGGCATCTTCTGCGTCAGCAGAGATGTTCGGACGAGTGACGTTGACCACAGCGGTGTCGTGATCGGCACCGTGAGACAGTGCAACGGACTCGGCGCCTTCCGGCAGAGCGATGTCGGACAGGTGCAGGGTGTGGCCAACTTCCAGCTTGGACACGTCCAGCTCCAGGTATTCCGGCAGGGCTTCCGGCAGGCAGCTGATTTCGACGTCGGTTGCCAGAATGTGCAGGACGCCGTCCTGATCCTTGACGCCGACACAGGCTTCCTGACCAGTGATGTGCAGCGGCACGTTCATGGTCAGTTTGTGGGTCGGGTCGATGCGCAGGAAGTCGATGTGAGTCAGCAGCGGCTTGAACGGGTGACGCTGCAGGTCACGGATGACGACTTTCTCGGCCTTGCCAGCAACATTCAGGGTGATGATGGAGGAGTAGAACGCCTCATCGTCAACCGCCTTGTACAGGCTCGGCTTGTCGACCATGATCGGAGTCGGGGCCTTGTCGGCGCCGTAGACGATTCCCGGCACGAAGTCGTTCGTACGACGCAGGCGGCGGCTCGCACCTTTCCCCAGGTCTTCACGAACTTCAGCATTCAGTTTGAACAGTTTCATTTTGCAGATACCTCAAGGGTCTAATGAGAATCCGGCAGCCCCCGCGACCAGAGCGCTGCCGGATCCATGAGGCCGGCCCGGAGATTTCCGGGCCGGCCGCTTGTTGGCAGATGATGGATCATCTGCCGGTGTCAGTGCCTCTTCCCCGAGCAGTGGCGAGCAGGGCCCGCCGCCAGGACTCAGTGGAACATGGCGCTGACGGATTCTTCGTTGCTGACGCGACGGATCGCCTCGGCGATCAGGCCAGCGACTGTCAGCTGGCGGATCTTGCCGGAACGACGCGCGGCGTCGGACAGCGGGATGGTGTCGGCCACCACCACTTCGTCGAGGACGGAGTTGGTGATGTTGTCGACCGCCGGGCCGGACAGGATCGCGTGGGACGCATAGGCCACGACGCGGTTGGCGCCATGATCCTTGAGTGCCTCGCCCGCCTTGCACAGGGTGCCGGCGGTATCGATCATGTCATCGACCAGCACGCAGGTGCGGTCCTTGATATCACCGATGATGTTCATCACCTGGGCCTGGTTGGCCTGGGGGCGACGCTTGTCGATGATGGCCAGCTCGCAGTTGAGCTGCTTGGCGATGGCACGGGCACGTACCACGCCGCCCACATCCGGGGAGACGACGATCAGGTTGTCATAGTTCTGACGTTCGATGTCGTCGAGCAGGATCGGTGAGCCGTAGACGTTGTCCACCGGCACATCGAAGAAGCCTTGGATCTGATCGGCATGCAGGTCCATGGTCATGACGCGATTGACGCCAGCCTTGACCATCATGTCCGCGACCACCTTCGCCGAGATCGGCACGCGAGCAGAGCGCACGCGGCGGTCCTGACGGGCGTAACCGAAGTAGGGAACGACCGCAGTGATACGCGCCGCAGACGCACGACGCAACGCGTCCACCATCAGGATCAGCTCCATCAGGTTGTCGTTGGTCGGTGCGCAGGTGGACTGCATGATGAAGACGTCCTTGCCGCGAACGTTTTCGTTGATTTCTACCGCAATCTCGCCATCGCTGAACTGACCGACGGTTGCATGGCCCAGGCGGGTATCGAGGGCTTCAGCTACCTTGCGGGCGAGAGCGGGATTGGCATTCCCCGCGAATACCATCAGTTTTGACACGCGCAGCCACCTTTGGAGTCTTGTGGGATCTCGGGAGTGGAGAATTCCGGGTTGACCGGGAACGGCCAGGATTGGCTGGGGTACCAGGATTCGAACCTGGGAATGTCGGTACCAGAAACCGGTGCCTTACCACTTGGCGATACCCCAGCAACGTTCACTTCAACCAGTTGCTGTGCTCAGGCCGAAGCCAGAGCGGCAT
This sequence comes from Cobetia sp. BMC6, assembly GCF_029991385.1. Lineage (NCBI taxonomy): Bacteria > Pseudomonadati > Pseudomonadota > Gammaproteobacteria > Oceanospirillales > Halomonadaceae > Cobetia > Cobetia sp. BMC6. Next base: position 81,976 of record NZ_JAKUMF010000002.1, read on the forward strand.
GTAGAGGGGAGATATTGCAACCGCGTGCCGAGAAGGCGTGCCACATCGGGCGCTCGAGTTCGAGTCGACCCAGCACCTCGCTGGCCTGTCGTGCGTCGTCAAACGCACAGAACACACAGGCGCCGGTGCCCGTCAGTCTGGCGGTGCCGAACTGGTCCAGCCAGTCCAGGGCGTCGGCGACTGCCGGGTACAAAGTGCGCACCACGACTTCACAGTCGTTGCGGCCCCCCTGCAGTGCGCGCGCCATACTAATCGCGAGGCTGGAACGTGTCAATTGCGGGTGGCCGAACACGGCGGGTGTGGCGACCTCGACACCGGGGTGAATCACCACGAACCATGGGGTGTCCAGCGGGGCTGGCTCAAGGCGTTCACCGATGCCCTCGGCCCAGGCGGCGAAGCCGCGCACGAACACCGGCACATCCGCGCCAAGCGACAGACCGAGCTCGGCAAGGGCGTCTTCGCCAAGCTCGAGCCCCCAGAGTCTGTCCAGTGCCAGCAGGGTGGTAGCGGCGTCGCTGCTGCCGCCACCCAGACCGCCCCCCATCGGCAGCACTTTCTCCAGCGTGATATCGACACCGGGCAATACGGTGGGTGACGCGACCTTGCCCTGCGCGTGCGCTGCTTCTCGCAGCAGGCGCGCGGCGCGCACGATCAGGTTGGCCTCTTCGGGCACACCTTCGATAGGCGGTGAGAGGCGGATGGCCTCATCGTCGCGCAGCGTGAAGCTGAGGCTGTCGCCGTGCTCGAGAAACTGGAACAGCGTCTGCAGTTCGTGATAGCCATCGGCACGCTGACCCGTGATATGCAGCATGCGGTTGAGCTTGGCCGGGGCGGGCAGCGTGAGTGTCATGGTCGATGCGGATGTCGGAGTCGTCATGGAAGAAGGAGAAGGTGTCACGATTACAGCGCCTGCCACTGGTTGATGATGAGAGTGGCAGTGAGGTCGCCGTAGTAAAGCTTCATCTTGCGCGGTAGCCACAGCCCTTCGGCGCGGGTCCAATCCTGATAGTCCACCTCCCAGCCGTCCTGGTAGAGGGTGGTCGGGAAGCCCAGTGCATCCGTCTCGAGATCATGCTCGCCAGCGGCCGGTACACCGCGCACCCAGTTGTCGAGGGCGCCCAGCGGCAATGACCAGCCCAGTTGCGCCAGCATCAGGCTCTCGGCATCCGGGGCTTCGAAGTCGCCCTCGGAGGAGGAGAGGCGCACGCCATCGGCATCGCGGACCAGAGTCGTGCGTCCCGCGCCCAGCGGGCCGGTGATCAGCATGTGGTAATCATCGCCGTCCTGCTGCCAGTCGAGGTTGGCGCTGTGGCCTTCCTCGGGAGTGCGAATGCCGACCTTGCCTGCCAGCTGCCAGTGGGTCAGGGCGGCAAGTTGCGCGTCCTGTTGCTGCCAGTCGCCGTCGCTGCGCGTCAGATCACCGGCATTGTCGCTGGCCATCTGGCTGGCACAGCCGCTGAGCACCAGTGTCATGGCCAGCAGGGCTGGCCCGAGCAGGCGGCGTGTCTGGCTCAGCAGGGAGAGTGACAGGGGAGAAGTGATCATGACGCGAAAGCCTTCCGGATGGCGAGAAGATGAGTGACGGTGAGTGAGGCTCCACTCACTGGCGGGTCAGGATAATGGACTCGCCAGTGGGCAGAAAGTGCCGGGTAGCGTGGCTGCGTACTTCAGGGCGCATCTACCACCGGGCGTAGCTCGGGGATGTGCTGGAACAGGGCTTCGAGCTCGCTGGCTTCTTCAAAGCGCTCGCTCAGCTCTATCGCCAGGCTACGGGCTTCATCCTCGCGGCCCAGCGCCCATAGCACCTCGATGAGATGAGCGCCGATCTCGGCATCCTGCTGCTGGGCCCAGGCGGCTTCCAGCGGTGCCAGTGCATTGTCGAGGTCGTCGGTCAGATATCGGCCCCAGCCAAGGCTATCCAGAATGGCCGCGTCGTCGGGCGACAGCGCATGGGCGCGCTCGATCAAGGCCAGTGCTTCTTCAAGGCGACCCGTCTCCACCAGCAGGGTGTAGCCGAGCGCGTTGTAGGCGCTGGCGTTGTCGGGTTCCAGCGCGATGACTTCCCGCAGGTCTTCTTCCATGCCGCCCAGCTCATCATCTTCCAGACGGCGGATGCCGCGCAGGAACAACAGGCTGCCCAGCTCGCTTTCCAGCGTGTTGCGCGTGTCGGTCTCCTGGCCGGCGATGGCTTGCTTGAGCGCCTTGCGGCGCGTGGCGATGCTGCTGTTCAGCAGGGCCTCGGCCTCGGCATACGCCTCCTGGGAGTCGAGCAGGTCGATCTCGAAGCTCAGCAGCGTCATGGCATGGCGCGGATGGCGCAGGCGCTCCACGGCCAGTAACTGACGTGCCTCGTCCGTGCGCTCGTGTTCGACCAGCAACTGGGCGGCACGGGCGCGACTGGAGATGTAGCGCTCGCCGTCCGGCACCTGCCGGTAGTAAAGAATGGCGTTGTCGACATCGCCGCTGGACTCGGCGGCCAGCCCCAGCAGGGCGTAGGCGGCGTCCGGCACCGGGTCTTCATCGAGCAGCGGCAGCAGCAGGCGATGGGCGTCCTCGGGCGAATCGGCATCAAGATAGAGGCTGGCCAGCGCCAGACGCAGACGTGGCGCGTTGGGATGGCGGGCAATGAGGCTATCGATGCGCTCGCGTGCCGCGTCCAGATCGCCGCCGGCCAGTTCGGTCTGCGCGGCGCTCAGGATCAGACGGCTGTCGTCGGGGGCGAGCTCCAGGCCACGGGCTACCGCGCGCCGCGACGCCTCGAGACGGCCCGCGCCGCGCTCGATCTCGCTGCGCGCCAGCCAGAGCTCCGCCAGCGTGGCGTGAGCGCTTTCCAGGCGCACCAGGCGCGCACGCGCCGCCGCCTCACTGCCCAATGCTGCCTCGAAGAGTGCCGCGGCAATCTCGGGCATCGGTTGTTCGGGGTACCGGGCGATATGCGTTTCCAGCATCGCCAGCAGAGGCTCGAGTTCGGCGCCTGCGTCGATGGCCTGCTCGGCCAGGGTCGCCAGATTGCCATTGCCGCCACTGGCGGTAAGCATCAGACGCTGCTCGAGTGCGGCCTGCCAGTCGCCTCGCTCGACCGCCAGGCGCGCGCGGATGATGCCGGGCTCGCTGGCCGACTCATCGAGTTGCTGCCAGCGTTCGGCGGCGCGCTCCAGCAGCGCCGGGTTGTCGGCGAAGCGCGCCGCGAGCACGGCGCGGCGCGCCAGTTCCGGGTCATCGAAGTGACGGCTGGCGGCCAGATAGCCATTGGCGGCGCGGGGATAGTCACCGCGCTGTCCGGCAAGCTCGGCGCTCAGCAGCTGATTGAGGCTGTCGGCATCCAGGCCCTGCTGGACGGGCGGCGCCGTGGCCAGCGGGTCAGGCTGTGCCGTCAGGGGCGCGGAGTCGCTCATCGACTGACAGCCGGTCATGCCCAGCAGCAATCCGCTCACGACACAGGACTTCCACCCGCCGCGTGGGCGGCGGGGAGTATCGAGGCAGGCGTGAGCGTGCGGGGGGCTATGTTCAGCGGCAGTCGAAGCGTGCATGCAACCTCGCGTTTGTCAGTGTGGGCAGAATGGGGAGCGGGGCGATCGAGCCGCAGGCCGGGTCATGCGCGCGCATGGCGCTGACCAAGGCGTCGTCTCTTGCAGCATAACGGCTGGCGGCGAGCGGGGATAGCGTTGCCGACGTGTGGGTGTGGCATGCCCCAGCAGATACCTCGTTTGGCGAAAGATCCGCCGCGTGGGCTGATAGCGAGAGCCTGCCGGCATCATGGAAAATCCTCATCGGCTGCGGCATGTTGCGGGGTCGCGTGGTTCGGACGCTGTGGTAGAATGAGCGCGCCAACATTACGATTTCAGCCGCTTCGGCAGCCCAGTGTGCCTTTATGTCAGTCGCCCTTGTCCCCATTGAGTCGACAGGCGTGAAAGCACGAAGCCTATGCGGATTGCCTGCTGTCTCTGATGCTGCCTCGTGGCAGTCCAGAACCGAGAGCCGCCTGACATTGACGCCGATCCCTGCCGGCCAGACCCTGACGACTGACTCCATGACCCTTCTTGCCCTTGGCATCAATCACCGCACCGCCGCCGTTGACGTGCGCGAACGCGTTGCTTTCACGCCTGCGCAGCTCGATGCCGCGCTGGGCGAATTGAAGCGCCTGCCGGCGGTCTCCGAAGCGGCGGTGCTGTCGACCTGCAATCGTACCGAGCTCTACTGCGTGACCAGCGATGGCGCCAAGTCGGTGCTCGAGTGGCTGGGACGTTTCCATCGTCTGCCGGTGGAGGAGCTGTCACGGTGCAGCTATCAGCATCTGGGAGAGGAGGCAGTACGCCATCTGATCCGTGTCGCGGTGGGACTTGACTCGATGGTGCTGGGCGAGCCGCAGATTCTGGGGCAGCTCAAGGACGCCTATCAGTTCGCGCGCAATTCGGTGGGGCTGGGCGGTGAACTCGAGCAGCTCTTCCAGCACATCTTCCAGGTCGCCAAGCAGGTGCGTACCGAGACCGGTATCGGCGAGAATCCCGTCTCGGTGGCCTACGCCGCCGTCAGTATGGCCAGTCACATCTTCGATGACTTCTCGCGCGCCAATGCCCTGTTGATCGGTGCCGGCGAGACCATCGAGCTCGTCGCGCGCCACCTCAAGGAAGCGGGCATCGCCAATCTGTGCATCGCCAACCGCACCGTGTCGCGGGCCGAGCGTCTGGCCGACGAGCTGGGCGGGACCGCCATCGGCCTGGAAGGCATTCCGCATGCCCTCGAGAATGCCGATATCGTGATAGCCTCCACCGCCTCCCAGCTGCCGATTCTCGGCAAGGGCATGGTGGAGCGTGCACTCAAGAAGCGCCGTTACAAGCCGGTGTTCATGGTCGACATCGCCGTGCCGCGCGATATCGAGCCGCAGGTCGGCGACCTCGACGACGTCTTCCTCTATACGGTCGATGACCTGCAGGAAGTGATCGACGAGAATCGTCGCCACCGCGAGCTGGCCGCTGCCCAGGCAGAAGAGCTGATTCGCCAGGGCGTCAACGCCTGGTTGCACCTCAAGCGGGTGCGCAGTGGCGGCGAAGTCATCAAGCGCTACCGCAGCCATGGCGAGCAACTGCGCGCCGAATGCGAGGCGCAGGCGCTGGCGGAGCTCGATCAGGGACGCGACCCCCAGGAAGTGGTCGCGCAGCTGGCACGCCAGCTGGCCAATCGCTTCATGCATCACCCGACGCTGGCACTGCGCCAGGCCTCGGGGGACGATCGCCAGGATATTCTTCAGACGGCCCAGACGCTTCTGCTCGCGCCGGCTGATTCATCACAGGACCCTTCATGAAAGACAGCCTCATCACCAAGCTCGACACCTTCCATGACCGCTTCGAGGAGATCTCCGCACTGTTGTCGGAGCCCGAAGTGATCGGGAACCAGGCCAGGTTCCGCGACCTGTCGCGGGAGTACGCCGAGCTTGAGCCATTGATCGAGGCATGGCGCCGCCATCGCGGCCTGAAGGATGATCGCGAGGCCGCACTGGTGATGGCCGAGGACAGTGATCCCGAGATGCGCGACATGGCGCGTGAGGAAGTCCGCGAGACCGAGGCGGCACTCGAGACGCTGGAAGCCGAGATCACCCAGCTGCTGATTCCGCGCGACCCGGATGATGGTGCCAACGTCTTCCTCGAAGTGCGCGCCGGCACGGGCGGTGACGAGGCGGCGCTGTTCGCCGGCGACCTGTTCAAGATGTACTCGCGCTACGCCGAGCTCAAGGGCTGGAAGGTCGAGACCGTCAGCGCCAGCCACGGCGAGCACGGCGGCTTCAAGGAAGTCATCGCCCGCGTCAAGGGCGAGGGCGTCTACTCGCGTCTCAAGTTCGAGTCCGGCGCGCACCGCGTGCAGCGCGTGCCTGCCACCGAGTCCCAGGGGCGTATCCATACGTCCGCCTGTACCGTGGCGGTGATGCCCGAGGCCGATGAAGTCGGCGACGTCGACATCAATCCGGCCGATCTGCGTGTGGATACCTATCGCAGCTCCGGCGCCGGTGGTCAGCACGTCAACACCACCGATTCCGCGATTCGCATCACCCACCTGCCCACCGGCGTGGTGGTGGAGTGCCAGGACGAGCGCAGCCAGCACAAGAATCGTGCGCGCGCCATGTCACTGCTGGCGGCACGCCTCAAGCAGGCCGCGGTGGACAGCCAGGCCCAGGCCACCTCCGATGCGCGTCGCAAGCTGGTCGGCTCGGGGGATCGCTCCGAGCGTATCCGTACCTACAACTTCCCGCAGGGTCGTCTGACCGATCACCGCATCAACCTGACGCTCTACAAGCTCAATGAAGTGATCGCCGGCCAGCTGGACGAAGTGATCGAGCCGCTGGTGGTGGAATACCAGGCCGATCAGCTGACCGCATTGCAGGAGCAATAAGGTGAGAATCGATGTCACCCTGGCAGCCGCGACTGCCCGTCTGAGCGAGGCGGGCAGCGATTCTCCGCGTCTGGATGCCGAGTTGCTGCTGGGCGAGGTGATGGGGCGCGAGCGCACCTGGTTCTACACCTGGGGCGATCGGGATCTCGAGCGCGAGGCCGGCGCCGAGGGCGTGGCACGTTTCGAGGCACTGCTGGCGCGTCGAGCCGAGGGCCATCCCGTGGCGCATCTGCTCGGGCGACGTGAGTTCTATGGCCTGACGCTCGCCTGTTCGCCGGCCACGCTGATTCCGCGCCCGGACACCGAGGTCATGGTCGAGTGTGCGCTGGAATTGGCCGAGGCGCCCGAAGGCAGACTGCTGGATCTCGGCACCGGCACCGGTGCCATCGCGCTGGCCTTTGCCTGTCACCGTCCGCAGTGGCAGGTGCTGGGCGTCGACCTCATCGAGGAGGCCGTGCAGCTGGCGCGCGGCAATGCCGAGCGTCTGGGGATTGCCAATGCCGAGTTCCGTCAGAGTGACTGGTTCAGTGCCGTCACCGAGAGCGGCTTTGCACTGATCACCGCCAATCCTCCTTATCTGGCCGGTGATGATCCGCATCTGGCGCTGGGCGATGTGCGCTTCGAGCCGCGCTCGGCGTTGGTCGCGGACAAGGCGGGGCTTGCGGACTTCCTGCACCTGATCGCCACGGCGCCGCAGCATCTGGCGCCAGGCGGCCACCTGATGCTGGAACATGGCCTCACCCAGGGCAATGAAGTGCGCGAGGCACTGCGTGCCGGCGGCTTCGCCGACGTCGAGACGCTGGAAGACCTGGGCGGGCGCGAGCGCATCACGCTGGGCAGGCTGCGCTGATGATGACCCGGCCGCGGGCACCGGTGGCGGCTGCCCCGACACCCTCGCGCTTGCCACTCGCGTAGTGCATTCCCCCGTTTTGAGAGAAGTCTGCGTGGAATCCTCGTCACAACGCCGCCGGTGAAGGCGTATCCCCTGTTGGCCGGGTATGGTAGTAATGAACCTGCATGATTGGCATGGTCATCTGATAACCCCCCTTGTTATCCGATGCCCTGACTGCACGGAAGCCAGGAACACGGATGATCCTGCTGCAAGTCACCCTGCTGGGAAAACTATTACAATGAAAGCAAAATCACGCTCTCTGGACCGCATCGACCTCAAGATTCTGCGTTGCCTGCAAGAGAATGCCCGTATCTCCTATGTCGACCTCGCTTCGGAAGTCGGCCTTTCCACCACGCCGTGTCTGGAGCGCGTCAAACGCCTCGAGCGCGCCGGCGTCATCCGCGGTTACAAGGCGGTGCTCGACCCCAAGGCCCTCAAGGCCAATCTGCTGGTCTTCGTCGAGATCAGTCTCGAGACACAGTCGCCGTCGGTGTTCGATGAGTTCCGCCGTGCCGTCTCCAAACTGCCGCAGATCCAGGAGTGTCATCTGGTTTCCGGGCAGTTCGACTACATCCTCAAGTGCCGGATTCCGGAGATGTCCGCCTATCGCCAGCTGCTCGGCGATGTGGTGCTGACGCTGCCCGGCGTCAAGGAATCCAAGAGTTATGTGGTGATGGAGGAGGTCAAGGAGCAGTTCTCGTTGCATGTGCCCGATATCGAGGAACTGGACGCCAAGTAGCGGCCGGCCCTGGGCGCGTCAGCCAGGCGTCGCGGCGTTTCACTTCATCTACCGATAGGTGGCTTTTCTCCCATGCAAGATTCGCAATTGCTGCGCTACTCGCGCCAGATCCTGCTCCCTCAGGTCGACATCGCCGGCCAGCAGCGCCTGTTGGCGGCGCGGGTGCTGGTGATCGGGGCGGGGGGGCTGGGCTGCCCGGCGGCGCTCTATCTGGCGGCCGCGGGCATCGGCACCCTGGTGGTGGCCGATGATGACCACGTCGAGCTGTCCAATCTGCAGCGTCAGATCGCCCATGGTGACGCCGACATCGATCAGCCCAAGGCGCAATCACTTGCCTCCTCACTGTTGGCGATCAATCCCGACATCGAGGTGATCGCGTTGTCCGAGCGGCTGCAGGGTAAGGCGTTGACCGAGCAGGTGACTGCCGCAGACGTGGTGCTCGATTGCACCGATCGCTTCAGCTCGCGCTTCCCGATCAACGCCGCCTGCGTGGCAGCGGGCACCCCGCTGGTGTCCGGCGCCGCGATACGCTTCTCCGGTCAGCTGGCAGTGTTTGATCGCCGTGAGCCACAGGCACCGTGTTATGGCTGCCTGTATCCGCCGGATGAGCTTGGCGATGAAGAACTGACCTGTGCCGAGAGTGGCGTCATCGCGCCGCTGGTCGGCATCATCGGCGCCTTTCAGGCGCTGGAAGCGCTCAAGCTGATCAGCGGTGCCGGCAGCGTGCATCGCGGCCTTGCCACCTTCGATGGCCTCAGTGGTGAATGGCGGCGCATGGGCCTCAAGCGCGACCCCGGCTGCCAGGTGTGTGGCAGTCGTGAGCCCGCATAGGCGGCAGTCAATTGCTGTTCGATAGAGCATGAAAAAGCCCCCAGCGTCGTGATGACGGTGGGGGCTTTTTCATTCAGCGACTGATGGACAGGCTCAGCTGAGGCTATCCAGCTTGTCTTTCAGCACCTTGTTGACCTGTTGCGGATTGGCGGTGCCGCGTGAGGCCTTCATCACCTGACCGACGAAGAAGCCGATCATCTTGCCACGCTTGTCCGGCTCGGCTTCCTGATACTGGGTCACCTGGGCCGGGTTGTCTGCGATCACCTGATCGACCACGGCTTCGATGGCACCGGTGTCGGTGACCTGCTTGAGGCCGCGTGACTCGATGATCTCGTCGGCGCTCTCGCCTTCGCCATCCCACAGTGCGGCGAACACCTGCTTGGCGGCCTTGCCGTTGATGGTCTCATCGACGATGCGCTTGATCAGGCCACCCAGCTGGGCCGCGGAGACCGGGCTGACGGTGATGTCGAGGTTTTCCTTGTTGAGACGACCGGCCAGCTCGCCCTGCACCCAGTTGGCGGCCTGCTTGGCGTCGCCGCAGACATCCTTCACTTCCTCGAAGAAGTCGGCCATCTCGCGGCTGGCGGACAGCACGCCGGCGTCATAGGCGGACAGGCCCAGTTCGCTTTCGAAACGTGCGCGCTTCTCGGCCGGCAGTTCCGGCAGGGTCTGGCGCAGGTGTTCGATGTAGGCCTCATCCACTTCTACCGGCAGCAGATCCGGGCACGGGAAGTAGCGGTAATCGTTGGCTTCTTCCTTGGTGCGCATGCTGCGCGTCTCGTCGGCGTCCGGGTCATACAGGCGGGTTTCCTGCACGACCTTGCCGCCGTCCTCGATCAGCTCGATCTGACGCTCCACCTCGAAGTGGATGGCGCGTTCGATGAAGCGGAAGGAGTTGACGTTCTTGATCTCCGCGCGGGTGCCGAAGGCTTCCTGACCCATGGGGCGCACCGAGACGTTGACGTCGCAACGCAGCGAGCCTTCGGCCATGTTGCCGTCCGAGATGCCCAGGTAGGTGACGATGGCGTGGATCGCTTTCACGTAGGCCACCGCTTCCTTGGCGGAACGCATGTCCGGCTCGGAGACGATTTCCAGCAGTGGTGTGCCGGCACGGTTGAGGTCGATGCCGGTCATGCCCTGGAAGTCTTCGTGCAGCGACTTGCCGGCATCTTCCTCGAGGTGGGCGTGATGGATGCGGATCGACTTGCGCGTGCCATCTTCCAGAAGGATCTCGAGCACACCCGGGCCGACGATGGGCTGATCCATCTGGCTGGTCTGGTAGCCCTTGGGCAGATCCGGATAGAAGTAGTTCTTGCGTTCGAACACCGAACGGCCGGCAACGGCGGCATTGACGGCGAGGCCGAAGCGCACGGCCATGGCCACGGCCTGCTCGTTGAGCACCGGCAGGGTGCCCGGCAGACCGAGGTCCACGGCGCTGGCCTGGGTGTTGGGCTCGGCACCGTAGGTGGTGGAAGAGCCGGAGAAGATCTTTGACTGGGTGGCGAGCTGAGCGTGAACCTCAAGCCCGATTACGACTTCCCATTGCATCAGGCTTGCTCCTGTCCGAATTCCGGGCGCTGGCGGTGCCAGTCGGTGATTTGCTGGAACTGGTGCGCGACGCCCAGCAGGGTCTGCTCACCGAAGTGCGGGCCGAGGATCTGCAGCCCCACCGGGCGCTTGCCTGCCAGGCCGGCCGGCACGCTGATGCCCGGAATGCCTGCCAGGTTGATGGCGATGGTGTAGAGATCCTGCAGGTACATGGACAGCGGGTCCTTGTGTGCGCCGAGATCGAACGCCGGGGTCGGTGCCGCCGGGCCCATCAGCACATCGACCTGATCGAAGGCATCGAGGAAGTCCTGGCGGATCAGGCGACGCACCTTCTGGGCCTTGATGTAGTAGGCATCGAAGAAGCCTTCGGACAGGGTGTGCGTGCCGATGATGATGCGACGCTTCACCTCGTCGCCGAAGCCTTCCTCGCGAGTGCGCTTGTAGAGGTCTTCCAGGTCCTGCGGGTCATTGCAGCGATGGCCGAAGCGCACGCCGTCATAACGCGACAGGTTGGAGGAGGCCTCGGCCGGCGCGATCACGTAGTAGGTCGGGATGGCCAGGTGGGTATGCGGCAGCGAGATTTCCTGCACGCTGGCACCGGCATCCTCGAAGACCTTGATCGCGGCACGCACGGAAGCTTCGACTTCCTCGGACAGGCCTTCGCCGAAGTATTCCTTCGGCAGGCCGATCTTCAGGCCCTTGAGGTTGTAGTCCAGTCCTTCGACGTAATCCGGCACGCCACGCACCACGCTGGTGGAGTCGCGCGGGTCTGCGCCGGCGATCACGTTCATCAGGCGCGCGCAGTCTTCGGCGGAGCGAGCCATCGGGCCGCCCTGATCGAGGCTGGAGGCGTAGGCGATCATGCCGTAACGCGAGACGCGACCGTAGGTCGGCTTGAGGCCGGTGATGCCACAGAAGGCGGCCGGCTGGCGGATGGAACCGCCGGTGTCGGTGCCCAGCGCGGCCGGTGCGAGGCCTGCGGCGACGGCGGCGGCACTGCCGCCGGAGCTGCCACCCGGTACGGCGGACAGATCCCACGGGTTCCTGACGGCACCGTAGTGGCTGTTCTCGTTCGAGGAGCCCATCGCGAACTCATCGAGGTTGGTCTTGCCGAGAATCACCACGCCCTCGGCCTTGAGCTTCTCGATCACGGTGGCGTCGTAGGGCGAGACGAAGTTGTCGAGCATCTTCGAGCCGCAGCTGGTGCGCACACCTTCGGTGCAGAAGATGTCCTTGATGGCCATCGGGGCGCCGGTCAGCGCGGCGGCATTGCCGGCGGCACGGCGTGCATCGGCGGCATCCGCATCACGCAGCGCTTCTTCGCGGCACAGGGTGATGTAGCTGTTGAGCTCGCCATCGAGGCGTTCGATACGGGCCAGGAAGGCTTCCGTCAGCTCGCGACTGGTGTATTCGCCGGCCTCCAGGCCTTGCGCCAGCTCACTGAGCGTCTTGTCATGTAGTGCAATGGACGATGACATGTTCGATTCCATCAGTGCAGACGATGCGCCGGGCATCATCCGCAGAAATTCCGGGGCGGACGGGGCGTGCCGCGTGACGTGGTATCCGATGGCAGTCGGTCACGATGCGTGAGCGATCTGCCAGGCGAGATCACTCGACGACGCGCGGAACCAGATACAGACCCTGCTCTGTGGCCGGGGCCACCTGCTGAAAACGCTCGCGCTGATTCGATTCGGTGACTTCGTCCGCGCGCAGGCGTTGCGTGGCTTCCAGCGGGTGCGCCAGCGGTGCGACGCCGTCGGTATCGACCTGTTGCAGCTGGTCGACCATGGCGAGAATCCGGTCGAGATCCTCGACGTAGGCTTCGGCATCCTGCGAGGCAAGACCCAGGCGTGCGAGGTGAGCGGCACGCAGCACATCTGAATGTTCAAGGGCCATTGAAGTTTCCCTGTCTTGGCTTCGAGAGGCTTGAGGTGACGGCAGGAGTCAGAGACGACCACGCGAAATCAGACTGGCGCGACGAGCGCGAAAAGCCGAATTCGAAAATTGTGGTGTCCCGGCAAACCCGATGCCCGTTACCCTGTAAAACAGCGCGCTTTGCAGCGATGGAGCAATCTGTCGCCGAATGCGCCGTTACAGTGTGATTCGGCGTGAAATGTACCACATCTGCGTCGCTCTGGCAGGCGTGTCAGCTTGCCGCCATGGGGTGGCAATGGTACCGTTCGCGTCTGCACAGGGTTCCGGTCTGGACTAGGTGATCAACTTCCATGTTTAAACGTTTACGTGGGCTGTTCTCGAGCGATCTGTCGATCGATCTGGGTACTGCCAACACGCTTATTTATGTGCGCGGTCGCGGTATCGTGCTCGACGAGCCCTCAGTCGTGGCCATTCGCCAGTCCGGGAATGCCCGCAGTGTGGCGGCCGTCGGTGCCGATGCCAAGCGCATGCTGGGGCGCACCCCCGGCAATATCACGGCCATCCGACCGATGAAGGACGGCGTTATTGCCGACTTCACCGTTACCGAACAGATGCTCCAGCATTTCATCCGCAAGGTGCATCAGAGCACCTTCCTGACACCCAGCCCTCGTGTGCTGGTGTGCGTGCCGTGCATGTCGACCCAGGTCGAGCGTCGCGCCATCAAGGAATCGGCCGAAGGGGCCGGCGCGCGTGAGGTCTACCTGATCGAGGAGCCGATGGCTGCCGCGATCGGTGCGGGCCTGCCGGTGGAAGAGGCGATGGGCTCCATGGTGGTCGATATCGGTGGTGGTACCACTGAGATCGCCATCATCTCGCTCAACGGCGTGGTCTATTCCGAATCCGTGCGTATCGGCGGTGACCGCTTCGACGAAGCCATCACTTCCTATGTGCGTCGCCATTACGGCAGCCTGATCGGTGAGGCGACGGCCGAGCGCATCAAGGAAGAGATCGGTTGTGCCTACCCGGGTGGCGAGCTGCGCGAGATCGACGTGCGCGGCCGCAATCTGGCCGAGGGTATTCCGCGTTCCTTCACGCTCAACTCCCACGAGATTCTCGATGCGCTGCAGGAACCGCTGGCGGCCATCGTCTCGGTGGTCAAGAGCGCGCTCGAGCAGTCTCCGCCGGAGCTGGCTTCCGACATCGCCGAGCGTGGCCTGGTGCTGACCGGTGGTGGTGCGCTGCTGCGTGACATCGACAAGCTGATCGCGGAAGAGACGGGCCTGCCGGTGATCATCGCCGAAGACCCGCTGACCTGCGTGGCGCGCGGCGGTGGCAAGGCGCTGGAAATGATCGATCAGCACACCTTCGAGCTGCTGTCGAGCGATTGACCTCGTCCGGGGCCGGGCATGCTGTGTGCTGTACGGCTGGTCCCGGCCTGTCGGAGGACGTGCTATCAAACCCCTGTTCACGCGTGGCCCCGTGCCCGGCTACCGCATGCTGCTGTGCGCGGTGCTGTCACTCGCGCTGATGTTTGCCGAAGATCGCTTCAGCTGGATGGTCGATGTGCGCGCCAGCATGGCGACGCTGGTATCGCCCGTGCAATGGGTCGTCAGCTTGCCGACGGAAGGCCTCAGCTGGGGCGCGCTGGTGTTTGCCGATCAGCAGGAGCTGGCCGACGAGAACCGCGCGCTGCGCGAACAGCTGCTCAATCTGTCCAGCCGTGTGCAACGCATGGCGAGCCTGACCTCCGAGAATACGCGCCTGCGCGAATTGCTCAATGCCGGGCAACGTAGCGACATCCCCTATATCACCTCCCAGTTGCTGACCCTCGATGCCGACCCGTTCTCCCACCGCATGGTGGTGGACCGCGGCGAGCAGGATGGCGTGCGCATCGGCTTGCCGGTACTCGATGCCTATGGTCTCGTCGGGCAGGTCATCTCCACGTCGGCCTATAACAGTCGAGTGCTGATGATCAGTGATGCCAGCCACGCCGTGCCGGTCGAGATCAATCGCAATGGCCTGCGCTTCATCGCCCAGGGCAGCGGCAAGATCGATCAGATCGATGTGCTGCATGTGCCGGATACCGCCGACATTCGTGTCGGGGATCTGCTGGTGACTTCCGGGCTGGCGCTTCGCTTTCCGCGCGGCCTGCCGGTAGCACGTGTCACCGAGGTCTATCATGATCCCGGCAAGCCGTTCGCCCGCGTGAGTGCCGAGCCCATCGCGCAGCTGGAGCGATCGCGCAACTTCCTGATCCAGATGCCGCCGCCGGTGGATACCGACAACCTGTATGTCGATGACAGCCTCGATGAGTTGCCGCGTGACAACCTGGCGGCGCCCAGGCCCGAGGGTGACGATGCCGCGCAAGGCTCTGCCGAGGATGCGGCAGACGCTCAGGCACCCACCGACGCTGCCGGGGAGAACAACTGATGGCCTTTCGTCCCCAAACCACCTTGCTGTGCTGGTTCTCGCTGCTGCTGGCGCTGTGTCTGCAGGTCATGCCATTGCCGGATGTGTGGCTGATCTGGCGGCCCCAGTGGCTGGGTCTGATGCTGGTCTACTGGTGCATCGTCTCGCCGCAGAGTGTCGGAGTCTTCCACGGCTTCCTGTTCGGGCTGGCGCTGGATGTCCTGCAGGGCGCACCGCTGGGGCACAACGCCCTGGTGCTGTCGCTGACGGCCTTCATGGGCGTGCTGCTCTATCAGCGTATTCGCGCCTATTCCCTGCTGCAGCAGGCGTTGCTGGTGATCGTGGTGCTGGGCATCGCACAGTTGCTGGATCAATGGCTGCGCAGCCTGTTCGGTGCCGGCCCGGTCAGCCTGTCGTTCCTGCTCTCGGCGGTCATCGGCGGCGCGCTGTGGCCGTGGCTCTATACTCTGCTGCAGATGCTGCGTCGGCGGGTCGCGGCCTGAGTGCCACTCGCACATCGATAGCACTTACTCGCACATCGATAGCACTTCTTGTGAGCTTCCAAAAGCCGCCTACGGGCGGCTTTCTGGTACTTGTCAGCCATGTTTATCTTCACGAGGTCTTCCATGTCATCCGCTTCCAGGCCATCCACTTCCGATGCCGACAGCCCCGTTTCCTCACTCTTTGCGAACTCTGGCGCCACGACGCAACGCAACGTGATGTCTCAGGGCGTTGCTCAACAGGGCTCTGATCAACAGGACGCTGCTGATCCGGGATTGATTCTGGCCTCGGGGTCGCCGCGTCGTCGTGACCTGCTGGCCAGTATCGGCATCCAATGTGAGGTGGCGCCGGTGGATATCGATGAGACGCCGCAGGCCAATGAGTCGCCGGAGCATTACGTGCTGCGTCTGGCGCGAGAGAAGTCGCAGGCCGGTTTCGCGGCTCTGGCGCAGCGGACGACAGGTCGGACGGTGGGGCGGCGAGTGCTCGGCGCGGATACCGCGCTGGCACTGGATGGACGCATTCTCGGCAAGCCGCGCGACGAGTTGGACGCGCGCGAGATGCTGCTCAGTCTCTCGGGGCGCAGTCATCAGGTGCTCAGTGGTGTGGCGCTGTGTCATGGCGACGCCGGGCGCGACATGCGCTGCGAGAGCGAGCTGGTCGAGAGCCGCGTGACCTTTCGTACCATCACCCCGGAGGAGGCCGCGCGCTACTGGGCGACCGGTGAGCCCGCTGACAAGGCGGGTGGTTACGCCATCCAGGGGCTCGGCGCCGTCTTTGTCAGTCATCTCGAGGGCAGTTACAGCGCCGTGGTCGGGCTGCCGCTGCATGAGACCGCACAGCTCTTGAGCAAGGCGGGCGTTCAGCCGTGGCAACCGCTCTGACGGGCGATGTCCCACGCTGCATCAGTCGGGCGTCGAGTCAGCGCACCAGCGTCATCACGAAGACGATGGCTTGCGTGCGTGGCACAAAATACCCGTTGCAGGAAATCCTTAGTCGATAGATCACAGCCGGGGGCTCCCTAGCTATGTCATAATCGCAAGCAACGACTTTACAAGGACTTGCGCTATGAGCGGCGAGGTATTGATCAACCTGACACCGATGGAGACCCGCGTGGCGGTAGTCGAGAACGGTGTCCTGCAGGAAGCCTTCATCGAACGCAGCGGGCGACGCGGCATCGTCGGCAACATCTACCGTGGCAAGGTGGTGAGAGTATTGCCCGGCATGCAGGCGGCCTTCATCGATATCGGTCTCGAACGGGCGGCCTTCATCCATGCCCAGGAAGTCATGCCGGCGCATACGCCGCATGATGAGCAGCTCTCGATCCGCGAGCTGCTCAGCGAAGGCCAGCCACTGGTGGTGCAGGTCACCAAGGACCCCATCGGCACCAAGGGCGCCCGGCTGACCACGCATCTGTCGGTGCCGTCACGCTATCTGGTCTACATGCCGGACTCGCCGCATACCGGCGTGTCGCAGCGCATCGAGAGCGATGTCGAGCGTGACCGCCTCAAGGAGATGACCGAGCGCTGCCTCACGGAGCTTGATCCGGAGGCGCCCGGCGGCTTCATCCTGCGCACCGCCGCCGAGGGCATCAGCGAGGCGGAACTCAAACAGGACATGCATTTCCTGCTGCGCCTGTGGCGCAAGGTCAGTGAACGTCGCCTCACGGCTGCCGTGCCCAGCGTCATCTACGATGATCTGCCACTGTTCATGCGCACGCTGCGCGATGTGATGCGCGACGAGATCGAGCGCGTGCGCATCGATTCCCGCGAGAACTATCTGCGTCTCAAGGAATTCTCCAGCGAATTCATGCCGGACATGGAAGGGCGCATCGAGTATTACCCCGGCGAGCGACCGATCTTCGATCTGTTCAGTGTCGAGGATGAGCTGCACAAGGCGATGGGTCGCAAGGTGCAGCTCAAGAGTGGTGGCTATCTGGTGATCGACCAGACCGAGGCGATGACCACCATCGACGTCAACACCGGTGGTTTCGTTGGCCATCGCAACCTCGAAGAGACCATCTTCAAGACCAATCTCGAGGCGGCGACCGCCATCGCGCGCCAGCTGCGGCTGCGCAATCTCGGCGGCATCATCATCATCGACTTCATCGACATGGAAGAGACCGAGCACCAGCGCCAGGTGCTGCGGGTGCTCGAGAAGTCGCTGGAGCGTGATCACGCCAAGAACAAGATGACCGGTGTGACCGAGCTGGGTCTGGTGCAGCTGACGCGCAAGCGCACGCGAGAGAGTCTGGAGCAGGTACTGTGCGAGGCCTGTCCGACCTGTCAGGGGCGCGGCACCCTCAAGACGCCGGAGACGGTCTGCTACGAGATCTTCCGCGAGATCATGCGCGAAGAGCGAGCCTACAGCCCGGATACCTACATGGTGCTGGCCTCACAGAATGTGGTCGATCGACTGCTGGACGAGGAATCCGCGGCCGTGGCGGACCTCGAGAGCTTCATCGGCAAGACCATCCGTTTCCAGGTCGAGGCGCATTACACCCAGGAGCAGTACGATATTGTGCTCATGTGATCTGTCAGCCACCGTGCCTGCGATGAAGCCGGGAGTCGCGTTATCCACATCGTGAGTCTGTCCTGTTCGGAGAACCATCAGTGACCCGTTCTACCTCACCAGAGGCGGCACGTTCTACCTCGCAAGAGGCGGTGCAGGAGGGCGTCGACGACACCCCGTCTTCGCCCGCTGCGGCGCCAGCGCCACCCTCGCGTGGGCGGCGCTGGGCGCGCGGGCTGCTGATGGCGCTCGCGGTACTGCTGGCGTTGCTGGCCATCCTGATCGGGGGCCTGCGCTGGTGGTTGACCACGCTGGATTCGCGCAGTGAGTCCATCAGTGACTTCATTGCCACCCAGACCCACTCCAATGTTGGGATGTCATCGCTTGAGGGCCGAATGGATCACCTTGATCCGGCCATCAAGCTGTCCGGTCTGAACCTCTTTCGTCCCGACGAGATGCAGGCGGCGCCACTGTTGAGCGTGTCCCATCTGGAAACCCGTCTCGATGTGCTCTCCTCCCTGCGCCATCTGGCGCCTGTCTTTGATCGCGCCACCGCCACCGGCGTCATCGTGCACCTGTACCAGCGTGAAGATGGCAGCTGGGGCTGGCCGGGGCCGCCGCGTCCTCCCGAAGCGCTCGAACCCGAAGGGCAGGTGAGCCTTGCGCAGACGGAGCAGGGGCTGGCGCTGCTGGCGCGTCAACGAGTGCGGCTCGAGGATGTGCGTCTGGTGCTGCATGGTCGCAACGATACCCTCAACCTGAATGCCGCCGAACTGTTGCTGTCGGGAGAAGGAGACCGCGCGCATCTGGAAGGCCAGTTGCGGGTTGGGGAATCGCCTCAGGCCGGAGTCAGCGCCGTACTGGAAGTGCTGCCGGGAGACGACGGCCTCGCCGACTACTCGGCCCAGCTGCAGGTGGAGCTGGACGCCGGTGCGCTGGCGAGTGTCGGTCGCCTGATGGGCGAACGCGACAGCCTGATGCTGCGCGACGCCGATGGCAACGCGACGCTGTGGGCGCGCTGGCGTGACGCACGGCTGGAAGATGCTCGCCTGCGTCTCGATCTCAATCGTCTGACGCTGGATCACCATGGCGCCCAGCTGGCGCTCAAGGACATTCATGTACGTGGCCAGTGGTTGCGTGATCTGGCGGGCAGTGATCGCTGGCAGGCCTGGCTCAATCAGATCTCGGTCGGCGCCACGCCACTCGATGACGCCCCGGCGGCCGGCGCCCCGGTGGCAGGCAGTGACGGCCAGACGCTGCAAGCGTCGTCATCGCCAGAAGCCTCCACGGCGCTTGCCAGTCTGCCCGAGCGTATATCGCTGTCGGGGGATCTCGCCGATGGCAGCGTGTCGCTGGTCACCAGCAGTTTCGATCTGGAAAAGGTGGCGCGCTGGCGCAATGTGCTGGCGCTCGGCGAGCTTGGGGATGTGCTCGAGTCTCTCGATCCGCGTGGCACGGCCAACGGTCTCTCCCTGTCGCTGGCCGGGATCGGGCTCGATACCCCGCTGACCATGACGCTGGCGCTGGGCCTGACCGGAGCAGAGGTGGAACCCTGGCAGGGCGCCCCGGGACTCGGCCCCCTGGCGGCCTGGGTCACCGCGCAGAGTCTTGAGGAGGGCGGCATCGCGAGCCGGATCGCGTTTCGTGGCGACCCGGGCATGCGCTTCCACTTCCCCGAAGTCTTCGGCGACGGCTGGCAGCTCGAGGCCGCCGACGGAGTGGTCGAGGTCAAGGTCGATGACAGTGGCAGCAGCGTCACGGGGCATGACCTGCATATCCAGCGCGCCGGCGCCGATGTGACGGGCGGCTTCGGCCTGCAGATTCCCGCTCAGGATCATGACCGCTTCCAGCTGGATCTCGAGATGCGCGACGTGAATGCCCGCAGCATTCCGCTGGCCTCCTGGTTGCCGATGAAGGTGCTGGACCCGGCGTTGAGCGAGTGGTTGACGCGCGATGTCGCGGGGCAGGTCCCCGAGGGTAGCCTGCATCTCACCCAGGTGTGGGATGACGACAATGGCGAGGGTGGCTATGGTCCCGGCGATTCGCTGGACCTTGAGCTGGCCATCGAGGACGGGCGACTCGGTTACGCCGAGGGCTGGCCTGCGCTGGAGGGCGTGAAGGGCAACCTCGCGCTGCACGACAATGCACTGAGTGCCACGGTCGCGGCGGCGCACTCTCAGCCTGCCACGGCGCTGGGCGGTGCAGCACCTCTGTCGGTGCGTCAGGCCGATGTCGACATGCAGGACAATACCTTGAGTATCCAGGGGGATGTGACCGGCAGCGTCGAGGCGCTGTTCGATCTGCTCTCGCATGCGCCGCTCGAGGATACCGCTGCGTTGCTCGCCGAATGGCAGGGCAAGGGCTCGGTGGATGCGTCCATGGATATTCGCGTGCCCCTGGAGGACGCCGAGCAGGCGCGCATCACGGCGGCGGGCAAGGTCGGCGAGCGCCAGGCGGCGACGCTTGCCTTCCCGGGGCCGGGCATCGAGGTTGACGATATTCGCGGGCCGCTCGAGTTCGTGCATGACCCTTCCCGCCCCGAGGGGCGTCGTGAGCAGTTGACCGGCAACCTCTCCGGCAAGCTGTTCGGCGGTGCGGTCAAGGCGGCGCTCAACATCGGGCAGGCAGATTCACACAGCAAGGGCGCGATCACCTTCGATGGCAAGGCGCCATTGGCACCGGTGCTGGGCTGGCTGGGCGCGCCCGAGCACCTGATCGGCGATGCCGCCGAGAACACTCGGGTCGCCTTGCAGGACGGCGAGACGCCGCGTGCGCTGGGCGGCGAGTTCAACTACCAGGCGCGCCTGATGCTGCCCGATGACGGCGCCACTCTGGCGCTCTCGAGTGACCTCAAGGGAGTGGCCATCAATCTGCCGGCACCCTTTGGCAAGACGCGAGAGGAGGCAGCCCCAGTGGCGGTGGATATCGGTCTCGCGGAGGGTGGCGGTGATGTGCGACTCGACAATCGCACCCGGGCACGCTGGAAAGGCGGCAATACGCGTGATGATGGAAGCACGGTGCCGATGACGGGGCAGTTGTGGCTGGAGCGTTGGCCGAGCGACCCGCAGTGGCCCACCCAGACCGGCTGGGACATCGCCTGGCGCACACCGACCCTTGCCCCTGAGCTCTGGAAGCCGTGGGCGGGAGCGCTCTCCGGTGAAGGTAGCGCGAGTGGAGAGGGCAGCGCGAGTGGAGAGGGCAGCGACGCTGAGCAGAGCGATCCCCTGCGTGCCTTGTCACGCCTGCGCGTTGCCACTGATTGTCTGATGATCCAGTCCCGGTGTACGGGGCCGATGACGCTGGAGGCCGCGCCGCGCCAGAGCTCGCAGCAGCAAGGGCTGGGGCTGGCCGCGACGCTGGATGGTCAGCTCGCCAGTGGTGAGCTGGTGTGGCAGTCAGGTGCCGCGCGACCGCTGATTCTGGACCTGGACACTCTGAATCTCGACGCCCTGTGGCCCGCGGATGCCGAGCAGGAGACGCAGACCGCCAGTGTGCCAGGCAACTTTACCGAGGCTATCGATGTCGGCATCGAGCCGACGCCGTATCCCGCCGAGCTTGCCGACCTGCCCGCGGGCAGTCTGCGTCTGGCACACCTCATCTGGCGCGATCAGCAGCTGGGGCCGATCAGTGCCGACTGGACCGCCGACAGCCAGCAGCTGGTGGTGTTGCCGCTCTCCATCACGCTGGGCAGGATCACCGCAGTGGGCAACATCACCTGGGAAGATGCCGGCGCCAACAGTCTGACGCGCGCTCGCCTGTCCGCCGATGGCAGTGACCTGGGCGGGTTGCTCGAGCGTCTCTCCCAGCCCCGCGGCATCGAGGCGGACCGCGCCCGGGCCGAGGTCAAGCTGGCCTGGCCCGGTGCGCCGCAGGACTTTGCCCTGTCACGCTCCAATGGTCGCGTCGAGATCAAGCTGGATGACGGACGCTTCCTGAATCTGGGCTCGACCTCCGCCCGCCTGCTGGGCTTGGTCAATGTGGATAACCTGCTGCGCCGCCTGTCGCTGGACTTCTCTGACGTCACCGACAAGGGGACGGCCTTCGACAAGGTGCGCGGCGCAGCGACGCTCTTCGATGGGCGGCTGGAAAGCGATGGCTCCTTGCGTATCGAGGCGCCGTCCACCACCGTGACACTCAACGGGCAGGTCGATCTGCTTCGCGGTACCCTTGATCAACGCATGGCCATCACGGTACCGGTCAGCCAGAACCTTCCGCTGGCCGCCGTGCTGGCAGGCGCACCCGCCGTGGGCGGGGCGCTGTTCGTGGCCGACAAGATCTTCGGCCGCTTCATCGACAAGGTGACGCAAATTCACTATCGGGTATCAGGCCCCTGGGGCGACCCGAACATTACTCTGGAAAGTGCCGAATGACGCAAAATGCGAGTTCCGGTCGCGTGCTCGACGATGCCGCGGCCCTGTTGCTGACCCCGGGCGGGCTCAGCCTGGATGATCTGGATGCTGGCCTGGCACATGCCATGGGCCCGGGCACAGACTATGCCGATCTCTACTTCCAGCGTATCTGGCAGGAGAGCTGGGTGCTGGAAGACGGCGTCGTCAAGGACGCCAGCTACAACATCGATGGTGGTGTGGGCGTACGCTCACTGGCGGGGGAGAAGACCGGCTTCGCATACTCCAATCAGATCGATGCCGCCGCGCTTGCCGACACTGGCCGTACTGCGGCGGGTATCTCGCGCAGCGGCAGCAGCGGTACGGTCGCAAGCTCGATCATCACCCAGGCTCCGTCCTTCTATGCGGGCATCGACCCGTTGAATGGCCTGAGCGCCGAGGACAAGGTCGCGATGCTCAAGGAAGCGGACCGCATCGCGCGCAGCCTCGACCCCTCCATCAGTCAGGTGTCGGCCTCGCTGTCGGCGCTTTACGAAGTGGTGATGGTGCGTGCCAGCGATGGCACCCTCGCCGCGGACCTGCGTCCGCTGGTGCGTTTCAACATCAGCGTGATCGCGGTGCGCAATGGCCGTCGCGAGCGTGGCAGTGCCGGTGGCGGTGGCCGTTTCCCGGTGACTCGTCTGCGCGATGAAAATGTCGCCGAGCGTTACGCGCGTGAAGCCGTGCGTCAGGCGCTGGTCAATCTCGAGGCCATCGATGCACCGG
The DNA here is from genome assembly GCF_029991385.1 of Cobetia sp. BMC6. Classification (NCBI taxonomy): domain Bacteria; kingdom Pseudomonadati; phylum Pseudomonadota; class Gammaproteobacteria; order Oceanospirillales; family Halomonadaceae; genus Cobetia; species Cobetia sp. BMC6. The sequence continues at coordinate 104,777 of NZ_JAKUMF010000002.1, forward strand.
CCGGTCAGATGCCGGTGGTGCTGGGCAATGGCTGGCCGGGCGTGCTGCTGCACGAGGCGGTCGGTCATGGTCTGGAGGGTGACTTCAACCGCAAGGGCAGCTCTGCCTTTTCGGGCCGCATGGGCGAACAGGTCGCGGCACGCGGCGTCACCGTGGTCGATGACGCGACCCTGGCCGATCGCCGTGGCTCGCTGTCCGTCGATGACGAAGGCACCCCGGGGCAGTACACGCCGCTGATCGAGGACGGCATCCTCACCGGCTACATGCAGGACAAGCTGAATGCTCGCCTGATGGGCATGGCGCCGACGGGCAACGCGCGTCGCGAGTCCTTCGCCCATCTGCCGATGCCGCGCATGACCAATACCTACATGCTGGGTGGCGATCGCGATCCGCAGGAGATCATCAAGAGCGTCAAGCGTGGCCTCTACGCGGTCAGCTTCGGCGGCGGTCAGGTGGATATCACCTCCGGGCGCTTCGTGTTCTCGGCCAGTGAGGCCTACCTGATCGAGGACGGCAAGGTGACCACGCCGGTCAAGGGTGCGACCCTGATCGGCAATGGCCCGGAAGCGATGGGGCGCGTCTCGATGATCGGCAACGATCTCGAGCTGGATACCGGGGTCGGCGTGTGTGGCAAGGACGGCCAGTCCGTGCCCGTCGGTGTCGGCCAGCCGACCCTGAAGCTCGACGAATTGACGGTGGGAGGCACCCAGTCGTGAGCCGATGAGGCTGAACGACAGGGAGCAGATATGACGACGCCGCCGTGGCAGGGCCGCAGCGGCGTCGATGAAGCGGGAAATGCCAGAATCAGAGATCGAGTTCGGCACGCAGCAGCTTGAAGAGCTTCTTGGCGCTGTTGGGCTGCTTGCCGGCATCACGTTCGGCACGTGAGTTGCGGATCAGCTGACGCAGTGCCTGGCGGTCCACCTCGGGGTAGTCCTCGACGAAGACCACGAAGGCTTCGTCATCCTCGATCAGGCGGTCACGCCAGCGCTCCAGGCGCTGGAAGGAGGCATCACGACGGATGCTCTGCTGTTCCATGCTCTGGAAGACGGCGTTGATAGCCTCGAGGTCTTCCTTGCGCATCAGCTTGCCGACGTACTGCATGTGACGACGCAGGCCCTCGTGACTGCGAATGCGGCCGCATTCATCGATGGCGGCCAGCATGTCATCGGAGAGCGGGAACTTGGCGCGCTGCCCGGCCGGCATGTCGATGATCTTCTTGCCCAGCGCTTGAAGTTCGATCATTTCACGCTTCATCTGGGATTTGCTGGGACGCTCGACGAGCTCCTCAGGTCTTTCTTTACGCATGCCAATTCCAACGAGTCGGGGAAATTTGCGGCAGTATAGCATTGCCAGCGCCCCGTCTCCTCAGAAGGAGAACAACATGAGCCAGGCCTTTGATGCCGTTGCTCAGCAACAACTGCTCGAGCGTCGCGTCAGCGAAGCTCTCGAGCTTGCCCGCAGCCTGGGTGCCGACGCCTGTGAGGTCGGTGCCAGCGTCGATCAGGGCGTCAGCATCTCGGTGCGTGACGGCGAAGTCGAGACGGTCGAACTGTCGCGTGACCAGGGCATCGGCGTGACCGTCTATCTCGGCAACCGCAAGGGCAGTGCGACATCTTCCGATGCCGGCAGCGATTCGATTCGTGCCGCGGTCGAGAAGGCGGTCTCCATCGCGCACTATACCGGCGAAGACAGCTTTGCCGGTCTGGCGCCGGCCGAGCTGATGGCCACCGACTTCCCTGATCTCAAGGCGCATCATCCCTGGGCGATCAGCGTCGATGAAGCGACCGACCTGGCACTGGCCTGTGAGCGTGCCGGGCTGGAAGTGGAAGGCATCGCGCAGTCCGAAGGCGCCAGCTTCTCCAGTGGCGAAGGCGTGCAGGTCTATGGCAACAGCCATGGGTTCCTGGCCAGCCAGTGCGGCAGTCGTCACTCGATGTCATGCATGCTGATCGCCAAGGATGCACAGGGCATGCAGCGTGACTATGACTACACCAGCGTGCGCAATCCGGCAGACCTGCGTTCCCCCGAGTCGGTGGGGCGTGAAGCCGCTCGCCGCACGCTTGCGCGTCTGAATGCGCGCAAGGTGGCGACGGGTCGCATGCCGGTGATGTTCGACCCGCAGATGTCGGCTGGATTGATCGGTCACTACCTGTCTGCCATCGCCGGCGGCTCGCTGTATCGTGAGTCCAGCTTCCTGTGCGATAGCCTCGGTCAGCCGCTGTTCCCCGACTGGTTCACGCTGGGCGAGAAGCCGCGGGAAGTCGGTGGCATGTCCAGCGCCGCCTTCGACAATGATGGCGTCGCGACGCGTGACAATGTCTACTTTGCCGACGGCAAGGTGCAGAGCTACATGCTGAGCGCCTACAGTGCCCGTCGCCTGAACATGCAGACCACCGGCAACGCCGGCGGCGCGCGCAACGTGCGCATCACCGCGCCGCTGACCTCGCTCGATGAGATGCTCAAGCAGATGGGTACCGGCGTGCTGGTGACCGAGTTGATGGGCCAGGGCGTCAACGGCGTCACGGGTGACTATTCACGCGGTGCCTCCGGTTTCTGGGTCGAGAACGGGGAGATCCAGCATGCGGTCGAGGAATTCACCATTGCCGGCAATCTGCGCGACATGGCGGCCAATCTGCTGGCGGTAGGCGATGATGTCGATACGCGTGGCAGCATCCACAGCGGTAGCTGGCTGATCGATGGCATGACCGTCGCGGGCATGTCCGAAGGCGAAGACGGTGAGCTGGAAGGCTGATCACTGACGCTTCTGTCTCGTGTGACAGGCGAAAAACAACACGGCCGCTCCCGAGGGGGCGGCCGTGTTGTTTCTGGTGTAGTCACTAACCGCGTCGGGCGTTACAGATAGAGCCAGGTCGCCAGCCCCAGGAAGGCCATGAAGCCGATCACGTCGGTCACGGTGGTCAATATCACGCTGCCGGAAAGAGCAGGGTCGATATTGAGCTTCTTGAGCAGTACCGGCAACAGTGTGCCCGTCACGGCGGCGATCAACAGGTTGATCATGATCGCGGCGCCGATGATCGCCCCCAGCTGGACATCCCCGAACCATACGATGGCGATGCCTGCCACCACCACGGCCCATAACAGGCCGTTGAGTCCCGCGACGATGACTTCGCGCTTGAGTAGCCAGCTGACATTGCCACTCTTGACGTGCCCCAGCGCGATACCACGGATCAGGACGGTGAGTGCCTGAGAGCCCGCGATGCCGCCCATGCTGGCGACAATGGGCATCAGCACGGCCAGCGCGGTGATCTTCTCGATAGTGCCTTCGAACATGCCGATCACGGCGGAGGCCATGAAGGCGGTCAGCAGGTTGATACCGAGCCAGACGGCGCGGCGCCACGAGGTCCGTATCACGGGAGAGAAGGTGTCTTCGTCCTCATCCATCCCCGCCATCGACATCACCTGGTGCTCGGCGTCGCCACGGATGACGTCGACCACGTCATCGATGGTGATGCGACCCAGCAGGTTGCCATCGCCGCCGACCACGGGCGCCGAGATCAGGTCGTGCTTCTCGAACAGCGAAGCGACTTCGTTCTCCGGCATCAGGGCCGGGATCACCACGCTGTCGGTGTCCATCACTTCGCGCACCGTGACGCCGGGGTCCGAGACCAGCAGGCGGTTGATGGGCAGCGCACCGATGAATTCATCGCGTCGTGAGACGACCAGCAGGGTATCGGTGGAGTCGGGCAGGCGCTCGTGGCGGCGAATGTAGCGCAGCACCACGTCCAGGGTGATGTCCGGACGAATGGTGATGGTGTCCGTGTTCATCAGGCCGCCGGCGGTATCCTCCGGGAAGGACAGTACCGTTTCGACGCGCAGGCGCTCCTGCGCCTCCATGGAGTCGAGGACTTCGAGAATCACCGTATTCGGCAGGCGCTGCAGGATGTCGGCGACATCATCCGGCTCCAGGTTCTCGGTGGCGGCGAGAACGTCGACGGCGTCCATATCCTTGAGGAAGTCGGTCTGGATGTCTTCGCCAAGGTATTGGAGGACATCGCCCTGCAGCTCGGCATCGACCAGCTCCCAGAGCAGATTACGCTCCTTGGGGGGCGAGGATTCCAGCAGGTGGGCCACGTCCACCGGCGCGAGGCCGCGATTGAGCATGCGTCTTGCCTGTTCCAGCTCGCCGCTTTCCAGCGCCTGTGACAGGCGATCAAGTCTTGGCTTGAGTTTACGAGACGTCTTGCTCATCTGTCGGCTTCCCCTGTCGACATGAAGGACAGTGCTGATTCTACCATTGGCGTAGGGGGGCGCGTCGACAAAAGAAAACAGTGTTTCTTATCAAAAGAACAATCCACGTTCCGTCACTGGCGCAAAAGCAGCGTTGCATGGCTGCCAAGGCAAGGATAGGTGCAGGGCCAAGGATAAGGGTAGGCGTGAGGGCAGGTGCAAGAACAGGCGCGAGACGCCCTGCGTAAACAGTGATGGAGCTGCCCAGGGGAGCTGCGCGAGGGGCTGACCGAAAAGGGAGCGGGCCGAAAGGAAGGCTGTGCGCAAAGGGCGAAAGGGGCAGGGAGGCAAGCGCCAGAAGAACGTGTCGCAATGCACATCCCTGATGTACAGCGCTAATGCATGGCGCAAATGTACAGCGCTGTCAGTGGCGGTTATTCGTCTTCCTCGAAACGCGCCTCGAACAGCGCCTCGATGGCCAGCATCGCCTCATCGGCCTGTTCGCCCTCGACATCGATCAACAGCGTGGTGCCGCAGGGTGCGGCAAGCATCAGCAATGCCATGACATTGGCTGCATTGGCGCGTCGCTCGCCATGGCTGACCATCACCGTTGCGCAATAGGGCGCACAGCAATTGACCAGCTTGGTGGCTGCGCGGGCGTGCAGCCCGCGGCGGTTGGTCAGCGTCAGCTCACGAGAGGGCATCGCGATGCTCCTGCTGATCACTTGTCTCACCTGGGTTGCTCAGCGCGGTATGAATGCCCAGCTCGCGGTGACGCAGGCGCACCTCAGGCAGGCGCTCGGCAAAGTAGCTCGCCAGCTGCTCGCACAGGTAGACGCTGCGATGCTGGCCGCCGGTACAGCCCACGGACACCGTCAGGTAGCTGCGGTTGCTGTCCTGATAGGCGGGCAGCCAGCGTTCCAGCCAGCCGGCGATATCGTCATGCATCGCCTGGACGGTGGGGTAGCGCTGCAGGAATTCGGCCACGCTGTCATCGCGACCGGTATCGCCGCGCAGATTGATGTCCCAGTACGGGTTGGGCAGGCAGCGGGCATCGAACACCATGTCGGCGTCGGTCGGCACGCCATGCTTGAAGCCGAAGGATTCAAAGGTCAGCGTCAGGTGGCGAGAGCTGTGCTGGGCGACCTGCTCGGTGATCCGCGAGCGCAGGTCGTGCACGCTCAGGTTGGTCGAGTCGATGACCAGATCGGCCTTCTGGCGAATCGGGGCGAGCGTCTTCTGCTCGATCTCGATGGCCTCGGCCAGGGTGTGGTCGTTGTCGCGCGTCAGAGGGTGACGACGCCGGGTCGCCGAGTAGCGTTCCAGCAGCACTCGCGAATCGGTGGTCAGGTAGACGACCTGCACGTCCATGCCACTCTGGCGGACGTTGTCGAGCAATTCGGGGAAGCGGGTCAAGGCTTCCGGCAGGTTGCGGGCATCGATGGAGACCGCGATACGTCGGCGTGCCGGGCTGTCCTGTTCGAGCTGATCGACCAGTGGCGCCAGCAGCATGCCGGGCAGATTGTCGATGGCATAGTAGCCAATGTCTTCCAGCGCCTGGAGAGCGATGGATTTCCCGGAGCCGGAGCGGCCGCTGATGATCACGATCTTCATGAAGTGCTCTCCAAGGGCGAGGTCAACGTCGAAAGAATGCAGGGGTGGGGCAGAAGGTTGCCCGCTATCAGTGCGCTGTACGTCGGCCGATGGGAGGCCAGCAAGACGAAAGCCCGGACGATGTCCGGGCCTGTGATTCAGCGCGCCGGTAATTCGGCGATGGCTTGGGTCAATGCCTCAAAGAGTGCACGCTGGCTGTCTGCCTGGCGCAGGGCCGAGCGATTGGTCGGGGAATTGAGCAATTCCGCGACCTGCCCGAGCAGCGTCAGATGGGTCTCGTCCGCTTCCTCAGGCACCAGCAGCACGAATAGCAGATCGATGGGTTCTCCGTCGATGGCATCGAAGTCGATGGGTTCACCGAGCTTCAGAAACGCAGCGATTGGTGTCTTGCAATGCGGGCTGCGTGCATGGGGCACGGCCACACCGTGGCCGATGCCGGTCGACCCCAGTCTCTCGCGCCCGATCAGGCGCGAGAAGACTTCCTGGCTATCCAGGCTGGGAATGTTCTGTGCGATGAAGGTGCTGAAGAATTCAAGCACCCGCTTCTTGCTCCCCCCGGGGACACCGTAAAGGGTGCGCTCGGGGGGAAGGATCTGATCAAGTGTCATGGCTGAAGGTCAACGGGTCCCGGTGCCCTGAGCACGAGCCTGGGACTTTTCCTTGTGTTTGACCAGCTGGCGATCCAGCTTGTCGGCGAGCGCGTCGATGGCAGCGTACATGTTGGGGTCTTCTGCCAGGGCGTGGAGGTCAGCGCCTGCTGCGTGCAAGGTGCAGGCAGCCTGCTGGCGCTCCTTCTCGATCGACAGTGTCACCTGAACATTGGTGATGTTGTCGTAATGCCGTTCGAGGCGAGCGAGCTTCTCGTTGACGTAATCGCGGAGAGGATCGGTAAGTTCCACATGATGCCCGGTGATATTCACTTGCATGGACACGCTCCTTTATCCAGCGGGTTGCCATTCAATTGTAACCCTTTTTGACTACGAGCAAACCCTGATCGGACGCTCTGCAACAGGCTTGACGACCACCGTCTGGCGATGTTTTCGCGCCCTTGCCAGCGGCGTCAGATGTCGTGAGCGTCTGTACCGACAATGCCCAAGCTTTGCGCAAAGATCAACGCTGCGCTGCATCGTGGCTCAGTGCTTGTCTTCAACTCAGTGAGGGGTAACGGAATGGACTTCAAGGTCACGCTTGAAGGGTGGTGCATGAAAGGCGCGCAAGAAGACGGGTTTTCGTCGCCAATCCCTGCATGTACGCCGCCTTTCAGGCGCTTGGGTTGCGTGGAGCAAGCAGCGTGCCGGAAGGATCACCGAGTGACATCCCGGTGCAATACGGCTAAAAGTGACTTTAAAAACATGCGATTGACGGTAAATGATGCAGCCGGAATGATGGATTTTTGCCATCATCCTGCGCGCCATGATGGGCCATTGACGAGCGGTTGACGGAATGACAGGGCGCGCGACAGGCGCGCCGGTGTCAGTAATGTCAGAGGCTGGTGAGAGAGAAAACCAGCGTTTGAGGTTGGCGGCAACGGCCATGATAGGAGGGAGACCAGGCGCATGGCAGCCGCAGATGACACATCAGGCCAGACGCTTGCGCTCGCTGGAGGATGGGATGCCCATCGCTTCGCGATACTTGGCCACGGTACGGCGTGCGACCTCGATGCCATCGCTGGCGAGCAGGTCGACCAGGCGTGAGTCGGAGAGAGGCTTGCGAGCCGGCTCTTCCGCAATCAGCTTGCGGATGCGGGCACGAATGGCGGTGCTTGAGTGGGCGTCGCCACTGCCGCTGCCACCGACCTGGCTCGAGAAGAAGAACTTGAGCTCGAAGACGCCGCGCGGGGTGTGGATGTATTTCTGGGTCGTGACCCGCGAGATGGTCGATTCGTGCATCTCGACCACTTCGGCGATGTTGGCCAGAATCAGTGGCTTCATGCCTTCCTCGCCTTGCTCGAGGAAGTCGATCTGGCGCGCCATGATCTCGCGGCCGACCTTGAGCAGGGTGTCATTGCGTGATGACAGGCTCTTCATCAGCCAGCGCGCTTCCTGCAGGTTGTCCTTGAGGAAGGTGTTGTCGGCGGACTTGTCGGCACGCTTGATCAGTGCGGCGTATTCCGGCTGGATGCGCAGCTTGGGCAGCGCTTCCGGGTTGAGCTCGACCTGCCAGCCGTGGCGGGTATGACGCACCAGTAGATCAGGGATCACGTAATCGCTGGCGGGCTCGCCCCAGGCGGATGCCGGACGCGGATCGAGCGCGCGCACCAGGCGGATGACGTGATCCAGCTCGTCATCGTCAAGGCTCAGTCGGCGCTTGAGCAGCTTGCGATCATCGTTGCCCAGTGCCTCGAGGAATTGACGTACCAGGCGACGCGCCTGCGCCAGCAGCGGCAGATCATCCGGCAGCAGCGCCAGTTGCAGCAGCAGGCACTCGCGCAGGTCGCGGGCGAAGACGCCGGTCGGGTCGAACTGCTGCAGACGCAGCAGTACCTGCTCGAGCTCGGAGGCCTTGAGGCCGGGCAGGCCCTGGCCGCGCAGACCATCGACCAGCTCATCGAGTGACAGGCTCAGGTAACCGGCACCGTCGACGGCATCGATCAGGCTCTCCGCCATCTGGCGTTCACGGCCATCGAGGTCGGTCATCGCCAGCTGCCAGCGCAGGTGGTCCTGCAGGCTCTCGACGCTGGTATTGCGATCGAAGTCCGGCCCTTCTTCGCTCCCGCTGCCACTGCCGGAGCTGGTCAGGCTACCGGCGTGGTCCTGGTAGAGGTCCGACCAGTCACTGTCGAGGGGGTATTCCTCGGGAATCTCGCTCGAGGAGTCGGCAGTGGAAATCTCGCTCGTATCCTGTGTCTCTATGACATCCAGCGACTCGTAGTCCTCGTCGAGCTCCAACATGGGGTTGGACTCGAGGGCTTGCTGAATCTCCTGACGCAGGTCGAGCGTCGACAGCTGCAGCAGCTGGATCGCTTGCTGAAGCTGCGGCGTCATGGTCAGCGAGGTGCCGAGGCGGAGTTGCAGGGTGGGTTTCATGGAGTCAGTCAATTCACGGCAAAGGAACGTGCTTACTACGCTATACCGTGACTCGGGCCACTGACAAGTGGTTGCAGTGAATATTCAAGCAACTTGCATGCCATGTTTACACCAAGGTGGTATGGACGTCATGCATGCGCCTGATGTCAGACATGAAAAAGCCGCTACGCGATAAAATCACGCAGCGGCTTATGAAGCTTTCGCCGTGGGAGGGCTCAGCGCATCCGCTGGCCCTAGAGCGTGAACTCGTGGCCCAGGTAGACGTCGCGTACCTGCTGGTTGGCCAGGATGGAGTCCGCGTCACCGTGAGCGATGATCTGACCATCGCCGACGATATAGGCGGTGTCACAGATATCGAGTGTCTCGCGCACGTTGTGGTCGGTGATCAGCACGCCGATGCCACGGTCACGCAGTTGACGCACGATGCTCTTGATCTCGCCCACCGAGATGGGGTCGACGCCGGCGAAGGGCTCATCGAGCAGTACGAAGTCCGGCTCGGTGGCCAGTGCACGGGCAATCTCGACCCGACGACGCTCCCCGCCGGACAGGCTCATGCCGGCACTGGCACGAATATGCGTGATGCTGAATTCCTCGAGCAACTCTTCAAGACGTGCCTTGCGGCCATTGCGATCCAGATCCTTGCGGGTTTCCAGAATCGCCATGATGTTGTCGGCCACCGACAGCTTGCGGAAGATCGACGCCTCCTGCGGCAGATAACCGATGCCGGCGCGTGCGCGTTGATGCATGGCGGCAGCGGAAAGGTCCTTGTCGTCGATGGAGACGTTGCCGGCATCGGCGCGCACCAGCCCGACGATCATGTAGAACGAGGTCGTCTTGCCGGCGCCGTTGGGGCCCAGCAGGCCGACGATGTCACCCTGGCGGATCTCAAGCGAGATGTCCTTGACCACCTTGCGGCCCTTGTAGGCCTTGGCCAGATGGCGAGCGCTCAGCGTACGCGGGGTAGCAGCAGTCATGACTCAGTTTTCCTTGCTGGCATTGGCGCCGCGCGGCGTCAAAGTCATGTGTACGCGACCGCCTTCGGTCTGCTGTGCCGTCTTGCTGTTGTTGGCGTTCACCTGGCGCTTGTCGAGGAAATACTCCACGTAGCCGCCTTCGAAGGTGTCATCGCCTTTCTCGAGACGCGCATTGCCGACCAGCTCCACGCGGCGCTCCAGCGCATGATAGCGGATGGTGTCGGCCCAGCCCTTGACCAGCTTCTCGTCGGGTGCGGGTTGCTGTTCCAGGTAGGCACGCTTGCCGGTGGCCTTGACCAGCGAGATCTCGCCGCTGCCGGCGCGGCTGATATCGACGCGGCTGGCATCGAGCTTCATGCTGCCCTGGCGCATCTCCACCTGGCCGGTGTAGGTGGCTGTGCCGGCCTTGTCATCGAGAGACAGGGCGTCCGCGGCGATGTTGATCGGCTGGCTGGCATCGCTGTCCAGCGCCATGGAGGCCGGGGCGAAGGTGGACATGCCCAGTGCCAGGCAGAGCGCCATGACACCGCTGTTGAGGGTCTGGCGACAGGCCGTCAAGGGCTTGCGAGTCGGGGAGGTCATGGTGGCTCCTTGGCATGACGGGGTCGCCGCCCGAGCAATGATGCCATCGAGCGGCAGGGAAGAAGGTGTTGCGGCGCGGGTCATGGCGCGACGGCCAGCCCGGCAGGTTCATTCACCGCTGGCAGGCGCTGCCTCGAAGGTGCTGTTGATGCGCCCGTCATCGGTAGTGGTGCTGTCGGTGCCCGAGTCGATGCGCTCGGCTTCCTTGCTGGCCTCGCTCTGGCCCGTGCCGGGTTGCAGGACGCTGCGCACGCGGCCCTGCAGCACGGCGGAATCCCGGGAGAGGTCGGCGCTGAAGCTGTCGCTTTCGACATGCTGGCCATTCTGGGTGATCACGACCGGCACGTCACTCCAGGCGCGATTCTGATCACGGCTGTAGTGCAGAACATCGGTATCGAGGGTCCAGCGGTCATCGGGCTGGCGCAGTCTGGCATTGCCCTCGAGAGTGAAGGTGTCGCCGCCGGCGCTCAACACGCCACTGTCCCCCGTGGCATACCAGCGGCGGTCTTCACTGTCGTTGGTGCGAATCTTCGGGGTCTGCGCCCGGGTCACGTCATCGCCTGGCGTATGCTCGATATGCGGCGAGCTCATGGACTGGATCGCCACGCCGCGCGCATCGAAGCGTGTCATGTCTGCCCCGTCGAGATAGTAATCCGGCTCACTGCTGTCGACCTCGACATTGACGGTCGATTCCAGGCTGTTGCGCTGCTCGATCAGCGCCAGCACGCCACCGACGAGCAGCAACAGCAGCATCAGCCAGAGACGCGGAGAAGGGCGGGGCAGACGTAACATCAGGGGCGCGACTCCTGCAGGTAGGTATCCAGCACCGAGGCCCAGTGGCCCTGTGCCTTGAGCAGCAGATCACAGAGCTCGCGTACGGCGCCATCGCCGCCCTGGCGTGAGGTGACCCAGTTGGCCTCGCTCATCACGTAGGCCATGGCGTTGGGCACGCTGACGCCGAGACCGACACGACGAATGGCCTCGCGGTCCGGCAGGTCATCGCCACAATAGGCGACCTCTTCCAGCTCGATCCCGTGCTCGCGGCACAGGTCGGTCAGCGCGACCAGCTTGTCTTCACGGCCCTGGATGACATCCTGAATGCCCAATTCCTTGGCGCGACGCTCGACCATCGGTGAGCTGCGGCCGGTGATCAGCGCGACGCGAACGCCACTGCGCAGCACCAGCTTGAGGCCATGGCCATCCTGGACGTGGAAGGACTTGGTCTCGACACCGTTGGCATCGTAGTGCAGGCGGTTGTCGGTGAGCACGCCATCGACATCCAGCGCCAGCAGGCGCACGCGGCGTGCGCGGTCGATGATGTCCTGCGGATATTCTTCGCTCAGGGAATTCGTGTCGCTCATGGTCTTTCTCCTCGCACTCCGTGCATGCTTGACGCTGTCCTGTGAACGGCGCTGATGGGCGTTGAGCGGTAGCGTCTACTGTCGGGACGATCTGCCGTCGAACAGAGACAGCGAACGCCCGCGGGAGTTCAGATCACGCCGCTGGCCAGCAGGCCGTGCATATGGATGGCTCCGATGGGGTGCTCATCCTCGTCACAGACTACCAGAACGCTGATGCGGTTTTCTTCCATGATACGCACCGCTTCGGCAGCCAGCATGCTGGCACGCACGGTCTTGCCGCCGCGGGTCATGACATCATCGACCTTCAGCGCGCGCAGATCGCCGTGCTGGTCGAGTGTGCGGCGCAGGTCACCATCGGTATAGACGCCGACCAGGTGGTCGTCACCATCGATCACGCAGGTGAAGCCCATGCCTTGACGTGTGATCTCGAGCAGCGCATCGCGCAGCGGGCTGCCGAGTGCCACGCGCGGCAGGGCGTCGCCATGATGCATCACGTCCTGGACTCGCAGCAGCAGGCGGCGACCCAGGCTGCCGCCCGGGTGGGAAAGGGCGAATTCCTCGGCAGTGAATCCGCGGGCCTCCAGCAGTGCCACTGCCAGGGCGTCGCCCATCACCAGCGCAGCGGTGGTCGAGGCGGTGGGTGCCAGGTTCAGCGGACAGGCTTCCTGGGCAACGCTGGTGTCCAGATGCGCCTCGGCATCACGCGCCAGGGTCGAGCCGGGTTTGCCGGTCATCGAGACCAGCGGGGTGCCCATGCGCTTCAAGAGCGGCAGCAGCGCAGTGACTTCGGCGGTCTCTCCGGAGTTGGACAGCGCCAGTACCACATCGGCCGGCGTGATCATGCCCAGGTCGCCATGGCTGGCTTCACCGGGGTGGACGAAGAAGGCCGGGGTGCCGGTGCTGGCCAGGGTGGCGGCGATCTTGCTGGCGACATGGCCGGATTTGCCCATGCCGGTCACGATGACGCGGCCCTTGGTGGCGAGCATCAGCTGACAGGCGCGGTCGAAGTCGTCATCGAGATGGCTTTCGAGCGCGGCGATGGCCGCCTCTTCGATGGCGAAGGTGCGACGGGCGCTGGCGCGAAAATCCGCCTGGCTGGCCGGAGTCTCATCAGCGGCGGCGGACTGGCTGGATGCTGAGGCGCCAGGTGCGGTGGCGTGTGGAGTGCTGGAAGGCTCTGTCATGATCGAATTGTTGCCTGTGGTTGGCCAGGGCTCAGGCCGCGCGGAAAGGGCGTGTATCCCGCGCGGCGGCGTGGCAAACGATGATGAAGACGCTGCCGTCAGCGAGTCAGGCTGATGGCAAGCCAGGCCGTGTAGGCCAGATAGCCGGCGAGCAGGATAACACCCGGGCCACGGCCGATGCGCCCACGGCGCTGCCAGATGAGCAACGCGGCCAGCAGCAGCGTCAGCCCCAGCATCACCGGATAGTCACGGCTGATGGCGCTGCCATCCACCGGACCCGGCGCCAGCAGGCCCGGCACGGGCAGCACGGCAAGGATGTTGAACAGGTTGGAGCCGATGACGTTGCCGATGGCGATGTCGTGATGGCGCTTGAGGGCGCTGGCCACGCTGGCGGCCAGTTCCGGCAGGCTGGTGCCGATGGCGATCACGGTCAGGCCGATGATCAATTCCGGCACGCCGAGTGCCTGGGCGATGTCGGTCGCCCCCCACACCAGCGCACGCGAGCTGGCGATCAATACCGTCAGACCGACCAGTAGCCAGAAGATGGCGCGTCCGGTGCTCATCTCGGGTACGTCATCCTGGCTTTCCGTCTCGCTTGGCGAGTCGACCTTGAACAGCCACACCAGCGTGAAGACCAGCAGGGCCAGCAACAGGATGCCATCGAGACGCTCAAGCCCGCTGTTGGACAGCGCATAACCGCCCAGCGCCGTGGCCGCCAGCAGCAGCGGCAGCTCGCGGCGCACCAGCCCGAAATGCACCGGAATCGGGGCGATCAGCGCCGTGACGCCGAGCACCAGGCCGATATTGGCGATGTTGGAGCCAAGCGCATTGCCGGTCGCGATATCCGGAGTGCCATCAAGAGAGGCCATGATGGAGACGACGATCTCGGGGGCAGAGGTGCCGACCGAGACGATCGTCATCCCGATCAGCAGTTTGCTCATCCCGGCGCGCCACGCAGTGGCCGCGGCTCCTTCGATGAAGCGATCAGCACTCCAGACAAGGCCAATCAGGCCGATGACGACTGCGAGGATGGGATATAGCATCAGAACTCTCGGGGCAGGGGGCAGGGCGGTGGCGTATCGCCGGGAACCGCGCCATTAAACGCATCCCCCCAATCCTTTGCAAGGCAGTGGCCGTGTTCCCATTGTTGAGCGCATTGCTGACCGTGTCGCTCCCCGCGGCACGGCTCTGTTGCCTTGATGAGACTGGCGGCGCAGGGGTGGGTTCGGATACGATGTTCGCTAACTAACTTGATCCTTGGATCCCATGACTCGGACATTCGTCCTGTTCACGAGCCGACTGCGTGTGGCTTGTCACGGCGAAGGTCCCTCACAGCGGATGCTTCTATGACTGATTTGCCCGGTCAGACCGCAACCCGGACGGGTGCGGACGGCCAGGATGCGCAGGCTTCTTCACGCGGCGCGGCAGGCGAGATCAATCTCGATGACGCCCTGATTCGTGTCGAAGGCCTGCGGTTCACCCGTGGAGAACGCGAGATATTCTCCGGCATCGACCTCAAGATCCCGCGTGGCAAGATAACCGCCATCATGGGGCCTTCCGGTACCGGCAAGACGACACTGCTCAAGTTGATCGGCGGCCAGTTGACGCCCTCGGCGGGGCGCGTCGAGATCGCCGGGTTGCACGTGCATGGCCTGTCGCGGCGCGAGCTGTTTCGCATGCGCCGTCGCATGGGCATGCTGTTTCAGAGCGGTGCCCTGTTCTCCGACCTGAGCGTGTTCGAGAACGTCGCCTTCCCGTTGCGCGTCCACACCGACCTCCCCGATGCGATGATTCGTGACATCGTGCTGATCAAGCTCGAATCCGTCGGGCTGCGCGGCGCGCGTGAACTGATGCCGGCCGAACTCTCCGGCGGCATGACACGGCGTGTCGCGCTGGCGCGAGCCATCGCGCTGGACCCGGACCTCATCATGTACGACGAGCCGTTCGCCGGGCAGGACCCCATCTCGATGGGCGTGCTGGTCAATCTGATCCGGCGCCTCAACGATGCGCTGAGCATGACGGCGCTGGTGGTCTCGCACGACATCAAGGAAACGCTGACCATCGCCGATTACGTCTATGTGATCGCCGATGGCAAGGTGATGGCGCAGGGTACCCCCGAGGCGCTGAACGCCGAATCGGACCCGCGCGTGGCCCAGTTCATCCACGGTAAGCCGGATGGCCCGGTGCCCTTCCATTACCCCGCCCCGGACTTCGCCGGCGACATTCTCGATGGTCGCGAAGCGGCAACCCGCAGGAGAGAGTCATGAGTGGTCTGAATCGTGGCCCGCTCGGGGCCATCACGTCACTGGGCCGCAGCAGCATCGACGTGATCGCGGCCATCGGGCGTGCCGGCATGCTGCTGGTGCAGGCCGGTATCGGCATCCCGTCCCGTGAGGGCATCGGCCTGTGGATGCGGCAGATGCACTTCGTCGGTGTGCTGTCGCTGGCCATCGTGCTGGTCTCGGGGCTGTTCATCGGCATGGTGCTGGCGCTGCAGGGCTACACCATTCTGGTCGGTTTCGGTGCCGAGGAGGCGCTGGGGCAGATGGTGTCGCTGTCACTGCTGCGTGAGCTGGCACCTGTGGTCGCGGCCTTGCTGTTCGCCGGGCGTGCGGGGTCGGCGCTGACGGCGGAGATCGGCCTTATGAAGGCCACCGAGCAGTTGACCAGCATGGAGATGATCGGCGTCGATCCGCTCAAGCGCATCGTCGCGCCGCGCCTGTGGGCCGGGTTCGTCTCGCTGCCGCTGCTGACCATCGGCTTCAGTGTCGTGGGGATCTGGGGCGGCAAGCTGGTGGGGGTCGACTGGCTGGGCATCTACGAGGGCGCCTACTGGAGCAGCATGCAGTCGAACGTCGATTTCATCGGTGATGTCATGAATGGCGTCATCAAGTCACTGGTCTTCGGGCTGGTGGTCAGCTGGATCGCCGTCTTCCAGGGCTATGACCTGATCCCTACCTCGGAAGGCATTTCGCGCGCCACCACACGTACCGTGGTTTATTCATCTTTGGCGGTGCTGGGACTCGACTTTGTCCTCACGGCCGTCATGTTCGGAGAGATTTGATGAAACGTACCCGCATGCTCGAGTTCGGCGTGGGCCTGTTCATACTCGCTGGTTTCCTGGGAATGGTCTTCCTGGGGCTGCGTGTCAGCGGCGTCACGTTCCAGCAGGCCGATGACACCTTCGTGCTCAATGCCAACTTCTCAGGGATCGGAAGCCTCAAGGCGCGGTCAAAGGTCACGATGGCAGGTGTTGCCGTCGGCAGCGTCGAGAAGATCGAGCTGGACCCGAAGTGGTTTGACGCCCGTGTCACGATGAAGCTGGACAGCAGCCTGCGTGGCAAGCTGAGCAAGGACACCACCGCCGCCATCCTGACGTCCGGCCTGCTGGGCGAGCAGTACATCGGCCTGAGTACCGGGGGAGACCCGGACGTGCTGGAGGACGGCGACACCATTCGCGATACCCAGTCTGCACTGGTGCTGGAGGAGTTGATCCAGCAGTTCGTGTCCAATTTTTCGAAGAGCTGATTCTGGAAGCGCTGATTCTCGAAGCGCTGTTTATCGAAGCCCGGGCACCCGGCGCATGCGTGTAATACGCCGAAAGACCTGATTCGGTGCTTGCAGCTTCGCGTTCCAGCACGATGCACATTTTCAAGGAGCAACCCTGATGACCTCTAGCCTCAAGAAGCTGTTTCGTCCGTTGAGCGTGCTGAGCCTGTCCGCCCTGATGGCGCTGAGCCCGCTGGCCATGGCCGCCCCGCAGGAGCCGGACGTGCTGCTGCGCGACACGGTCGAGGGCCTGACCACCAAGATCGATAGCCGCGAGAGCTACTACAAGGACAACGTCGACGAGCTGGAAAGCCTGGTGGATTCCGCGCTGAAGCCGGTGGTGGATTATCGCTATATCGCCGCCAGTGTGATGGGCAAGTACTTCAAGGGCGCCTCTCCTGAGCAGCGCACCGAATTCTCCAAGGTCTTCCATGACACCCTGATCGGCACCTATGCCAAGGGTCTGGTGAGTTTCGATTACGCCAGGCTGGACGTGAAGGACAGCGAAGGCGAGCGTCGCTATGAAGACCAGGACACCGTCTACATGGACGTGGTCGATACCAAGGGCAAGGTCTACCCGGTGGCCTATTCCATGCGTCTGCGCAACGACGAGTGGAAGGTGGTCAACGTGATCGTCAATGGCGTCAACCTGGGCCTGACCTTCCGTAACCAGTTCGACCAGGCCATGCGTGACAACGGCCGCGACATCGATGCCGTCATCAAGGGCTGGCAGCCGGATGTCGACCTCGAGAAGGGTGAGGGGGATCAGGGCAACGGTTGAGCCCTGTCGTCGCCATGACCATGAAAACTCTCTTCGATCGCGAGGGCGTCACGCTGGAAGCCGGTGACGCACGGTTGAGCCTGAGTGGCCAGCCGGATTTCGACAATGCCGCAGAGCTGGCGGATTCCGGCAGGAAATGGCTGGGGCGCCGCGATGATGGGGTTTCCATCGATCTCTGCGGCGTGGATAGCGCCAGCACCGCTACCCTGAGCGTGCTGCTCGAGTGGCAGCGCCATCTGGCGGAGCATGGTGGGCATGTCACTCATCTCGCGCTGTCCCCCGCCTTGAGCCGACTGGCGGCAGTCTCCGGACTGGAAAACCTGCTGCCGGGGCTGAATGTCGCTGAGATCAGCGCAGAGCCCCCGCTGTCACTCGAGACGTCCTGAGCCAGCGGTGGCCTGATTGTCTGTCAGGCTGCACCGCTTTGCTGGATGCTAGAGGCTTGTCCTAATCGCCATTCATGCGCGCGGCAACGTGGAGGCAGCGATTGACTGCCAATCGCGTTCCCGCGCGCTTTTGATTACCATGTGCGGTCATATCGCATCGATCGTCGCGCAAGGATTCCCTGCCACGATCCCGACATGTACCGCGAAGGAGTCATCGCCCGTCATGCAACCGAATGATGTCAAGGCCCTGCTCGAGGCTCGTATCGAGAACGTCGATTTTCATATCCAGGGTGAGGGCTGCAATTTCCAGGTCGTCGCCGTGGGGGATGTCTTTGCCGAGCTGAGTCGCGTCAAGGCCCAGCAGCTGGTCTACTCCGCACTCAATGACGAGATCCGCTCTGGCGCGCTGCATGCCATCAGCATTCGTACCTATACCCCGGCGCAGTTCGAAGCTGCCGCCGGCAACGCTCAGGGTTGACCGGAACATTTCATGGATAAGCTGATCATCACTGGCAACGGGCCGGTCAACGGGGAAGTCTGGGCCAGCGGCGCCAAGAATTCGGCACTGCCCATTCTGGCAGCCACGCTGCTGTCGGAAGGCCCCGTGACCATCAGCAACCTGCCGCATCTGCAGGACATCACGACCAGCCTCGAGCTGCTCGGGCGCATGGGCGTCGAGCCGGTGATGGGCGACAACATGACCGTGCAGCTCGATGGCTCCAAGGTCGAGCATTGTCACGCGCCCTACGACCTGGTCAAGAAGATGCGTGCCTCGATTCTGGTGCTGGGCCCGCTGCTGGCGCACTTCGGTAGTGCCGAGGTCTCGCTGCCGGGCGGCTGCGCCATCGGCTCGCGTCCGGTGGATCTGCACATCCGTGGCCTTGAGGCGATGGGGGCCGAGATCACGGTCGAGAATGGCTACATCCGCGCCAAGGCGCCGGGTGGCCGCTTGAAAGGCGCGCGTATCGTCTTTGACGTCGTGACCGTCACCGGTACCGAGAACCTGCTGATGGCCGCGACCCTGGCCGATGGCCGCACCGTGCTGGAAAACGCCGCGCGTGAGCCGGAAGTCGTCGATCTGGCCGAGTGCCTGATCGCGATGGGCGCCAGGATCACGGGCCAGGGCTCCGACACCATCGTCATCGACGGTGTCGAGAAGCTGCACGGTTGTGAATACTCCGTCATGCCGGACCGCATCGAGACCGGCACCTTCCTGGTCGCGGCGGCTGCCTCGCGCGGCAAGGTGCGTGTCACGCGTACGCGTGCCGACACCCTGGACGCCGTACTGGCCAAGCTGGAAGAAGCCGGCGCCACCATCACCACCGGTGATGACTGGATCGAGCTGGACATGCACGGCAAGCGCCCGAAGGCGGTCAATATCCGTACGGCGCCGTACCCGGCATTCCCCACCGACATGCAGGCCCAGTTCGTGGCGATGAATGCGGTCGCGGAAGGCACCAGCACCGTGATCGAGACCATCTTCGAGAACCGCTTCATGCACGTGCAGGAGCTCAACCGCATGGGCGCCCACATCGCGCTCGAGGGCAACACCGCGGTCGTGACCGGCACCGAGCGCCTGTCCGGCGCGCCGGTGATGGCGACGGACCTGCGCGCCTCTGCCTCGCTGGTGATCGCGGCGACCGTCGCCGACGGCGAGACCATGGTTGATCGCATCTATCACATCGACCGCGGTTACGAGTGCATCGAAGAGAAGCTGTCCGGGCTGAACGTGATCATTCGTCGCTCCGCCGGCTGATCAGTGGCCCACCTCGCGCTGTCGGTGTTGATTGACCGACAGCGCGTGCCGAATTCCTACGTACAAGCACGGGCGAATACCCCATGAGCAAGCAACTGGTCGTCGCCCTCTCCAAGGGGCGTATCCTCAAGGAAACCCTGCCGCTGCTGGCTGACGCTGGCATCGAGCCGCTGGAAGATCTCGACAAGAGCCGCAAGCTGCTCTTCGATACCAATCTGCCGGACGTCAAGCTGGTCATCATTCGTGCCACCGACGTGCCGACCTACGTGCAGCTGGGCGCGGCCGATCTCGGGATCGCCGGCAAGGACGTGCTGCTCGAGCATGGTGCCGAAGGCCTGTACGAGCCGCTGGACCTGGAAATCGCCAAGTGCCGCCTGATGACCGCCGGTGTCGTCGGTCAGCAGCAGCAGGGCGCTCGCCGCCGTGTCGCGACCAAGTTCGTCGATGTCGCGCGTCGCTATTACGCCGAGCAGGGCATCCAGGCCGAAGTCATCAAGCTTTACGGCGCGATGGAACTGGCCCCGCTGATGAACCTGGCCGACGAGATCGTCGATATCGTCGACACCGGCAACACCCTGCGCGCCAACGGCATGGAGCCGCGCGAGCTGATCACCGACATCAGCACGCGTCTGGTGGTCAACAAGGCCGCCATGACAATGAAGCACGATCGTCTCAAGCCGTTGATCGATCGCCTGCGTCAGGCCGTGGAAGCTCGCCGCGAGGCGTGATGGCGACGTGCTGTTGGCATCGGTCCTATGGATACCCAAGGTCGCATAGATGACCGTGGCAGAAGATGACACTCGAAACGCCAGCTGCCGCCCCCTGCTCATCACGATGCTTTTCAAGATGATGCGGGCAGGCGCTGGACAGAGCCCGTCCGGTTCAGCCTTCTCTGCCAAGCAATGAGAAAAGAGGTTCGCATGGATACCTTGATCAACCGGCTTGATAGCCGTGATACCGATTTTACCGCCCGCCTGGACCGCTTGCTGTCATGGGAAGGCGTGTCCGATGCAGAGGTTCAGCATCGAGTCACCGACATCCTCGCGCGCGTCAAGCAGGAAGGCGATGCGGCGCTGGTGGAGTTCTCCAATCGCTTCGACCGCCTGAATGTCTCGAACATGGCCGAGCTGGTCATCGGTGCCGAGCGTCTGGCCCAGGCCTATACCGACCTGCCGGCGGATCAGCGCGAGGCGCTGGCCGTGGCTGCCGAGCGTGTGCGTGTCTATCACAAGCACCAGAAGCCGGAAAGCTGGTCCTTCAAGGACGAGCACGGCAGCCTGCTGGGCCAGAAGGTCACGCCGCTGGACCGTGCCGGGATCTACGTGCCGGGCGGCAAGGCGGCCTATCCGTCTTCCGTGCTGATGAATGCGATTCCGGCGCATGTCGCGGGCGTACGCGAGATCATCATGGTCGTGCCGACGCCGGACGGCGTGGTCAATGAGCTGGTGCTGGCCGCGGCGCACCTGGCGGGTATCGACCGTGTCTTCACCATCGGCGGCGCCCAGGCCGTGGCGGCGCTGGCCTATGGCACCGAGAGCGTGCCGCGGGTCGACAAGATCGTCGGCCCCGGCAACATCTACGTGGCGACTGCCAAGCGTGCGGTGTTCGGTCAGGTCGGTATCGACATGATCGCCGGACCGTCCGAGATTCTGGTGGTCAGCGATGGTGTGACCGACCCGGACTGGCTGGCGATGGACCTGTTCTCCCAGGCCGAGCATGACGAAGATGCTCAGGCGATCCTGATCGGGTGGGATGACGAGCACCTGGCCGCCGTCGAGGCCTCCATCGAGCGCCTGGCGCCGACCATGGAGCGCGCCGAGATCATCCTGACCTCGCTGCGTGAGCGCGGTGCCCTGATTCGCGTCAGCGGGCCGGAGCAGGCGCTGGAGCTGACCAACCGCATCGCGCCGGAGCACCTGGAGCTTTCGGTGGCGAATCCCGAGGAGTGGGTCGAGGGCGTGCGTCACGCCGGCGCCATCTTCATGGGCTCGCACACCTCCGAGGCGCTGGGCGATTACTGCGCCGGGCCGAACCACGTGCTGCCGACCTCCGGCACCGCGCGCTTCTCCTCGCCGCTGGGCGTCTATGACTTCCAGAAGCGTTCCTCGCTGATCCAGTGCTCGCCGGAAGGCGCGTCAGTGCTCGGGCGTACAGCCTCGGTGCTGGCACACGGCGAGTCACTGACGGCGCATGCGCGCAGTGCCGAGAATCGCATTCTCGACTGAGGTTGAGACTGAGCCTTGTCTGGTCAGTAAAAGAAGCCCCGCGACGGACACCGTCGCGGGGCTTCTTTCATCATGGAGCGGGTGTTCTGCTCAAGGCGTCGCGCCGATACTCTGGCTCAGTCCTTGTCCTGCAGGGTCGGTTCGGCGGCCGCCGGCGTGTTGTCGGGAATCGGGCGCTCGCCGACCTTGACGTCGATGTCCAGTGTCTTGCCGTCACGCAGCAGGCGCAGTTCCAGCGCATTGCCGGGTTTGACGGCGGCGATGTCGGCCATGGCCAGGCGTGCATCCAGCAGGCGCTTGCCGCCGATGGCGGTCAGGATATCGCCCGGACGCAGGCCGGCGCGTGCGGCAGGGCCGTCACGCAGTACGGCGGCCACCACCACGCCTTGCGGGGCGCTCAGGCCGAAGGAGTGCGCCAGCGACGGCGTCAGTTCCTGCACTTCCAGGCCCAGCCAGCCACGAATCACGCGACCGTGATCGACCAGCGATTCGAGGATGTCGCGCGCCAGGTTGGCGGGGATGGCGAAGCCGATGCCCTGCGAGCCGCCGGAGCGCGAATAGATGGCGGTATTGATGCCGACCAGTGAGCCGTCGGTGTTGATCAGCGCGCCGCCGGAGTTGCCGGGGTTGATCGCGGCATCGGTCTGGATGAAGTCTTCATAGGCGTTCAGGCCAAGATGGTTGCGCCCGGTGGCCGAGATGATGCCCATGGTGACCGTCTGGCCGACCCCGAAGGGGTTGCCGATCGCCAGCGAGACATCGCCGACATGGACCTGGGCGGAATCGGCGATCGCGACGGTGGGCAGGTTGTCGAGATCGATCTTGAGTGCCGCGAGGTCGGATTCCGGGTCCACGCCCACGACCTTGGCGAATGTCTCGCGGCCATCGCGCAGGGCGACCTGAATCTGGTCGGCGCCCTGGATGACGTGGTTGTTGGTCAGGATATAGCCGTCACTGGAGAGAATGACGCCGGAGCCCAGGCTCGACAGCATGCGCTGGCTGCGCAGGGCGTCCTCCCCGTAGAACTGGTTGAAGAAGGGATCGGACATCAGCGGATGCTTGCTGTCGTCCTTGATCTCGCGCGAGGAGTAGATGTTGACCACCGCCGGTGCGGCAGCGTCCACTGCGGCCTGATAGCTGGCCGGGCCGCTGTTGCGCTGCAGCGGCGGTGCTTCACGCAGTACCGGGTCTGCCGACTCTTCGCGCTGCGCCGCTGACAGCGTCAGGCTCGGAGGCGGCAGTACCTGCTGATTGGCGGCGGAGTTCCGTGACGGGCTCGGATAGGGGGTGTTGCCTGCCTGCTCGCTCTGCTGCGGGGCGGGCTCGCCCAGGCCCAGCGTCGGAAAGCGGTCCAGCACGACGACGGCCAGCAGGACGCCGGTGACGACGGGCCATAGTAGCGGGAGCAGTGTACTGCGAAGAGAACGGGGCATCGGATTACCTGATGAAAAGTCTGCGCATCGACGCGATGCTGCGGACATGAAGATGGATAGCCTGATAGTCCGCGTGCCAACGCGAAGGGATGGCCCCGGTCAAGGCGCGACACGCTTACATGGCGCCGATGCGCCGTTACAATGCTCGCCAGTGTAACACTCGATGATTCTGACTGCTGGAGGCCCAATGGCTGATCGTGACACGCTGATGAAGGCACTGGATGGCTGTCTGGAGGCGCAGGCCTTCAAGGACTATACCGTCAATGGCTTGCAGGTGGAGGGGCGTCGTGAGGTGCGCCGGGTGATGACCGGCGTGACGGCCAGTCAGGCGCTGCTCGATGAGGCGATCGCCTGGCAGGCCGACCTGGTGCTGGTGCACCACGGCTACTTCTGGAAGAACGAACCGGCCCAGATCACCGGCATGAAGCGTCGGCGCCTCAAGACCTTGCTGGCCAATGACATCAATCTGGCGGCTTTCCACCTACCGTTGGATGCGCATCCGACCCTGGGCAACAACGCCCAGCTGGCCGAGCGTCTGGGGCTGGTCAGTGAAGGTTGTCTGGATGGCGTGCCCGGGCGTGGTCTGGTGCATGTCGGGCGCCTGGCCGCTGAGGTGGAAGGGCTGGACAGCGCCGCGCTGGGGGCCGAGTTCAGTCGGCGTCTCGGGCGTGAGGTGCTGGTGGTGGCCGGTCATGATCGCCCCATCAAGCGCATTGCCTGGTGCACCGGCGGCGCTCAGGACTATATCGGTCTGGCCATCGAGGCCGGCGTCGATGCCTTCCTCTCGGGCGAGATTTCCGAGCGCACCACCCATAGCGCCCGTGAAGAGGGAGTGACCTACTTCGCGGCGGGGCATCATGCGACCGAGCGTGACGGTGTGCGTGCCCTGGGCGAATGGCTGGCCGCCGAGCATGGTGTGGAGCACCGCTTCGTGGATATCGACAACCCGGCGTGACATCTGATGCCGGAAACGACAACGACCACCTCTCGAGGTGGCCGTTGTCGTTGTCAGATGCCGTGAAATGTTCACGACAGCAAACGATCAGATACGCGGCGGGTTGGTGGCCGGAGTCTCGCCTTCACTCGGTTGCGGCTTCAGGCCGAAGTCCTCTGACAGGGTGCCGCGGTTGTCGGCGTAATCCCGCGGCAGGTCGACCTTGTCGGTCTCGCTGTCGTCCGGCGTGGTGTCGGTGTCCAGCAGGCGGCGCTTGAGCTGGCTGTCATCGCACAGCGCGATGGCGCCAGTGGCCAGGTGCTGGCGCAGCTCATTGCCGGCACGCTGGATCTGGTCGGTCAGGTCGCTGGCCTTGGAGAAGTGGTCATTGAGGGCATCGCGGAACTGGGTCAGCTCCAGCTCGCGCTCAGCCAGCTTCTGGCGGGTCTTCTGATTGCGGGCCACGTTGGCATTCAGCAGGTGGTAGCACAAGGCGCCGATACCGATGCCAGCCAGAAAACAGGCAATGGCCAGGATCCAGTCAATGTTGCTCTCGTTCACGTCGCTCTCCTTGTGTCACGACTGCGGTGATCGTCACCGCTGGGGCATGGTAGCGCTGAGATACGATGCCGGTATTCAATGATGTTCCATCACGCCGATCTCGGGATCGGTCTGGTGTCCAGCAGGTCAGCGCCGCTTTCCGCTGTCCTTCTTGCCTTGGTCTTTCCTGGCTCAGTCTTTCGTGCCGCTTGCGTTTCGAAAGCGTCCACGCGCCATTATATCGGTGTGGTACAGCGATGCGTCAATTCACTCGGCGCGCGACCTTGGTCGCCTGTCGTCGCAGCCGGTGGGGTGTGGGTGGATACCAGCCAATGCCTTGCGAGTGATGAGCGCGGTGAAAGCCACCTCGCACAGCCGATTGCTGGCCGGCGAGTGGGTAAAGCGGCCATCAAGGCGTATAATGCCGCGCAATTTCGTTCTTGCCTGCCCGCCGTGTCGGGTCAGGCGTGTTCTTGTTCTTTTCATGTCAGGCGTGCGCCAGTGCGTGGCGCCTGACCTGCAGCGGGTTTCTCAATGCCAGCACCGACGCCTCTCGAGAAGTACCAGGCAGACCTCAAGCGTGATGACTTTGCCTACGATGCCGCCCAGGAAGATGCGGTCCGCCATCTGCAGCGTCTCTACGACGACCTCGTGCGCACGCCGCGTCAGACTCCTGACAAGGTGTCCGACGCGACGGGGGGCGGCGGGCTGGGCTCCAAGGTGCGTCGTCTGTTCGGCAAGCCGTCACGCACGGCGCCTGTCGATGAAGCGCCCGAGATCATGGGCCTCTACTTCTGGGGCGGCGTGGGGCGTGGCAAGACCTATCTCGTCGATACCTTCTACGAGAGCCTGCCGTTTGCCGACAAGATGCGCACGCACTTCCACCGCTTCATGCAGCGTGTCCACAACGAGCTTGGCCACTACAAGGGCGAGAAGAACCCGTTGACTCTGGTGGCGGCCAAGTTCGCCGTCGAGGCGCGCGTGATCTGCTTCGACGAATTCTTCGTCAAGGACATCACCGATGCGATGATTCTCGCCACCCTGTTCGAAGAGCTGTTCAAGCAGGGCGTGGTGCTGGTCGCGACCTCCAATATCGTGCCGGACGACCTCTACAAGGACGGTCTGCAGCGGGCGCGCTTCCTCCCGGCGATCGACCTGGTCAAGCGTCACTGCACGGTGGTCAACGTCGATTCGGGCATCGACTACCGTCTGCGCGCGCTGGAGCACGCTGAGCTCTTCCATAGCCCGCTGGGCGATGACAGTGCCGCGCGGCTGGCGCGGGAATTCCGCTCCATCGCCGGTGCCGAAGGCCATGCCGATGAAGGTCTGAGCATCAATCACCGCGTGCTGCACGCCCTGCGTCGCCATGAAGACGTGGTGTGGTTCCACTTCGACGAGCTGTGTGATGGCCCGCGTAGCCAGAATGACTACATCGAGCTGGCACGTGAGTTCCACACCGTGCTGGTGTCCGAGGTGCCGCAGATGGGGCGCGACAGTGACGACCAGGTGCGTCGTTTCATCAACATGGTCGATGAGTTCTATGACCGTGGCGTAAAACTGCTGATGAGCGCCGCGACGCCCGTCGAGGACCTCTACACCGGCGGCAATCTGGATTTTGAATTCCAGCGCACGCTGTCACGTCTGCAGGAAATGCAATCGCGTGAGTATCTCGCGCTGCCGCACAAGCCGTGAGACCTGCGGCAAGGGCAAAATAGCCTTTGTGGTAGGCGGGCATGACATGTACAATGCGCGCTCGCTCGAACTGTTGACCGGTTCTCGAGCCATCCTGAGTCATTCACTCCTGATGGGCGAGGGCAGTCTGGAGATGAGAGGTCAGTGACTGCGCAAGCAGCATGCCGCTCGCTGCCAGACGTCGGACAACCAAGAAAAATAGGGATTGGTCGCGCACACAAGTGCAAGACCCGACTATAGGTGATTCATCCATGAAGACGTTTACTGCTAAGCCGCAGTCCGTCCAGCGTGACTGGTTCGTCGTCGACGCAGCCGGCAAGACGCTGGGCCGTATGGCTACCGAAATTGCTCGTCGCCTGCGCGGCAAGCATAAAGCCGAGTACACTCCGCACGTTGATACTGGCGATTACATCGTCGTCATCAACGCCGAGAAAGTCGCTGTGACCGGTCGCAAGGCAGAAGCCAAGACCTACTACCGTCACACCGGTTACCCGGGCGGCCTGCGCTCCATGAACTTCAACCAGATGATCGAGCACAAGCCTGAGCGCGTGATCGAACTGGCTGTCAAGGGCATGCTGCCGAAGGGCCCGCTGGGTCGTGCCATGCAGTCCAAGCTGAAAGTCTATGCTGGCTCCGAGCATCCGCACGCTGCGCAGCAGCCGCAAGAACTGAACATCTGAGGGAAGCATCGCCATGACACAGCAGCACTACGGTACCGGGCGCCGCAAGACTTCTACCGCGCGCGTCTTCCTGAAGCCGGGCACCGGCAAAATCACCGTCAACCAGCGTGACCTGAACGACTACTTCGGTCGTGTGACAGGCCGCATGGTTGTTCGTCAGCCGCTCGAGCTGACCGAAACTACCGAACAGTTCGACGTCTACGTCACTGTTGCTGGTGGTGGTGGTTCTGCCCAGGCCGGCGCTATCCGTCACGGCATCACTCGTGCCCTGATGGCTTACAACGAAGACTTCCGTCCGGCCCTTCGCGCCGCCGGTTACGTCACTCGTGACGCCCGTGAAGTCGAGCGTAAGAAAGTCGGCCTGCGCAAGGCCCGTCGTCGTCCGCAGTTCTCCAAGCGTTAAGAGAACTCGCGTCGACCACAAGAACGTCCAGTGCCCGCAAGGGCGCTGGGCGTTTTTTTTGCGGTCTTGCTACACGATTGACGAAAGCGGCTTTGGTCAAGGTGGCTTTCTTGAGTTGTGAGCGCTCTGTTCTTGCCCTTTAATACAAGCAAGCATCAAATGCTCGGCAAGTGGATGGCCCAGCATCAAGCGGTAGTGTTTGGGGGATAACAATAAAATGTCAGATCATGCTGTGAACCGAGGGCGACGCCGCTTCCTCGTCAGCGCAACTGCCGTGGTCGGGGCGGTAGGGGTGGTCGGTATCGCAACGCCCTTTCTAGCGTCCTGGCAGCCAAGTGCGCGTGCCCGTGCGGCAGGCGCGCCTGTCACGGCGGATATCTCGCGGCTGGCACCCGGCCAGCAGATGACCATCGAGTGGCGCGGCAAGCCGGTGTGGGTGGTGCGTCGCACTCCCGAGATGATCGCCGATATCCGCGCCATCCCTCCCGCAGAGCTGCAGGACCCCGAGTCACTGCGTCCCCAGCAGCCTCCTTATGTCGATGCCGTGCTGCGTTCCATCAAGCCGGAATATGTGGTGTTGGTGGGAATCTGCACGCACCTGGGCTGCTCACCTGGTTATCGTCCCGAGATCGGCGCGGCGGATCTCGGCGCGGACTGGCCGGGCGGCTATCTGTGTGCCTGCCATGGGTCCAGGTTCGATCTCGCCGGGCGAGTCTTCACCGGAGTGCCGGCGCCTTCGAATCTGGAGGTGCCGCCGCATCGCTACGAGAGTGAGCAGGTGCTGGTGGTGGGTGTCGACGAGGAGGCTGCCTGATGGGGAATCCAAACCGTGCCAAGGCGCCGCGCGGCATCATGCGCTGGATCGATGATCGTCTGCCGGCCACCCAGTTTCTGCAGGACCACCTGACCGGCTATTACGCGCCGAAGAACTTCAACTTCTTCTACTTCTTCGGCTCGCTGGCCTTGCTGGTGCTGGTCAATCAGATATTGACCGGCATCTGGCTGACGATGAGCTATACGCCGAGTGCCGAGGAGGCCTTTGCCTCCATCGAGTACATCATGCGCGATGTGGAGTACGGCTGGCTGATCCGCTACATGCATTCCACCGGCGCCTCGGCCTTCTTCGTGGTCATCTATCTGCACATGTTCCGTGGCCTGCTCTATGGCTCCTACCGTGCGCCTCGCGAGCTGGTATGGATCTTCGGCATGTGCATCTATCTGGCACTGATGGCCGAGGCCTTCATGGGCTATCTGCTGCCCTGGGGGCAGATGTCCTACTGGGGGGCGCAGGTGATCATCTCGCTGTTCACGGCGATTCCGGTCATCGGGGCAGATCTGGCGCAGATGATTCGTGGCGACTATCTGATCTCGGGAATCACCCTGAACCGCTTCTTTGCGCTGCATGTCATCGCCTTGCCGCTGGTGATCGTCGGGCTGGTGGTGCTGCATCTGGTGGCGCTGCACGAGGTGGGCTCGAACAACCCCGATGGCATCGAGATCAAGGACAGGAAGGACGAGGCGGGGCAGCCGCTGGATGGCATTCCGTTCCATCCCTATTACACGGTGAAGGACCTCGTCGGCGTCGGCGTCTTCCTGTTCGTGTTCTGTGCGGTGATCTTCTACTTCCCCGAAGGTGGCGGCTACTTCCTGGAGACGCCCAACTTCGAGCCGGCCAATTCGCTCAAGACGCCCGAGCACATCGCGCCGGTATGGTACTTCACGCCGTTCTACGCCATGTTGCGCGCGGTCAATTATCCGCTGTTCGGCGTGGATGCCAAGTTCTGGGGCGTGGTAGTCATGGGGCTGGCAATCGCCATCCTGTTCGTGCTGCCGTGGCTGGATCGCTCGGCGGTGCGCTCGATCCGCTACAAGGGCTGGCTGTCGCGTATCGCCATCGTCATCTTCGTGGTCAGTTTCGTGACGCTGGGCGTACTGGGGGTGATGCCGCCCACGCATGAGCGCACGATCATCGCGCAGCTGGCGACCGGGGCATATTTCGCCTTCTTCATACTGATGCCGCTGTATACGCGCTTCGAGACGACGCTTGCGGTGCCTGACAGAGTGACGGGCCGATGAGCGCGCTGATGGGTGGGGCAAAGGGGTGGCTCAAACGCGGGCTGGCAGCAGGGTTGCTGGCCGTAGTGAGTCTGATGGGGTCGGGTATGGTGAGCGCGGCGAGCAGTGCGGTGCCGCTGGAGACGATGCAGCCGGATCTGCATGATCAGCCCTCGCTGCAGCGTGGCATGCAGCTTTACACCAATTACTGTCTCGGCTGTCATGGCCTGCAATATCAGCGTTACTCGCGCGCCGCGGAGGATCTGGGGATGCCCGAGGACCTGGTCGAGCAATATCTGATTCTCTCGCCAGCGCTCAAGATCAATGACACCATGCGCACGGGCATGCAGAAAGAAGACGCGGCCGGCTGGTTCGGCACGCCGCCACCGGATCTGTCGCTCGAGGCGCGTCTGCGCGGCACTGACTGGATCTACACCTACCTGAAAAGCTTCTATCGCGATGCGTCACGTCCGTGGGGCGTGAACAATGCGGTCTTCCCCCAGGTCGGCATGCCGCATGTACTGGAACCGCTGCAGGGCGTGCAGGAAAAGGTCTGTGGGCAGAGTGATCTGGCGGTAGCGGGGGCGGAAATGGATCCCGACACGGGGCGTTATGCGTCCTGTGATATTCTAGAGATCACCCAGCCTGGCAGCATGACGGTTGGGGAGTTCGATCAGGCGATGTGGGATCTGACCAATTTTCTGGCCTATGTCGGCGAGCCTTCGCGACTCAAGGCTGAGAGCATGGCCCCCAAGGTGTTAATATTCATTCTGATCTTTACCTTGCTGGCGTATCTTCTCAAGAAGGAATACTGGCGCGACATTCATTGATGGCCCCCGGGGCGGGGTCTCAGTGATAATGGCGAGCCGGCAGTGACGGGCGCGCGGCTGATCAGTCGCGCGCCCGCTTGCGTCGCCTCGAGGTGGCGCAGGCTGACCCTCTGGCAGGGCCCGTTGTGACAAGGGCAGGCCAGAGGAAACTTATCCCCGTTTGTCAGGCCAAAAGCTGACACGGGCATGTCTCGAACAGATGCGAGGACAGTTTCATGGGTGTTGTGGCCAAGCGTTCATCGATGACCTTCTACTCCGGTGGTGACGACCACTTCAGCCACCGTGTACGGATCGTGCTGGCCGAGAAGGGTGTGGCAGTCGATATCATAGATGTGGATGATGACAGCCGTCCGGCCGAACTGGCCGACCTGAACCCGTACAACAGTGTGCCGACGCTGCTGGATCGCGACCTGGTGCTCTACGAGTCCAAGGTCATGATGGAATATCTGGACGAGCGTTTCCCGCATCCGCCGCTGTTGCCGGTGTATCCGGTGGCGCGCGCCCAGAGCCGTCTGTGGATGCATCGCATCGAGCGCGAATGGGTGCCGATGATGGAAACCATCCAGACAGGCACCAAGAAGGAAGCCGACAAGGCGCGCAAGGAATTGCGTGAAAGCCTGATCGGCATTTCCCCGATCTTCGACGACATGCCGTTCTTCATGAGCGACGAGTTCTCGCTGGTGGACACCTGCATTGCCCCGATCCTGTGGCGTTTGCCGACACTGGGAATCGAGCTGCCGGAGAAGCAGGTCAAGCCGCTGCTGACCTACATGGAGCGGTTGTTCGGGCGTGATGCCTTCAAGGCGTC
Organism: Cobetia sp. BMC6; assembly: GCF_029991385.1. Taxonomy (NCBI): domain Bacteria; kingdom Pseudomonadati; phylum Pseudomonadota; class Gammaproteobacteria; order Oceanospirillales; family Halomonadaceae; genus Cobetia; species Cobetia sp. BMC6. Next base: position 135,781 of record NZ_JAKUMF010000002.1, read on the forward strand.
GCTGTCCGAGGCCGAGCGCGAGATGCGCATCTGATCCGTGCGTGACCCTTCGGTCACTGATCGATCGGTCACGCATTCGGGCTTTCGCCCTCGCTCATCAGTCCGTGAATGACGGATGTGAGCGATGTGCGGGGCGTCGGCCCGTTGGCGGAATGGACTTCGGTCGTCGCTGACACTCATTGCAGTTCAAGAGGTTCTCCCATGCTTTCCAGTCGCCCTTATCTGGCACGCGCACTCTACGAGTGGCTGCTGGATAACGACAATACGCCGTACATCGTGGTGGACGCCGAGCAGGAAGGTGTCCAGGTACCGCGTCAACATGTCCAGAATGGTCAAATCGTGCTGAATATCGCACCCGGTGCGGTGCGTGATCTGTTGATCGCCAATGAAGGGGTCAGCTTCAATGCCCGCTTCGGTGGCCAGCCGATGCACGTCAGTGTGCCGACGGCGGCTCTGGTCGCGCTGTATTCGCGTGAAAACGGTGTCGGTATGGTCTTCGGTCACGAGCCGGTGATGCCGGGTGCCGATGAGATGACATTCGGTGAAGTCGCGCCAGATGCCGAGCCGGCCGCCGCGGCGCGCCCGACGCTGGCCAGTGTCGGCAGTGTTCCTGCCGAGGAAGAGGCACCTGTCTCGGAATCAGCGGATGCGCCCATCGAGTCAGGCTCAGGCGCTGATGCCGAAGTCGCCGGTGAAGAGCAGGCGTCAGACTCGGCCAGCGACGAGCAGGGCGCTGATGACAATGATCAGCCCAAGCCGCCGCGCAAGGGGCGTCCTTCGCTGCGCGTGATCAAGTAATCCTGTCGGCAGGTGGGGCGATGGATGAGGGTTGGCCATTGTCCGCCTGGTGTCGCTCCTGTCATGAAAAATGCCCCGCAGGCTTCGGCCTGCGGGGCATCTTTTATTCTGGGTGCTATTTATTCAGGGCACTTTTCGTTCAGGGCGCTTTGCATGTCAGGTATGCAAGCGCGCCACCTCGATCAGTCGAGGTACTCGAAGACCTTGGCGATACGCTGGATACCGCCGACTTCGGAGACCTTGCTGACGATCTGGTCGGCTTCGGCGCGGGTCACGATACCCATCAGGTAGACGCTGGCATTCTCGGTGAGCACCAGGATGCGGCCGGAGTCGATGTTGGCATCCGCCGCCAGCGTGGCCTTGACGCGCGTGGTCAGCCAGGTGTCCTGCACGCGCTGGCTGGCCGGGGCATTGGCGCTGATTTCCAGCGCGTTGTGCACCTGGCGTACGCGACGCACATCCTTGGCGATGTCCGTGGCCTTCTGCTTCAGCTCGTCACTGGCGACCTGGCCGGTCAGCAGCACCATGCCGTTGTAGGAGTTCACGTTGACGTGGGCATCATTGAAGCGGGCATCGGTCTTGCCGAGATTGACCTCGATCTTGGTCTCGATGCTCTCGTCTTCCACCTGGGCGCCCAGGGTGCGATCGCCATAGTCTTCGTCGATCGGGCCGCTGTTGGTCAGGTCGGCGACGGTGGTGCAGCCGGCTAGCGTCAGGAAGCCGGCGGTGGCCATGAGGGAAAGCAGGTTCTTGGGCGTCATGCCGTTTTCTCCTGGTGAATGCCGTGGGGCGCGCGGATTACTCGTTGCTGCCGAACAGCTGATGATCAATCAGGTCGCACAGGCAGTGGATGGCCAGTAGATGGACTTCCTGGATGCGTGCCGTAGAGGTGGCGGGGACACGAATCTCGCAGTCTTCACTGCCCAGCAGTGACGCCATGTCACCACCGTCACGGCCGGTCAAGGCCACGACGCGCATGTCGCGGTCGTGAGCCGCCTGGATGGCCTGCACCACATTGGCGGAGTTGCCGCTGGTGGAGATGGCCAGCAGGATGTCACCGGGCTGACCCAGGGCGCGGATCTGCTTGGAGAACACCTCGTTGTAGCTGTAGTCGTTGGCGATGGACGTCAGCGTGGAGGTGTCGGTGGTCAGCGCGATGGCTGGCAGGCTTGGGCGCTCACGCTCGAAGCGGTTGAGCAGCTCGGAGGAGAAATGCTGGCTGTCGCCGGCGCTGCCGCCGTTGCCGCAGGCCAGGATCTTGCCGTCATTGACCAGACTCTGGACCATCATCTGGCTGGCCGCTTCGATGAAGGGCGGCAGCACTTCGCTGGCGTAGGTCTTGGTGTCAATGCTGGCGTTGAAGTGGCCGAGAATACGCGATTGGAAATCCATGATGGCTCTTGGTCGTTGGCTTCAGAACGCTTCGAAGGCGTGGCGAATCCAGTGAATGGAACGAGGGGAAGCCCCCTCCACGCCTACCACGTCGAAGCGGCAGGAACATGATAGCCCGTGCTGGGCCAGATAAAAACGCGCGGCAGTGATCAGCCGGCGTTGCTTGGTATGGGTCACGCTTTCCAGTGCGCTGCCGAAGCGGGAGTTGGCCCGGTAGCGCACCTCGATGAAGACCAGGGTCTCGGCGTCACGCATGATCAGGTCGATCTCGCCGCCCTTGGCATGCTGGTTGCGAGTGACGGGTGTCAGGCCACGCGCTGCCAGCCATTGTTCTACCTCGGCCTCGATGACGGCGCCGCGCGCTCGGGCGCGACGCTGGGGAGGCGGGTGCGCCTTGTCAGAGGGCGAGCCGGTGCGTGCCATGTCAGGGCGTGTAGGCTTCGACGGTGCGGCTGTTGGCGCCTTTCAGTGGCGGACGCGGTACGCCACCTCTGAATTCCGCCCAGGGCAGCGTGCGCTCGATGCGACCATCGTGGCGCGGGAAGAGGCTGCCGGTGGCGCCGAAGAGTTCGCCGCCCGCACCGGCCAGCATCAGCGGTACGCGCTGGGCCAGACGATAGGCATCGACCCCCATGGCGTTGAGCTTGAGCATGCGCGGTGAAGCATCGGACAGTGCGCGGTAGGTATCGACTTCCGGCAGGGATGCCTTGCCGCCTGAGGAGGCTTCCGGCACTTCCCAAGGAATGTCCACGAAGTCGACGCCATTGAGGTCGCCATCCTGATCGGGCTGCGGTGCGCCATCATAGAGATGGGAGGTGCCGTAGATCGGCAGGTCGCCCGCGTAGTAGAAGTCCAGCATCGGCGGAACCTGGCGAGCATAGCTCGGCAGCGCCAGCAGGAAGATCATGTCGATGTTGCCGGAATGGGCGCGGCCGTATCTGCTGCCGGATTTCTTGGCGGACTTCATGCGCGCCTGATCCTGGCTGGAGACCGACAGCAGGTCCTTGACGGCTGAGCTGACGGCGCCCTTGGGGTTGTAGCGCTCGACGGAGACGATATCGCCGCCTTCCTGCTCGAAGCGGTCGCGGAAGGCGCTGTAGACGCGCTGGCCCCAGGCATTGTTGGGCACCAGCGCAGCGGCGCCACGATGGCCGTCGAGTGCGGCGCGCATGGCGACCTGGCGGGCTTCGTCCTCGGCGGAAAGGCCGTACTGGAGCAGGTTGTCGGCACGGTTGCTGTCATGGGTGCCGTAGTTGAGGGCCAGCGTCGGCAGCGGCAGGCTGTTCTGGGTCTCGAGCTGACTGACCAGCTTCTTGTCCAGCGGGCCGAGCACAACCTGGGCGCCATCCATGGTGGCGCGGGCATACAGGGTCTTGAGATCCGCGCTCGAGGTATCATAGAAGCTCAGCTGCGGTGTGGCCTCGGCATTGTCGATGGCGCTGCGATGGCGTGCCTCGATGCCTTCACGGATGGCCTGGGCGATCCGCTTGAGTGAACCGGACTCGGGCAGGAAGACGGCAATCTTGCGCACCTCCTGGCCGGACAGCTCACGCAGGTCGAGAATGCCCTGCGGCATCTGGCGCGCGGCGGGGTGCTGCGGATTGGCGTCCGACCAGTCGTTGATGGCGGAGAACATCTGGTCGATGTTGCCACCGAAGCGACGCTGCAGACGCAGCAGGTCCGTCCAGTCACTGGCGGTGGGGCTGGCACTGGCCAGCTCATTGAGCTGAGTGGGCGAGAGGCGCGTGAGCTGCTCCCACAGGGTGTCGTTGATGCTCAGGTCATCGCTGTCGGCCTGCAGGGCGATCAAGGTCTGGGCGCTGGCCAGGGGTTCGCCGACCATGCCGAGTGCCAGGCCGCGTCGCTTGCGCAGTGTGCGCTGGTCATCGCTGGACATCTGTATGCCGTCCTCGAGCACCGAGGTGGCCAGGATCGTGTTCCAGCCGTCCTGCTGCTCAAGCGCGATGCGCGACAGCAGCAGGGCCCATAGCACGCGTTTCTGCGGCTCGAGGCTTGCCGGATCGATGTCGGATGCGATGGTGATCGCCTGCGCGTTGTCGCCGCTGCGTGCTAGGATGTCCGCAGCTTGCAGGCGCGTACTGGCCGCTTGCTGACCCTGTTGCTGCTCTGCCTGAGCGAGCAGGGCATCGGCCCCGGGGCCGCTTGAAAGCGGTGACTGTCCGGCACACCCTGCCAGCAGCAGGGCGGAGGCGGCGAGGCCCGCCAGCGTTCTCAGGCCGGAACGTGAACGGCGCGCGGCCTCCTGCCGGATGGCTGACGAAGTGCCCAGCGTATTGGCTGATGCACGGTTCCATGTCTGGCGCATGTACGACGGTCCCTTGGCTGATGGGCGATGTGGTCAGGGCTGCATCGCCACCTACTGTGATGAAGGGTGAAAGGCATCATGGCACTCGGTCGATCAGGGCCACGCATGCAGCGTCCTTCGGATGAAATGTCCCAAGGCAATCTGCCTGTGTCTGACGACCATTTCTACCATTGAGTTCAACGAGTCGAAGCATTGAATGTCCGAGTCTTCTGAAGGCGTATTGTACGTGGTCGCCACGCCGATTGGTAACCTCGATGATCTCAGTCCCCGCGCCGCGCGGGTGCTGGGAGAAGTGGACCTGATCGCAGCCGAGGATACCCGCCACAGTGCGCGGTTGCTGCGTCACCTGGGGCTGGAAGTGCCCATGATGTCCTTGCATGATCACAACGAGCGTGGCCGTGTCGATCAGCTATGTCAGGCGCTGGAGGCAGGTCGGCGCGTCGCGCTGGTCTCCGATGCCGGCACGCCGCTGATCTCCGATCCCGGTTTCATCGTCGTGCGCGCATTGCGCGAGCGTGGATTCAAGGTAGTGCCGCTGCCGGGGCCGTGTGCGTTGATCACCGCCCTCAGCGCGGCGGGTCTGCCGACGGATCGTTTCACCTTCGAAGGTTTTCTGGCCCACAAGGGCGGCCCGCGTCAGGCGCGCCTTGCCGCGCTGCGCGAGGATAGCGCCACCCACGTGCTGTACGAGTCTCCGCACCGCATCCAGGCGCTGCTCGGCGATATTCGCGAGGTGCTTGGCGAGCGCCGGGTCGTGCTGGCGCGTGAGCTGACCAAGACCTTCGAGACCTTTCTCGATGGCACGGCAGCCGAGCTGCTGGCGCAGATGGACGCTGACAGTGATCAGACCCGCGGCGAGTTCGTGGTCATGATCGAAGGCGCGCCGGCACGTGACGGCGACGAGGCGGCCAGTGTCGAAGGCGACGCCCTGTTGCAGGTGCTGTTCGAGGAGGGCGTCGGCGTCAAGCAGATGGCCGCCATCGCCACACGTCTGGTGGGCGGGCGCAAGAAAGCCTGGTATGCCAAGGCGCAAGCCATGAAGGACGCGGCGGAGGAATAGGCAAACCTCTGTCACGCCAGAACTTTTTGCCGCTGCCATTGTTCGGCCTGCGCGGGCTTCGTCTTGTGAAAGGCCCATGACACTGGTAGTCTTGCGCGCTTGGGAGACGGCCAGACAGTCGCCGCCAGCGCAAGCTGGGGGAGGAAAGTCCGGGCTCCATAGGGCAAGGTGCCAGATAACGTCTGGGCGGCGCGAGCCGACGGCAAGTGCAGCAGAGAGAAGACCGCCTACGTCAGCTTCGGCTGACCGGTAAGGGTGAAAGGGTGCGGTAAGAGCGCACCGCGCGGCTGGTAACAGTTCGCGGCGAGGTAAACCCCACCTGGAGCAAGACCAAATAGGCCCCTATGCTGCTGCCCGCAGTGGGGGCGGGTTGGTTGCTTGAGCCCTGAAGTGATTCAGGGCCTAGATGAATGACTGTCCACGACAAGACCCGGCTTATCGGCCATCTCCCGCCTTATAACGTCAGTGTGCTGCCATTCTTCGCGATGCGAGTGATGGCAGCACACCTTGAATTCGCATGACCGGCGCCGTCCGCTGCGTGTTTCGTGAAGACCATTGCAGTTGGATGGCAACGAACACGCAGCCGTGACAGGCGCCGGTTGTCGGTTATGGCACTTGAACTCGTGTTTCAGCCGCTTGTCTGCTGCACGCAGGTGTTGTCTCCGCTCTTATGCTGTCGGTGTCCATTGCCACCGGCTTTCACTGCTCGCATCGCGTGCCAAGGTCCAGAGTTTCGTCATGTCCAAGCCCAGCGCTCCTTCCGTTACCGAGTCTGTCGATACCGAGTCCGTCGAAGTGGCTGATCGCTTCGCGCATGTCAGTGTCATGCTCGATGGCGCGGTCGATGGTCTGATTCAGGACACTGCCGGCGTCTACTTCGACGGCACCTTCGGTCGCGGTGGCCATTCGCGTCTGATCCTGTCGCGTCTGGCACCCGAGGGACGTCTGATCGCCTGTGATCGTGACCCCCAGGCGCTGGCGGAAGCCGCGACCATCGATGATGAGCGTTTCAGTATCCATGCCGGTGAATTCGCGCGTCTTGGCGAGTATGCCGAGCATGAGGGCGTGCACGGTCAGCTGGATGGCATCCTGCTTGACATCGGCGTGTCATCCCCGCAGCTGGATGATGCCGAGCGTGGCTTCAGCTTCATGAATGATGGCCCGCTGGACATGCGCATGGACCCCACCAGTGGCGAGAGCGCCGCCGAGTGGCTGTCGCGTGCCAGCGCCGAGGACATGGCCTGGGTCTTCAAGACCTACGGTGAGGAGCGTTATGCCAAGCGTCTGGCACGCGCCATAGTGGAGCGTCGCGCCGAGCGTCCCATCACGCGTACCGGCGACTTTGCCAGCCTGATCAAGGATGCCCATCCCAACTGGGAGAAGCACAAGCACCCGGCGACGCGTGTCTTCCAGGCGATCCGCATTCACATCAATGGAGAGCTGGATGAGCTGACCCGCGCGCTGGATGCCGGTCTCGAGGCGCTCAAGCCCGGCGGTCGTCTGGTCGTGATCAGCTTCCACTCGCTGGAAGACCGCATCGTCAAGCGCTTCATGCGTGACAAGGCGCGGGGCGATCAGGCCCCGCGAGGCATGCCGATCCGCGAAGACCAGCTCAACAAGCGACTCAAGCTGGTGGGCAAGGCGCAGAAGGCTTCGCAAAGCGAAGTCGATGCCAATGTCCGTTCGCGCAGTGCGGTGATGCGCATTGCTGAAAAGCTCAAATAGCGTCTGTGCACCCTCTGGGGAATCGTGCCTCTTTCTGCGCCTGCCTACCGGCAGGCGCGCGCGCAAGTGGGCTGTGGTGAAAGGGCGACACAAGTGTTGCCGTGCTGCAACTCTTAGCGGCTAACGCCACTTGCTGACATAATGCGCCGGGCGCTTCAAACAAGTGAGCGAACATCGCGTTTGCACGTTGGCAGTCTGCAAGGATATTCGTGATGCGGGGCATCACGTTCAGAGTGATTAGGGAGTCGGCATGGCGGGACGGAGACAGGAGGGCTGGACGGGTAACTGGCCGATCAAGGTGCAGATGCGTTGGCGTCACCTGTGTTTCGCGGTGCTGATGCTCAGTCTGCTCGGCTCTGCCGCTGCCGTCGTGATCAGCTCCCACCTCTCGCGCGGCCAATATGCCCAGCTGCAGAAGCTGGAAGCGGCGCGCGATGACGCGCGTGCACGCTGGGGGCGGCTGCTGCTCGAGGAGAGCGCCTGGTCGGCACCGGCGCGTATCGAAAGCATCAGCATCGAGCGACTCGAGATGCGCGTCCCGGATGTCCACGATGTCGAGGTCATTCGCTGATGGCCGCGCGTCGCCCGCCTTCGTCTCGCCCGCGCAAAGCCGCCGGCGCTGAGACGCCCGCTCGTACCAAGGCCGCAAGTAGTGCCCGCAAGAGCGCACGCGCGGCCATGGGGCCGGCCCGCTATCGCATCATGCTCTTCATCGTGCTGGCCGGGCTTGTCGCTCTGGTCGGCCGCATCGGCTATCTCCAGCTCTTCGATCAGCAGTTCCTGCAGGATCAGGGCGATGCACGCACCCTGCGTGTCGACAGCATCAATGCTCACCGCGGCATGATCACCGATCGCACTGGTGAGCCGCTGGCGATCTCCACGCCTGTCATCACTCTATGGGCCGACCCGCGCAAGGTGCCCGATGACCCCGTGCGATTGTCATTGCTGGCGCGCGCGCTGGGCCAGAAGCCGGATGATCTGATCGCACGCGTCCGCCGCTATCGTGATGCCGGCAAGGGCTTCATGTACATCAAGCGCCAGATGACCCCGCCGCAGGCTCAGCCAGCCATTGACCTCGACATTCCGGGCGTCAGCCACAAGCAGGAATACAAGCGCTATTACCCCTCCGGAGAAGTCTCCGCCCAGTTGATCGGCGTGACCAATGTCGATGACAAGGGGCAGGAAGGGCTCGAGCTTGCCTACAATTCCTACCTTTCCGGCACGCCGGGCAAGCGACGTGTGCTCAAGGACCGCAAGGGGCGCCTGGTGCGTGACCTGCATCTGATCAGCGAAGCCAAGCCCGGTGGCGACCTGACGCTCTCCATCGACCTGCGTCTGCAATACATGGCCTACCGCGAACTCAAGGCGGCCGTGGCGGAGCACCGCGCAGATGGCGGCACCTTGGTGATGATGGATGCGCGCACCGGCGAAGTGCTGGCGATGGTCAATCAGAAGTCCTATAACCCGAACAACCGTGCCGGGCTCGATCCCGCCGGGCTGCGTAACCGCGCGATCACCGATGCCTTCGAGCCCGGTTCGGTGATGAAGCCGCTGTCGATGAGCGCCGGCCTTGCCTCCAGCAAGTATCAGCCGGACTCGGTGATTGATACCACGCCGGGTTACATGCGAGTCGATCAGTTCACCATTCGTGACTTCCGCAACTACGGCAAGCTCGACATGGCGGGCATTCTCTACCATTCCTCGAATATCGGCATGAGCCGCATGGCGCTGAGTCTCGAGGATGATGCGGTCTGGAATCGCTACTATGAGCTGGGCCTTGGCCAGGCGCCGGGCACCGGCTTCCCGGGCGAGACGACCGGCGTGCTGCCGCCGCCGACCAACTGGTCGCGCAGCAAGCGGGCCTCCATCTCCTACGGTTACGGTATCAGCGTCTCGGCGCTGCAACTGGCCAGTGCCTACACCGCGCTCGCCAACGACGGCCGTCGTGTGCCGCCGTCGCTGCTCAAGGTCAAGACGCCACCGGTGGGCGACCAGGTGATCTCATCGGACAACGCGCACGCCTTGCTCGGCATGATGGAGAAGATCGTGCAGCCCAACGGGCCTGCCAAGCGGGCAGTGGTCGAAGGCTATCGCATCGCCGGCAAGACCGGCACCGTGCGCAAGGTGACGGCCGGTGGCTATCAGAAGACCGCCTATCGTTCATTGTTCGCGGGTGTGGCGCCGGTGTCTGATCCGCGTATCGTGACCGTGGTGATGATCGAGAACCCCAAAGGGGAAGAATATTACGGCGGTCTGGTGGCGGCGCCTGTGTTCGGGCGTGTGGTGGGCAAGGCTTTGCGCCTGCTGGATGTGCCGCCGGACAGCAAGGTCGGTGAGTAACGCTTTTCATGTGGCATGGTCGTCGGCCTCGGGCAGGCGACTGCGTCTTTTTTCTCATGTAGTGAATACGTTCCGGGACATCGGGAACAAGGAAGGTCTTCCGACATGACTTCACCGCACGATTCCAGGCGCCTGGACGAGTTTCTGGCGCGCCCGTTGGCCACGGCGACAGACATGCTGGCAGCATTGCTGGAGTTGTGGCCAGGCGCCCTCGATGACGGTTGGCGTGCACGGCTTGCCGCGCGCGATGACTGGCACCTGACGATCGACAGTCGCAGAGCCGCGCAGGGCTCCCTATTCATTGCCATCCCCGGCCTCGCCAGCGATGGCCGAGACTATATCGCCGCGGCGATCGAGCGCGGTGCCGAGCTGGTGCTGGCCGAAAGACCTGCAGGCGGGGATGCACGTCTCGCGCTGCATTCAGATGATGCCAGAGTCGTCTGGCTCGAGAATCTGGGCGAGCAGCTCGGTGAGCTGGGCCGCCAGGCCTTCAGTGTGCCCGAGTCGCTGACGCTGGTCGGGGTCACGGGCACCAACGGCAAGTCTTCCGTCACCCATTACATCGCCGAGCTGGCCGAAGCGATGGGCACGCCCGCCGGCATGATCGGCACGCTCGGCATCGGGCGTCCCGGCGTGCTGGTCGCAGGCGAGCGCACCACACCCGACGCCCTGGCCGTGCAGGCGGCGCTCAAGGGCCTGAGCCTTGCCGGTGCCGAGCTGATCGCGATGGAAGTCTCTTCCCATGCGCTCGATCAAGGGCGCGTCAATGGCTGTCGTTTCACCGTCGCGGGCTATACCAATCTTTCGCGAGACCACCTTGACTACCACGGCAGCATGGCGGCCTATGCGGCGGCCAAGGCGAAGCTGTTCAAGCGGCCCGAACTCAAGCTTGCGGTGCTCAATGCCGATGATGCGCTGGCGCGTCTGATGCTGGCCGGCATGCAGCGCGGCGTGCGCGTGCTGGCGATGGGGCGTGATGACGTCGCGACTCTGCGCGTGCTGGATGTCTTCCCCGAGCCGCTGGGCCAGGTTGCCGTGATCGCGACGCCGGATGGCGAGCGCGAGCTGGGCCTCAATCTGATGGGGCGCTTCAATCTCGACAACGCCTTGCTGGCAATGCTGATCCTGCATGGCCTCGACTATTCGTTCGAGGGGCTGTTTGCCGCCGCGCCGCGTCTGACGCCAGTGCCGGGGCGCATGCAGCGCCTGAGCCGTGATGGCGCGCCTGTGGTGGTGGTCGACTACGCCCACACGCCCGAGGCCGTCGAGACGGCACTGGCCGCGCTGCGCGCCCACCTGCCGGCGCGGGATGATGCGCGCCTGTGGTGTGTACTCGGATGTGGTGGCGATCGCGACAGCGGCAAGCGCCCGCTGATGGCCACGGCCGCTGAACAGGGTGCCGACCGTGTCGTGATCACCGATGACAATCCGCGTAGCGAGGATGCCGCCGCCATCCGTCAGCAGATGATGGCCGGTATCCATGCCCGTGAGCGCGTGCTGGATATCGCCGAACGTGGTGAGGCCATTGCCCAGGTCATCCGCGATGCTGGCGAGCATGATGTCATCCTGATCGCCGGCAAGGGGCACGAGGACTATCAGGAGATCGATGGTCAGCGACTGCCGTTTTCCGATGTGGCCCATGCGGTCGCGGCGCTGGAGCGTCGTGAGCTCTCGATGCTGGAAGGTCAGGAGCGTGACGCATGAGTGCGCCTGAACAGCCCGTCGCTCTGAGTACCTTCGAGGAACTGGCCGCGGTGCTCGGGGCGCAGTTGCCACCGGCATTGCGCGGTCAGGCGCTGGGCGCCATCGAGACGGACACCCGCAAGCTTGGCGAGCAGGCCGCGCCGCTTTTCGTGGCGCTGAAGGGTGAGCGCTTCGACGCCCATGACTTCCTCGCCCAGGCTCGCGCCAATGGCGCCGTCGCGGCGCTTGTCGAGCGGGCAGTGGATGACCCGCTGCCGCAGATCATCGTCGCGGATACCCGGCTGGCCTTCGGGCTGCTGGCGGCGGCGCGTCGCCGTGCCTGGGGGAAACCGTTGATCGCGGTGACCGGCAACAGTGGCAAGACCAGCGTCAAGGGCCTGGTGCATGCCATCCTCGTGCGGGATGCCGCGCGTTTCGAGGCCGAAAGCCTCGCCAATCACGGCAATCTCAACAACGATTTCGGCCTGCCGATGACGTTGCTGCGCTTGAGCGATGCCCACCAGCACGGCGTGGTCGAACTGGGCGCCAATCATCTCGGCGAGATCGCCTGGACGACGGCCCTGGCGCGCCCGCAAGTGGCGGTGATCACCAATGTCACCGGCGCCCATGTCGGCGAATTCGGCGGCATGGGTCAGATCGCCCAGGCCAAGGGCGAGATTCTGGCGGGCCTCAGCCCGTTGGGAGGACGACGCCCGGTCGCGGTGCTCAACCGTGATGACGCCTACTTCTCACTTTGGCAGGCGCTGGCCGCGACTGGTCAGGCGATCGATATCATCGACTTCAGCGTTGCGGATGGCGCTGCGGATGGCACCGTGGATAGCGTTGATTGCCCGGCACGCCTGCAGGCGCGTGAGCTAGGCGCGGATGAACTCGGGCGTTATGCTTTCGAACTGACGTTTGATGGCCGCTCACTCGGCCGTGTTCAGCTGGCGTTGCTGGGGCGTCACAACGTGGCCAATGCGCTGGCGGCCGCCGCGGCGTGCCTGGCACTGGGCATCGACAGTGATCTGGTTATCGCCGGGCTCGAGAGTGCCGAGAGCGTGCCCGGCAGGCTGGGCGTCGTGGCAGGCATCAATGGCTCGCGTCTGCTGGATGACAGCTACAACGCCAATCCCGGCGCCATGCTGGCGGCGCTGGATCTGCTGGCGACACTGCCTGCGCCGCGCTGGTGTCTGATGGGCGCCATGGGCGAACTCGGAGCAGACGCCGAGCGTCTGCATGCCGAGGTGGGCGATCACGCCCGCAAGCTGGGTATAGATTTCATTGCCACCTGCGGCGAGGGCGCTCAGGCGACTGCCGAGGCCTTCGGGGCCGGTGGCAAGCACTTTATCGAGCGGGCAGAGCTGGAAGCTTACGCCCGTAACCATCTACCCACCGGGGCCAGTGTTCTGGTCAAGGGGTCTCGCAGCGCTGGCATGGAGAATGTCGTTGCCGCGCTCAAGGTCGACGCATCAAGGTGAATGTGAGTCATGCTGCTGCTGCTTGCTGAGTTTCTGGCCCAATTCAATGGCGCCTTTACGGTTTTCAATTATCTGACCCTGCGCGTGGTATTGGCCACGTTGACGGCACTGTTGCTGTGTCTGTGGCTGGGCCCCTGGGTCATACGCAAGCTCGTCGATGGCCAGATCGGCCAGGCCGTGCGCGACGATGGCCCCAAGTCTCACCTTTCCAAGGCCGGTACTCCGACCATGGGCGGCGTGATGATCCTGCTGTCGATGGCTGTCTCCACCCTGCTGTGGGGCGACCTGACCAACCTGTATGTCTGGGTGGTGCTGGCCGTCACGCTGGGTTTCGGCGCCGTCGGCTGGGTCGATGACTACCGCAAGGTGGTGGAGAAGAATCCGCGTGGCCTGCCGGCGCGCTGGAAGTACTTCTGGCAGTCGGTGGTGGGCATCGGCGCCGCCGTGGTGCTGTACCTGACGGCGAGCACCCCGGCCGAGACGGGCCTGCTGGTGCCATTCTTCAAGGACGTCGTCATCCCGCTGGGCGTGTTCTACGTGGTGCTGACCTACTTCGTGATCGTCGGCAGCTCCAATGCGGTCAACCTGACCGATGGCCTCGATGGTCTGGCGATCATGCCGACCGTGCTGGTCGCCATGGGCCTGGCCATCTTCGCCTATGCCTCGGGCAATCTGAAGTTCGCCGAGTATCTGCACATTCCGTTCATTGCCGGTTCCGGTGAGCTGGCCGTGTTCTGCGCCACCATCGCGGGTGCCGGCCTCGGTTTCCTGTGGTTCAACACCTACCCCGCCCAGGTCTTCATGGGCGATGTGGGCGCGCTGGCGCTCGGCGCGGCACTGGGGGTCGTGGCGGTCATCGTGCGTCAGGAAATCGTGCTGTTCATCATGGGCGGCGTCTTCGTGATGGAAACCGTCTCGGTGATCCTGCAGGTCGGCTCCTACAAGCTGACCGGGCGACGCATCTTCCGCATGGCGCCGCTGCATCACCACTTCGAGCTGAAAGGCTGGCCGGAGCCGCGCGTCATCGTGCGCTTCTGGATCATCACCGTCGTGCTGGTGCTGCTTGGCCTGGCCACACTCAAGGTTCGCTGAGGACGCATTCGCGATGACCCTCTCTGTCACCTCTCAAGCACCGGCCTCGCCGGTGCCTGCCAAAGGACCGACCCTGGTGGTCGGTCTTGGTGTATCCGGACAGGCGATCGCTCGCCATCTGAGTGATCGCGGCATCGACTTTGCCGTCGCCGATACCCGCAGCGCACCGCCTGGCCTCGAGAGCCTGCGCGAGCATGCGCCGCAGGCCGAGGTACATCTTGGCCCCCTGGAAGCGCTGGATCTGTCACGCTTCGGCGAGGTGGTACTCAGTCCGGGCATTGACCCGCGTCAGGCGGTGTTCGATGGGATTCGCGAGCGGCTGGTCGGCGAGATCGCACTCTTCGTGCGCGCGCTGGATGAGCGTGAGGCCCGCGACGCGCAGGGCAAGCGGCCCACGCTGGTCGCGATCACTGGCTCGAACGCCAAGTCCACCGTGACCACGCTGATCGCGCAGATGGCCGCGCGTGCCGGCCGTGACGTGGCGGTCGGCGGCAATCTGGGCACTGCCGCGCTGACCTTGTTGCGTGAGCAGCCCGATGCCGAGCTCTACGTGCTGGAGCTGTCTTCCTTCCAGCTCGAGACAACGCCTGAGCTCAAGGCCGATGTCGCCTGCTTCCTGAATCTCTCTGAAGATCACCTGGATCGCCACGATGGCATGCGTGGCTATCAGGCCGCCAAGCGCGGCATCTTCCGCGGCGCAGGCCTTGCGGTCATCAATGCCGATGACGCCTGGAGCTGGCCGGCCGAAGATGATGCGGTGGCGCGAGTCAGTTTCAGCGTGCAGCTCGGTGGGTCGGTCGATAAGTCGACCGATGAGGCTGCCAGGCAGGCGCAATGGTGCCTGGCGGAGCAGGGCGGCACGCTGTCGCTGTGTCATGCCGAGTCTGGCCAGCTGCGCGGCGTGATGCCTGCTGCGGAGGTGCGTCTTGCGGGCCGCCACAACCAGGCCAATGCGCTGGCGGCACTTGCGATGGGCACGGCGATCGGCCTCGACGAGGTGGCGATGGTCGATGAGCTAACCAGCTTCGCGGGGCTGCCGCATCGTGGCGAACTGATCGCCGACGTGGCGGGCGTGCGCTGGATCAATGATTCCAAGGGCACCAATGTCGGGGCGACGCTGGCGGCGATCGCCGGTCTCGGGCCGACGCTCGAGGGCAAGCTGATATTGCTGGCCGGTGGCCAGGGCAAGGGGGCGGACTTCACACCGCTGGCGGCGCCATTGGCTCGTTATGCCCGTGAGGTGGTGGTGTTCGGACAGGATGCGCCGTTATTGACGCAAGCCCTGGCCGATGACGTCACCGTGACGCCAGTCATGACGCTGGGCGATGCCATGCGTCATGCTCGACAGATAGCACAGGCGGGTGACTGCGTGCTGCTGTCACCGGCCTGCGCCAGTCTTGATCAGTTCCCCAATTACATGGCGCGTGGCGACGCGTTCCGTGACTGGGTCACGCAGCACATCATGTCCGGTGCTGACGGCAATTCTGGCTCTGGCAGCAGCGACAAGGAAGCCTGCGATGCGTAACAAGGCCCGGCGAGTCCATGACACCTTGACGGCAGAGCGTCAGCCCGTCGACGGCTGGCTGCTGTTCTGCGCGCTGGCGATCCTGTGTATCGGCTGGGTAATGGTGACATCTGCCTCCAGCGAGATCTCGAGCGAGCGCTTCGATGGCAATGCCTTCTACTACAGCATGCGCCACGGCATCTTCATCGTGATCGGCCTGGTGGCCGCCTTCTGTACGTTGCGCGTGCCGATGTCCGCCTGGCAGCAGCGCAGCTTCGCGATGCTGATGCTGGGCTTCGTGCTGCTGGTGGTCGTGTTGGTGGTCGGGCGCGAGATCAACGGCGCCAAGCGCTGGATACCGCTGCCATTGGTCGGCGGGGTACAGGCCTCCGAGATCGCCAAGCTGTGCCTGATGATCTGGCTGGCCGGCTATCTGGACCGCCGCCTCGACAAGGTGCGCGCCAGCGTCGTCAATGGCCTCATTCTGCCCTGTGTTCCCTTGTTGCTGATGATCGTGCTGTTGGCACTGGAGCCTGACTTTGGCTCCATCGTGGTCATGGGCGGTGCCGTGATGGGCATGCTGCTGATGGCGGGCGTCGCTTGGTGGGGGTTCATCGTCTTGCTGGGTCTGGCGGGCGGTGGTGGCTGGCTCTTGGCGATCGCCGAGCCCTATCGCTGGGAGCGTCTGACCACCTATACCGACCCGTGGGCCAACATGTATGACAGTGGCTACCAGCTGACCCAGGCGTTGATCGCCTTCGGTCGTGGCCACCTGAGCGGCATGGGGCTGGGCAACAGCGTGCAGAAGCTGTTCTATCTGCCGGAAGCGCATACCGATTTCGTATTTGCCGTGCTGGCCGAGGAGCTGGGCTTGATCGGGGCGACGGCCGTGGTGGCGCTGTTCGGACTGCTGATCTACCGCGCCTTCAAGATCGGTCGCCGCGCTGAACTCGCCGGCTTGCCGTTCAGCGCCTACCTCGGCTACGGTATCGCCCTCGTGCTGGGGGCGCAGGCCTTCATCAACATCGGTGTGGCCAGCGGACTGCTGCCCACCAAGGGGCTGACCTTGCCCCTGATGAGTTATGGCGGCTCCAGCCTGATCGTCAGTTGCGTGCAGATCGCGATACTGCTGCGTATCGATGCCGAGACCCGCAAGCTGACCCGCACATCGACAGGAAATGCCGCCGCGCCCCGCCGCAAGACTAGGAAGCCGACCGAGACACCGCAAGGAGCACAGGCATGACGTCATCTTCTTCTACCATCGCTCCCGAGGGGGCGGTTGACTCGGTAGACGCTGTCTCCAAGGGCGTCGTGCTGATGATGGCCGGCGGGACGGGAGGGCATGTGATTCCGGCGCTGTCGCTGGCGCGTGCCCTTGCGGCGGCCGGTCACGAGATCCATTGGCTGGGCAGCCCGCGCGGCATCGAGAACCGTCTGGTGCCCGACGCCGGCTACCCGCTGCATCGGGTCGAGGTCGCGGGCCTGCGCGGCAAGGGGCTGGCGGGCTATGCGGCGATCCCGTTTCGTCTCGCGCGCGCCGTCCTTCAGGCAAGGCGCGTGATTCGTGAGCTCAAGCCGGTGCTGGTGGTGGGCCTCGGTGGCTTCGCCAGTGGTCCGGGCGGGCTCGCGGCGCGCCTTGAAGGCATTCCGCTGATCATTCATGAGCAGAACGCCATCGCGGGCCTGACCAACAAGGTGCTGGCGCGGATGGCGACACGTGTCTATGCCGCCTTCCCGGGCGCCTTCCCGCCGGCTCTCGGGGCTCAGGTGGTGGGCAATCCGGTACGTGATGAGATCGCCGACGTCGGCGCCGCCGGGCATACGACCGAGGCGGCAGGCGAGCGTGGGTTGCATCTGCTGGTGATGGGGGGCTCGCTGGGGGCTCAGGCGCTCAACGAGACGCTCGCGCCGGCGCTGGCCCTGCTGCCGGAAGCCTCGCGTCCCGTGGTGCGCCATCAGGCCGGACGTGACAAGCAGGAGGCGACCCTCGCCGCCTATCAGGCAGCCAGTGTCACGGCTGAGGTCAGCGAGTTCATCGGTGATATGGCCGAGGCCTATGCCTGGGCAGACCTCGTGGTCTGCCGCGCCGGCGCCCTGACCGTGGCCGAGCTGGCCGCGGCAGGTCGCCCTGCGGTGCTGGTGCCGTTCCCCCACGCCGTGGATGACCACCAGACCGTCAATGCCGCGGTATTGGTCAAGGCGGATGCCGCGCGCCTGATTCCCCAGAATACGTTGACTGCCGAGCGCCTCGCCGAGACGCTGGCAGAATTGCTCGACCCCAAGATACTCACTGGCATGGCCGCTCGCGCCCGCAATAGTGCGGAACTCGATGCGGTAGCGACCATGCTGGCAGGCTGCATGGAGACTCGCCTTGAACGCTAGCAATTCTGATCGCGGTGCAGGTATGCGCCGCATCCGTCGTATCCATTTCGTCGGCATCGGCGGTGTGGGCATGTGTGGTATCGCCGAAGTACTGGGCAACATGGGCTATGAGGTCAGCGGTAGCGATCTCAAGGAGTCCGCCGTCACGGTTCATCTGCGTGAGTGCGGCGTGCGTGTCGCCATCGGTCATGCGGCCATCAATGCCGAAGGCTCGGATGTGGTCGTGGTCTCGACCGCGGTGGACACCACCAACCCGGAAGTCGCCTGGGCGCGGGAGCATCGCATTCCCGTCGTGCGTCGTGCGGAGATGCTCGCCGAGCTGATGCGTTTCCGCCAGGGCATCGCGATTGCCGGTACCCACGGCAAGACCACTACCACCAGCCTGACCGCGACTCTGCTCGCGGAAGGCGGCATGGACCCGACCTTCGTCATCGGCGGCAAGCTGACCAGCGCGGGCACCAATGCCCGTCTGGGCGAGGGTGAGTATCTGGTCGCCGAGGCGGATGAGTCCGACGCCTCCTTCCTGCATCTGCAGCCGTTGATCTCGGTAGTGACCAATGTCGATGCCGATCACATGGCCACCTACGAGGGCGACTTCAATCGCCTCAAGGACACCTTCATCGAATTCCTGCACAACCTGCCGTTCTACGGTCTGGCGGTGCTGTGTATCGATGATGCCAACGTGCGTGAGCTGCTGCCGCGTGTTCAGCGTCAGTTCGTGACCTACGGCTTCAGCGACGATGCCGATTACCGCATCAGCGATTTCCGCCAGGGAGGCGGTCAGCTCAGTTTTACGGCGCTGCGTCCGGAAGGCCATGCACCGCTCGAGATCACCTTGGCGATGCCGGGTGAGCACAATGCGCTCAACGCCCTGGCGGCGATCGCCATCGCCACCGATGTCGGTGTCAGCGATGAAGCCATCGCTCGCGCGCTGGCAAGCTTTGCCGGTGTCGGTCGTCGCTTCCAGGTGCACGGAGAATTCGCGGCACCCAATGGCGAGCAGAGCGTGATGCTGGTGGACGATTATGGCCACCATCCTCGCGAAGTGGAGATGGTGATTCGCGCCGTGCGCGCCGGCTGGCCGCAGCGCCGTCTGGTGATGGCCTACCAGCCGCACCGTTATTCGCGCACCCATGATCTCTATGAAGATTTCGTGCGTGTGCTGTCCGAAGTCGACACCCTGTTGCTGCTGGATGTCTACAGTGCCGGGGAAGCGATGATTCCGGGCGCCGATGGCCGCTCGCTGGCGGGCTCGATCCGGCAGCGCGGCCAGGTGGACCCGCTGTTCGTCGAACACAAGCGTGCCTTGCCGGACCTGCTCAAGAACGTGCTGCGTCCGGGCGATATCCTGATTACCCAGGGGGCGGGTGATGTCGGTGGCATTGCGCTGGCACTGGCGGGGGCCGACCTCAAGCTTGACGAGGTGACGCTATGACCGTCTCTTCCTCCCCGTCTGGAGCGACAGGCGTGAATCCTGAGCTGGCCACGCGCTATGGACGTGTCGTGGTGCTGTTCGGTGGCCTGAGCGCCGAGCGCGAGGTGTCACTCAAGAGCGGTGCGGCGGTACTGGAAGCCCTGCAGGGCGCGGGCGTCGATGTGCAGGGCTATGACATGGCACATGGGTTGGCCGGTCTCGAGGCATTGCGGCCCGACCGTGTCTTCATCGCCATGCATGGTCGCGGCGGCGAAGATGGCACCTTGCAGGGAGCGTTGGAATTGCTGGGCATTCCCTATACCGGAAGCGGCGTGCTGGCCTCGGCGCTTGGCATGGATAAGCTGCGCACCAAGAAGCTCTGGGATATAGAGGGCTTGCCGACGCCACGCTCCTGTCGCCTGGCGGCGGATACGGACTGGCAGTCGGTGCTCGAGACGCTCGGTACCCCGGTAGTGGTCAAGCCGGTGCATGAGGGGTCGACTCTCGGTATCCATATTGTCGAGGACGCTCAGGCGCTACAGGACGCCTGGACGGATGCCAGCCGCTTCGATGCGGTGGTGATGGCCGAGCGTTTCATCAAGGGGCCGGAATATACGGTCTCGGTGCTGGACGGCGAGGTGTTGCCAGCCATTCGCATCGAAGCGGATAGCGGTTTCTACGATTACGATGCCAAGTACCTCACCGATACCACTCGCTACCTGCTGCCCTGCGGTCTGAGCGCTGCGCGCGAGGCCGAGCTGGCGACTCTCTCGCTCAAGGCATTCAACGTGCTGGGTTGCGAGGGCTGGGGTCGTGTCGATGTGATGGAAGATGCGGACGGCGACTTCTGGCTGCTGGAAGTCAACACTTCGCCGGGCATGACCGATCACAGCCTGGTGCCGCAGTCCGCGGCACATGTCGGGCTCGATTTCGCCACTCTGGTGTTGCGTATTCTCGACACGACTCTTGCCGAGCAGGACGCAGACGATGCGTCAGTCGCTCAGCAGAGTGGTCATTGATCGATGGCGGCGCGTAGCACTACCGGTGCAATCTTCGGCCTCGTTCTCGGCCTTGCGCTGCTGGTCGCGGGCGGACAGGCATTGTGGACCTGGCTTGATCGTCCCATTGAGCGAGTCACCATCAAGGGTGACTTCGATCATGTCAGTGCTGCCTACCTTCAGCGTCATATTGCGCCGTTGATTCGTGGCCAGAGCTGGCTCTCCGTCCCATTGGGCGAGGTTCGGCGTCGCGCCTTGGCGATCGATTGGCTGAGTGAGGTCAGCATCTCGCGTCGCTGGCCGGATACACTTGAATTCGAGCTGTTTGAACAGCAGCCGGTCGCCTACTGGAATGATGGCGAATTGCTCAATGTACGCGGCGATGCCTTCCAGGCGGGCCCGGTGACGCAGCTGGGCAACCTGCCCAATCTGGCGGGGCCCAAGGGCAGTGGATCCGAAGTGCTGGCCGAGCTTGACGCGCTGCAGAGCCAGTTGGGCGGGCTGGGGCTCAATGTCTCCCAGTTGCGATTGGAGCCACGTGGCGCCTGGCGCTTTCAGGTCAATGATTCGGTGTGGGTAATGCTGGGTCGCAATGATCGAGAGGCGCGTCTGGCGCGTTTCATGGCGGCCTGGCAACGGCGTCTGGGTGATGAGGCGTCGCAGATCCGCTACATTGATCTGCGCTACCCCAACGGAGTGGCAGTGGCGTGGCATGGGGAGACGACGGCACTCGAAGAAGGCAAGGACAGTTGATGCAAATGGCGACACTCACTACATGCTTCATTTGCGTGTGAGTATTAGCAAAATGGCGATATCGCCAGTTTCATTTGTCGTCAATCCCGCCTATTCTAGCGGGGATTTGCGCCCCTCGGTATTTTAGGCTGGTATGCCCCAAGTGGCTGCTCCTATACTGGGAAGTCAAATCCCTCTGTACGGGTTAAACGGAACGTAAACCCGTTCTGGGTGGTGCGGCAGACATGGTGTCTGTCAAAGCGCGCAATTATTTTCATGATGAACCAGAATCAAGGAGCTGGCCCGACCTATGGCAGGACATTCCAAATCACAGGATATGGTGGTCGGGCTGGACATCGGAACCTCCAAGGTAGTCGCGATCGTGGGTCAGCCGACCGATGATGGCGGTATCGAAATCGCGGGAATTGGTTCCCACCCTTCACGTGGCATGAAGAAGGGCGTGGTGATCAACATCGAATCGACCGTACAGTCGATTCAGCGCGCAGTGGAGGAGGCTGAGTTGATGGCCGGCTGCGATATCCACTCGGTATATGTGGGCATCGCCGGCAGTCATATCAGTTCGATGAATTCCGATGGTGTCGTGGCAATCAAGGATCGCGAAGTGACGCCGTCTGATATCGAACGCGTGATCGACTCGGCGCGCGCTCGAGCGATTTCTGAAGGTCAGCGCATTCTTCACGTGCTGCCGCAGGAATATGCCATTGATCGGCAGGAAGGTATTCGCGAGCCGTTGGGCATGTCCGGGGTGCGTCTTGAGGCGCGCGTTCACCTGGTCACTGCCGCACTGAATGCCGTGCAGAATATCGAGAAGTGCGTGCGTCGCTGCGGGCTCGAAGTCGACGACATCATTCTCGAGCAGCTCGCCTCGAGTCATGCGGTTCTGACCGAGGATGAGCGTGAATTGGGTGTGTGCATGGTGGATATCGGCGGTGGTACCACGGATATCGCCGTCTTCACCGAAGGTGCCATTCGTCATACGGCTGTGATCCCCATCGCGGGTGATCAGGTCACGAATGACATCGCCATGGCGCTGCGCACACCGACGCAATATGCAGAGGAAATCAAGGTCAAGTATGCCTGTGCTCTGACCCAGCTGGCCTCCAGCGACGAGACGATCAAGGTGCCGAGTGTCGGTGACCGACCGGCACGTGACCTGTCCCGTCAAGCGTTGGCAGAAGTGGTCGAGCCCAGGTATGAGGAACTGTTCACCCTGGTCCGCGATGAATTGCGTCGCAGTGGCTATGAAGATCTCGTGGCTGCGGGCGTGGTCCTGACGGGTGGAACGTCACGCATGGAAGGTGTCGTTGAGCTGGCGGAGGAGATCTTCCATATGCCGGTTCGCATCGCTTGCCCGCAAAATGTGCGTGGACTGGCGGATGTGGTCCGCAATCCGATTTATTCCACGGGTGTGGGTTTGCTACATTATGGGATGAAACAGGAGCGGCATACGCCATCCTCGACTGCGGTCGCGGTGCGCAGGGAGGAATCTGCCGCACGACGCGTTCACGGCCATGAGCACGACACCTCCACGCTGGAGCGGATCAAGGGCTGGTTCAAGGGAAATTTCTGACAGGGATTACAGAAAGACTGTGATCCAGGAGACAGGGCATATGTTCGAACTGGTAGATAACGCACCCTCCAGCAGCGCGGTCATCAAGGTGATCGGTGTTGGCGGCGGCGGTGGTAACGCCGTCAATCACATGGTCGAGAGCAACATTGAAGGCGTCGAGTTCATCTGCGCCAACACCGATGCTCAGGCGCTCAAGCGCGTGGCCGCCAAGACTGTCCTTCAGCTGGGCAGTGAAATCACCAAGGGGCTTGGCGCTGGCGCCAACCCGGAAGTGGGTCGCCAGGCGGCGATGGAAGATCGTGAGCGTATCGTCGAGCTGCTGCAAGGCGCCGACATGGTCTTCATCACCGCTGGTATGGGGGGAGGTACCGGTACCGGCGGTGCTCCGGTCGTGGCGCAGGTCGCCAAGGAACTGGGTATCCTGACCGTGGCCGTCGTCACGCGTCCGTTCCCGTTCGAAGGGCCGCGTCGTCAGAAGGCGGCGGAGCAGGGCATGAAGGAGCTCTCCGAGCACGTCGACTCCCTGATCACCATCCCCAACGAGAAGCTGCTGTCAGTGCTGGGCAAGAGCGCCAGCCTGCTGAGCGCCTTCAGCGCCGCCAACGACGTGTTGCTGGGGGCCGTACAGGGGATCGCAGAGCTAATCACCAGCCCGGGCATCATCAACGTCGATTTCGCCGACGTGCGTACTGTCATGTCCGAGATGGGCATGGCGATGATGGGGACCGGTGATGCCATCGGCGAGAACCGTGCTCGTGAAGCCGCCGAGAAGGCCATTCGCAGCCCGCTGCTCGAAGACATCGATCTGCACGGCGCGCGCGGTATCCTGGTCAACATCACGGCAGGCCCGGACCTCTCCATCGGTGAATTCAACGATGTGGGTGCCACCGTGCAGGAGTTCGCTTCTCCGGACGCCACCATCGTGGTCGGGACGTCCATCGACATGGACATGACCGACGAGCTGCGTGTCACTGTCGTGGCGGCCGGGCTTGACGGTCGCGTCGAGAAGCCGGCGGCGCGTGAAGCGGCACCGGCCAAGCGTACCGTCGAGAAGCCGGCGGACTACCGCAGTCTGCAGACGCCGACGGTCACCCGTCAGGCCAAGGAAGAGCAGGAAGCGGCAGCCAAGAAGTCGGAACCGCGCAAGTCGCGTGATATGGATGACTATCTCGATATCCCGGCCTTCCTGCGTCGCCAGGCTGACTGATGCGCACTGACTGACACGTCATTGACGCTCATGTGCCAGTCGGCACGAGGCTGAGATGACACGGCTCATCGTGAGTCTGACTTCACCCATTCGGGGCTTCCCGGGTGGGTGAAGTCGTTTCCGGGGTAGACAAAAGGGGCTTTCGTCACCGGCGCGGGGAGTGCTGCCTGTGCATCACAAGTGCATCCGCCAGTGCCGTGGGCGCGTAAGGAAGGGAGGTCTTTAAGCTGTCTTGCACATTGATTATCGTTTTATGGCAGTACGAGTGAGAACTGTTTGGTGATTGCGTGTTCATACTCAGCACGAGGCCAGCAGGCGCGCGGGCAAGCCTCAATGGTGCTCGAAAGGCAATGTTGAATTTCCCTAGCAGCGGCAGGTGACAATTTGTTGAATTCCTGCATTGCTGTTATCATGAACACTGTTTCCAAATTCAGGCTGACTGGCTATCTCCCTATGATTCGACAAAAAACACTCCAGAATACGATCCGCGCCACAGGCGTTGGTCTGCACTCAGGTGACAAGGTTTACCTGACGCTGCGTCCCGCTCCGGTCAACACCGGTATCGTCTTCATCCGTACCGATCTCGAGCCGCAGGCTCATATCCGTGCCGATGCGATGAGCGTCCGTGACACCACCATGTGCACCGCCGTCTCCAATGGTGAAGCCAAGGTGACGACCGTCGAGCACCTGATGTCCGCCTTCGCAGGCCTGGGCATCGACAACTGCTTCGTCGAGCTGTCCGCGCCGGAAGTGCCGATCATGGACGGCAGCGCCGGTCCGTTCGTCTTCCTGATCCAGTCCGCTGGTATCCAGGAGCAGTCGTCGCTCAAGAAGTTCATCCGCATCAAGCGCGAGATCGAAGTGCGTGATGGTGACAAGGTCGCGACCTTCCTACCGCACAACGGCTTCAAGGTGTCCTTCGCCATCGACTTCGATCACCCGGTGTTCGAGCAGCAGAAGCAGACCACCACGGTCGACTTCTCCACCACCTCCTTCGTCAAGGAAGTGTCTCGAGCGCGTACCTTCGGCTTCATGCGTGATCTCGAATTCCTGCGCTCCCAGAATCTCGCGCTGGGCGGAAGCCTCGACAACGCCATCGTCGTCGATGACTACCGCATCCTCAACGATGAAGGCCTGCGTTACGACGATGAGTTCGTCAAGCACAAGGTGCTGGACGCCATCGGTGATCTCTATCAGCTGGGTCACAGCATCATCGGTGAGTTCCGTGGCTACAAGTCCGGCCATGGTCTCAACAACATGCTGTGCCGCGCACTGCTGGAAAATGCCGACAGCTACGAGATCGTCACCTTCGAGAACTCCGATGCGATGCCGATTTCCTACGCCTCTCCGGCGCTTGCCGTCTGAGTCGAGGCCAATGACATCTGCGAAAGCTGCAAGACGAGGTACTTCAGAAGAAAAGCACTCAGAGAGACAGTACGAGCAGAACACTGTGACCTAGCCCGTCCAGCCTGACAGCACTGCTCCGGCCTTAGCCAGCCGGAGATGGAAACGACAACAGCCGCGCCGCCCAGAAGGGCGGCGCGGCTGTTTGCATGCAGGACAAGAAATGTTTGAGTTGGCTCAGGGCGTCTCGGCGTCGTCGCTCGAATCCGATGCGTGGGCCGCCAGTCGCTCCAGGGCGAGACGCAGACGCTCGTCGCGGGTATGGGAAGCGCAATCCAGCAGATGTTCCGCGGCGGCCTCTGGCAGGTGGCGTGGCTGGCGTGCGGGCACGAAAGCCGGACGAATCGGGCGGACCTTGAAGGCCAGGCGGGCGAGGGTGGCGAGCTCTGGCAGCTCGCGCAGCACACTGATCAGGCGACGCTGCTCATAGCGCAGCCAGGTCAGCCAGGAGGCGCGGCTGGTGATCAACGTCAAGGTGTCATCGTGATAGCCGCCGACGAAGACCTGTTCCTGCATGTCCTTGGGCAGTGCAGCACGCAGGTGCAGCTGGGCCTGCTCGAGCATGCGTGCCTGGCGCATGACGCTGCCAAGTTGCCCCTTGCCGTTCAACAGGCGCGCCGCGGGCTGGGCGCGGAAACGCTTAGCCTTTATACTCATGGGCTTGCATGCCGGTTCAGTGATTTCCGGCAATCTATCATGAGCGGGAGTCCGGCAACAGCATGAGCCCTGTCGATGCCACAGCACGCCCTCGTGCGTTACCGGATTCCGGTAGCGGCGCTTCGCGTCGCTGGTCGGTACGCACGGCCCCGCGCTGGCTGCTGGCAGGTCTGCTGCTCAGCTGTCTGTTCCCCGCTGGACTGAGCGCGGCGCAGGTCGAGCGCGTCAATCTGACACTGGCCAGCATCCAGTTGCTGGCACCCGCGGTGATTCGTGCCGAGAGTCGCCGTCAGGGGCTGCGCTGTCTGCGCAAGCGGGTGCGTCGTGCGCCCCAGGCCAGTCCCAACCTCCCGCGACAGCGCTCCTTCGTTTCCTGCACACGCGTCCTGCTGCGTGGCCTCGTCAACGCCATCGCGCCGCGTGCGCCGCCCATTCTGTCCTGACACCCCGTTCATCGTTCGCGCCGCGGATGGTGAGGTTCGTTTTTTCTTTCGAGCGTAATGCCTGATGGGCCCCGGGCCACATCGAGCTGCCTGTCATCGTGTTTGGCGGCAGCGCTTGAGTGTCATGATATGTGAAGCCGTGCCCCGGCCCCGGGGCACGTACAAGGACAGAATATGCTGGGTAAATTCCTGACCAAGGTAGTGGGTTCCAAGAATGATCGCGAAGTGAAGCGCCTGCGCAAGCGGGTCAACGTGATCAATGCGCTCGAGAGCGAGCTTGAACCGCTCTCCGATGAGGCGCTGACAGCCAAGACCGCGGAATTTCGCGAGCGTCTCGCGCAAGGGGAAAACCTCGACAAGCTGCTGCCGGAAGCCTTCGCCACCGTGCGTGAGGCCAGCAAGCGCATCATGGGCATGCGTCATTTCGATACCCAGATGGTCGGCGGCATGGCGCTGCACGAAGGCCGCATCGCCGAGATGAAAACCGGTGAAGGCAAGACGCTGGTGGGAACGCTTGCGGTCTATCTGAACGCACTGACCGGCGAAGGCGTCCATGTGGTGACGGTCAATGACTATCTGGCCACCCGTGATGCCAACTGGATGCGTCCGCTGTATGAATTCCTCGGCCTGAGTGTCGGTGTCATCTACTCCGGCCAGCACAACGAAGACAAGCGCGCCGCCTATCAGGCCGATATCACCTACGGTACCAACAACGAATACGGTTTCGATTACCTGCGCGACAACATGGCCTTCTCGCTGGAAGACAAGGTCCAGCGCAAGCTGCACTTCGCCATCATCGATGAGGTCGACTCCATCCTGATCGATGAGGCGCGCACGCCGCTGATCATCTCCGGTCCGGTGGAAGAGAATACCGACCTCTACAAGATCATCGATCGCATGGCGCGCGAGCTCGAGCAGTGCAGCGATGAGGAAGATCCGGAAAGCGGCGACTTCACCCTCGATGAGAAGCAGAAGCAGGTCGAGCTGACCGAGTTCGGTCACCAGAAGGTCGAGGCGCTGTTGCGTGCCCAGGAGCTGCTCGGGGAGGAGGATTCCTTGTATGCGGCCCAGAACCTGAGCCTGCTGCACCACGTGCACTCTGCGCTGCGTGCCCAGAACCTGTTCGTGCGTGACGTGGATTACATCGTCAACAACGGCGAAGTGGTCATCGTCGATGAGCACACCGGGCGTACCATGGTCGGTCGTCGCTGGTCTGAAGGCCTGCACCAGGCGGTCGAGGCCAAGGAAGGCGTTGCCATCCAGAAGGAAAGCCAGACGCTGGCATCCACGACTTTCCAGAATTACTTCCGTCTCTACGACAAGCTGTCCGGCATGACCGGTACGGCCGATACCGAGGCTTTCGAATTCCGTCAGATCTACAACCTCGACGTGATGGTCATCCCGACCAACAAGCCCATCGCGCGCAAGGACATGAATGATCTGGTCTATCTGACCGCGGAAGAGAAGTTCAACGCCATCATCGAGGATGCCCGTGAGAAGGTCGCGGAAGGTCGTCCGGTGCTGGTGGGTACCGCCTCGGTCGAGACCTCCGAGCTGCTGTCGCAGATGATGCACAAGGCGGGCGTCAAGCATCACGTCCTGAACGCCAAGCAGCACGTCAGCGAGGCCGCCATCATCGCCCAGGCGGGTCGTCCGGGCGCCGTGACCATCGCGACCAACATGGCCGGTCGTGGTACCGACATCATGCTGGGCGGCAACTGGGAAGCCGAGCTTGCCGAGCTGGAAGCGCCGACCGAAGAGCAGATCAACGAGATCAAGCATGGCTGGCAGGAGCGCCACGAAGCCGTGCTGGCGGCAGGCGGTCTGCACGTGATCGGCTCCGAGCGTCACGAATCACGCCGTATCGACAACCAGCTGCGCGGTCGTGCCGGTCGCCAGGGTGACCCGGGCTCCACGCGCTTCTTCCTGTCGCTGGAAGACAGCCTGATGCGCCTGTTCGGCTCTGACCGCGTGCAGCGTCTGATGGGCGCGCTGGGGCTCGAGAAGGGCGAAGCCATCGAGCACAAGATGGTCTCCAATGCCGTCGAGCGCGCGCAGAAGAAGGTCGAGGGTCGCAACTTCGACGTGCGTAAGCAGCTGCTCGAATACGATGATGTTGCCAACGACCAGCGCAGCGTGATCTACGAGCAGCGCAACGACATCCTCGAAGCCGACGAGATCGCCGAGAACATCGCCGGCATCCGTCGCGAAGTACTGGATGACGCCATCTCCCTGCGTGTGCCGCCGCAGAGCCTGCCGGAACAGTGGGACCTGCCGAGCCTCGAGAACGACCTCAAGACCGACTTCAACCTCGACCTGCCGCTGGTGCAGTGGGCGGAAGAGGACGAGCACTTCCATGAGGAAACGCTGCGTGAACGTCTGCAGGCCGCCCATGAAGCGCTTTATGCCGACAAGGTCGAGGCCGTTGGCCCTGAGCTGATGCGCCGCTTCGAGAAGCAGGTCATGCTTCAGGTGCTGGACACGCGCTGGAAGGAACACCTGCAGGCGATGGACAACCTGCGTCGCGGTATCCACCTGCGCGGTTATGCCCAGAAGAACCCGAAGCAGGAATACAAGCGCGAAGCGTTCGAGCAGTTCCAGACGCTGCTGGTCAACATCAAGTCCGACGTGGTGCGCATTCTCAGCCACGTGCAGGTGCGTCGCCAGGAAGAGGTCGACACGCTGGAAGAAGAGCGTCGTGCCAATCTCGAGCGCGAGCAGGCCGGTGCCGAAACGCGCCGTGTCGATGAAGATGCGGTCAGTGAAGACGGTGTCCAGGCGGCGGAAGAAGTCGTTGAGGCACAGTACGGTTCGCAGCCTCAGGGTCAGGCCGATGGCGAGCCGATGCGCCGCGATGTGCCCAAGGTCGGCCGCAACGACCCGTGCCCGTGCGGTTCCGGCAAGAAATACAAGCAGTGCCACGGCAAGCTGAGCTGACACTGCGCCAAACAGTCTCCCTGCGAGTCACGTCGATTCGGCTCGCAGGGGGCAGTTGTCACAGAACACCATGATTGGAGACGTGAGCGATGGCGGTAGGGCCTTCCACTTTTCCCGCTGACATGCCGGCGATTGCCGGTTGTCAGATCGGGGTTGCTGAAGCCGGTATCAAGAAGCCGGGTCGTCGTGATCTGGTGATCATGGCCCTCGAGGCAGGGTCGCGTCTTGCAGGCACTTTCACCCGCAATGCCTTCTGCGCGGCGCCGGTCCATGTCGCACGTGAGCACCTCACGGCAGGCGTCGAAGGGCCGCGTTATCTGGTGATCAACACCGGCAATGCCAATGCGGGAACCGGCGAGCAGGGCATGACCGATGCTCGCGCGACCTGCCAGGCCCTGGCGGAGATCGCTGGCTGTGATGCCCGGGCAGTGCTGCCGTTCTCGACTGGCGTGATCGGCGAACCCTTGCCGATGGATCGTCTGACGGCGGCGTTGCCGGCAGCCTTTGCCAACCTGGGCGATGGCGACTGGTCAGCCGCCGCGCATGGCATCATGACCACCGATACGCGGCCCAAGGGCAGCTGGCGGACACTGACGCTGAGCAATGGTGAGACAGTGACGCTGGCAGGAGTCTCCAAGGGCTCCGGCATGATCTGCCCGAACATGGCGACCATGCTGGGCTTCGTGGCCACCGATGCTGATCTCGCCATCGATCAGGCGGCTCTCGATGCCATGCTGCGCCGGGTGGTGGTCAAGAGCTTCAACAGCATCACCGTCGATTCCGATACCTCCACCAATGACGCCTGCATGCTGGCTGTCACGGGGCAGGCCGGGCGTGTCGAGGGTGAAGACCTGATCGCGTTCGAGGCCGCCCTGGCGGAAGTCATGCTCGAGCTGGCTCAGGCCATCATTCGTGATGGTGAGGGGGCGACCAAGTTCGTCACCATCGAGGTCAGCGAGGCGCGTTCACAGGAAGAGGCGCGTGCCGTCGGCTTTACCGTCGCGCACTCGCCGCTGGTCAAGACAGCCCTCTATGCCAGCGACGCCAACTGGGGGCGCATTCTGGCGGCCGTCGGACGTGCGCCGCTGGAAGCGCTGGATGTCACGGGTGTCGCGATCACGCTCAATGGCGTCACCATCGTCGAACAGGGCGGCCGTGCCGACAGCTACACCGAAGCCGCCGGCAGTGCCGCCATGGCCGAGGAAGAGCTGGTGATCGGCATCCGCCTGGGGCGTGGACAGCAGGAAGCTCGCATCTGGACATCGGATCTGTCCCACGATTACGTCTCGATCAACGCTGATTATCGTAGCTGACGCCCGAGGGCGAAGGCCTACGCTGAAGCGGTAATGCAATATCTCCCGCAGGCTTCGCCTCTCGAGGCGGAGTCGGATGTACAACGCGAGTCAAAGGTACAGGCATCATGCCGAAGCGAAGGGTTCACGTGGCGGCTGCCGCCATCTTAAACGAACAGGGCCAGGTCCTGATTGCACGTCGTCCCTCGACGGTGGATCAGGGCGGCTTGTGGG
Organism: Cobetia sp. BMC6; assembly: GCF_029991385.1. Taxonomy (NCBI): domain Bacteria; kingdom Pseudomonadati; phylum Pseudomonadota; class Gammaproteobacteria; order Oceanospirillales; family Halomonadaceae; genus Cobetia; species Cobetia sp. BMC6. The sequence continues at coordinate 166,473 of NZ_JAKUMF010000002.1, forward strand.
AGTTTCCGGGTGGCAAGCTGGCGCCTTACGAAACCGGTCTGGAAGCGCTCAAGCGTGAGCTGTGCGAAGAACTGGGCATCGAGATCATTCGTGCTCAGCCGCTGATCCGTATTCATCACGAATACCCGGACAAGCACATCCTGCTGGATGTGTGGGAAACGCGTCAGTTCACTGGCGAGCCCTTTGGTCGTGAAGGGCAGGCAGTGCGCTGGGTCGAGATCGAGGATCTCTACAAGTACGCCTTCCCGGCGGCGAATCTGCCGATTCTGCGGGCGGTCTCGCTGCCGCGCGAGTATCTGATCACGCCGGAAGAGGCCGATGAGGACGTCTTCGAGACGCGTCTGACGCGTGCGCTGGATGAGGACGGCGTGCGTCTGGTCCAGCTGCGCGCCAAGGAGCTGGACGAGGCGGCCTATATCGCGCGTGCCGAGAAGGCACTGGCGATCTGTCATGCGCGTGGTGCTCGTCTGCTGCTAAACGCCGAACCGTCCATGCTCGACAAGGTCGATGCGGATGGTATTCACCTGACCAGCGTGCGTCTGGCAGAGCTGGCGGAAAAGGGCGAGCGTCCGATTGCCGCCAACAAGTGGCTGTCTGCCTCTACCCACGATCAGCAGCAGCTGGACCAGGCCGGTCGTGTGGCGTGTGACTTCGTGTCACTGTCACCGCTGCGTGTGACGCCGTCGCACCCGGAGCGTCCACCGCTGGGCTGGCATGACTTCCAGGGGCTGGTCGAGCAGGCGTGCATGCCGGTCTACGCGCTGGGTGGCATGTCTCGCCATGACAGCGATCACGCACGCGCCGTCGGTGCCCAGGGTATCGCGTCGATCCGTGATTTCTGGAAGTGATGCTCGCGCGTTGATGGCAGTTGCCTGAACGACAAAAGACCCTCGAGGCTAGCCTCGAGGGTCTTTTTTTGTTGCTTGGCATCTTGGTTGCCGAGCATCTTGAGTGTCTAGCCCTGCACCAGTCTGAACCGGCAGGGCTCTGTCGAGCGCTACTGCTGATGCATGTCGCGCTCCATGCGCGCCACCATCTCGTCGATACTGGTCTCATCCATGGCGGGCTCACCGGCGATGCTGTGGGATTCATCCGTCCAGGCGCCAAGATCCAGCAGCTGGCAGCGTTTGCTGCAGAAGGGGCGAAACATGCTGGCGGCACTCCATACCACGTCGGTACGGCATTGCGGGCAAGCGACGGTCAATGGTGTCTTGCCATTGGGGGTAGCGGTGGCATCAGACATGAGGGGTGTCCTGAAACGGTGTATGGGGGGCGCTCAGTGATCGATAGTAGGCATCCATGGCCCTTACCTGTTCACGAAGATGCGCCTGGCTTCCGTCATTGTCGATGACATCGTCGGCCTTGGCCAGTCGTGTCTCGCGTGGCAGCTGGGCCGCGAGGATAGCGCGTACCTGTGCTTCGCTGACACCATCGCGGCTCAGCGTGCGCTCAAGCTGGATATCCTGGCTGACATCCACCACCAGGGTACGTGAGACGAGGCTGTCCTGGCCGGACTCGAACAACAGGGGAGAGACCAGCAGGCGATAGGGGCTGGTCATGGCCGCCAGGTGCTGCACGATCCGCTCCCGGATACGCGGATGGGTGCAGCGCTCCAGCCACTGGCGCTCCTCAGGGGCAGCGAAGATCCGCTCGCGCAGCGCGGCGCGATCAAGCTCGCCCTGCGCCGTGACGATCGACTCGCCGAAGTGGGCGATGATCTCGGCCAGAGCGGCCTCGCCGGGACGCACGATCTCGCGCGAGACATCGTCGGCATCCACCCACTGGATGCCCAGCTCGCCGAACAACCGCGCGACGCTCGACTTGCCGCTGCCGATGCCGCCGGTGACCCCGATGATAGGGCCTTGGGTCGGAGAGGACCTCATCATGCGCCGATCACGCTCAGGTAGAGGCTCATCAAGGGTGTGCCAAACAGCAGAGCGATCCAGCCGGCAACCGCCAGGTAAGGCCCGAAGGGCATCGGTGCGCCACGCAGGCGCGGTACCAGCAGTTGCAGCAGGATGCCCAGAACGGCCCCGAGGCCGGCGGACAGAATCAGCAACAGCGGCAACCACTGCCAGCCGAGCCAGGCGCCGAGAGCGGCGAGCAGCTTGAAGTCACCGTAGCCCATGCCTTCCTTGCCGGTGACCAGCTTGAATAGCCAGTAGAAGCTCCACAGCACCAGATAGCCCGCCATCGCGCCGATGACGGCACTGGGCAGCATCAGAGGCTGGAACAGCAACTGATAGGCGAGGCCTGTCCACAGCAGTGGCAGGGTGATGGCATCTGGCAGCAGCTGGGTGCGGAAGTCGATGACCGACAGCACCAGCAGGGTCAGACAGGCACCGAAGATCCATAGGCTCTGTGCCTCCAGGCCGTAGATCAACGCGATGGACGCACCAAGTGCGCCACCGGCCAGTTCCACCAGCGGATATTGCGCACTGATGCGCGTATTGCAGCTGGCGCAGCGACCACGCCGTTTCAGCCAGCCGAGAATGGGCAGGTTGTCGTGCCACTTGATCGGCGTGTCACAGCCCGGGCAGCGTGATGCGGGCACCAGCAGATTGAAGCGCGGTGTGTCTTCGGCTTCCAGCTCCAATGCCTCGCGGGCTTCAGCGCGCCATTGGCGCATCATCATCACGGGCAGGCGAGTGATGACGACATTCAGAAAGCTGCCGATCAGCAAGCCGAATATACCGGCCAGGCAGGCCTGCAGGGTGGGGGAGAGTTGGGCGAGTGATTCCACGAGTCGTCCTTGTCAGTAAATGACACGGCCGCGTCCCTGAGGTGGCGCGGCCGCTTGGCATGAAAGCATCTTTCGAGTGCAGGCCGCGCTCTAGATCGCGTTGCCCAGCTCGAAGATGGGGAGATACATCGAGACCACAAGCCCGCCCACCAGGGTGCCTAGCACCACGATGATCAAGGGCTCCAGCAATGAGGTCAATGCATCTACCTTGTTGTCGACATCTTCTTCGTAGAAATCCGCCACCTTGTTGAGCATGGCATCCAGTGAGCCGGATTCCTCGCCAATCGCTACCATCTGTACTGCCAGTGTTGGAAACAACTGTGTATTGCGCATGGCGAAGTTCAGCTGCTGGCCGGTAGAGACATCTTCCTTGATCTGGGCAATGGCACGCTCGTAGACCTTGTTGCCTGAGGCGCCGGCGGCAGTATCTAGCGATTCCACTAACGGAACCCCGGCCTGGAAGGTCGTGGCCAATGTGCGTGAGTAACGAGCGACAGACGATTTATCCAGGATATCGCCGAGCACCGGTACCTTGAGCATGAAGCGGTGACTGGCGTAGGCAAACTTGTCAGAGCGTTTGATGCCTTGCGCAATGAGTACGACGGTCAGGATTATCGCGCCTAAAGCAACATACCAGTAATTCTGCGCGTACTCCGACAAGGTGATCGTCAGCTGGGTAAATGCAGGCAGCTCTGCGCCGAAGCCCTGGAAAAGACTTTCAAACTGCGGGACTACCTTGATCAAGAGGATGGCTGTTACCCCGATCCCGACGCCGATCACGGCGATAGGGTAATACAGGGCTTTCTTGACGCGCGCCTTGAGAGAATCAATCTTTTCTTTATAAGTTGCGACGCGGTCGAGCATCTTGTCCAGGGCACCAGCTTGTTCGCCAGCTTCGACCAGATTGGCAAACAGGTTATCAAAGTGCTGGGGGTGTTTGCGCAAGGCTTCCGAAAAGCTGGCGCCTGCTCCCACCTGATTCATCATGTCTTCGACCAGATGGCGCATACCTGGACTCTTCATGCTTTCAGCCACGATGCCAAATGCCTGCAATACCGGCACGCCAGCACGGATCATGGTTGCCATCTGACGGGCGAACATGGTGACATCCTTGCCATTTACCTTCTTGCTGCCGCCAAACAGGGAGGACTTCTTGCGCAGACGCTTGACCACGATGCCCTGGCTGACCAGCGTGTTCTTGACCTGATCGACGTTGGCCGACATCAGCTCGCCCTTGACGTTTTCACCGCGCGAATTCTTGCCAGACCATTGCCAGGTCTCAATGCCCGCTTTTTTCTTGTCTTTCTTGGCAGTTCTGGGAGTTGCCATGTCAGTTATCGTTCCCTGATAAATGGGGAGCAGGCATTGTCGGTCTAGCCATGTTCAACGCCTGGGTCATCTTGTACTCAATGTGCCTGATGACTGAGCAAAAGTCAGCTATCTAGCGTATTGATCACTGTCAGCCGCCATGGATAACCGTGACATGCGTGGCCTGCAACAGTGACTCAGTCCTTGGTGATGCGATTGACTTCTTCCAGTGAGGTCATGCCCGACATCACCTTGCGCAAGCCGCTACGTCTCAGGTCTGAAAGCCCTTCCTTGCGTGCCTGGTCTGCCAGCTCGATGGCGGTGCCCTCACGCATGATCAAGCGGCTCATCTCATCCGAGATCGGCATGACTTCATAGATGCCGACGCGCCCCTTGTAACCCAGCGTGCACTGACTGCAACCGACAGGACGGAATATGGTCGCCGCCTCGAGTTCTGCTGCGCTGAAGCCATTGTCTTCACTGAACCCCATCGAGGCCATCGCCTCAGGCGGAATCTCTGCGGGCTGACGGCAGTGGGTGCACAGGCGACGTGCAAGGCGCTGAGCGATGATCAACGAGACAGAACTCGCGATGTTGAAGGGGGCAATCCCCATGTTGCTCAAACGTGTCAGTGTCTCGGGCGCCGAGTTGGTGTGCAGGGTAGAGAGCACCAGGTGGCCAGTCTGTGCCGCCTTGACGGCAATCTCGGCGGTTTCCTTGTCACGAATCTCCCCGACCATCACCACATCGGGGTCCTGGCGCAGGAAGGCGCGCAGGGCCGAGGCGAAATCCAGACCGATCTTGGGCAACACGTTGACCTGGTTGACACCTTCCACCTTGAGCTCGACCGGGTCTTCCGCCGTCGAGATATTGCGCTCCGGGGTATTGAGGATATTCAAGCCGGTATAGAGCGTCACGGTCTTGCCGCTGCCGGTGGGGCCCGTGACCAGAATCATGCCCTGTGGCTGCGCCAGCGTCTTCTCGAACATGGCGCGCTGCTCGGGCTCGAAGCCCAGCGCTTCAATGCCCATCTTGGCTGAACTGGGGTCGAGAATACGCAGCACGATCTTCTCGCCATACACGGTCGGCAGTGTATTGACGCGGAAATCGATGGAGCGAGACTTGGACAGCCGCAACTTGATCGCGCCATCCTGCGGCAAGCGGCGCTCGGAGATATCCATGCGCGACATGACCTTCAGGCGTGCCGAGATCCGGTTGCGCATGTTGAAGGGTGGCCGAGTGTTCTCGATCAGCATGCCATCGATACGAAAACGAATGCGGTAGGTGGATTCGTAGGGCTCGAAGTGGATATCCGAGGCACCGCGCTTGATGGCATCCAGCAGTACCTTGTGAACGAAGCGCACGACTGGCGCATCGTCACTGCTGGCCGTGATCGCCATGTCGTGGCTATTGTCTTCCTCGCCCTCGAATTCCAGGCCGTCGAGCGCTTCACCATCTTCGCCAAGTATATCCATGGCGCTTTCTTCGCCGGCTTCCAGGTACTGTTCCAGTGCCGGTGTCAGCTGATCGGCAGCGACCAGGACACTCTCGATCGACAGGCCGGTGGCAAACTGCAGCTCATCAAGATGCGTCAGTGTCGAGGGGGAGGGCACCCCGACGGTCAAGCGATGCTCACGGCGATAGAGTGGCAAGACACCCAGCTTGCGCAGTACCTTCTCGGGCAGTTCATCAATGGAAGGCAGTGAATCGATGCGAATGGCATCGAGATCCACATACGGCAGGCCATATTCCCAGGCCGCCGCCAACGTCGCCTCACGTGCCGGCACCAAACCATGGGCGATGAGGTGCAGCAACAGGCTTTCCCCGGCCTCATTGGCTTCCTGTTCCGCCAGCTGCGCTGCCTGTGGCTCGAGCAGGCCAGAGTCGACCAGTCGAGCGGCAAATCCTTTTAGCGTGTGTTCTGGCTGGGGCATGACACTCTTCCTGTTGCAGTGGCCAATGAGTCTACCCGGAGTGCTTCACGCATGAAGCACGGACTGGCGTATTGCGGGTGAGCCAAGGTGCGATAAGTCAGCATATGACAAACGCCATATTGGGGAAGAGTGTAGCTGGATTGCCTGTCGCTAGGAATGGCGTACCGTTCACATGAATGTGTGGAGGCCATGTAAGTCCCGACTGCCAGAATCTTCCAGGTTGGCAGAAACGTTGAAATGCGCCGGCATCCAGATCACAAGATTTTTGTATTCGTTGCTTGCAATGTCACTGAGTGTAATCTATTGTAACAACCAAGCAGCCGTCAGCGCCGCCAGGAAAGCGTCTTGCGACATGGCAATGGCACCTGAACTGTGGCTGTGGTATCACTCGTCCCGTCCGGTCGACACCCCGTGATATCAAGATGTTATGCGGTAGAAGATGTTGTTGGGAATATTAGAATCAAACGCCCATACCGACATGCTTCTGTAACATCCTGCTGGTCAGGGAAGGTAACCGGGGTTTCAGGACGTACGACCTGATCTCACTACGCAAAGGCAAGGGAGTCACACCATGACACGCAAGCAACAAGCTGGTTTTACATTGATCGAGCTGATGATCGTTGTGGCGATTATCGGTATTCTGGCGGCCATCGCGATTCCGCGTTATCAAGATTATACGAAGCGTGCCCACGTTTCTGAAGGTTTGACGCTCGCGGCTCCATACAAAACAGGTATTACTGAATACTATTCCTCCGAAGGTGCTTGGCCTAAAAAGTTAACTGATATGGGGATTGCTATTGAAGATAAAGAAGGCGCAAGTGAAACTGAATCAGGGGCTAATCCGGGTAACTCAGTGAGTAAGATTGCTATCTCTGGTGGTGGCGACGCTGTTACAGCAATCACTGTAACTTACAATTCTAAAGTTGCTGCCGATGCTACTGTTGTTTTAACTCCTGCGGATGGTTCTGGGGCTATTACTTGGGAATGTACTTACGGTGGCAAAATGGATCCAGCGTGGGTGCCCACTACATGCCGTGACGATGGTTCTGAGTAAGTCGAAAATTAATAAAGATATTTAATAAAAACCGCCCTTAGGGCGGTTTTTATTGCGTTCAATAAAGCGCTTCTTCTTCCTCGACCACATCCTTCAGTAGTTCCAGGAACAGCTTGTCCGCATCGGAGTGTTCTGCGGGATCTTCCGGGATATGGATGCTGGTAGTGTCAGAGATCTCGTTGGCGATGATAGCCAGCACCGCCTGCTCATTCTTTCCTTGTGCTGCCCCTTCCTTGAGGCGCGCTCGCGCCACGACCAGCGACTGCTCGAGAATCTTCGGGTCCTGCAGCAGCTTGCGGATGAAGCCTTTCAGCTCACTGATGATGCGTGTCTTGTGCATTTCGCCGGATGCGTTGCTCATGGCGTGCTCCTTGTCTGGTGGATGTCTGTCTTTGCCTGCAGTGTAACCCACACTTCACTGCTGGTGGATATGGGATGTCACGCCAATCGATAGTCTGCCGAACCATTCAAGATCCGCTGCAAGGCGTTCCATTTCGGCGATTGATGCGTTGCGCGCGTCAGCGTCTCGGTAACATTGCAGAGCAGTTTCCGTAGTACGACTTGGCAGTTCCAACTGGATATCCACATGCGGAGCTGACGGGACGCTTTCGGCGGATTCAGTGGCATGGTGGACGTAATGCAGGGTAAGCCCGCTGCGCGCCTGCCAGAGAGGTGACTGCTGCCAGCACTGATCAAGCGCGGCGATGATGTCGTGACGTAAAGGCAGTGGCTGCTGCCGCGTGGGCTGCGCCAGGCTCGCCTGGGCATGCTGCGAATCGTCTTCCGGATCGATGTGATAGAGCACATCGCTGAGCTGAGGGAATTGGGCCTTGAGACGAGCCACGGCGTGATGGCCGATGGCGTGGCCTTCCGAGACGCTGATGCGTGGCGCGACCAGCATGTGGACTTCCAGCACGATACGGCCGGCCAGCGTGCGGCTGCGCAGGTCATGCGCCCCGCGTACCTCCGGCAGTGACAGCAGGCACTCACGCATGGCGTGTTGCTGTTCACGCGGCAGGGCGGTGTCGATCAGTTCGCGGGAGGCCTCCCAGGCCAGTGAGGCGCCGATCTTGCCGACCATCACCCCGACGATGACCGCCGCGATGCCATCCAGCCAGCTGGCCCCCAGCTGGGTGCCGATCAGCCCTACCAATACCGCCACCGTGGAGAGCGCATCGCTGCGCGAGTGCCAGGCATTGGCTTCCAGCAGCTTGGAGTTCTGCCTGCGTGCGACCTTCAGCGTGGCGCGAAAGATACCTTCCTTGCCGAGCAGCGAGATGATCGCGATGCCGATGCCCAGCGCACCGGGCAGCGGGATGGTCAGCGCGCCGAACATCAGCTCCCAGCTACGCAGGATACCTTCCCAGCCTATCGCGCCTGCCACGGCCAACAGCAGGCTGCCGAGCACCAGGGTGCCGAGTGTCTCGATGCGCTCATGCCCCCAGGGGTGTGAGCGGTCCGGTGCCTGGCGGCCGAAGTGAGTCGCCACCAACACGAAGGCATCCGTCACCAGGTCTGACAGGGAATGGATGCCATCGGCGATCAGCGCCTGCGAGCCGACCAGCTTGCCGATCACGAGCTTGGCGACGCCCAGCACGCCGTCCAGCGCTGCGCCGATCAAGGTGATGCGCTGCGCTTCACGCTTGGCGCTTGCCGAGCTGGCAGACTCCGTGGATGACGATGGCGGCATGGAAGGTGGCATGGAGGGTGGCATGGAGGGTGACATGGCAAGGCTCGTTCAAAGGGGAGTCGGGTGCGTCATGAAGTCAGCGCCTACTCCTGTGTAGGGTAAGAGTCAGCGCACGCAGCTGTCTTCCGAGATCTCGCCGCTCGGGCGCAGGCGCCGCGCGAGACTGTCAACGCCGATATTGAGCATGGCGGTGAGCACCAGCAAGGCAAATGCCTGATCGAACATCAGGTATTCGAAGCTCGAGTCGATATGAAAGCCTAGCGTCACCACCCCCAGCATGCCGAGAATCGCTGTCTCGCGAATGATGGTCTCGGCGCGGTAGAGCAGCAATGCGAACATGCCGGGGGCGACACGCGGGTTGAGCTCATAGAGCCAGCATTCGAATTTGCCCTGCGGGCGACTGGGCGGCAGCTGAATCTGGTCGGCGTGACGCGCACACAGGAAGGCGATGATCGCCCCATTGTGCAGCGCCAATGCCAGCCAGGCGGGCAGCAGCGATGGCCCCAGCAGCAACAGCAGGATGAAGGCCAGAATCAGCTCCGGCGTGGTACGCAGGAAGATCAGCAGGCCGTTGGTCGAGTGCCGTGAGAGACGATTGCCCACATGGCGGCTGGCCAGCGGCCATAGCAGCATGGCGATCAACAGACTGCCGGCGGTGCCCAGCAGGCCAAGCAGCAGGGTGTTGCCGATGGCGGGCAGCAGGTCGGGCAGATGGCTTGCCCACTGCAGCAGGCCTGTGACGAGCTCGCCCGAGATCAGTGACTCGAAGGATGCATTGACCAGCGGTGCCGGCCAGATGTCATGGTTGATGAAGCGCCACAGCAGGGTCGGGCTGACATCGGGCCATGGCCCCAGCCACCAGAGGCTGGCGATGGCCAGTATCGGCAACGCCCGGCGGTGCCCCCACCAGGGAAGCGTGGCGATCAGCAGATAGAAGATCCACAGCAGGGCGCCCGCCTCGGCGTAACGGCCCTCGCGAAAGGCGCTTTCCAGATAGAACCCGAGCGTGGGCAAGCCGACGAAGCCGAGCAGCACGCTGGCGCGCAGTCCGCATTCGAAGCGATAACGGGTGTAGCTGGCCATGCGCCGCCACGCCATCGGTAGCTCTGCATACACAAAGCGCATCGCGCGCGAGCTGGCCCAGGGCAGCGCCTTTAGTGGCGCCTGCGGCAGCTGTTCGAGAATCTCGGCATAGACCTTGGCGAAGGTCGCCGCATAGGGAATCGTGATCGCGGCCAGCGCCGTGGCGGCCGATAGCCCGAACACCTGCAGCAGCAGCAGCGCCCAGAACAGCTCATGCACCGCACGCAGCCCGGCGCAGATGCCCCGTAGCAGGCGCGAGCGTGAGTAGACCAGCGCCAATGGCAGTCCGATCAGCGCGCCCAGTAGCGTACCCCACAGCGCGAAGGCGATGGTCAGGACCAGAGCGTGCAACGGGGACTCCAGCTCACCGGGCGCAGGCGACGCCAGACCCGCCAGCATGCGGCCCAGCTCCTGCCAGGGGTCACGCGAGGTGACGGAGAGATCGGCGAAGGGCGCCAGCACCAGCATCGCGATGACCAGACCGCCACCGAGGCGCAACAGGCGCGCGCCGTCACTGCGTGCCTGCCACCAGCGAGGAGGGCGAAGTCGCTCTGCTGTCACGCTGGAAGATTCAGCTGGCATCGGATGACTCGTGGGTCGCCGCAGCGGGGTACAGGAAGTCCAGGTCGGCGGGAGCCAGTCCGTCGGTCGCGACATCCAGCAGCACCTGACCATGACGACGATCCATGCCTTCAGTCTGCTTGCCAAGCCCGATCACCCTTGTGAAGTGAGTGAGTGCCAGCTCGCGCTGATGAAGCGCCACCACGCTGGTGGCGTGACGGGCATGAATCAGCTGGATCAGCTGACTGGCCTGATACGGGTCCACGCTGGCGACGGGTTCATCCCCCAGAAACAGGTCATGGCCCTGATAGAGCGCGCGTGCGATGGCGACGCGCTGGCGCTGACCGCCGGAAAGCGCCTCGACGGAGCGCTCCATCAGCCCGGCGATACCCAGCGGCTCGCACAGGGCGGCGACCGCCTGCCAGTGAGCCGGTTTCGGGCGCAGCAGGTTGCACAGATTGGTCAGCCGTGAGTGCTGGTCCAACCTGCCCATGAAGATGTTGTGATAGACCGACAACTGCGGCACCAGTCCCTGACGTTGAGGGCACCAGGCGGCCGCGACACCGCGCTGTTGCAGCGCGGCACGCAGAGCTTCCAGCAGCGTGGACTTGCCCGCACCGCTGGCACCGAGCAGGGCGACGCGCTCGCCCGGCATCAGGCGGATATCCAGATCACGCAGGACCACCTCGGCGCCATGGCCGAGGTGGTCCTGCGTCAGGTGCAGCAGTGGAGAGGGTGTTTCCTGAGTCATGAGCTCAGCGCAGCAGACCGAGCTGTTCACCGACGGTCTTGATCGGCGCGTAGTCATCGTTGCTGGCCGGGATGAAGCCGGAGCGCGGGAAGCTCTCGAGCAGGTCCGGGGCCTTCATGTCCAGCAGCGCCCGGGTGACGTGGGCGGTGAAGTCCGCGCCGAAGTGGCTGTCGGCATCGCCACGAATCGTCCACTGATAATCCGGGTAGGCCGGTGTCTGCCACAGCACCTGCACCTTGCTCGGGTCGACCTTGCCGTCCTTGACGGCCGCATCCCAGACCGCGAAGTTGACCGCGCCCACATCGTAGGTACCGGCGGCGACCAGCGCGATGGTGCGGGAGTGGTCGCCGGAGAAGCCGACGCGGCTGAACAGGGCGTCCGGCGCCTGCTGGAACTGCTCGCGCAGATAGTATTCCGGCATCAGGCGACCCGAAGTGGAGGTCTTGGCGCCGAAGGTGAAGGAGTGGCCTTCGATGGTGTCGGGCAGGGTATCCAGCGGCTCGGCGGCATCGCCGGCCAGCTTGAGGTCGCGACGCGCGATGAAATAGCTGCGGAAGGCGGCGTCTTCCACGCCCTGCGCGATGGCGACGGAGCCCGGTACCATCTGACGCGCCTGAACGCCGGTCAGGCCGCCGAACCAGGCCATCTGGATCTGATCATTGCGGAAGGCGCTGACGGCGGCGCTGTAGGATTTGACCGGCACGTACTCGACATCGACGCCGAGCTTCTCTTCCAGATAGTCGGCGACCTTGTCGAAGCGCTCGACCAGGCGTGACTCGTCTTCATCCGGAATCGCCGTGAACTTGAAGGTGTCGGCCTGAGCCAGACTCATCGTCACGGGAAGGGCGGATATCAGGGTCAGAGCAGCAGTGGCCAGCCAGCGCATGGGAAGCATCCTCAGCATTCACGACATGAGACATCATGCGGCGAACACCGCATGTCAGGGAGTATGGCGCGTATTGTTGTGTCTTGATCACGCGGGTGCAAGCCCCGCGCCATCCCTGAAGGATCGCTCAAGTGACGCGGAAGGGTCAGCAACGCGCCGAATGGCCTCGCAGGAAGCGCTCATCTGCTCTGGCTGGGACTGATGACGCCGAGCCTGGTGCTGGTGATTTTCAGAAAGTGCTCATGGCGTCCAGACAGGTGCTCAAGATTCCGGTGGGAAGCGGGTGTCCTTCAAGCTGTCCTTGATCTTCTTGAGGTGCTGCTGGAAGTCTTCCCCACGGCGCAGCGTCACGCCGGTGGCCAGCACGTCGATCAAGGCCAGGTGGATCATGCGTGAGGTCATCGGCATATAGATATCGGTGTCTTCCGGTGCCATGACTTCCAGTACTTCGGTGCACTCGCGCGCCAGCGGAGAGTCCGGTGCGGTGATGCCCAGTACCGCGGCGCCATTGCTGCGTGCGAGCTTGGCGATATCGACCAGCTCGCGGGTGCGTCCAGTGTAGGAGATGATCACTATCACGTCGCCGGTATGGCAGGCGGCGGCCACCATGCGCTGCATGAGCACGTCTTCATAGGCCATGACCGGCAGGTTGAAGCGGAAGAACTTGTGCTGGGCATCCGCCGCCACCGGGCCTGAGGCGCCAAGGCCGAAGAAGCAGATCTGCTTGGCCTGGCTCAGGTAGTCGACGGCGCGTTCGATGCGTCTGGGATCCAGTGCGCGTCGGGCATCGTCCAGCGCCGCCACGGTGGCGCCGAGAATCTTGTCGCCATAGGACGCGGCATCATCGTTCTGTTCGACACTGCGCGACACGTAGGGCGTGCCGCCGGCAAGGCTCTGGGCCAGCTTGATCTTGAAGTCGGGGAAGCCCTTGGCATCGAAGTTGCGACAGAAGCGGTTGACGGTGGGCTCGCTGACCAGCGAGGCCTGAGCGAGCGCCGCGATGCTCATGCCGGTGGCCGCAGCCGGGTCCGCCAGAATGACGTCGGCGACCTTGCGCTCGGAGCGGTTGAGCTCGTCGAGACGTTCACGGATGCGATTGATGAGGTCGTGTACTGCCATTCGCCTGTTACCCTGCCATTGTGTAGTGAAATAACTACGTAATCTGGGCATCCTAGCCTCACTCGTCTGGTAGGCCAAGCATCTCTTTGGGTCACTTGCTGATCCAGGGGCGCGAAGGACGAGGTGGAGGCGAAAGCGCCGCTGACTACCACTTTTAGGTAAGTTTACCTATTTGTGGGGCGAATTGTCTTGAGTGACAGCGGCGTTATCGCTACATTTGTTGTTAATATAACCAGCCATGTATCGCCAACGCCTTCCCGGTGCCGTGTGTCACTCGAGCCTCTCCTCGCCGCGCCAGCCTGCGCAGCTTTCAGGAAGCGGGTTCGATGTCGCCCACCTTGTCGGTCATTTCGGCATACAGGGCAGTTTCGACGGGAGAAATCGGCGGCATGAGTTCCGACATCATTCCGGGCGTGGATATTGCCCTGTTCGGCGCCTTGGGCGACCTCGCCAAGCGCAAGCTGTATCCAGCCCTCTATCACCTCGACCGTGACGGCCTGCTCGAGAAGGCAACCCGCCTGATCGGTCTGGCGCGTCAGGATGTCAGCCTCGAATCCTTCAAGGACACCGTGCAGGCGGCGCTCAAGGAGCGCGTCAAGCCGGAGCACCTCGAGAAGGAATGCATCGAGCGCTTCCTTTCTCGTATCAGTTACGCGGCGCTGGACTTCAGCACCGTGGAAGGCTATTCCGCGATCGCCGATTGGCGAGTGGATGACAAGGGCAAGCCATCACCGCGCCCGCTGATGATCTATCTTTCCGTACCGTCGCGTATCTACGGCGATATCAGCAGCAATCTGCAGGCTGCGGGCTGCCTCGACGAGCACTCGCGTGTCGTGGTCGAGAAGCCGATCGGTTCTGATCTGGAGAGCTCGCGCGTCGTCAACGACGCGATCGGTGCCGTCTTCCACGAATCCCAGATCTATCGCATCGATCATTACCTGGGCAAGGAAACCGTCCAGAACCTGATCGCGCTGCGCTTCGCCAATCCGATGTTCGGCAATCAGTGGAATCAGAACCAGATTTCCCACGTCGAGATCACCGTGGCGGAAAAGGTCGGCATCGAAGGTCGCTGGGGTTACTTCGATCAGGCCGGTCAGCTGCGTGACATGGTGCAGAACCACCTGCTGCAGCTGCTATGCCTGATCGCGATGGATCCGCCGTCCAACCTGGACGCAGACGCCATTCGTGACGAGAAGGTCAAGGTGCTCAAGGCGCTGCGCCCGATCACCGGCGAGCGTCTCAACACGGATCTGGTGCGTGGCCAGTACATCGCGGGTGCCGTCGACGGCCAGCACGTGCCGGGCTATCTCGAGGAAGAGGGTGCCAACACCGAATCCCAGACCGAGACCTTCGTGGCCTTCAAGACCGAAGTCTCCAACTGGCGCTGGGCCGGTGTGCCGTTCTACCTGCGGACCGGCAAGCGCATGCCGGAGAAGCTGTCACAGATCGTGATCCACTTCCGTCAGCAGCCGCACTATATCTTCGATCCGGACCAGCGCTCGCTGGCGGCCAACAAGCTGATCATCCGTCTTCAGCCGTCCGAAGGCATCTCCCTGCAGGTGCTGACCAAGGATTCCGGTCTCGACAAGGGCATGCGTCTGCGCCCGGGCCCGCTGGATCTCGACTTCAACAGCGCCTTCCCCAAGCGCCGTATTCCGGAAGCTTACGAACGTCTGCTGCTGGAGGTCATCAAGGGCCAGCAGTATCTGTTCGTGCGTCGTGACGAGATCGAACACGCCTGGCGCTGGGTCGATACCCTCATCGATGGCTGGGAATCTCGCGCCGCCACGCCACGCCGTTATCCGGCTGGCTCCTGGGGGCCCGTCTCCTCGATCGCGATGATCACGCGCGATGGTCGCAGCTGGTATGAGGAGTATTGAGATGAGCGCCACCGTGACTGAGCAGGACCCGCGCGGTCAGACTGCACACTCTCTCGCCGAGTATCTGGCCGCCGCCTTGCGGGCTGATCTTGACGTTGATCCGTCAGCGCGTGCGCTGCTGGTGGTTTCCGGCGGCTCCACGCCCAAGCCGCTGTTTGCCGCGCTGCGCGACAAGCCGCTGGACTGGTCGCGGGTCGATATCACCCTCGCCGATGAGCGCTGGGTGAGCGAAGACGCCGATGACAGCAATGCACGTTTCGTGCGTGAGCACCTGCTGAGCGGCGCGGCCAGTGCCGCCACCTTCCATCCGCTGACCAACGCCGAGGCAGAGCCAGAGGACGGTTGCGCAGAAGTGAGCGCTCGCATCGCGGCGCTCCCCTGGCCGGCTTCCGCGCTGATTCTCGGCATGGGCGGCGATGGCCACACGGCCTCGCTGTTCCCGGATGGCGACCGCCTGCAGGAAGCGCTGACCAGTGCGGATTGCTGTGTGCCGATGCGAGCACCCAGCGTGCCACAAGCGCGTATCACGCTGTCCCTCGAGCGTCTGCGCCAGACGCGTCGTACCGTGCTTCACCTCACGGGGACCGACAAGCAGGCCGTGTTGTCGCGTGCGCTGAGCGATGTCGAAGCGGTCAGTGAACTGCCGATTCGTGCCTTCCTGTCCGCGCCGCTGGCGCTTTACTGGGCCCCCTGATCACATCGGCCGCGGCCAGCCACAAGGGCGGCTGGCCGCGGCACAAGGAGAACGCCATGAGCTTTGAAAAACAGCTTCCGTCGACTCGCACCACCGAGATCGACAGCATCTGCCAGAAGGCCTCCGTGCTGCCGGTGATCGCCGTCGAGCGCATCGAGGACGCCGTACCGCTGGGCAAGGCCCTCTACGAAGGTGGCCTGACCGTACTGGAAGTCACGCTGCGTACCGACTGCGCGCTGGAAGCCATCCGTCTGATGCGTGAAGCGCTGCCCAATGCCAGCATCGGTGCCGGCACCGTGTTGACGCCGGAACAGTATCGCCAGGTGGAAGAGCTGGGCGTCGACTTCATCGTCACGCCGGGCACCACCGAAGCGCTGTACCAGTACGGCGTGACCAGCAGCGTGCCGATGCTGCCGGGTGTCGCGACCGTCTCGGAGCTGATGACGGGCTGGCAGTACGGTTACCGTCGCTTCAAGTTCTTCCCGGCGGAAGCTTCGGGCGGCGTCAATGCGATCAAGTCCTTCGGTGGCCCGATCAGTGAAGCACGCTTCTGCCCGACGGGTGGCATTTCTCTGAGCAATGCCGCTGACTATCTCGCGCTCAAGAACGTGATGTGTGTCGGTGGTAGCTGGGTCGCGCCGCAGAAGCTGATCGATGCGGGTGACTGGGATGGTATCCGCGCGCTGGCGCGTGAAGCCTCAGAGCGTTTCCACCGCTGAAGCCTGATATCTGGATGAGTGCTCTTTCGACTCAGCGCTCGCGAGCCGCTGCGCAGGCAACTACGCGAGCACTGAGTCCTGGCCACTGATCCAGCGGTTGCCTGTCAACGTCATGTACGTCGTGCTTGAGGCTGACAGGCTGCCAGTATTGCTCTCTCTCGACAGCTTGGCTGTTGCTTGTGACCCGTCTCTCGCGAGGCGGGTCTTTTTTTGTGCGTGTCATCTGGCAGGCTGTCGAGTCAGGTGGGCTGGTCGTGATGCCGGTTTCAGCGCTGCGGCGTGCTCAGCTGGTGGTAGAGGTCATTCAGCAAGGGCAGGGCCAGGCCATGTCGGGAGGCAGTGCTGCGCAACGGGCCAAGGATCGCCTCGACCTCGGTAGGGCGACCGGCCAGCACATCCTGCAGCATCGAGGCGCGATTGTTGGCGGTCGCGCGGATGACCTGTTCGACCAGCGCCTGCCAGCCTCCCCCCGGAGCAGGGATGCCTTCGCTATCCAGTACCGTGCTGATCTCCTCGACAGCCTGGCGCACCATTGGCGCAAAGGGCTGGTCGCGCAGCTGGCCATTGCGAATGCGGTAGCGTGCCACCAGGGGATTGATCGCCGCATTGATCGCCAGCTTGTGCCACAGACGAGTCTGGATGTCCGATGTCTGTTCACATGCAAACCCTGCTGCTCTGAGCCAGTCACATTGCAAGAGAGCGGCCTGATGGGACTGGCGGCCGGGGTCGCCGTCGCCGTCACTTTGCCATGCGCCCAACCAGGTGTGGCCGCGCCCGGCGTGTTGCACGCCAAGGTGCTGGAGGTCATCCGTTGTTGGGTCAGTGTCAGGCGTCGCGCTGGCGCCAGTCTCGGCTGGCAGCCAGGCGCCTTCGGTGGTGCTGGCGCATAGCAGGTTGGCGTGGCGTTCGGCCAGCCACGGCTGAGCGCTCAGGCCATTCTGCCAGCAGGTCACGGGTGTCTCGGGCGTGATATGTGGTGTCAGTTGCTGCCACACGGCGGGTACGCCGTGGGCCTTGGTCGTCAGCCAGATGGCAGAGGGCTTTCTGGATGGCAGGCCTTGTAGTGTGTCAATTGTTGAATAGATTATCTTTTCGATAACACATAGTGCTTCAGGTGTAGTCATCTCGAGCGCGACCGCCTGCCCCGGCATCGCTTGGCGTCCCAGCAGCAAGACACGCGGTAGCTCGGATGTTCCCTGCTCCCGAAGCTCTCGCTGGCGTGCTGCCATCAGCGAAGCCGCCAACAGGCGCCCGATGGCACCCGGGCCGATGATCCACAGCCAGTTGTCTTCCGGATCAATCATTGTGTGCGTATCCATCCTCGTGTCATCTGCCATCTGCCATCTGTCATCGGAGAGATGAGCAGTGCTGGTTGGAAAAGAGAATAGCAATACCCCTGCCCGCAGGAGGAGGCCGGTTGTACTCCACCTGACCCGCTGTCAGCTATCGGTCTTGCGCCGTGAGGTAGTCGCTCGCTTGCGGGGGCTTCTGGATGAGGCACTTTTACGAGAAGCACCGTCCGTAGTGCTGCCAGCAGCAGCCTTTCCTGACGCACTGCCAGACACGCGCTTCTTGTAGGACGTGGCCTTGCGACGCGAACCGCCCTTGCCACCGCCCTTGCGCGGCGCGGGTGTCGCACCGCCGACGCTGGCCAATGCCGTGCTCAGACGACTGGCGGAGCTATCGGCGAGCAGCGCACGCAGATCCACGATCAGATCGCTCAAGAAGGGCGCCGCCGGGTCGCCTTGCTCGTGGATCATGCTCAGGCGTTGCTCCCATTGTGCGGTGCGCTCCGGGCGCGACACGGCGGGCGGCAGGGCATGAATCAGCGCGCGGCCGATACGCGTCGAGCGCATCGCCTGGCCCTCGCGCACCAGATAGCCGCGATTGATCAGGGTCTCGAGCATGCCGGCGCGTGTCGCCTCGGTGCCCAGGCCATCCACATCGCGCAGCGTGCGCCGCACCGCTTCATCCTCGACGTAGCGTGCGATGTTCATCATCGCCTGGATCAGGCTGGCGTCATTGAAGGGCTCCGGCGGGCGGGTCTCCTTTTCCTCGATACCGCAGTCGAGCACGCAGGCCGGTTCGCCTGCCGTCAGGGCGGGCAGTGGCGGCGGGGTCTTGTCATCGGCGGCTGCGTTCCTGTCAGCTGCCTCCCTGGTCTCCGCCGTGCGCTGGAACAGCACCTTCCAGCCCTCGTCGATGACGCTGCGGCCACTGGCGCGGAAGGGCTCCTTGGCGAAGCGCAGTTCGACCTTGACCTCGCGATAGCGATAGGCCGGATAGAACTGGGCCAGCACGTTGCGCGTGATCATGCGATAGAGGTTGGCTTCATCGCGAGAGAGGCGCGCATAGTCCGGTTCACGCCCGGTCGGCGCCAAGGCGTGGTGTGCGCTGACCTTGCTGTCATTGAAGGCACGCGAGCGCAGACTGAAATCGGCGCCGCCACTGAAGCGCTCAAGCTCGCGGTCGCCCACGCAGGCGCTGATCATCAGATTGGCCATTCCGGCGTGATGTTCGCGCGGCAGATAACGGCAATCGGAGCGCGGGTAGGTGATCAGCTGGTGACGCTCATAGAGCGCCTGGCAGGTGTCGAGTACCTTCTGGGCCGGCAGGCGAAAGCGGCGCGCAGCATCGACCTGCAGCGCCGAGAGCGAGTAGGGCAGCGGTGCGGGTTGAGACTTGTCGCTGGCCTCGACACTTTCGACATGGCCATCGCCGAGGGTGGTCAAGGTCGCGAGATGGCGGGCGAGGCGCTCGGCGGGGCGGCTATCCAGCAGGCGACCCTTGTCATCCAGCGGTAGTGGGGTGCCCTTGTCCGCCAGGCGTTGCAACCAGGGCGAGCTGGGCGCATGCCACCAGGCCTTGAAGCTGCCCGCCGCCACACCAGCCTCGATCCACAGCGGAAAGAAGGCGCGGGGCTCGAAGGCCTCGATTTCCTCGTCACGGCGCACGACCAGCCCCAGCAGCGGCGTCTGCACACGACCCACCGACAGGACACCGTCGTGGCCAGCCTGGCGCCCGGTCAATGTCCAGGCGCGGGTCAGGTTCATGCCATATAGCCAGTCGGCGCGCTGTCGCGCCAGCGCGGCTTCATAGAGCGGCTGCCAGCGCTGATTGTCGTCCAGCTTGTTGAGGGCACGGCTGACGGCGGGGCGGTTCATGTCACTGATCAGCAGACGCTTGACCGGCCCGCGCCAGCGCATGTGCTCCAGTACTTCCTGCACCAGCAGCTGGCCTTCACGGTCAGGGTCACCGGCATGCACGACCTCATCGGCCAGCTTGAGCTGCTCGCGGATGGTCTTGAGCTGACCGCGCGCCTGGCTGCGCGGCTTGAGTTTCCATTGCTCGGGGATGATCGGCAGATGATCCAGCGACCAGCGCTTGAAGCGCTCGTCGTAGTCATCCGGCGGGGCCTGCTCCAGCAGGTGGCCGATGCACCAGGTGACACGGGTGTCACCGGCATCGATATAGCCGTCGCGCTTGCTTGAGCGTCCGGGCAGCGCCTCGGCAATGGCGCGGGCGAGGCTGGGCTTTTCGGCGATGATCAGACGCATCGGGCATCCTGCGGTCAAAGGCTGTCGATATGATGATCCATACAGTATGCCGTTGGCCCGAGGCAGGGATCAATCGTCGTCGAGCGCACGACGTGCCTGGACGAGGGCGCGATACCAGTCGCGATTGGCGGTCTGGATCAGCGGTGGGCGATTGGAGAGATAGCTGACCGGGTGGTGGTCGGTGGGCTGATAGTTGCTGAGCATGTTGAGTGTCGCTTCACGGGCGCCGAAGGTGTCGCGCAGGAACTCGATGGCCAGCGGCTCCAGCTCGACGCGGTAGTGGCGCACCAGCGCGATGGCCAGTGATTCGGCGGTGCGTGACAGGTCATCGTCGATCTCGCGCACCATGGCGCTGCCCAGGGCCGCCTTGGCTGCCGCGGACTGATTGGGCTCCAGCTGGCCGAAATAGGCGGCGTTGGAGCCATTGATGGCGCGCTGCACGGCCGGGCGTGACAGGTGTATGTGGGGCTCCAGTGCGAGGGCGATCTCGACCGCCATCGCCTTGGCCTTGTCGACACCGACCCGCAGCACCGTCTCGCGGGCCTGGTAGGCGATCTCGCTGTCGACGCGCTTGATGCGGCTCTCGTTCAAGTGATCGGCCAGATGCTTGCAGACCTCCGCCTTGGCTTCATCGTCCAGCGCGATGGTCTTTTCCTGGATGCGTAGACCGCGGCGGCCAGGGCCGACCCGCAGGCGGGTGGCGTCATCGGACATCTGCGAGGCGATGTTTTCCCAGCGCTTGGACATCTTGAGGAAGACGGCGTGGCTGCGCCCGACCTGCTCGTAGGCATTGGTCACCGTCTTGTAGAGACGGATGGCGTTGGTCAGTATGTCGGCGCGCGAGCGCAGCGCGGCGCGGTGTTCACGATCGCCCTCATTGACCGCGATCGCCAGATGCGTCACCTGCTCGGCAAGGGCGTCCATCGCCTGGGTGGAGCGCTCCAGCAGTACCTCGGCGCGCAGGCCGGAGGCGGCATCCTCCACCAGGGTGCCGGACTGCTCGGCCAGATAGACCGTCAGCGCCTTGAGGCGTGACAGGCCGGTGGCCTGACGAATGCGATAACGCGAGCGGGCATGCTCGAGGTTGTCCAGTGCGCGCGCCAGCTTCCAGCGGCCACGGTATTCGAAAGTCAGCAGCGGAATCTTGCGCCCGCTGATCAGCTCGAAGGCCAGAATCAGCATTTCCTCCACGTCCTGCAGGGTCATCAGCAGGTCGTTGTCCTGCTCGATGGCGGCCAGCACACGCTCGATGAAGTTCTCGTCACGCGGCACGCCACTGTGCAGGTCGGGCGCGCGCCCTTCGAAGCGCTCACGCAGCAGGCCGATGGCCTCGGGGGCCAGCTCGGCCAGCTCATTGAACTGGGGTTCGAGCCATTCACGGTTGAGGCTGTTCATGTCGCGGATACGCGCATGCAGGCCCACGCGACGGTAGACGTCGATCTGGCTGATGATGCGCGCGGCATCACGGTCATCGAGCAGCTCCAGCGCCGCCAGCTCGACCCCCTCCGGCGCCAGGTCCTGCTTGCGCAGCAGCATGGCCGCCGCTTCACGCCGGCGGGCATCGCCTTCGAGGCTCTCGACGATCAGGTTGCGCGTGGCGAGGATCAGCTCCGGCACGGTGTCGATCACGCGCTCGATCTTGGCTTCGGTGCGGTCATAGCGCCGTGAGCTGGTCAGATTGTGGGCGATATTGGCCACGATGCCCGCGACACCGGTGATGACGGTGTAGGAGATGAAGAAGATGTAGTTCTCGAAGGTCGGTTCCTTGCCGTAACCGAGCAGATAGCCGCCCCAGGCGCCGATCAGCGTCACCGGGCCTGCGGTCCACAGGATCTGCATCAGGCTCACCGACCAGGGCACACGCTCCACGGCCTGGGTAATGCGGCGAATCTCGTCGCGGCCCTCACGCTCCAGACGTACCTGGGGCGCGTCATTGGCAGTGTTGGCTCGGGGACGAAAGGGGCTCGGCAACAGCAAGGCAGGCTTCCTTGATTGAACGGGGTGGGGCATCTGGCGCGACATGGGCTGCCGAGAGGTTCGTGAGCACGAGCCTCGAGCGCAGCGCGGGGCAAAGAATGCCGTCAACAGTAGCATTGGGCAGCCTTTTGGCTCCAGTGAGCAAGGGCCGCAAGCGGGTCGAGCGTGGTAGAATTTCGCCCGCCACTGACTGGCCAGTGGGTCTCGCCAGGTCGTCAGGCTCACGCTAGGACATCAAAAAGCTCTGGAGGTTGTGTGGAACGAGTCTTGGAAGCAGGAAAGGGGGCAGGCGACGGGGCTGAAGTCGTGCTGCTGGACGGCGGCATGGGTCAGGAACTGGTGCGCCGTAGCGGTCGTGAGCCGACGCCGCTGTGGTCGTCTCAGGTGATGCTGGACCAGCCTGAGCTGGTGCGTGACCTGCACCTGGATTTCATTCGTGCCGGCGCGCGTGTCATCACGCTCAATACCTACACGGCCACGCCGCAGCGTCTGGGCCTGGCGGGTGTCGGCGAGTCGATCGCGGCGATTCATGCCGCGGCTGGCAAGGCCGCGCGGGATGCCATCGCCCTGAGTGGCGAGGCGAACGTGCGCGTGGCGGGTTGCCTGCCGCCGTTGGTCGCCACCTATCGCCCCGATGTCGCGCCGAGTGCTGACGAATCCCTTGCCAGCTATCGCCGCCTGGTGGAATTGCAGGCGCCGCTGGTCGATGTCCTGCTGTGTGAGGCGCTGTCTTCCTGCGTCGAGGCTCGCGCCGCTGCCACCGCCGCACTCGAGAGCGGCTTGCCGGTGTGGGTCTCGCTGACGGTGAAGGATGATCTGACCGCGACCCTGCGCAGCGGTGAGCCGCTGGCAGACGCGATCATCATGCTCCAGGAGATGGGTGTGGACGCCGTCCTGATCAATTGCAGCGCGCCGGAAGCCATTCAGGGTAGTCTGGAAAATCTGCTGGCCAGCCCGCTGCCGACCGGCGCCTATGCCAATGGCTTCACCTCCATTGCGGAACTCACCCCCGGCGGCACCGTCAAGGACCTCAAGGCGCGCGAAGACCTGGGGCCGGAGCAGTACGCAGCGCATGCGCTGGGGTGGGTCAATGCCGGCATTCGTATCGTCGGCGGTTGCTGCGAGGTGGGCCCGGCGCATATCGCCTGTCTGGCCGAACAGCTCAGGTCAGCAGGTTATCGCTGCGTCAGCCGCTTGAGTGAGTGAACGATGAGGGGCGAGGCTTCCTCGTGATAGACTTCGCCCCTTGATTCGCAGGTTCTGACGGGCACCGCGCCTGAGGAAACGCCGAGGTGGCGACCAGAATGCGGTGCCTGCAGGGCTGTGAAACGCTTTTCTAGGGAGATGCCATGCTTGCCGAGTGGGTCGAACGGCTCTTGAGTTACGCCAGTGGGGCACTTGATGCCATCCGCGCCGATGAATCCTTTCCTGCCTTCATGCAGTGGGCGCATTCGGAGGGCGTGAACTACAGCGGTGGCGACGAAGCGCTGGCGGTAGCGCTGGCGCCGGTGCTGTGGAGCCAGACTCCGCTGGTGCGACTCGACTTCGCGCGCGAGTCGTTGGCACCGCCCGGGCGCAACGAGCCTTGCTGGTGTGACTCGGGTCGCAAGTACAAGCAGTGCTGCGACAAGGTGCAGCTGCCGGCGATTCCGGACCATCTGATGTGGATGCTGTCGCTGCGCGAGTTCAAGGGCGAACAGCTCAAGGCGGCGCTGGCCTCCGGTCTCGCGCCGGCGCAGGCGCTGCTCGAGGCGGGGTTGATCAGCGCCGAGAGCGGCAATCGCGGTCGGGCTCAGCAGATCATGGAGGCGCTGTTCGATACCAGCGACTGGTCGCGCCTGCCCGAGCAGGCCGAGCCTGGCTTCGAGCTGCTGCTGGATCTCTATCAGGAGCGCGGCTTCACCCGCAAGAAGGCGCTGCTGCTCGATGAGGTGCTGGAGCGTGGCCCTGCCTTCCTGCGCGGCGTCGCCTTGGAGCACCAATGTCTGCTGCATCTGGACAGCGATGATCTCGGCTCGGCGCGCGCCGCCTTCATTCGTGCCCAGCAGACGCTGCCCGATTCGCCGACGCTTGCCTATATCGAAGCCATGCTGCTGCTGCACGAGGGCCAGCCGGAAGAGGCGCAGGATCGTGCGCGCTTCTGGTGGCGTCGTCTGTCCAAGCAGAAGGACATCGAGCCCGGTCAGCTGGAATTCCTGGCGGATCTGGCCGAAAACCCGCGTGCCACGCTCGCCGAGCAGATGGTCAATTCCGATGAGTCCCTGTCGGATTCACTGGCCGCCCTGCAGGCGTTGTTCGAGGTGATCGAGCATCCGCCGCGTCTGGCGCTGGAAACGCAGGAAGATGGCAGTCTGCTGTTCCGTCAGAATGCGGAGCAGGCCGTGACACTCGGGCTCTGGGAGGCGGTCTTCCCGGCGCGTATCGAGGAAGAGGCGGCACTGGCGCTGGATATCGATCCCTGGGATGTCCAGGACCCCAACGAATGGCTGCAGCAGCTGTGCGCCAGCCCCGAGTGGCTGGACGTTCCGTCGGTGTGTCAGGGGCTGATCCTGGCGCTGGCCAGTCGCTTCGGTAGCCTGCCGTGGATGTCGGACACCTTCTTCGTGCCGCTGGCGCAGCGCTTCGATCGCTGGCTCGATCAGATCGAACAGGCCGGCGGCCTGTTGCGCTGGGAAGATGGCGACAACGCCCAGTTGCTGCGCTGTGGACTGGGGCTGGTGATCGGCATGGAGCGCGGTGAGCGCGAGCGTTCGCGCCAGCTGGCGGAGCGCCTGCTCAAGCTCGACGAGGAAGACAGCCTCGGCCTGCGTGAGCTGGTATTGGATCAGTTGCTGCGCGAAGGCCGCAACGACGAGGCCGTGACCCTCGCCGAGCATGATATCGAGCGACGTGCCGTCGATGAGGAAATGCCGTTGTTGGGCATCCTGATGGGCCAGGTGCTGGCGCTCTACCGACTGGGGCGCGACAAGGATGCCGAGCAGGCACTCGAGATCGTGCGGGAAGCCAATTCGCATCTGATCAGCCTGCTGCTGGCGGAGCATCCGCGGCCAGTGAGTCTGGCGGTGGAAGCGCCGGAACCCGGCACGCGTGGCGAGGCCTGGCAGTACCGCACCCTGATGCGGGACCAGTGGAAGCGCAGCGAGGGCGCGCTTGCCTGGCTGGCCAAGCATCGCTGAGTCGGTGTCAAAGACCGCTCATGCTACCTGGCGAGTGATCGCAAGCGCTCGTATGACGAAGTCCGTATGAAAAAAACCGCAGTGCCACGGCACTGCGGTTTTTTTGTGTCTCGTCCTGTAGCGCGAGGCGAGTTCAGGGGGAAGCATGAACGGGCGCGATCACTGCTGCTTGCCTTGCTGGCGCAGACGCCAGGCTTCGCGAAGGGCGCTGCGAAGCCCCGGCGTCTGGCCGACCTGGATGGCCTCCAGCGTCGCAGCGAAGGCATCCGGTGTGGCGCGCCAATCCGGGGGCTGGATGGCGCCTGCACTGCTGATGCCGACCCTGTCCAGAGGCGGTGGCGAGCGCTCGGGCAGTGCCCCGAAGAGCCGCATGCGGCTGTCCTGCACCTGGCGAAGGCGATGGCGAAGCTCCTTGTAGCGTGAGCCGAAGGGGCGTGTGGCCAGGGAAATCAGGGCCGCCAGAACCCGTTCTTGCCATTCAGGGCGTGCCGGGTTGCGGTAGGCGACGCCGCGTTGCGAGGCGGCGCCTGCCTGACGGCGGTCCTTGAGCCAGTGCGGGGCCGTACTGTCGAGTGCCTCGCCCTCGAACAGGATGCCGGCGTTGACCTGCTGGCCACCGTGTACGCGGGTGAAGGGCAGGATGACGCAGTCCTCGAGCATGGCGCCTTCTTCCACGTAGCTGCCCTGTTCGAGGCAGCAGTATCCCTTGAGCAGCACGCCGGGCTCCACATGGGTGGTGATGCCGGCGAAGCCACCAGTGAGGCGCGATTCATCCAGGCGGGTTGCGCCGGCGGCGTAGTAGACGTGGTGCAGGTCCTGCTCGCCGGGCAATACCCCACGCTCACCGTGCGGTGTCAGGCCTGAGTCATCGGCATCGAGTGCCTGCATCACCAGGGTGTGATAGTGCGACAGCGAGGCCAGCAGGGCCGGCCCCAGCCGGGGGTTGTCGCGCAACTCCGGCCAGTGCAGGCGAGTGAGAGACGGGTCTGCCACGCTGGCTGGCTGGCAGACCGGCGCGCCTGACGCCATGGCCTGCTCGCTGATCGCGAGGCTGTCATCCTGGAACCACTCCGGCATCAGCAGCACATCGGCGCGCAGCACCGGGGCAGGCAGGGCGGCCATGGCGCCGAGCCGCTTGATCTGCTCGCGCGGGTCTCGCTCGCCGGGCATCGGCAGTATGTCGAGATCAATGCCCCAGCGTGAGCCATCGGCGATACGCGCGCGGAACCACTCGGGGTCACGGGCGATGATCAGGCTGATGTGCGTCACGCCTCGTCCGACCAGCAGGTCGAGGTTGCGCTCCAGCACGCTGCGTCCGGCGATCGGCAGCAGCGCCGGCGAGTAACGGCGGTCAATCGGCGCGACTTCCTGGCCGAGGCGGTCCGCCAACAGGATCACATGCATTGCACACCTCCTTGGCATGAATCATGACACTGGTGCAGCGCAGCACGAATGAGAGAAGTCTCGCGCATCAGTAGGCTCCACGGCTGGTCAGAACGGCAGGAATCGTGCGCAACAGCAGCTTGATGTCTTCCTTGATTCCCTGACGATGCAGGTAGAAGAGATCCAGGTGGATCTGCTGCTCGAAGGACAGGTCCGAGCGGCCCGACACCTGCCACAGCCCGGTCAGCCCCGGGGTGGCATCCAGACGCATGCGCGCGCGCGCCTCGTAGAGCGCCACCTCGCGGGCCAGCGCCGGGCGAGGCCCGACCAGTGCCATCTCGCCGCGCAGCACATTCCACAGCTGCGGCAATTCATCGATGGACAGCTTGCGGATGATACGGCCCACCCGCGTGATGCGCGGGTCCTGCTTCATCTTGAACAGCACCCCACCCTCGCTCTCATTGGCGGCCTGCAGTTCGCGCAGACGCTCTTCGGCGTCGATGTACATCGAACGGAACTTCCACAGCTTGAACGGCCTGCCATGGCGCCCGATACGCTCCTGGCCGAACAGCACTGGGCCTGGCGATTCCAGGCGGATGGCCAGCACGGTGCCCAGCAGCAGTGGCGACAGCACCAGCAGCACACCGCTGGCACCGACGATATCCATGGCGCGGCGCGCGCGCGGGGTCAGCCAGTTGCTCACTCGCCATCGAAAGTGGCGCCAGTTGGAGCGTGATTTCATCCACAGGCCGCGTCCGGGGATCGCCTCTTCCCCATATTTACGTACGCTCATCAGAAAGCTCGGGTTGCCAAGTACGTAGCGCTTGAACATGCGGCGTGGCTCTATCAGCAATCGCCAGGCCCATTCCATGCCCAGTCTGCGCACGACGCCCGGCGCACGTGGAATGCGCTGGGAATAGAAGTCGAAAAGACCGCCGACGCCCATGACCACTGGCACCTCGAGTCGCTCACGATAGGTCGAGATCCACTTCTCCTGCGTCGGTACGCCCATCGCCACCAGCAACAGGTCGGTGCCCTGATTGATCTGCGCCAGCACGTCGTCGATGATTTCCGGGCCGATGAAACCGTGATGTACACCACTGATCTCGAGCGTCGGCCATTGCTCGCGGAGCTTGTCAGCCATCCTGTCGGCCACGCCCGGGGCGGCGCCGAGCAGGAACAGGCGCTTGTTTTCCGCCACCAGCATGTCGCACAGGTGGGGCAGCAGATCGGTGCCATTGAGGTTGGCTTCGAGCTCCTGGCCGAGCATGCGGCAGGCCATCTTGACGCCGCTGCCATCGGGCAGCAGCAGGTCGCTGTCATGCAGCACCTGCATGTAGTAGCGATCGACCTGGGCCACGTTCAGGCAGTGCGCATTGACGAAGTTGACGGTGCGCGGCTGCGGGTCGCTGATCCAGCTCTTGAGCAGGCTCAGGCAGGTGTCGAGACTGGTGTTGACGAAGGGCACCCCCAGCACCTTGACGTGAGGCAGCGTCTTGACGCGCTCTGTGGCGAAGAGGGCTTGATCCAATGGCTGGCTCATCATGGCGACTCCACTTCATGAGCGTCCTGCTGTTGATTCGGTCTGGCCGACTGCGGGCGCGGCGCATTGTCGATCTTCTTCTTCTGCGCCTTGCCGATGACCCCCTGGGCGAGCCCTTCACAGCGTAGATAGAGACTCCTGGGCATCACGCGCAACATCAGGGCGGCCCCTGCCGTGGCAGCGGTGCGCCCGAATTCCGCCTTCCAGACGCCCGGCCATGCCTTGATGGCGCGGCGGCAATACGCCCAGGCAGCCTCCCCGTCACGCAGGCGAATCGCCTGACGAGACAGGTAGCGCAGTTGATAGGCCTGGGCGCGGGGATACCATTGTTCGATGAAGTCAGGCGCGTAGGCGCGCGTCAGCTCGACGATCGCAAGCCAGCTCTGGTACTGGCGCTCCAGTTGTGCCGAAAGCCCGCCTTCATTGAGACGGTAGCGGGTCAGCGGCTCGGGAATGCCTTCCACCGTGGTGCCGGTCTTGAGGGCGATGCGTGTCCAGCATTCGATGTCTTCGCTCTGGCGCAGGCTCTCATCGAAGTAACAGGGCAGCACGCCGCCCCCCTTGACCTCACAGTCGAAGGCGATGGCCTCGAGAATCTCGCGGCGGATGACCGGTGCCGAGCCATTGCCCACCGGGTTGCGACAGAACAGAAGCCCCGGCGTGATGTCGGTCAGGCTCGGCATCTGAAAGTAGTCCAGCGGCTCGCCGTCGGCATCGATGAAGGCCGAGCGCGAGAAGGACAGGCCTACCTCGGGGCGTGCCTCGAGGTGCTCGCGGTGGCGCGCAAGTTTCGCGGGCTCCCAGATGTCATCGGAGTCCAGAAAGGCCAGATAGCGGCCCTGAGCGGCACGCACGCCGGTGTTACGGGCCCCGGCCAGGCCGCGATTGACCGGATGCGTGATCAGCGTGACACGCGGGTCGTCGTAGGCCTCGCAAATCGCCCGGCTGCCATCGGGGGAGCAGTCATCGATGATGAGCAGTTCGAAGTCGCCGTCTTTCTGCGCCAGCACGCTGTCGATGGCGGCCGCGACGAAACGTTCGACGTTGTAGATCGGCATGATGACCGAAAAGGTCGGGGTCATGGTCTGGCCTCCTGGACGTCCCTGTCTGGGGAAAGCGATGCGGTGGATGCTGCGTGAGGTGTGTCTGGTGTGTCTGGTGGCGGCGCATCTGCCACCAAGCCGTCCTGAGCGAGGATCAGCCGGCGTGTCCACAGATAGCCGGGCAGGGCGGCCAGGCTGATGCCGACCAGAATGCCGGCCGCGACGCCATTGATGCCGAAGGGCACGCCGGCGAACATGCCGACGCCGAGCATCAGCGTCATGAAGATCTGCAGCTTGAGGTCTGCCCCGGGCATGCCCTGGGCACGCAGCAACTGACCGCAGCTGTCGAGCAGGATGCGCGGCAGGGCCGAGAGGCAGATCAGGATCAGGATCGGCAGGGCGCCACGCTCGACCCAGGCTTCCCCGAACAGGATCGGTACATACCAGGGCGCCAGCAGGCTCTGGGCGATGATGGCGGGCACGGCGACCAGCGCGAACAGGCGCATGCCGTGGTGCATGCGTGCCAGTCGTTCGCGAGACGTCATGTCGCCGCACAGCTGCGGGAAGATGGCGGTGGAGTAGGCGCGCAAGAGGCCAAGGCTGATGCCGAGTCCGGCATTGAAGGCAAAGAAGTAGACGCCGAGCACGTCCATGGCGAACAGGGCGCCGACCAGCAGGTAATCCATCTGCTGACGCAGTACCGAGACCACCTCGACGCCCATCATCGGGCGCGCGAAGCTCATCAGCGGACGCGACCAAAGCGTGGAGGGGCGCTCATCTATGCGCCATGACTCGCACCAGCGGTAGGTCAGGGTCCAGATGGGCGTCACGATCAGCTTGGGCAGGATCAAGGCCCAGAACCCGGCGCCCATGGCGGCCAGCAGCATCACACCGATGGCTTCGCCGATGCTCTGGCCCATCTCGATGCGCGCCGTGATGTGCAGGCGGTTGCTGCGCAGAATTCGCGCCGCGTTGATGGCGGCGGGGGGCAACATCGGAAAGATCAGCGCCAGCGCCATCAGTGGCAGGGTCAGATCGGGAGCGTCATAGAGGTAGGCCAGCAGCGGGGCCAGTGCCATCTGTAGCACCATCAGGCCAAGACACACCACCCAATTGAACCAGTAGGCATCGCGGCACAGGCGTTCATATCCCTCGCGACCGGCCTGCACCAGAGCGGGTACCACGGCGGCATTGGAGATGGCGTGCATGATCTCGTGCGCGGTGAGCACGATGGCGGCGATACCGAAGGACTCCGGCGCGATCATGCGCGCCGCCACCAGGGTCGCGCCCAGACGCGCGATGCGGTGCACCCCTTGCGACATGCCCATCCAGGCCAGATTGCGGATCAGGCGGCCATTGCCACCGTCTCCACCACCTGTCAGACGTGTCTTGAGTCGCGTGATCACCCCCATCGCCTGGCTCCCTGGCTTGTCGTGCCTTTCCAGGCATCTGGTCTTGTCAGTCATGCTTTTGAACGGCTGGTGTAGCCACTCTAGCGCAATGTACTGATGAATTGGCGTGATCTGGCGCAGCCTTGTTCCACTATCCCGTGATCGGACTAGGTTGCCGTGTCGCTGCTGCCGGCATCGGCGGAGGCGGGCGCTGCCCTTGAAAGCGGCTTTTCCACATCCACCGGTCCCATGTTGTGGATATGCCCTTCGCTGGCGGGCAGGCCCGCCAATTGGTGCGCCTTGCCGATCAGGATCAGTCCCGGCCAGATCAGATAGGCCAGAATCTCCAGGTTCTCGCCGAAGGAGTAGACGAACAGCAGGCCGACCATGATCAGGCCCAGCTGCACGACAGGGCGGCCGACCACGAAGCGCAGCAGATGCAGCAGGCTGGCCAGCATCGGGATCAGCAGCGCGAAAAGCCCGAAGATGCCCTTGACGAACAGGAGTCCATACCAGCTGTGGTGAGAGCCGATCGGCATGTACTCCACCAGGTGCGGTCCGCGCTCGACGATGCCGTGGCCGAACCATGGTGCCTCATTGCGCCAGCGATCCACCGCGATACGCCCCAGCGCGGCACGCACACGGGTCGAGTCCGCTCGCGAGCCCTTGAAGGCGGCGATGAAGTTGTCGATGGCTTCCAGAATCGGTGCGCCGAGAAAGCCGGCGATCAGGCTGAGGCCGGAGAAGCTGAACCACAGCCACGGCTTGTGCAGGCGCTTGAGCAGGAACATCCCGGCGCTGATCAATACCAGCGACACCAGTGCCATTCGTGAACCGGACATCAGGATCATCAGCACGCTGCCGCCGATGCCGATCGCCTTCCATAGCGGATGCTTCTCCAGCAGGGCACAGGCGAAATAGATGCTGGCGACAAAGCCCACCGCCGGGGCCCAGGGCGTGAACAGTCGCCAGCGCGGCATGCCGCTGCCGGGATCGATCTCGTAGAGCGAGACGGCGAAGAATTCCGGCCCCGGCCCACCGATAGCCTGTAGTGGCGAGACAAAGGGTACCTGGGGCAGCCCCGCCAGCCAGGCGCCGACGAATACCGGCAGCAACAGCATGGTATGCAGGCAGACATGCATGGCCGCGCGAATGATCACCGCCGGACGGATCGCCAGGCAGCCGATGACCGGGAAGACTGCCAGCAGCGCCCAGCCCTTGGCCCAGCCGATGGAGGACTTGATCAGCTTGCCGGTGCCGAGGTTCTCGATCAGATGGCCGGCCAGCAGCGAGAACTCCATCACGATCATGCCGATGATCCACACCCATAGCGGCCAGGGCAGGCGCGGAAAACGCTGGCGGCCCTTGAGGTGCAACCAGGCGGCACGCATCACCAATGACCATGCCAGCACCGGTGCCAGCACATAGAGGCCGCCGACCAGATAGAACAGATAGGTGGCGGTGATCGAGAACCAGATGATGCGCTCTTCCGGGGTCTCGGGGCGGACATCCGCCTCCGGTCCGGCCTTCAGGGAAAACATCGGCGGCTCACACGCTTTGCTGCAGGCGCAGCAGGTAGGGTTTCCTGATCCACAGCAGGATCAGGCCGATGATGCTGAAGACGCTGGCGGCCAGCGCGCCGACGATGGCCAGCTTGATGCCCAGCGAATCCGCCTTCTCGGGCAGTGGCGGTGGGTCCAGAATCTGCAGCATCGGGTAGCTGGCGAAGGGGTCGATCTGGCCGATGTCGATCTTGGCCAGCGCCGTGGTGTAGACCGCCGTGGCGACCTGCTGCTCGCGCAGCAGGTCCTGCAGTTGGGCGGCCTTGGCGACACTGTTGTCCAGCCGTTGCTGGCGGGCCGCCAGATTGGCCCGCCCGGTGGCAAGCTCGCTGATCACGCCGCGCCGCTGGGTATCCAGGGTGATCAGTTCGCCGACCAGAGTGTCCTGATTGGCATGGCCGGACGCGGCACGCAGGGCACTCTGGTTGCGCGAGGACTGGCGGGGAAGCAGCTGGCGCATGCGTGAGGCCAGCGAACGCTCGAGAGAATCAAGTCCCGCGGCCAGGTTGATGACTTCCGGATTGCGCTCGCCCCATTTGCCGCGTGCTTCATCGAGACTGGCCGCCTGCTCCGCTGCCTGCGTCAGCAGCGCCTGATAGCGGGCATCGCGCTGCAGGGCGATCACGCCACCGGCCTGGCCGGCATCCAGCCCCAGGCGACTGGACAGGGTGGCGAGCCGGGCATCCAGAGCCGACAGCTCGCCATCACGCGTCTCGAGTGTGTCCTTGAGCGCCTCGACACTCAGCGTCAATTCCTTGAACTGCTCCATGGAGACCAGCCCGGAGGTGGACTGGAACTCGAGCAGCTTGCGCTGGGTTTCCTTGAGCGTGCGGTCGTAGGTCTCCAGCGAGCGGCGGATGACGGCTTCGCGGCGCGCCTGTTCATCATCGCGCAGCTGTTCGATCACTTCATTGAAGGCATCGATGTGCGCATTGGCACGTGCGAGCGCGGCCCTGGCGCTCGGCGCGCTGGTCTGGAAGGCGATCAGGGCGGTCTGGTCGGTCAGCTTGATCTTGGGCTTGCCGTAATCGTCGGGATGCATGTCGACCATGCTGGCAGCACGCTCGAGCACGGCGGGACTCTCGGCGATGGCGCGGTAGTTGACCTTGGGGTCCAGCGAGGAGCTGGAATAGGAAGAGTTGGCGCTGGTGCTGGCCTGGCCGATGCTCTCGAAGTTCACCGACAGGCCGGAGCCGGTACCCGGCAGGATCATCGTCCAGCTGGTGGTGTAGGTGACAGGTGCCACGGCGATGAAAGTGATGGTCACCCCCCAGATGACACTCATGATGGCGGTCGCCAGCAGCAGGTAGGCCGCGCGGCGGGTGCGCGGGCGCATGCTGGAGCCACGCGCCGCCCAGCCCAGCAGGACGCCCAGAAGTCGTCGTCCCAGTGAGGGCTTGGCTGCGTCTTGTGGTGTATCGGGTGAGCGGGACTCTGTCATGCACATCCTTGTCGCGTGGTAGTGATCAGTCGCATTCCATCAACGGACAGGCGATGGGTTACAGCAGAGTGGCCGGCGTGAGCAGGTCAGTCAGCGTGCGGGCGATATCACGGATGTTGGTGACACCGGAGTCATAGCAGCCGACCACATCTTCGGGCATCAGGTAGGGATTGACGCCCACATCCGCCGGATTGGCCAGCAGGGCATCGATACCGCGATCGACCACGACCGGCTGATGCGTCATCGGGTTGGTGCTGATCAGCACCGCGCGACGTGAACCGGAGGTCGCCTGGATGCCGCCGACGCAGTTGGCATTGATCACGCCCTGCAGCATGCGCACGCCGTAGGGCACCTGCGAGCGCAACACCGTGTAATTGCTGACGTTGTTGTTGTTGGCAGGGGTGGTCAGGTTGGAGGCATAGATGACGATGCCCGGCGCGGTGAGAGGCGAGGGGCGCATCAGCGCGGCCTGGAAGGCGCCGCTGGAAGGCACGTGGATGCGGTCACCCACACGCAGCCAGGGATTGGCGGCATACTCGCCGTCGATCAGGCCTCGCATGTCGAGAATCTGTGTCTGGCCGTCGCGAATCAGCTCGATATGGCTCAGGTCCGCATCGGGGCGGATGCCACCGGCCGTGGTCAAGGCCGCCGATAGACGGCGTTGTTGACTGGCATCGCCGCCAGCGAAATCGCGGCGCACCATGCGCTCTTCCGGCAGGCGGGTATTGATGACCGCCTCCCCCGGGAAGAACACCGCGCCGGACACCGCGACGGCCAGCGGCGCCCATTCCTCGAGCCGGATGCTGACATGTGCCAGGCCCGGGCGAATCAGCTCTTCCTGCACCAGACGCCGGGTGACCTCATCCGCCAGGTCGTCGATGGTCTTGTTGGAGGCCTCGACCGGCGAGAGCCACGGCAGGCGCAGACGTCCGTCATGATCCACCTCGTAGCTGCCATCGAAGAGTTCGCTGCCGGCGACCCTGACGCTCAGACGATCACCCGCCGCCAGCCGCTGGTCATCGCCCGCGGGCAGTTGCATGAAGCGATCATCGGCATGAGGGGCAGGCAGCTCCAGTGGCCAGTGGGTCGCCTGTTGCCAGTGGTCCTCGGCGGGAGTGTCGTCCAGCATGATCGGCGTACAGCCGCCCATCAGGCCGGCCGTGACCGCGACGCCCAGCAGGCGTCGAAGAGAGCAGGCAAGGGAGGTGGGCCGAGTCAGGTCGCGTTTCATCAGGCTACCTCACGAGAAGGCCCTGTCCGCGTGTCACCGCTCGACTCCAGCAGTGGGTCGCGCTGATAGTAGATATCGAAGAGCTCGAACAGGCGCACGCGCTCCAGCTCTGCCTGCATGACCGGCGAGGGTTCGACCACCACCAGCGCCGCCGGGGACAGCGCATCATGCAAGCTGACCAGCACCGAAAGACCATCGGCATCGATGGCTTCGACATGGCTGAGATCCACCGCCAGCGTGCCGGTGTGCTCAGGAATCATCGCCAGCATCTCCTGGCGGAAATAGCGCGCGAGCTCGCCTGTCAGCTGGGCAGGCGGCGTGATCATGATGCCTTCTTGCATCCGGGTGGTGATGGGCATGACGGGCTCCCTGTGCTTGATGTCACCGCCTGGCCCCAGCTGGGCCTGCAGTGCAGCTTGTTATCTTTATGCACTATGCCGCATAAGCATCGTTTACCTGCTGTTACAGTGTCAACGGCGCCGACTGACTTGCCTCATTCTTTCCTGCTGGGTTTTGTGGTTCTGCCCGCTGTTCTCGGGCTCTCTTGCTGTTTTCAGGTTTTCGAGGATGCCTTCGCGGCGTTGTCACTCGCCCGACATGGCGGGTGACTTGTGCGGCGTGGCCAGCATCGTGCCCCAGTGGCGAAAGCGCAGCAACAGCAACAGGCCCGGTATGGCGGCCAGCGTGCAGATCCAGAAGAAGCTGTCCCAGCCGGCCGCATCGGCCAGATAGCCGGAGGGCGCGGCAATCACCACGCGCGGCAGGCCCATGATCGAGGAGAGCATCGCGTACTGGCCGGCGGTGAAGCGCTTGTCGGTCAGCGCGCCCATGAAGGCGATGAAGGCGGCGCTGCCCATGCCGGCCGCCAGGTTTTCGAAGGCGACCACAGCCGCGAGCCACGGCAACGAATCACCGACGTGATGCAGCCACACGAAGCCGGCAGTCGACACCATCTGCAGGATGCCGAACCACCAGAGCGCCCGATAGATACCGATGCGCATGATCATCAGGCCGCCGAAGAAGGTGCCGGCCAGCAACGGCCAAAGACCGAACAGCTTCACGGTCGCGCCGATCTGGGAGTTGCTGAAGCCGATGTCCTTGTAGAAGGGCGTGGTCAGATTGCCCGCCACGGAATCGCCCAGCTTGTAGAGCAGGATGAACAGCAGCAGCCAGATGGCACCGTCGCGCTTCATGAAGTGGCGGATGGGGTCCCACAGGATCTCATGCAGATGATGGGCGCGCGGCGCGGCCTGTGCCTCGGGCTCCGGTGCCAGCAGGGTCACCAGCATGCAGGCGCCAAGAGTCGCGGCCATGATCAGGTAGGTCACGCGGAAGCCGATCATGTCGGCCAGCACCAGGCCGCCGGCCGAGGCCATCAGCATGCCGATGCGGTAGCCATAGACATAGAAGCTGGAGCCCAGCCCCAACTCGTTGTCCGGCAGATGCTCGCGCCGATAGGCATCGATCACGATGTCCTGGGTGGCGCTGAAGAAGCTGACCGCCAGCGCGATGGCGCCCATGGTCAGCGGCGACATGTGCGGGTCCTGCAAGGCAAGCAGCGCGATGAGGGCGGTCAGGGCCAGCTGGGCGATCATCAGCCAGCCACGGCGCCGGCCGAGCACCGGCGGCATGATGCGGTCCAGCAATGGCGCCCACAGAAACTTGAGGGTATAGGGCAGGCCGACGAGCGCGAGCAGGCCCACGGCGTCCAGTGATACTCCGGCATCCGTCATCCAGGCCTGCAGCACGCTACCGGTCAGCAGCAGTGGCAGCCCGGAGGCGAAGCCCATCAGGAACGTGATACCATGACGGCCAGCGAGTAAGCGTAAATCCTTTGAAGTCAAAGCCTTGCCTGTCCATGCAGAGGGTGTGGCCGCGCGTGTCACACGCACGGTGAGCGGCTATCTGCCGCTTGCGTCATTCATGGCCGGATTGTCGCACTGCCTGAGGGCAAGAGCCATGCATTGTCCTGCCGGTCAGCTGACAGGCATGATGCAGGTCGAGACACGCATGAGTGGGGCAGGCAGGCAATGAGAGGTCATCATGAGTGAAGCCCGAGAAGCTGCCAAGGCGCATTGGTATCTGATCCAGTGCAAGGGCGGGGAGTCCTTCCGTGCGGCGGAGAACCTCACCAATCAGGGATTTCACGTCTTCCACCCCCTGTTGGAGGTGGAAAGGAAGCGCGGCGGCAAGCTGCGTTGGGTCGAAGAGCCGCTCTTCCCCTATTACCTGTTCATACGCCTTGATCAGATGGATGACAACTGGCGTCCGATTCGCTCGACCCGTGGCGTGCTCAAGCTGGTCAGCTTCGGCAATACGCCAACGGCGGTGCCGACATCTCTGGTGGAAGCCCTGATCGCCAGCGGTGAGCAACGCCAGGAGCAACCGCCGGAGAATGTCTATTTCCGGGCCGGCGAGCAGGTCGAGATCATCGATGGCCCCTTGAGTTCGCTCAGTGGCGTCTTCGAGAGCGCGAAGGGCGATGAGCGCGTCATCGTGCTGCTCAATCTGATCAATCAGCAACAGCGTGTCGAGCTGTCCAGTCGTCAGCTGCGACGCAGCGAAAGCTGAGTTGCCGACCTGTCTCATCCGACTTGATCCGCGAGACCGCATTGCACCTTTCTTCTGGAGTGGTTCCCATGGCGATTACTTCCCAGCAGGTCGTCAGCCTGCATTACACCCTGCGCACCGCTGATGGCACTGTGCTGGATAGCTCCCTTGAGCGTGAGCCGATGGACTACCTGCATGGCCACGACAATATTCTGGCAGCGCTGGAGAGCGCACTTGAAGGCTGCGGTGTCGGCGACCGCAAGATCGTCAATCTGACGCCTGCCGAAGGTTTCGGTGAGCGGGATGAAGGCCTGGTGCAGTACTTCGGGCGTGATGCCTTCGGTCCGGGCGAGATCAACGCCGGGATGCGCTTTCAGGCCCGCACCCCGGAAGGCCAGCGGTCGGTCACGGTGCTGGAAGTCGGTGAGCAGCAGGTCAAGGTCGATGCCAATCATCCGCTGGCAGGTCAGGCGCTTAGCTGGGAAGTCGAGGTGCTGGAAGTGCGCGATGCCACGCGTGCCGAGCTCTCGGCCGGTCATCCGCTCGGTCTCGATGTCAGTCATACCGAGATCGAAGACAAGAAGGTGCGTCGCTGAAGTAGGCATTGCAAAAGGGGGTATCGCTCAAGCTCCTCGTTGCAGCCCCTCTTCAACAACAGACAGCCCCGCTGCCGGAATCCTCGGCAGCGGGGCTGTCTGTTGTTGGGGCCTATGGCGATGGAGAAAATTGATATGGATCAGTCGTCTGCGCGCCAGTCGCCAAGATCGATCCATGAAGCCTTCAGGACTTGATGCAGATCAGATTCGTGCGGGGCGGGGCGGGGTAGAGTGTCCCTGTCGAGGCCGCAGCAGGCCGACACAGGCGGAAGAGCTAGCGATATCAGAGCTACTGATATCAAAGCTACCGATGTCAGAAGCAGAGGTGTCAGCTGCCGACAGAGGCTGGCATTGAGGGAGCCCCTTGGGGAAGGGGCAGGCCAGGATGGCCGCTGTCAGAATCGGGCTTTTTTGCAGGTGCCGATTCGCCGTCAGGGGAGGGGGAAACCCCGCTAGCCGACCTTCGGGTCGGCTTTTTTGGTTGTGGGGTGCATAGGGGGAATGGCTAGCACCGCGTTTGCATGACGCTGGCTTGCCGGTGCGCTACTTGAAATTTTTTGCAGTTCTCTGGGAGGAAGAGAGTCGATGGGCAGGCAACCCCGCGACTGACACGAGGTTGCCTGATTGGTGAGGCGGCTCAACTATTGTTGCTGGCAGTCTTGAGACTCTCGACTTCCTTGTGGGAGTCGACGCTCTGGCCTTTCTTGACAGCCTGGTTCTTCTGGATAGCCTCGTCTTGCTTGACCGACGGGCTCTTCGTGTTGATGCCCGAGGTCGTCTTGCCCGGCTCGCCCAGCGTCAATGTCGTGTTCATGCGCTTGAGCGTATTGGGGCCGATTCCCTTGATTTCCGTCAACTGTGACACGTCGGTGAAGGGGCCGTTCGCCTTGCGCCACTCGACGATGGCCTGGGCCTTCTTGCCACCGATGCCCTTGAGCTCGGTCAGTTGTGCGGCAGTGGCGGTGTTGATGTTCATGTCTGCGGCCTGGCTGGCCGGTGACAGTACCAACAGGCTGGTCACGAGCAGTGTTCCTAATAGAGTTTTCATGGTCGCTTCCTATGCTCACATCAGGGTGGTCGATTGGGTGTGCGCGGAGCCACCACCCGAGGCCCTGCGCGAGAAATACTCTGGCTCAGGTATTAGGTTTGTAGTCATTTAGATTTAAACGGTTTCTCATCCTTACGCCGCTTTCTGCGCTCAACGCAAGAAAGCGCTAAGAGGCGTTAGCCTGCTGATTCGATTCGTCTTTCCCTGGGCATACAACCACAGAGCCGAGCGCTATAATGTTGCCCCGAGCCCATGACCTCCTGTCATTGCGCCTGCCACATCGCCTGGAGCCCGGATGCCTGCCACGACTTCCCCCCTGATCATCGCCCTCGATTACCCGGACATGAGTGCTGCGCTTGCCATGGCAGACCAGCTGGATCCTGCGCGCTGTCGCGTCAAGGTGGGCAAGGAGCTGTTCACGCGTGTGGGTCCCGAGATTCTCAAGGCATTGCATCAACGCGGCTTCGAGGTCTTTCTCGATCTCAAATTCCATGACATCCCCAACACCACCGCTCAGGCCGTGCTGGCGGCAGCGGAGCACGGCGTGTGGATGACCAATGTCCACGCCTCTGGTGGTGCGCGCATGATGCAGGCCGCCGCTGAAGCCCTTTCGACTCGCGGCCTCGACACCCAGTTGATCGCCGTCACGGTGCTGACCAGCATGGAACAGGCCGATCTGGCCGGTATCGGGCTGGATGTCACGCCGCTTGCGCAGGTGGAGCGGCTGGCGGCCCTCGCCCAGCAGAGTGGCATGCACGGTGTGGTGTGCTCCGCACGTGAGACCCCGAGCCTCAAGGCGCTGTGTGGCCCAGAGTTTCTCAAGGTGACGCCGGGTATTCGCCCGAGCTTCGCGCAGGCCGGTGATCAGCGGCGCACCATGACGCCCGGTGAAGCCATGGCGGCCGGTAGCACCCATCTGGTGATCGGGCGTCCTGTCACCCAGGCGCAGGATCCGCTGGCGGCGCTGGCGCTGATCGAGCAGGAGCTGGGCGCCTGATCGGCTGATTGTCTGCCTCATGGGCATAAAAAAAGACGCCAGTCGCAGACTCTGCGACTGGCGTCTTTTTCATGGCAGTGATCACTGCTGCTGATCACTCGCTCACGTTTTACGCGACGACCTCAATCGGCAGGCTTGATATGCCAGCTGACCTGAACGCTGCTCTCGAGGCTCAGCTCGCCCGGGCGGTATTCGCTGCCGCTGCTCTTGGCCTCCGCCATGTCGGCACGCATCGCCATCATCTGCGGGCGCGGGCTGTGAGAGGACTCATTGATCGACTGCACGTTGCCCAGGGTCGCGCCGAGGGTCTCGGCCATCAGCTGTGCCTTGTGGCGTGCCTTGGTCAAGGCCTCCTTCAACACCTTGTCTTCCAGGGCGTCCCGTTCACTGATCTGATACTGCACACCGGCCAGTTGATTGACACCAGCGCCCAACAGCAGGTCGATGACTTCCGGCACCTTGTCCAGGTCATCGAGAGCGAGGCTGATCGGGCGTTCGAGGTGCGTACGACGCCATTGCTGGGGCTGCTGCTGACCATTGTTGCGCTCGTAGTACTGCTCAGGACGCAGGTTGAGGCTGCCGGCGCTGATCTGACGGCTGTCGATGCCCGCTTTCTCCAGTGCCTGAATCAGTGTCGTCATGCGTGATTCCAGTGACTCGCGCGCCTTGCGGGCCGCCTGGCCCTCGGCCTCGCTGTCGGGAGCCTTGTCATCCACCTTGCGAGCGGGCGTCTTCTCCCACAGGCGAGCCTGGATGGTTGCCTTGTCGGGCGCTGCCTCCAGGCTGGCACTGGCGCTGACATGCACCAGTGCCGGTGCGGGCGTCTGGTCGGCGCGGGCCAGGTGTGTGGCGCTGGCGGTGCAGAGCGCCAGGCCGCACAGCATGGCGGTACGACGCAGGCGCTGGGCGAGGGGGGCGGGGCCTCTGGTGGCGTGGTTCATCAGCATGGGAAATCCCTTGAGTAAAGTGGCAACATTGTCGCTTGGCGCTTGGTGAGGGGCATGAATGCGGGCGCGATAGGCTTGAAAGTATCAGCAATGAGGGCGATGCGTGAAGGTATACGAGAGACTGCGCTGGATACGAGGCGCTGCACAGGCAGTGCTGGCGCTCGTCATGACATTGCTGATGGCGTCGCCTGCCCTGGCCGCAGGGCGTGAGGTGATCGACGATGCAGGCGATGTCGTGACGCTGTCACAGCCAGCGCAGCAGGTGGTCACGCTGGCCCCGCACGCGGCCGAGCTGGTATCAGCGGCAGGAGGCTTGCCGGCCTTGATCGGCGTGAGCCAGGGCAGTGATTTCCCCCTTGCGGTCAGTGAGCTGCCGCGCCTGGCCAGTTATCACGGCCCCAACCTGGAGGCACTGCTCAGTGCACGGCCTGATCTGGTCGTGGCATGGGGCAGCGGGCTTTCCGATGAGATGCATGAGCGTCTGACAGCGTTGGGGATGCCTGTCTTCGTCAGCGAGCCCGCCTCACTCGACGATGTGCTGTCCAATATCACCCGGCTTGGCACCTTGCTGGGTACCCGCGACATTGCGGATAAGCATGTGGCGACGCTCGCAGCGCGAATCGAGCAGCTGGGGCGCGCCCGCGACAGTGCCCCCTTGCCGGTCTTCTTCCAGCTGGGGGAAAGCCCGATGACGACGCTGGGCGGCAACCATCTGGTCAATGAGCTGATTCGGCGCTGCGGCGGTGAGCCGCTACTGACGGACTCACCCGCCGTGGTGCCGCAGATCAACCGGGAAGCCTTGTGGCTGGCCAGGCCGCGCCTGATTCTGCATCCGATCGCGAAGGGGCCCGCGCGCGAGGAGTGGGTTGCCGCCTGGCGCGCGAGTGAAGGGCCGCTTTCCGAGGTGGCACTGGCGGGTCTGACTCCTGACCTGATCAGTCGTCCCGGCCCGCGCAGTGTCGAGGCGATGGCAGAGGTCTGCGCTGCCATCGAGAAGGTGCAGGCGTCGGACTGAAGGCGTCAGAGCAAGCGCGTCGGAGCAAGAGCGGCTGGAATGCTGGATGCTCAGAAATCGATGCCGCGCCGTGCCTTGAGACCATGATTGAAGCCGTGGCGAATCTCGGTCATCTCGGTGACGGTATCGGCACAGGCAACGATTTCACGATTGGCATTGCGCCCGGTGATGATCACGGTCTGTTCTGCTGGGCGATTCTCGAGTGCCGTCATCACCTCCTCCAGCGGCAGATAGCCGAACTTGACCATGTAGGTCAGCTCGTCGAGCACCACCAGATAGACGCTGTCATCGCGCATCAGGCGCTGCGCTTGCTGCCACACGGCCTGACAGGCAGCGGTATCGGCTTCACGATTCTGGGTATCCCAGGTGAAGCCGGTGGTCATGGCATGCACTTCGAGATTGGCATCCTCGGCGAGCCGTTCGCGCTCGCCGCATTCCCACAGCCCCTTGATGAACTGGATGACCCCGACCTTGTAGCCATAGCCCAGCGCGCGGGTGATGGTGCCCCAGGCGGCGGTCGTCTTGCCCTTGCCGTTGCCGGTGAACACCAGCAGCTGGCCGCGCTCCTCAGTGGCCTGCGCCACCTTGTCATCGACATGCGACTTGAGCTTTTCCATCGCGACCTTGTGGCGGGTATTGCGGTCCGTCATGCGTATGCTCCGTGAGTCAAAGGCACAGCATCGACCCGGGGGCGGTGCCCTGATCGGTGCTGTGCCATGTGTGGCTGGCTATCGTCCGAGGCTCTTCGAAAGAGGTGCCCCGGGAAAGCCGATCAGAAGAAGAAGGTGACGCCGCCTTCCACATAACGGCCCTGGGTGTTGTAGCCATTGACCAGCTGATATTCGCGATCGAAGACGTTATCCAGCTTGGCGCTCAGCTTGACGTTCGGCATCACCTGCCAGCTGGTGCGCAGGTCGACCACGCCATAGCCGGCAGTGCGCGTGTCGGTGTAGGTGTCTGCGTCAGTATCGCTGCGGCTGGCGCTGCCTCGAAGCGTAGCGCCGAAGCTCCAGTCGTCGAGGGCGTAATCGGCGTCCAGACGCGCAAAGCGTTGTGCTCGGCGCTTCAATTGCTCACCGGTATCGCGGTCCTCCGGGTCCTGCCAGGTCATGGCAAGGTTCACGCTGAGCGCATCACCTTGCCAGCCACTGCTCAGTTCGATGCCACGGATGCGTGAACGATCGATATTGATCGGCATGAAATCGGCACCTTCGTAGCTGATCAGATTGTCGATATCCGTCTGGAAAGCATTGACGCCTACGTGCCACCGCTGCTCCTGCAGACGCCAGAAGAGTTCGGCCGTCGTGGAGGTCTCGGCATCGAGATCCGGGTTGCCGGAGCCGTAGGGGCTGTAGAGGTCGATCAGGTTCGGTGCCTTGAATGCGCTGGAATAGCTGGCACCGAGCTGTTGCGCGGCCGTCAGATCATAGGCGTAGCTGGAGCCGCCCGTCATCTGATGGCCATATCGATTGTCGTCGTCGTAACGCAGGCTGGTCGTGACGTGGTGACGCTGTTGCTGAAGATGCCAGCTGCCGTAGACGCCGGTGGCATAGCGGCTATCGACGCTGTAGCCCTCGGCGGTGAAGTAGGGGCCATCGGCATCCAGGCTTTCCTCGCGATGGTCCACCCCCAGACTGAGCGTGCCGAGGTCGGTGTAGAAGTCGTGGCGCAGGCCGACCTCGTTGCGGGTGCTGGCGACACGCCCGGCATCGCTGCCGGCTTCGGTGTTCTCGTACTCGTCCCGCGTGCGTGCCACGCTGACCGTCATGTCCCAGTTCGGGTTCAGGTGCGTCAGCAGGCTGGCATCCAATACCATCTGGCTGCCTTCGCCGTGGCAGTCTTCCGAGGCACTGAAGCTGCTGTCGTAGCAGTCGTCATAGTCGTAATCGGTCTCGGTGTTGGCGACGCCGAGGCTGAGCGTGGCCTGCTGACCGAAGTCGTGGCCAAGACGCAGTTCGGCGCCCGTGGCCTCGTAGCCATCATCTTCACTGCCGGTATCGCGGGCCGAGAAGCCATCGCTCTCATCATGATGGAGATTGGCCGAGAGGCGCGTGTCGTCTTCCACTGAGCTGAACTGGGCGTTCTGGCGGAAGGTGCCGTCGCTGCCGGCACGCAGGGTGACTTCTGCATGCTGACCGACTTCGCTGCCGCCACGCGTGATCAGGTTGATCACACCGCCGATGGCATCGGCGCCGTAGACGCTGGCGCGCGGGCCACGCACGATCTCGACACGCTCGACGGCAGCGAGTGGCAGGAATTCGAAATGCGCCAGGCCATCGGCACTGTTGGCGACGCGCTGACCATTGACCAGAATCAAGGTGTGGTCGGACTCGGTACCGCGCATGAAGAGGCTGGTCTGGCTGCCCATCGGGCCGCTGCGAGCGACCTCGATGCCATTGCGTGACTGCAGCAG
Organism: Cobetia sp. BMC6; assembly: GCF_029991385.1. Classification (NCBI taxonomy): domain Bacteria; kingdom Pseudomonadati; phylum Pseudomonadota; class Gammaproteobacteria; order Oceanospirillales; family Halomonadaceae; genus Cobetia; species Cobetia sp. BMC6. Next base: position 210,765 of record NZ_JAKUMF010000002.1, read on the forward strand.
ATCGACCAGCGAACTGGCCTGCAGGCGATCGATCTCGTCACGCGTGATGACTTCCGTGCTGGCCAGGACATCATTCTGCAGCTGTGGAATGCGATTGGCGGTGACCTGAACGGTATCCAGGTCCTCGGATGAATCGGTGGTCAGCGTATCAGCAGCGACGGCGGGCGGGGTCAGCAGCAGCAGGCTACCGACGAGAGTGAAGCTGGCCTGCGCGGATGCGCGACCACGAGTGTTGTTGTGTTTCATGAATGATCCTCAGGCGTCAGACGCAATGAGGAGGACAGGCGTGACAGGGTGCGCGAGCACACGCCCCCGCACGCGCCCTGATCAATCAGGCCCGTCGCGGGAGACTTGCCACTGGTGAGGCCCTCCGCATCAACCAGTGTGGAAGCGAGGGCCGGTCTCCGGACTGACGCCTGGTGGACTCCAATGGCAGGAGTCTCACCCCCTCATGCGCCTTCCCACCTCCTTCCCTTGGGGGAGGCCTGCATGACAGGTCCTCCCGGAGGCAGTGGCTGGCCGTGTCGATCTTGTCGATCGTGGTCGACCTGCATGAGCGTTGCGATCACCGTTGCGGGGGCAGTACGGGGTTTTCACCCGTTTCCCGAACACCCTGGCTTCAACGTGAACCATTGTCTGGGGCGGGGGTGAGGGAGTCAATCGGCAAACCGGCGTTGCGCTGGCTGCCACCCAGGGCCGCTCAGTCGCAGCCATGCAGGGTGAGAAGTCAGAGGGCGAGCAGAGAGTAAGCAGAGGCTAAGTCATAGGGTGCCAGATACGACAACGCCCGCACGGGGCGGGCGTTGTCGAGATGCCAGTCTGTCCAGATGGCGGTGTCCGCTCCATGGAAGCTCGCTTGCAAAAGCTTGCTCTACAGTCGCGTGTTCTCTGGCAACTGGCTCACAAGCGATCATCTCTAGAGAGACAGGAACAGACCGGCGAGACTCGCTGACATCAGGTTGGAGAGGGTGCCGGCGAGAATCGCCTTCATGCCCATCTGTGCGATATCACCGCGACGGTTCGGCGCCATCAGCCCCAGGCCGCCCATCAGGATGGCGACGGAGGACAGGTTGGCGAAGCCGCACAGCGCGAAGATGATGATGGCTTCAGAGTGCTCGGACAGCTTGATCTGGTGGCTGGCGAGATCGGCGAAGGCGACGAACTCGTTGAGCACCAGCTTCTGACCGATGAAGCTACCCGCCTGGATGGCTTCGTGCCACGGCACGCCGATGACCCAGGCCACCGGGGCAAAGGCATAGCCCAGCAGCAGCTGCAGCGTGATGTCTTCATAGCCGAATAGGCCGCTGACCCAGCCGACGATGATGTTGCCCAGCGCGATCAACGCGATGAAGGCCAGCAGCATGCCGCCGACATTGATCGCCAGCTGCACGCCGGAGGCCGCGCCGGAGGCGGCGGCATCGATGACGTTGGTCGGGCGATCGATGTCCTTGCCCAGTGCTTCTTCGACGCTCTGGGTCTTGGTTTCGGTCTCCGGGATCAGCATCTTGGCCATCAGCAAGCCACCCGGCGCCGCCATGAAGGAGGCTGCCAGCAGGTACTTGAGGTCGATGCCCAGTGAGGCATAGCCCACCAGTACGGAACCGGCTACCGAGGCCAGGCCACCGGTCATCACGGCGAACAGCTCCGAGCGGGTCATGCCGGCAATGAACGGGCGCACGACCAGCGGGGCTTCGGTCTGGCCGACGAAGATGTTGGCGGCCGCGGACAGGGACTCCGGACGGCTGGTGCCGAGCACCTTCGACAGACCGCCGCCGAGTACGCTGATCACGACGTTCATCACGCGCAGGTGATAGAGCACCGCGATCAGTGACGAGAAGAACACGATGATCGGCAGTACGCGCAGCGCGAACACGAAGCCGCCGCCGCCGAAGACTTCGAACATCTTGTCGCTGACCAGGCCGCCGAACAGGAAGTCCATGCCGACGTTGGCACTGGACATTACGGCCTGTACACCTTCGCTGAGCCCAAGCAGCATGCTCTTGCCAGCAGGCACGTAGAGCACGAAGATCCCCAGCATCGCCTGGATGGCAAAGGCACCCAGCACGGTGCGCAGACTGATGGCGCGTCGGTTTTCAGAGAGAAGGAAGGCAATCCCCAGCAGGGCTAAGATGCCCACCAGGCCCATGACGATCTGCATCAAGCAGCTCCTGAATGCGTAGGTGTTACGTTGAGGACAAGGCAATAGCGCTGGCCACAGGACGTATGGCCAAAACTGGCGCGTACTCTACCAGTATTTTTGCCCTCTGTCGGAGTCTGCCACTAACGTTTGACGCATTTTTTGTGAATCGTGCGAGGCGTGCCTGCGTCAACACGCACGAGGCCCGCCATGAGCGAGCCTCGTGCTTTCCCCTTGGTACCGTCGTGATATTCCGACGTGATGCTGAGTCTATCCCCCTGTCAGGTGCCGGCGCCCGGCAGTCGACTGGCCGGCAGAGGGCCAGACCCCGAGTCCGGCGGCGTCCGTGAAGTCTGTGATGACTTGCCGGCCGTGTCCTTGTCGGCCTGGGGAGTCTCCGTATTGTCGGTCCTGGGCTGGGAAGACTTGTTCAGCTCCGGCGAGTCGGCATGGATCAGGCTGATCAGCGTCTCGCCAGCCTTTGGCTCCAGTGCCACGGCCGTGTTGGCGATCCGGATGCGGCCCTGACTGCTGATGCAGAACAGCGGCAGCAGGCGCTCTTCATGAATCCTGCGGTAATCCTCGAGGCTGAAGCTCTCGGTGATGCGGGCGCGTCGGAACTGTGCACCCTGAGACAGCAGGCTCGCCAGCTTGGCATAGGTGATCTTGCCATCGAACAGCAGCGGCAGATGCCCCAGCGCCTGGTCCTGCTGGCGCTTGGCATTCTTGCCATTGTCCTCGGCGAGTCGGAAGACACGCCCGTGGCCCAGGATGTGCTCGAAGTGCAGCGCGGCCAGGCTATTGAGTTCGCGATAGGGCGACAGCGGCATCAAGTGGCCGATACCGGTCAGCTCGAGATGCTGGGCGGCATGTTCAGACAGCGGGTTGCCGTAGTAGACCGGCAGACCCGCCATGCGCGCTTCCTGCACCGCGTCCCAGTTGGTATCGGTCAGGCGCACCGAGAAGCCGGCGTCGACCAGTTCACGGGCGACCTGGCGTGATACCGAGTTGGCGCCCAGGATCAGGAACCCCGAGGGCGGTGGCTCGCCGACGCCCAGCACCTTGACGATGGGGCGCGACAACAGACTCTGGACCACCACCGTGCCGATGATGACCAGGAAGGTCATCGGTACCAGCATCTCGGCGCCCTCGATGCCCTGGGATTCGAGCTTGAGGGCGAAGAGCGAAGCGACCGCTGCCGCGACGATGCCGCGCGGCGAGAGCCAGGCCAGCAGGGCCTTCTCGCGTAGCGTCAGCCCACTGCCCAGGGTACACAGCCAGACCGTCAGGGGGCGTGCGACCCACATCAACACCGCCAGGAAGATCCACGCCGGCCACGACAGCAGGGACAGCTGCTCGACGGTCAGGCGCCCCGCCAGCAGCAGGAACAGTCCCGAGATCAGCAGAACCGTCAAGGTTTCCTTGAACTCGATGATCTGCTGGGTCGGTACACCGCGCATGTTGGCCAGCCACACGCCCATCACGGTGACGGTCAGCAGGCCGGATTCATGGAACAGGGTGTTGGAGATGGCGAACAGCCCCAGCATCACCATCAGGGTGCCGAAGTTGTGCAGCTTCTGCGGCAGCCAGAAATGACGCAGCACCAGCCCCCAGCACCAGCCACCCAGTGCCCCCATGCCGAGCCCAAGGCCCACTGTCTGGGCGAACAGCAACAGGGTGTGCGAGGCCGCATTGCCGGTCATGCCGAGCGCGACGTACTCGTAGACCAGTACCGCCAGCAGCGCGCCGACCGGGTCGATCATGATGCCTTCCCAGCGCAGGATCTGGGTCAGGTTGCCGCGCGCGCGCAGCGTCTGCAGCAGCGGCATCACTACCGTCGGGCCTGTCACCACCAGCAGGGCGCCGAGCACGGCGGCCATCTCCCAGCGCATGTCGAGCAGATAGTGGGCGGCCACGGTGCCGATCACGCCGGTGATCACCACGCCGGTGGTGACCAGTCGTCTGACGATATGGCCATGGCCGCGCAGGTCCTTGAAGTCCAGCGTCAGGCTGCCCTCGAACAGGATGACCGCCACCGCCAGCGAGACCAGCGGGAACAGAAGGTCGCCGAGCAGCTCATCCGGCTTCAGCCAGCCCGTGACGGGGCCAGCGAGGATGCCGACGATCAACAGCGGCAGGATGGCGGGCAGACGCATGCGCCAGGCCAGCCACTGGCAGCCGAGGGCCATCAGACCGATCAGGGTCAGGGCCAGAGCAGGTTCGGTCATCGAGTGTCTTCCTTGGAGTCAGCGAAAATGAGCGGTGCCACTGTTGCGGTCACCGCTCATCGTTTCGTTGTGTCTCAGCCGTCTGTCAGTGGCCCTTGCTTCTGCTTGTCTGCACAGGCTTGAAGCAGGGGGCAGGCGCCACTCAGGTGCCGCGTGGCAGGCCGAAAGGGCGCAGCCTAGCGATTGATTCCGTGGTATGCAACGTCGCGTTGCCTTATCGCGCTCTCCTCATTTCCTTCCTCTATCGTACCCACGTGATGGCATCGGGCAGATGCCATCACTCATTGGGCGCGACGCAGCAGCGGCAGCAATGCCTGCAGCGGATGCGGCAACTGACTGCCCGAGAAACGCTTGCTCTGACTGCGGCACGAATAGCCACTGGCGACCAGCTTGCCCTGATTGGCGTCGTCTTCGACCACGGACTTCCACGACAGGTCATAGATGGCACGCGAGGTCTCGAGATTGCGCGCTTCGTGGCCGTAGGTGCCGGACATGCCGCAGCAGCCGGTGGCGATGGTCTCGAGCTTGAGGCCGAAGGCTGAGTAGACCTGCTGCCAGGCCTTGGCCGAGCCCGGAGCATTGGTGCTCTCGGTACAGTGGCTCAGAAGCTTCATGCCCGGGTCCATCTTGCCCAGCACCGTCTTGGTGACGCCGACCGGCAGCAGCTTGCGCAGGCTGATCAGCCATTCCTGCAGCAGCAGGACGTCGGGCACGGCGTCCGGGCCGAGGGTCTTCACGTACTCCTGACGGTAGGTCAGGGTCATCGCCGGGTCGATGCCGACCAGCGGCACGCCGAAGTCGGCGATCGCCTTGAGACGCTCGGCCTGGGCACGCGCGGTACGCTGGAAGGCGCCGGTGAAGCCCTGTACCTGCAGCGGCTTGCCGTTGGGGGCAAAGGGCGCGACGAAGACATGGATGTCGAGTCGCGACAGCAGCTCGATGATGTCGATCACCAGCTGGGCCTCGAAGTGGCTGGTGAAGGCATCCTGCACCAGGATCACGCTTCTGGCCTTCTGAGATTCGGTCAGACGGCCCAGCTGGGTAGGTGTCGCCTCGGACACACCCCAGCTCTTGAGCTGTCTGCGCAGGCTGGCGCGTGACAGGCGCGGCGCATCGACCATACCGATCGGGCCTTCCAGCAGACGACTGACCAGGCGATTGGACAGCAGGCCGTTATACAGCGGTGTGACGCGCTCGGCCCACGGCAGCACGAATTCGAGGCTGCCGATCAGGTAATCGCGCAGTGGGCGCTGGTAACGATGGTGATAGACCTCAAGGAAGCGACTGCGGAAATCGGGCACGTTGACCTTGATCGGGCACTGGCCCGCGCAGGACTTGCACGCCAGGCAGCCGGACATCGCTTCGTAGACCTGCTGATCGAAGTTGGCGTCAGACTGACCCTCAGCCTGTGCGGTGCCGGTACGCCGCGCCTTGAGCGAGGCGCTGAGGCGCGCCGGCAGACGTGCCAGCCACATGCCGGTGCCCTTGAAGCCTGGCGTACGCGCAGCCTGGGCCTCGGCGATCACGTCGCGTCCGGCGTTGCCTTCCAGGCGCAGCCACTCACGCATCAGGCTGGCTCGTCCCTTGGGTGAGTGGATGCGCTGGCGGGTCGCCTTCCACGACGGGCACATGGCGTCATTGGGGTCGTAGTTATAGCAGGCGCCGTTGCCGTTGCAGTAGACGGCGCTGGCGTATTCCTGCCACACGCGCTCATCGATCTGGCGGTCGAGATCGCCGCGCATGGTCACGTCATCGATACGCATCAAGCGGGGGTCGAAGGCCTCGACGGCGCTGTCAGCGTGATCACGCTTGTCGCTCTCACTGCTCTCTTCGCTGCTCCCTTCGCTGGCCCCAGCGTCACGCTTGCCAGCGTTGTCGACCAGCGCCACTGGCAGGCGCGGGGAGGCGATCTTGCCCGGGTTGAGCTGATTGTGCGGGTCAAAGGCCGCCTTCACATCCTGCAGCGCACCGTAGAGGCTGCCGAAGAAGCGTGGCGAGTACTCTGAGCGCACACCCTTGCCGTGCTCGCCCCACAGCAGGCCACCGTACTTGTGGGTGAGGGCGGCGACCTCATCGGAGATCTCGCGGATCATCGCCTGCTGGGCGGGGTCCTTCATGTCCAGCGCCGGGCGCACGTGCAGCACGCCGGCATCGACATGCCCGAACATGCCATAGCGCAGGCCACGGGCATCCAGCGCGGCGCGGAATTCGGCGATGTAATCGGCCAGATGCTCCGGCGGAACGGCGGTGTCCTCGACGAAGGGCAGCGGGCGGGCTTCGCCGTCGACATTGCCCAGCAGGCCCACCGAGCGCTTGCGCATGCCATAGACACGACCGATCTGCGCGCGACCGCGGGCTTCGGTGAAGCCGAGACGCTCGACGCTGATATCGCTGGCCAGGTGCTCGCTGAAGGCGCGGACCTTGGCATCCAGTACCTCTTCGCTGTCGGCATTGAATTCGATCAGGTTGATGCCGCCGATGGCCGGTGTACCCTCGGCGCTGGCCGGGAAGAATTCCTCGACGCTGTCCCACACGAAGTCCTGCATGGCGAGGTTGAGCACGGTGTCATCCACCGTCTCGATGGAAGTCGGGCGATTGCCCTCGACCGCCATCAGCGCCTTGGCGTCGCGCAGTGCGTCCATGAAGCTTGCATAGCGCAGGTTGATCAGCGTCGAGCAGGGTGCGATGGGCAGCGCATTCAGCTCGGCCTCGACCACGAAGCCCAGCGTGCCCTCGGCGCCGCACAGCAGGCTGTTGAGGTTGAAGCGACCATCGGCCTCGCGCAGGTGGGCGAGGTCGTAGCCCGTCAGGCAGCGGTTGAGCGGCGGGAAGATGTCGGCGATTTCCTCGGCGCGCTCGTCGGCGATGGCACGTGCGGTGCGGTAGACCTCACCGACGCGATCCTCACGCGCGCACAGTGTCTCGAGCTCGGCGCCGTCGATGGCATGGCTCGTCAGTCGTGTCCCGTCGAGCAGGACGCTGTCGAGCGCCAGCACGTGGTCACGCGTCTTGCCGTATTCGCAGCTGCCCTGACCGGAGGCATCGGTATTGATCATGCCGCCAATGGTGGCGCGGTTGGAGGTCGAGAGTTCCGGCGCGAAGAACAGGCCATGCGGCTTGAGCGCGGCATTCAGCTGGTCCTTCACCACGCCGGCCTCGACGCGCACGCGACGGTTCTCGACATCGATCTCGAGAATGCGGTTCATGTGCCGCGAGACATCCACCAGCACGCCGTCATTGAGTGACTGGCCATTGGTACCGGTACCGCCGCCGCGTGGCGCGAGGGTGACGCCCGAAAAGCGTGGCTCGTGGGAGAGGCGCGCGATGCGCTGGACATCCTCGGCATGGCGCGGGTAGACCACGGCCTGAGGCAGCACCTGATAGAGCGAGTTGTCGGTCGACAACACGGTGCGGTTGGCGTAGTCCGGACTGATGTCACCGGCAAAGCCTGCATCTCGCAGGGCGGCCAGGAAGTCCAGATAGAGGGAATCGACGGGGGCGGGCATATCCAGCAGGCGTTCGGTCATGATCTCGCTCGGGCAGTGAGTCGCGTCAGGCAGGCATCCAGGGCCAATGGGCCTAAGCTTACCTGAGCTGGGCGTGTGGCCCCAGCCCAGCGCGGCATTGCATCACTCGCGAGACGGGAATTCAGGTGAAAGGAGTGAGGAATGACTACGCTGTGAGGAGTCATAAAATCAAGGTGTGTGCGTCAGAATCCAAGCCACAAGGGGGGGCGATGTGCACATGCTGCGGGCGATTGTCAGGCGTCAGTCGCCGCTTCAGTGGTACCGTTGGCATCGCAAGGCAGACTGTCACGCCACATCCCCTCTGCTTCTTTCCTTGAAGCTGTCTTCCCCCTTCCGCTGAGTCATCAGGAGTTAGCTCATGACATCGTCCACCTATTCCTCGACCTCCACCTGTCATCGCGAGTCTCGCCAGCCGCCCACGCGATTGGGAGTGCTGGGGGTGGGGGAGTTGGCGGAGTCATTGCTGGTCGCGTTGGCGCGCGGTTGTCAGCGTGAAGGACGTTCGCGGCATGAACTGGAATTTCATCTCTCGCCACGCAATGACGTGCGCAGTCACCGACTGGGCTGGCGCTTCGGTGCCATCCGGCACGTAAGCAATGTTGCGGTGTGCGAAGCCAGCCTGTGCGTGCTGGTCGGCGTGCGGCCGCAGCAACTGGAAGCGCTGGCCATGGAACTGCGTGAAAATCGCGCTCTGAGCAAGGATCATCACCTGATGGTGATGGCGGCCGGAGTTTCACTAACTGACCTGCAGCGTTGGTTTGCACCGGCCAGAGTCGTACGGGTGATGACGGGGCTGGCAGTGTCCGAGGGGCAGAGTGCTCTCACGTTGTACCCGGAAGACTCACTCACGCGAGATCTGCTCGGTCCGGCAGTCCGGCAAGCGGTTGCCTTCAATGAAGAGGCCGCCTTCGAGGCCAGCATGCTGGCAGTCTGCATGAATGCCTGGCAGCTGGCCCAACAGCAGGCGTTGCTTGATTGGTTCCAGACTGTCCCGGGCATCACCGGGCCTCAGGCCCGCCAGTTGTTGATGACCCAGATGCGTGATGCCCTTGCGCTGATGGAAGCCCACCCCGATACCCCGCCGGGTGAGCTTGCCTCGCGCATCGGCACACCTGGCACCTGGACGGCACGCGGACTTGAGCAACTAGGGGGCAAGGAAGGTGCTCATCGTCAATGGCAGCAAGTGCTGGAGGGGCTGAGAAGCGAATTGAACTGATTCCAGCGCTGTCGATCATCTCGGGCAGCGAGTCATGTTTTGTTGAACTCGCCTTTCCCATGTCCCGAGTTCCCCGCATGCCGTGATTTTCTTACACTGGCAGTTCATGACATGCCTCGGATATGGCGGTGTGCCTGAGGCATGATCTTTTTATGGACAGCTAGATGAGCCGTTGGCGGCTCATGACATGAGGCAGATGCGAAACATGGGAACCTGGTTGGCAGTAGCAACGGGCGGTGCCATCGGGGCGCTGGGCCGGTATCTTGTCAGTGGCTGGATCGTCGGCGCCGCCGGGCGTGGTTTCCCGTGGGGGACCCTTGGTGTCAATCTGATCGGCAGCTGCCTGATGGGTTTCCTGTTCATCTGGGTGACCCAGGAACTCAAGCTGGCCCCCGTCTGGCAGGCGATCATGGTGGCCGGCTTCACCGGTGCCTTCACCACCTTCTCCACCTTTGCCCTCGAGGCGCTCAATCTGATGATGAGTGGACGCATGCTGGCGGGGCTGGTCTATGTCGCCGTCAGTGTGGTGGCGTGTCTGGGCATGGTCGCGCTGGGCATGAAGATCGCACGCGTCCTGCTGTGATTCCCGTCGCTGCGCGCGCCAATCCTGTCGCCTGGGCGGCTGCGAAGCAGGGCCTGGCTGAGGTAGACTATTGCGCATAACCTTTCCGCGCCGCGATGCGGCCTGAGTGATCCGACGAGAGAGCCTTCCCACATGCTGGACCCGAAACTTCTGCGCGCTGATCTTGAAGCGACTGCCGAGCGCCTCGCACGTCGTGGCTATCAGCTGGATACCGAAGCCTTTGCCGCGCTGGAAGCGCGCCGCCGTGACCTGCAGGTCGAGACGGAATCCCTGCAGAACGAGCGCAACACCCGCTCCAAGTCCATCGGTAATGCCAAGGCACGCGGCGAAGACATCGCGCCGCTGCTGGCAGAAGTCAGTGATCTGGGCGAGCGTCTCGACGCCGCCAAGTCCGAGCTCAATGAGCTGCAGGCCAAGGCCGACGCCATGGCGGCCAGCCTGCCGAACCTGCCGGACGCCGAAGTGCCGGAAGGCGCTGATGAAAGCGACAACGTCGAGCTGCACCGCTGGGGCACGCCGCGTGAATTCGACTTCGACGTGCGCGATCACGTCGACCTCGGTGAGCTCAAGGGCCAGCTGGACTTCGAGCTGGCGGTCAAGATCACCGGTTCACGCTTCGCCGTGATGCATGGCTCCATCGCGCGCCTGCACCGTGCGCTGGTGCAGTTCATGCTCGACAAGCAGACGCTGGAGCATGGCTACGAAGAATATTACGTACCCTATATCGTCAACCGCGACTCCCTGATGGGCACCAGCCAGCTGCCCAAGTTCGAGGAAGACCTGTTCAAGCTCAACGACGATCGTGATTTCTTCCTGATCCCGACCGCCGAAGTGCCGCTGACCAACATGGTGCGTGACGAGATCATCGACGCCGGCAGTCTGCCGCTCAAGTTCACCGCCCATACCCCGTGCTTCCGCAGTGAAGCCGGTGCCTATGGCCGTGATACCCGCGGCATGATTCGCCAGCACCAGTTCGACAAGGTCGAGATGGTACAGGTCGTCGCGGCGGAGAAGAGCGACGAAGCTCTCGAAGAGATGCGTGGCCACGCCGAAGCTATCTTGCAGGCGCTGGAACTGCCGTACCGTGCCGTGACCCTGTGCACCGGCGACATGGGCTTTGCCGCCGCCAAGACCTACGACCTGGAAGTCTGGCTGCCGAGCCAGGCGACCTACCGCGAGATCTCCTCCATCTCCAACTGCCGTGACTTTCAGGCGCGCCGCATGCAGGCGCGTGTGCGTGTCGAAGGGCAGAAGAAGCCGCAGCTGGTGCATACCCTGAATGGGTCCGGCCTGGCCGTGGGCCGTTGCCTGGTCGCCGTGCTGGAGAACCATCAGAACGCCGATGGCTCCATCAGCGTGCCGCAGGCGCTGCGTGGCTACATGGGTGGAGTGGAAATCATCAACGTCTGAGGTGCGTGAATCGCCGTGGTGGATTCTCGCGACAAGGCCCCCGCTTTCCCATGAAAGCGGGGGCCTTCGTTTATCGCGGAGATAGCGTCCTTGCCCGATCACACCACTCATTGCCCCCTCTGCGTGACTACAACGTAGCATCAGGGTTGTTATTCTTATTGGTTATTTTAGAGAGTGGTTTTTATGCTCTAAAATGCGACCCATCGAAGGCTGCTCCCCAGCCTCGCCGCGTTTGTGGATGTGCCCCATGGAATTTCTCAATCTCTCCTGTGACCCCTCACGACTCCAGTTGTGCCTGATCGGTGGCGGCCAGGAGGCTGTCGCGCTGGCTGAGCGTTTCGCCGGCCTCGGTGCGGACCTGTGTGTCTACGGTGATGCCCGCATGCCGATGCTGGAGACCCTGTGTGGTCGTGAAGGTTGGGAGGTTGCCGATACCCTGTTGCCCGTGCCGGCCCCCGGCCAGCTATGGCTGGTCGCCACCGGCAGCGAAGGGCGCGATCGCGGCATCCTGCGTCATGCGCGCGAGCAGCACGTGATGGTGTTCGCGCCTAGCCACCCCCGGGACTCCAGCGTTCGCCTGCCGCCGCGCCTGGTGGCAGGCGAGGCGGTGTTGCCCGTGAAGGAGGAGGACCGCTTCACGGGCACGCATGGCCAGGTGGCGTTGGTCAGCGCGGGGCCGGGCGATCCAGAGCTGCTGACGCTCAAGGCGCTGCGCCATCTGCAGCAGGCCGATGTCATCATTCACGATCGCCTGGTCAGTCATGAGATTCTGGCGCTGGCCAAGCCACAGGCGCGTCGCCTGTACGTCGGCAAGGCGCGCAGCGATCACAGCGTGCCCCAGGAAGGCATCAATCAGGCGCTGGTGGATTACGCCCGCGCCGGGCATCGCGTGGTGCGCTTGAAGGGCGGTGACGCCTTCATCTTCGGACGCGGCGGGGAAGAGCTCGAGACCCTGGCCGGCGCCGGCATCAGTTTCGAGGTGGTACCGGGTATCACGGCGGCTTCCGGTTGCGCGGCTTACGCGGGTATCCCGCTGACCCATCGCGACCACGCCCAGTCGGTACGCTTCGTCACCGGCCATTTGAAGGATGGCAGCTGTGACCTGGATTGGGAGGCGCTGTCGCGTCCGGCCCAGACGCTGGTCTTCTACATGGGGCTTGGCAGCCTGGGTCTGATCTGCGAGCAGTTGATCGCCAATGGTCTGGCGGCGTCCACGCCGATCGCGCTGGTCGAGCAGGGCACTACCGCGCGTCAGCGTGTGCATGTGGCAACGCTGGCCGACATGCCGGCGCAGATCGCCGGTCAGGGCCTCAAGCCGCCGACGCTGATCATCGTCGGGAATGTGGTCAAGCTGCACGATTCGCTCAAGTGGTTCTCGCCGAATGCCAACAGCAGCCTGGGATGGGAAGATGGCAAGCACCCGACGCCGCTGGCCAATGTGGTATCGATCTAGAGCGACCGTAGCGAAAGCGCTGAAAGCAGCGACATGAGCAGTGACCAGACGCCGCCTCGGTAACCCCGGGGCGGCGTCTTGCGTTGTTGGGCTGGTGATCGCGGGCCTGATCATCGTGCTGGCGCATTGCCGGGCGGCTCTTGGGCCAAGGTCGAGATGACGTGGCATCTGATTGCGCCTATTGTTTCAAGCAATCGTTTGAATTCTGCTGAGCGAAACCCGTCGTTCATCACGGGGTGAGAGGCAAGTCTTTCGCGAAAGCCCTAAGCACATGAGTCAGTGAGGACAGTGATATGGCCAAGTATCAGGCGCCACTCAAGGATGCACGCTTCATTCTCGATGAGGTGTTCGCCGCCGAGCGGGAATGGGCGAGCATGGCAGCCACCGAAGAGGTGAATGTCGAGCTGGCCGAGGCGATTCTCGAGGAAGGTGCGCGCGTGACCCAGGCCGAGCTGCTGCCGCTCAACCTGAGCGGTGATGCCGAGGGCGCGCGCTTCGAGAACGGCCACGTCACGACACCCAAGGGCTTCAAGGAGGCCTATCGGGTGCTCGCCGAAGGCGGCTGGATGGGGCTGGGCGGCAATCCTGAATACGGTGGTCAGGGCATGCCCAAGATGCTCACCGTGGCCTTTGAAGAGATGCTCTACGCCACCAATACCAGTTTCGCGCTCTATCCGGCGCTCAATGCCGGTGCCTGTCTGGCGGTGGACAGTCACGCCCCGGAGACCGTCAAGCAGGTGTTTCTGCCGCGCATGTATGCCGGCGACTGGCTGGGCACCATGTGTCTGACCGAGCCGCATTGCGGCACGGATCTCGGCCTGATTCGCACCCGTGCCGAACCTCTCGAGGGCGATGACCCGCTGCTGGGGCTGCCGCGCTATCGTCTCACCGGCACCAAGATCTGGATCACCGGCGGCGAGCACGACATGGTCGACAACATCGTGCATCTGGTGCTGGCCAAGTTGCCGGATGCGCCGCCGGGCACGCGTGGCATCTCGTTGTTTCTGGTCTCCAAGCACCTGCTTGATGCCGACGGCCAGCCGGCGACACCGAATGCGCTCAGCTGTGGTTCCATCGAGCACAAGATGGGCATCAAGGGCAGCGCGACCTGCGTGATGAACTTCGACGGCGCCGAAGGCGTACTGATCGGCGAGCCGCATCAGGGGCTGGCGGCGATGTTCACCATGATGAACTACGAGCGCCTCTCCATCGGTCTGCAGGGGCTGGGGCTGGGCGAGGTGGCCTATCAGAGCGCGATGGACTTCGCCGCCGAGCGCCTGCAGAGCCGGGCACCGACAGGCGCCAAGGCGCCCGACAAGCCGGCCGACCCGATTCTGGTGCATCCTGACGTGCGCCGCATGGCGCTTGAGGTGCGCGTCTGGAACGAGACCGGGCGCGCCTTTGCCGTCTTCGTGGGCCAGCAGCTGGACCGCGTCAAATATCACGCCGATGGCGCGGTGAAGGCCGACGCGGATGCGCTGGTGCAATTCATGACGCCGATCGCCAAGGCGCTGCTGACCGACCGTGGCTTCGATGCCACCGTCATGGCGCAGCAGCTCTATGGTGGCAATGGCTACTGCGTGGAGTGGGGCGCCGAGCAGTACGTGCGCGATGCACGCATCGCGATGATCTACGAAGGTACCAACGGCATTCAGGCGATGGATCTGGTCGGGCGCAAGCTCTACCGCAATCGTGGCGCTCATGTGGCGAGCTTTGCCGCCCTGGTGCGAGCCGAGCTTGATCAGCAGGCCGACGATGCCCAGTCCCGCCCGTTCGCCGAGGCCTGCGAGACGGAGCTTGCGCGTCTGGAGCGAGTATCCGAGCAGTTGCTGGCCCGCGCCGATGACAATCCGGAAGAGCTGGGCGCGGCGGCCTGTGACTTCCTCAATCTGGCGGGGCTGTGTGTCTACAGCTACCTGTGGTTACGCATGGCGCGTGCTGCGGCGCGTGGACTGGCGCAAGCGGGGGCCAGTGGTGAGGGCTTCTATCGCCGCAAGCTGGCGCTCGGGGAGTACTTCGTGGCACGCGTGCTCCCGCGCGCCGTCGCCCTGGAAGCCCAGATCAGTGCTGGCGCCGCGCCATTGATGGCCTTCAGCCTCGAGGATTTCGCGCCGGAGCAATGACGCAAGCCACAAGTCACAAGCCACCGTGACCGTCAGTAGCGTCATATGAAAAGCCCAGCGACCGTGTCAGGTCGCTGGGCTTTTTGTGTTGTCGGAATCCCTGTCCATCGGGCCGTGTCGGCAAGCTTGCATGCCCACTGGCCGCTCATGACCGCTCGGTGGGCTCATCCTGCTTCAGCAGCCAGTCACGCATGGCGGGGAACAGCTCGACCAGCACGAACAGCGGGCCGATCAGCAGCTGACGCAGGTCATCGAGGAAGGCCGGTTTGCGGCCCTCGATACGATGGCCGACGACCTGACCGATCCAAGCGACCACGAAGGCTGCCAGCATCATGGGTGTCACCGGCCAGTTGAGCCCGAGCATCACGAACATCAGCGCCAGGCTTGCCAGAGTCCAGGCGACCATCACGCCAAGCACCCTGAGAGAGAAGCGCGCATAGACGGCCAGGACCGCCAGAGTGACCACGCCACCGGGCAGTATCCATAGACCCAGCCCCGGTTCGCTCGATAGCCCCTGCCCCCCGAGCAGTCTCCACAGCAGAATCAAGCTGGCAGTGAAGATGACAGGCACGCAGACAAGGTGCATACGGATGTTTTCACGATGCTGATGGCTGGCCGCGTAGTGCTCGAGTGCTTCATGCAGACGCCGGTGAGCGGCTGTCTTGACATGAGGGTGCGATAATATACTCATGAGGCATTCTCCAGACAGACATTGAAAATGCCCGCATGCGCAAGTGCGCAGCGGGAACGATGGCGTGTTATGTCAAGGAGCAATGGCGTGAGCCAGCAGGGTCCGGCAACCCTGCTGACTCCTGTCAGCGTAGCGTATTGCCAAGCTGCCAGCCTGTGTCAACACGGAGCTGACTATCGAGTCCGGCGTTTTTCAGGCGTGAAACAAGTGGCCCTGGCCCTTCAGAGGTGAAACTGACCGCAGGCTTCCGGCTGATGCAGGATGGCTTCCAGGCGGATGACGTCACTCTGGCCATCTTCCCGGGGTAGCGTGATCTGCTCGCCAACCGCCATTCCCAGCAGCGCGATGCCCAGCGGCGACATGATGCACAGTGCCAGTGAGGTCTCTTGCTCTTCAGGTTGTGGCAGGTGGCTGCGCAGGGGCATGCACTCACCATCCTCCGGGGTCGGATAGTGCAGTGTCAGCTCGCTATCGCCGGAGCGCGACCCCTTGAGACGCAGGCGGCTACGCATGCTGACGCGGTCTTCGGGGAAGTCATCGGGGGGCACGATCTCTGCCTGGATCAGGCGGCTTTCGAGGCGAAGGGACAGCTCATCATCGTGTTGCTGAGCGTCGATCAGGCGCTGGAGGCGGTCAGCGTCCAGGCGGTTGATGATCAGTCGTTGCCGAGTCATCGTGGGGTTCCTTGTTATCGAGTCACTGCGCGATATCATGCGCAGCAAGACGGCGCCAATCCTGGCTTGGTCAATATGGAGAGACGGACAGGAAATCCATCGGCCGTGATTGTCCATGGATTGTCCGCTAATTAATCCTAGCGGCTTTTGACGGGGTGCGGGAGTCGTCTGATGCCGACAACTTTCATGGCGCTGTCACCCAAGGCTGCCACTCTCACACGAGACTCATCGATGTCGATTCTCTGGATATATCCGCTGGCGGCGCTCGCCGAGATCGCTGGCTGCTTCAGTTTCTGGGCCTGGTGGAAACTGGAACGCAGCCCCGCCTGGCTGATTCCCGGCATGCTCAGCCTGGCGCTGTTCGCCTGGCTGCTTTCACTGGTCGACGTCAGTCACGCCGGGCGCGCCTTTGCCGTCTATGGCGGTGTCTATATCGCCGCGTCCGTGGCGTGGTTGTGGCTGGTCGAGCAGCAATTGCCCAGTCGCTGGGACCTGCTGGGAACACTGGTCTGCCTGGCGGGCAGCGCCATCATCGTGCTGGGCGCCCGTGCGCAATGAGCGTAGATGTCTTTTTTATTAGGATTTTATTAAATAAGTCGGTCGTTGAGCATGAGAGCGCTCATTGTTGGGTATACTGCGCCAGGATGAGGCAATGACCCTCGGGATTCGATCTGACGCAGTGAGGCACCAGCATGCAGTGGGAATGGTTATGGGGGCTGGGCGGCCTTGGCATCGGCGGTTTAATCGGCTTCTGGCTCGGTCGCTGGCGGCCGCGCAGAGAGGAATGGAATCAGGCCGTGCAACCACTGCTATCGGCATTGGTGGAGGCGGAGCCAGACGTTGCGCGTGGTGAGTGGTTGGCGCTTGATCCCTCGCTGCTCGATGCTTTTCGCCAGGTGGCCTCGCGTCGCGAGTTCTATCGCGTCACCAGCGGAATCGAATACGTGAACCTGCAACTCGCCGCGGCGCATGCCGCGCATCATGACCGTGAAGAGCGCCAGCTGTTGATGGATCAGGCGCGTGTCAGTCTGGCCAACCTGCAGGAGAGCCTAAGACGACGCTGAGGTTCGTCGAAACGCACGAATGCCGCACCGCGGATTGTCCGGAGGGCGCAAGGCAGAGGACGCAAAGCAGGAGAGAGTAGAGCAGGTTGTGTGCAAGGCAGGCTGACGCAGAGCGCGGGCGCGAAGCGGATATGGCAACCGACGGGAAGGTACTGACAAGGATGATGGGTGCAGAAGGCATCAGATGACACGACGCATGCACAATAGACAAAAGCGGGAGAACTTGCTGACTGCGCGAGGCAGCTGGGGAACATCAGCAGAGTATGCTGATGGTGCGGAAGGGGGGACTCGAACCCCCACACCTTGCGGCACCAGAACCTAAATCTGGCGTGTCTACCAATTCCACCACTTCCGCGAGAAGCAGGCCTGCATTTTACCCGTGATGCCTTTCAAGTCAATCGCTTGTATCGATTATCACCGGAATTTTCCCGTCTTGCGCCGCGCCTTCAGCGCTTCACTTCGCCATGACATGCTCGCTACGTGATTCCAGCCCGCAGGGCAGTTGCAGATAGCTGGCGGCGCGCTCGGCGGCGTGGCGTGTATTGGAGAGGTCTTCATCGCACATCCACGGCACGACCCCCAGGCAGGGAGCCCGCAGCGTGCGTGACAAGGTTGCCATGTTGTCTTCGCTGACCTCGATATCCGCTTCCAGATGGTTGATGACGTAGCCGGCGATCTCCAGCCCATCGCGCTCGATGGCTTCAAGTGTCAGGCGCGCATGATTGATGCAGCCCAGGCGTAGGCCGACGACCAGAATCACCGGCAAGCCCAGTTCGATGGCCAGGTCCGAGAAATCCTCATCATCGTTCAGCGGTACCCGCCAGCCGCCAGCACCTTCCACCAGCAACAGGTCGCGCGGTGCACTCGTCCGCTGGCCTCGCACATGCGCCGCGATTTTCGCCACCTCGAGCTTGATGCCCACCTGACGCGCGGCGATATGCGGCGCGATGGCTGGCGCGAAGCGCCAGGGGTTGATGCTTTCATAATCGGCTTCCGGTTCGCACTGTGCCTGCAATGACAGGGCATCGGCGTTGACCAGGCCGTCGTGATTCTCGAAGCAGTCAGAGGCCACGGGCTTGAGGCCCAGCGTGGTCAGGCCGCGCAGGCGAGCACGTGCCAGCAGGGCGCTGGCGATGAAGGTCTTGCCGATTTCGGTATCGGTGCCGGTCACGAAGGCGGCGATGCCATGTTCGCCTCGTGCAGGCAAAGCAGTGTCCCGTGTCGAGCTGTCCGCGGTTTTCATATCAGTTTTCATTGTATCCGAGCGAGGCAGGTAATTGCCTTCAAGCAAAGTATCAGTGTTATCCGCACGCAATTCTGAGCGGTTTTTCGAGCACAAGTTCAATGACTTGATAGCTTACAGGCAACCCCTTTGCGGTACGTAGCGTTTCATGTCGCGCCTTGGCCTGCTGCACCTCGGCACGTGTCAGGCGCCGGCCAGTGGCGGTCTGCGCCCCGATGCCCTTGATCGAGGCCATGACCGCGGCGACATCGGGATAGTGAAATACCCGCGGGCGTAACTGCCAGTGGCAGCGCAACCCGGCGGCTTGGGCATGGCGTGCAAGGTGGGCGGCGCTGGGGAAGTGACGCACGGATTCATCTGCGCGCTGCCAGGCGTGGCGTACTTCCTTGAGAGTGCCGGGCCCCAAGGTGTTGATGTGCGCTCGAGCGCCGGGTTTCAAGGTACGTGACAGTTCGACGAGCCATTGCCGAGGGCTATCGCACCATTGCACGGCCAGGCTCGAGAACACCAGGTCCAGACTCGCATCGGCCAGTGGCAGGCGCTCGGCATCTGCGCGCAGCCAGTGCAGACGTTCAGGGCTGCCACTCGCAAGCTCGCTTGTCTGGCGTGCGGCTTCACGCAGCATCTCAAGCGAAAGATCCAGTCCCATACAGCAAGCCTCAGAGTAGCGCTGCGCCAGTTCGAGGGTCCAATGCCCGGGCCCACAACCGAGGTCGAGCACACGGGCGGCGGGCGGCAGCTGCTCAGGGAGCGACGCGAACAGGGTGGCCGCCATGGCGTGCTGCGCCTGCGCCAGAGTGAGGTAGTCGGCAGCGCCGCGGTCAAAGGCGCGGGCAATCTGCTGGCGGCTCGGGGTAGGCGCAAGTGCAGGCGTGAGCGGGGGCGTTGCAGGTTCAGTAGGCGGCACGCTGACGGCTATCGACATCTCAGGCCTCCTCGCTGATGTGCGTGGCGTGTGTGGCGAGGCCCATGCGCGCGAGCAGGGCATCGGCAAGTGCCTCGGTCGCGCTCAATGGCAGGCAGTGGCCCCCCTCGAATTCGGCAACCACCTGGCCCTGCGCGCGCAGCGCTGCACTCAGGCCCGGCGCCAGTAGCGGGTCCTGCTTGCCGAGCCAGAACTCGAGCGGTAACTCTGATGGAGGCGCCAGCGACATCTGGCGACTGGCTAGTTCCGATAGTCCTGCCGCCAGCACTGCTTCGCAACTGACGGGGTGGCGTCCGATCAGTTCGCGCAACTGTCTGAGGCAGTCACGTGCAGAGGTCTCACCACTGGCCTGCCAGCGCAGAAAGTGTTGCCAGCTGGCCGCGGGGTTGCGCGCGTAGGCTTTACGGAAGTCCTCCAGCACCTCTGGTGCCAGGGCGGGAATCATCTGCTCAGCTGCGGCCTGATCGATGAAGCTTGGCCCCATGGACAGCGAGACAAGGGCGGCCGGCGCCTGCTCCTTCGCCAGCGCCTCGGCCCGCAGGGCGCCAAGCGACCAGCCCAGCCACAGGGTGTCGGCGCCGCCCAGTGAGGCGTGCGAGACGGACGGTTCTGCGCCTGCCCGTGACTCGGCTTGCGGGCCTTCTTCTGGCCAATCCGGCGCGATGATTTCCAGCGGGTGCCTTTCAGTTTCATCATCCGTCTCAGTGACGTGAGCGAGGCGTGCATGCAGGCAGGTGATCAAGGGCTGCCAGATGCGTGCATCAATGCCCCAGCCGCTGAACAGCACCAGACGAGTCAGCGTCATGGCGTGACTCCTTCTGAGCTGATGGTTGGGGAAACCGAGCGGGGCTGGGCCTTTTCCGTTGCCAGTACCGCTTCGAGAGCCTCAAGCAGTGCCGCGATATCCTCAACAGTGTGCTCGGCGGAGAAGGTAAAGCGAAGGCGCGAGCTGCCTGAGGGCACCGTGGGCGGGCGGATGGCCGAGACCAGCACGCCGCGCTTGCGCAGCGCCGTGCTCCAGGCCAATGCCCGCGTTTCGCTGCCCAGAATCAGTGGCTGAATCGGGGTCAGCGGGGCGGAGGATGAAATGTTCGTGTCGGCTGGCGTCAGCCCGAGCGCGAGCCCACTGCCCGCCAGCAGATGCGTACAACCCTCACGGAACTGCTGCACGCGAGCCTGCAACTGCTCACGGCGCTGCGGCTCGCGCGCGACGATTTCCAGCGCCGCCAGGGTAGCGGCGGCGACATGCGGCGGTTGCGCGGTCGTGTAGATGTAGGGGCGTGCCAGCTGGATCAGACTTTCGATCAGCGCATCGCTGCCGGCGACGAAGGCGCCGCTGCTGCCGAGCGCCTTGCCCAGGGTGCCGACCAATATCGGTACGTCAGCCAGCGGGGTAGCGCGCCCGACCAGGCCTTCGCCATGCTCGCCCAGCACGCCCAGTCCGTGGGCATCGTCGATCATCAGCCAGGCGCCGTGTCGGGCGCAGGCCTGGCTCAGGCCCGCGATATCGGCGCAGTCGCCATCCATGCTGAACACGCCATCGCTGATCACCAGCTTGTCGTTGGAGCGGGAGCGCGCCAGCTGACGCTCGAGGTCTTCAAGATCGCGATGGTGGAAGCGACGCGAGCGTACGGCAGTGGTGCCGGAGGACGCCAGGCGCGCGCCGTCGAGGAGGCTGGCGTGATTGAGGCGATCATGGAAGATCTCGAGGCTGCAACCGGCCTCGCGCGAAGCACTCGCCAGCGCATCGATCACGCCCAGAT
The DNA here is from genome assembly GCF_029991385.1 of Cobetia sp. BMC6. Classification (NCBI taxonomy): domain Bacteria; kingdom Pseudomonadati; phylum Pseudomonadota; class Gammaproteobacteria; order Oceanospirillales; family Halomonadaceae; genus Cobetia; species Cobetia sp. BMC6. The sequence goes on from NZ_JAKUMF010000002.1 coordinate 231,802, forward strand.
TGGCCATGAAGCCGGTAGAGAACAGCAGCGCGCGCGGCCGCCCGGTCAGCTCGGCCAGGCGAGCCTCCAGCTGGTGGTGAGCGCTCTGGTGGCCATTGACCAGGTGAGCGCTGCCGCTGCCGACACCGAATTCACGCGCCGCGCGACAGCCGGCTTCGACCAGTGCCGGGTGGTTGGCCAGCCCCAGATAGTCGTTGGCGGTAAAGTTGAGCAGCCGGCGCGCCTCTGCATCGGCTACCTGCCCGGCGAGGCTGACGTGGGGCCCTTGTGGGGAGTCCAGCGTCAGGCGCCGGCGATAGCGGCCGACCCGCTCACGCTGAGTGAGCAGGTCCTCCAGATGCGTGAAGCTGGCGCTGGACTGAGGGCTGAAGCGCGCGCTGGCGGGCGTGTCGGTGGCCACGAGCGATCAGACCACCAGGCCGCAGGGCTTGCGTTCGCGAACCTGGCCTTCGCTGCTGGCGGGCGTTGCCTCGCGCGTGGCGTCATAGAACAGGCTGCCCTCGACATTGGCGCGTGCCTTTTCTTCCATGGCGGCCTTCAGGGCGGCCTCGCGCACTTCGTCACTGGCGACTTCCTGGCGGGTCTCCGGGTGCAGGCCGAGGCGCTCGAACAGCTCGCGGTCACGGTTGGCCTGCGGGTTGCCGGTGGTCAGCAGACGCTCGCCATAGAAGATGGAGTTGGCACCGGCGAGGAAGGCCAGTGCCTGGGTGGAATCGTCCATCTGCTCGCGGCCGGCGGACAGGCGCACATGACTCTTCGGCATCATGATGCGTGCCACGGCGATGGTGCGGATGAACTCGATGGGATCGAGGTCATCGACATTCTCCAACGGCGTGCCCGCCACCTTGACCAGCATGTTGATCGGCACCGATTCCGGCTGCGGCTCCAGATTGGCCAGCTGACGCAGCAGGCCGGCACGGTCGGTGGTGGTCTCACCCATGCCGAGAATGCCGCCGGAGCACACCTTCATGCCGGCTTCGCGCACGCTGGCCAGGGTGTCCAGGCGCTCGCTGTAGCTGCGCGTGGTGATGATCTCGCCGTAATACTCCGGTGAGGTGTCCAGATTGTGGTTGTAGTAGTCGAGGCCGGCATCCGCGAGCTTCTTGGCCTGATCGGTATCGACCATCCCCAGCGTCATGCAGGTCTCGAGTCCCAGCGATTTCACCTGACGCACCATCTCGGTGACCACCTCGAGGTCGCGCTCACGTGGGCTCTTCCAGGCTGCGCCCATGCAGAAGCGGCTGGCGCCGGCATCCTTGGCGGCACGCGCCTGCTCGACCACCTTCTCGATCTCCATCAGCTTTTCCTTGCCGAGGCCGGTGTTGTAGTGACCGGACTGCGGGCAGTACTTGCAGTCTTCCGGGCAGGCGCCGGTCTTGATCGACAGCAGGGTGGAGACCTGCACCGCATTCGGGTCGAAGTGCTGGCGGTGCACCTGCTGGGCACGGAACAGCAGGTCATTGAAGGGCAGGGCGAACAGCGCCTCGATTTCCGCGACACTCCAGTCATGGCGTACCACGCTGTCATCGGCAGGCGCAGGGATATTCGTGGCTTGTGTGGTCACGCGGGAGGCTTCTACGGTCATGAGCTTGAGGTCCTTCATCAGACGGGCAGAGCGAGAGCGCGCTGAGCCGCTCATCCGTGAGTGAGTCCGGGAGTCGGCAGCCGAGCTGGCAAGTGGCCAGTCAACGCATCGAATAAAGTCAGGTTAACTGAGATGATAGAGTTTCCGCGGATGCTGTCAACGATGAGGAGTCTGCTGGTTGACCACTGGCAGTTGTCGCGACCCTGTGCCTTCTGTCAGCGTCAGCTGACGACAGCCATGCCTGGCGTGACCGAACGACAGAGCGCTTCAGCTTCACCTCCCCGTTCATTGCCTTTGTCACCGACTCACTTGCGTCGTGAGCGAGAGCTGTCATCGCGCCGCGAGTGGTGTGATGCCTGCGAGGCGAGAATCGCGCGCAATCAGCATGCCTGCCCGCGCTGTGCTGAGCCTGTCGCCTCACTGGCCTTGAGTCAGCAGGCCTGTGCTCGCTGCCTGTCATCACCGCCCGCCTTTGCACGCTGCTTTGCACCGCTGCGTTATGAGGGGTTGCTGGCGGGGCTGTTCCAGCGCTACAAGGACCAGCATCAGCGCCGCGCCGGGCGACTGCTGCGCCAACTCATGCAGCGGGAGCTTGCGCACTTCTGCCGCGAGTGGCGCCAGGCGCATCCTCACGGCGCAGTGCTGCTGGTACCGGCAGATGCCTATCGTCGTCGCCAGCGCGGCCATGATGCGCTGGCGGAACTGTGTCGCGGGCTGAGCCCCGCCATTGCTGGCTATCCGCGGGATAGAGCGCGGGTGCGAGACAGACGCATGCCGCAAGAGGCGTCAGTCGCGGAGGCCAGGGCAGCGCCGGATCAGCGCCTGCGGGACCGGCGCGGGCGTCTGAAGGCCCAGCGTGGGCGTTATGACATCGAGGGCCTATTGCCCGAGCACGTGCTGCTGATCGATGACGTCATGACCAGCGGCGCGACGCTCGACAGTCTTGCTCAGGCCTGTCTGCGAGCCGGTGCCCGTGAGGTCGATGCCTGCGTGCTGGCGCGGACTCCCCTGGCCCTGCGCGGTGCGCAGTGACCCGCAATCGCGACACGCAGGGTCCCTCCTGCCGAGCCTTGCGACCGAGCCGCCCGACACATGCCGACAGGGCTCAGCCGCGAAACGGGCGTTGAGCTCAGCGGGCAGGCGGGGTCAGTCAGGGAGAAGACTGGCGTGCAGAGGGTCTAATCTCATAGCATGCAAGGTCCGGCAGCCGTTTGCTGGTCCACGCCCGAGGAATTGCCATGCCTATTGATCCTGTTTCCCCCGATGACACGCAATCTTCCGGCACTTCGCGCGAGTTGGATGTGCGCTCCAATGGCAACACCTGGTCGACGACATATGCGTCAGAGTGCCATGGAGACACGCGTTTTCATCCCTTCGATGCTCTCGCGCCGGACCGTGTCGTGGCCGCTGTCGAATCGCTGGGCTTCTGGTTGCCCGGCGAGCCGTTCGCGCTGAACAGTTACGAGAATCGTGTCTACCATCTCGCCGATGATGACCGACGCCGCTGGGTGGCCAAGTTCTATCGCCCCGAGCGCTGGAGCCGTGCCCAGATTCTCGAGGAGCACGCCTTCCTGGCCGAGCTGGATGAGGCCGGTGTTCCGGGCGCCCCTGCGTGGGCGAACGAGGCCGGCGAGACGCTGCATCGGTTCGAGGGCTTCGACTTCGCGCTCTTCCCGCATGTGGTGGGGCGCGCGCCAGAGCTTGAATCTGCCGAGCACCTCTATCAGCTGGGCGAGCTGATCGGCCGCGTGCATGCGGTGGGGCGCAAGAGCGCGTTTCGCGAGCGGGAGACGCTCTCGCCGCTGCGAATTCTGGAAGAAAGCTGCGCCAGCGTGCTGGCCTCCGACTGGCTGAGTGAGCGCCAGCGCGACAGCTACCAGCGTGTCATCGAGGCACTGCGCCCGTTGGTCGCGGAGCAGAGCTGGCCGGAAAGCGCCTTGATCCGCACCCATGGCGATTGCCACATCGGCAACATGCTGGGGCGTGATGACAGCTTCGCGTTGGTCGACTTCGATGATTGCCTGAGTGCCCCGGCAGTGCAGGACCTGTGGATGCTGTTGACCGGTCAGAGCGACCCGGAGCTGCACATGCAGCTGTCCGAGGTGCTGGAGGGCTACGAGCAGCATTGCGATTTCAATCGCGGCGAGCTCAAGTGGATCGAGACCCTGCGCACCCTGCGCATGGTACGCCACAGTGCCTGGGTGGTACGCCGCTGGTCGGACCCCGCCTTCCCGCAGGCCTTCTCGCACATGGCTGGTCAGGGCTACTGGGATGAGCATATCCGCAGTCTGGAACAGCAGCGCGTCGCGTTGTCTGCGCCGAACTGGCTGGCCTAGCGATCGCGGCCTGGTCTGAAGATCGTCGTGGAAAGGTTTGAAGATCGTCATGGCCTGGTCTGAAGATCGTTATGGCCTGACTTGAAGATCGTCGTGGCATGGCTTGAAGATCGTCTCTCGATGCGCCCCCACCGCTCCACGATGGGGGCGCCTTTGTTGCACGGATACGACAATCGCGTGAACAGACCTGCGTTGACGACATGCCTGAGGTAGAATCTGCCCCTGACATTGAACACGAAGTTATACGATTTCTTGCCATCTGATCGCTTGTGTATGACTTTTGTGCTTTACCCCTGCTATGCGTGCGCTAGTGCGCGCCCCTGACCGATACCATAGGCAGACGGATGACCGAAGAGATTGCCAACCACTACCGCCAGATCATCACCGCGTTGGGTGAGGATCCAGAGCGTGAGGGCCTGCTGGATACGCCCAAGCGCGCGGCCAAGGCCATGCAGTACCTGACTCATGGCTATCAACAGTCGTTGGAGGAGATCGTCAACGGCGCTGTCTTCACCTCCGATACGGACGAGATGGTACTGGTCAAGGACATCGAGCTTTATTCGATGTGCGAGCATCACCTGCTGCCGTTCATCGGCAAGTGCCACATCGCCTATCTGCCGTCCGGCAAGGTGCTTGGTCTGTCCAAGTTCGCGCGTATCGTCGACATGTATTCGCGTCGCATGCAGATCCAGGAAAACCTCACCAGGCAGATCGCCGAGGCCGTTCAGCAGGTCACCGGTGCACGTGGTGTGGCCGTCGTGGTCGAAGCGCGCCACATGTGCATGATGATGCGTGGGGTGGAAAAGCAGAATTCCAGCATGAAGACGTCCGTGATGCTGGGCGCCTTCCGCGACAATCAGCCGACCCGTCAGGAATTCCTGACGCTGATCAGCTGACAGCAGAGTGAAGACGCCGCCTTTCGAGGCGGCGTTCTTGTCTGGGAGTCATCTCGCGCGTTTCCCTTGATCAGGAGTCCCTGCCGATGCCGATGCCGATGCATGCCTTGCACGATGAACATCTCGATCACGACCTCGCCACCATTCGCATCAAGAATCTGCGTCTGAGAACCTATATCGGGATCAACGAAGACGAGATCCAGAATCGCCAGGATGTCGTGATCAACGTGGTGATCCGCTATCGCGCGGCACGCGCCGTGCAGTTCAACCACATCAGTGAAGCGCTCAATTACCGCACCATCACCAAGCAGTTGATCCGTCATGTCGAGGAAGGACGCTTCGCGCTGCTCGAGCGCATGACCCGTGAGGTGCTGGATATCGTGATGGCGCACGAACAGGTGCTGACGGCGCAGGTCGAGATCGACAAGCCGCATGCCTTGCGCTTCTCGGACTCGGTGTCCGTCACCCTGTCGGACAGTCGCGAAGCGCATGACTAGTCGGCCGGGGCAGGCGTTGAGAAGCTCACATATCGAGAAGCTCAGATGTCGAGAAGATCAGGCGCAGAAGCCTGAAGAGTCGGGAGACATGATGTGATCGGGGAAATCATCCATTTCGATGATGCAGAACAGCAGGGCACCATTCGGGACGAGAAGGGCGGTGAGCACGTCTTCGATCTGGTCGGCTGGCGCGGGCGTGGCTTGCCGGGGCCGGGGCTGGCGGTGGACTTCGAGCTTCGCGACGGGCGTGCAGTGCAGGTCTTCAATGCGCGAATCAAGCAGCAGAAGGCAAGGCGAGTCGTCTCGATGCCGCCCGAGAGCGAGGTCGGCGAGGCCCCCGGGGGCAAGGCTGACGCCGCTAGGCTGGCAATGCGCAAGCGCTGGTGGCTCGCCGGGCTGGCCATCGTGGTACTAGTACTGGCAGGGTTGTGGATCTAGCGCCACGCCCGCATCTAGGCTATATCAGGTTAGTCTTGAGTAGTCTCGGTTAGCCGGGAATCACTGCCTTGACCCACAAGCACGCCTCGGGAGTCTTCATGGAACATCTCAACGATACCAGTCTGTTTCGTCCATTTGCCTATATCGACGGTGGCTGGGTAGCCGCGGATTCCGGCGAGCAGATCGAGGTCGACAATCCTGCCACCGGCGAAATCATCGGCCGCGTGCCTCGGCTGGGTTACGCCGAGACCGAACGGGCCATCGAGGCTGCGCAGCACTCCTTCGCGGACTGGAAGGAGACGCCGGCGCTGGAGCGCGCTGACATCCTGATGAAGTGGTACGCCTTGATGCTGGAGCACAAGGATGACCTGGCGCAGATCATGACCTTGGAGCAGGGCAAGCCTCTCGCTGAAGCCGCCGGTGAAATCCAGTACGCGGCCAGCTTCCTGCGCTGGTTCGCCGAGGAAGGTCAGCGCGTGTATGGCGATACCATTCCGGCCGCCAAGCGTGACCAGCGTATCCTGGTGCTCAAGCAGCCGGTCGGGGTGGTGGGGGCGATCACGCCGTGGAACTTCCCGGCCTCGATGATTACCCGCAAGGCGGGTGCCGCGCTGGCCGCAGGCTGCCCGATCGTGGTCAAGCCGGCCAGCCAGACGCCGTTCTCTGCGTTGGCGCTGGCGGTGCTGGCGGAACGCGCTGGCGTGCCGCGCGGCGTTTTCAACGTCGTGCCGGGCTCGGCCAGGGACATCGCCAAGGCGATGACCGATTCCAGCATCGTGCGCAAGGTGACTTTCACCGGCTCCACGGAAGTCGGGCGTGGCCTGATGGCAAATGCCGCCCAGCATATCCAGAAGATCTCGCTGGAGCTTGGCGGCAACGCGCCCTTCCTGGTGTTCGAAGACGCCGATCTCGATGCGGCGGTGGAAGGCGCGATGGCAGCCAAGTTCCGCAATGCCGGTCAGACCTGCGTCTGCACCAATCGCTTCCTGGTGCAGTCCAGCGTGGTCAACGCCTTCAGCGAGAAGCTGGCTGCCGCGATGAACACCGAGCTGACCGTGGGCAATGGCCTGGAAGAGGGTGTCAAGGTCGGCCCGTTGATCGATGGCGACGCCGTCGAGAAGGTCACCGAGCACGTGCAGGATGCCCTCGACAAGGGCGCCGAACTGCTGCTGGGCGGCCATCCGCATCCGCTGGGGGGCAGCTTCTTCACGCCGACCCTGATCTCGCAGGTGACGCCAGAGATGAAGGTCGCCCGTGAGGAAACCTTCGGTCCGCTGGCAGCGATCTTCCCCTTCGAGAGCGAGGAAGAGGCCATCGAGATGGCCAACGACACCGAGTTCGGTCTGGCCAGCTATTTCTACAGCACGGATCTCAAGCGTGTCTGGCGCGTCTCGGAAGGTCTGGATTACGGCATGGTCGGCATCAATACCGGGCTGATCTCCAACGCCGCGGCGCCCTTCGGTGGCACCAAGGCATCGGGGCTGGGCCGTGAAGGCTCCAAGTATGGCCTCGAGGAATACATGGAAACCAAGTATCTGTGTCTCTCGCTTGGCTGATCTATCGCCAATGGATCTGCGCTGTCGATCCCTGCATGAGCCTTGCATCTTTGAGCTTTGCATCGCTGATTGATGGCCAGCTCTCAAGGCAATGATCGGATACGCCATCAGCTGGCAAAAAGCCCGCTCGGGAAACCGGGCGGGCTTTTTCATGCCATGCATTTATCCCACCTGTCTGCGCCGAGTGCGCCTGCAACTTGCCCGTGGAATCTTCTCTGCTGATGAGAGCGACCTTTCGCTGCTGATGAAAGAGCGGCATGGGCGAGAGGAGGGCAATCTCGCGTCAAGAGGCGCATGAGCCATTGGTCGTAGAGATGGAGTGTCTCGCGCTGCGCGTGTCAGACCAAAGCGGTATATCGCGGCCTTTTCGCGCAGATCAGGGCCAAAGACAGCTGTGCTTTGTCGGCATTCTCTTACTTGTGGATATGCTTATTTACGCTACAGTCAAAGAGCGGGACCTGTGGTGATAGTCTTCAAGGATTGAAGACAGGGCGAGTGGCGTGGCGGACGCGACTCGCCCTTTTTTATGGCCGGAGCTCGGCTATCGTGCCTCAACCCTCACGTCTCACCCCAATGGCGAAAGCCCCATCCCCGCCACCAGGCCTTCCAGTGCATGTCGCCCGGCAATCGAATTGCCATAGCCGTCCAGGCGGGGTGACCAGACGCAGATGCTCATCTGTCCCGGCAGGATGGCGATGATGCCACCGCCGACGCCACTCTTGCCCGGCAGGCCCACCCGCCAGGCGAAGTCACCCGCCGCATCGTAAAGCCCGCAGGTCAGCAACAACGCATTGAGCTGGCGTGTCTCCAGCGGCGAGACCACTTCCTTGCCATCCAGTGGGTTGATGCCGCGATTGGCAAGGAAGGCGAAGCTGCGCGCCAGTTCCACGCAGTTCATCGACACCGAGCAGCTGTGGAAGTAGGTGTCCAGCAGGTCATCCACATCGGAATGCACATTGCCGTAGGCCTGCATCAGGTAGGCGAGCGAGGCATTGCGTGCCTTGTGGTCCATTTCCGAGCGCGCGACCTTCTCATCGAAGCCGATATCGTCGCTGCCGGACAGGCGTCTGAGCTGCTCACGCAGGGTGTTCTGGATCGAGACGATGCGCGACACCAGCAGGTCGGTGATCAGCAGGGCACCGGCATTGATGAAGGGATTGCGCGGAATGCCGTTCTCGACCTCCAGCTGCATGATCGAATTGAAGGCCTGACCGGAGGGTTCACGGCCGACGCGCGTCCAGATCTCGTCGCTCTCCAGGCGCTGCATCGCCAGTACCAGCGCATGCACCTTGGAGATCGACTGGATCGAGAAGCGGGTATGCGCGCTGCCGGCGTACTGGACACGTCCATCGACATGGCAGACGGCGATGCCGAACTGGTCAGGGTCGACCTGCGCCAGTGCCGGGATATAGTCCGCGACCTTGCCCTCGTTGAAGCAGCGGCTGGCATCATCGGACAGGCGTTCGAGCAGTGTCTGGAGAGCATCGGGGTCGAGTGGCGGCGTCATGGCAACCTTGAAGCAGCGGTAGAGGGAAAAGGGCGTGAAGCTGGCCGGGCCATCGTGACAACGGCGCCATCGGGTGACAGGCCGATAATGGCGCCAGGGACCGGCAGAGCATTCTAGCGGATATGACCGCAGCTGGCGCGCCCGATGCCCCTGGCAGTTCCTGCCCTCAGGCCGGCTCAATCGCGTGATAGTTGACGCTTATCAGCCAGGTAGTGCAAAGTGATTTCTACATGCAGTTGAGAATCGTTATTATTGGTTCATCAAGGCAGCACGCAGCTGCCTGACCCCATGACATGCGACGCGCTGAGTAGACCGCCCGGAGGGCAGCCAACATGATCAAGACATTGACCTTTGCCAGCATGCACTTCTCCATCGCCTTCGGTGTCACCTACCTGCTGACCGGCGATATCGTGGTCGGCGGCCTGGTCGCCATCGTCGAGCCGGCGGTCAACACCGTCGCCTTCTTCTTCCACGAGAAGGTCTGGAACCGCGTCACCGCGCGCCGCCAGCAGGCTGCTGAGCGCGAGGCAAACTCGCGAAACTCCATGAGCGGGGCGGCGCTGGCGGGCTGAGGCCGCTTGCGCGTGGCGAGGATGCGCCGCAGAATCGAGCGACCTTTTCCCGGAGCTCCCCATGCTGAAGCTTGCCCCTCGCACCGCCCGTTCCTCTCTTCCTGCCAGGGCCTCTTGTCCTGCCCAGCCATCTTGTCCTGCCCGCGCCCGCCAACGTCCTCTCGTCCAGGGGGCGTTGGCGTTGCTGCTGGGGCTTGCCGGCAGCCTGACTGCTCTCGAGGCCGTGTCAGCCGACGAGACGCGCGATTATCACTACAGTGACGCCCATCTGCACTTCGTGGACTTCTTCCAGCAGGGCGACGGTCTGGGGGCCTTGCTGGATGCCATGGACCAGGCGCAGGTCGATCACGCCCTGGTCACGGGCATCGGCGTCGCCAAGAAATGGCAGCAGGACGCACCCAAGAAGCCACGTTACTACATGGGCGATGATGCGCCGGTCTACTGGTATTCCGGTACCGATTACATCCTGGCCGAGGCGCTGACTCGCGCGCCCGAGCCGGTACAGGCGCGTTTCTCGCCGTTCATCACCGGCTTCAACCCCACCGACCTGAATGCCGCCGACGAGATTCGTCAGCTGTTGGCGATCTATCCCGGCTTCTGGAAGGGCATCGGGGAGGTCTTCACGCGCCATGATGATCTGACGCGTCTGACCGAAGGCGAGACGCCGCGCGCCAATCATCCGGCCTTGATGAAGGTCTATGCGCTGGCGGCAGAGAAAGGCCTGCCGGTGATGATCCATTCCAATATCACCAGCAAACGGGAAGGGCACGAGGGCCTGTACCTCGAGGAATTCGAGAGTGCGGTGCGCGATAATCCGAACACGACCTTCATCTGGGCGCACGCCGGGACCAGTGCCGAGCTCAATCGCCGTCTGGGGCGCATGACCTGGCTACACGGCGAGATCGAGCGCATGCTGGAAACCTATCCCAACCTGAATATCGACCTGTCCTGGTCAGTGCTGGAACCCTACCTGCTGGACGATGAGGGGCAGCCGCGCTCGCGCTGGGTCAAGCTGGTCGAGCGCTTCCCACAGCGCTTCGTGCTCGGCAGTGATGTGGTCGGGCGCTTCGGCTCGGTGGGCGATATCCTCGCCAGCTATACGCCCTTCCTCGATGCGCTGTCGCCACAGGCGGCGCGCAATGTTGCGCGCGACAACTTCCTGCGCTGGGTCAATCTGCCGGTCGAATGACCTCGTTCCTTGCCGTCTGCGCATGAAAAAGCCCCCGCCAGCGATTATTCGCTGACGGGGGCTTTTGCGTGAGCGCTAGTCTATACGCTCGTGCAAGTCACCGTGCTCGTGCATGCCACTGAAGTACTGACATCTGATCAGTGACGGAAGTGACGCATGCCGGTGAAGACCATGGCGATGCCGGCTTCGTTGGCCGCATCGATGACTTCCTGATCGCGCATGGAGCCACCCGGCTGGATGACGGCAGTGATGCCGGCTGCCGCGGCGGCGTCGATACCGTCGCGGAACGGGAAGAAGGCATCGGAGGCCATCACGGAGCCCGGCACTTCCAGACCTTCATCGGCGGCCTTGATGCCGGCGATCTTGGCGGAGTACACACGGCTCATCTGGCCGGCGCCCACACCGATGGTCTGGCCATCCTTGATGTAGACGATGGCGTTGGACTTGACGAACTTGGCCACTTTCCAGGCGAAGGTCAGGTCGTTGAGTTCCTGCTCGCTCGGCGCACGCTCGGTGACGACCTTGAGCTCATCACGGCCGACCATGCCCTGGTCGCGGTCCTGGACCAGCAGGCCACCGGTGACACGCTTGAAGTCATGGCCGCCGGTACGCTCGGCGGCCCAGGCATCCGCGACGTCGAGCAGGCGCACATTGGCCTTGGTGGCGACGATGGCCGCCGCCTCTTCACTGATGCCCGGGGCGATGATCACCTCGACGAACTGACGCGAGACGATCGCCTGCGCGGTCTCGGCATCCAGCGGCACGTTGAAGGCGATGATGCCACCGAAGGCGCTGGTCGGGTCGGTCTGATAGGCGCGCTCGTAGGCGGCCAGGGCAGACTCGCCAATGGCGACGCCACACGGGTTGGCGTGCTTGACGATGACACAGGCGGTCTCGTCGAAGGCCTTGACACACTCGAAAGCGGCATCGGTATCGGCGACGTTGTTGTAGGACAACGCCTTGCCCTGCACCTGCACGGCCGTGGCGACGCTGGCCTCGGTGGCACCGTCCTCGACGTAGAAGGCCGCCTTCTGGTGCGGGTTCTCGCCGTAACGCATGTCCTGCTTCTTGCTCAGGCTGACGTTGTACTGACGCGGCAGACCTTCGCTGCCGCCTTCGACGCGCTGGCCCAGCCAGTTGGCGATGGCGCCATCGTAGGCCGCGGTGTGCTCGAAGGCGGCCACGGCGAGGTCGAAGCGCGCGCCATCGCTGACGGCGTTGTCATTGGCATCCATCTCGGCGATCACGCGGTCATAATCCGAGGCGTTGACGACGATGGTGGTGTGGGCGTGGTTCTTGGCGCAGGAGCGTACCATGGTCGGGCCGCCGATATCGATGTTCTCGATGGCGTCTTCCAGCGAGCAATCCGGGTTGGCCACGGTAGCGGCGAACGGATACAGATTGACGATGACCATGTCGATGGGGTCGATGCCGTGCTCGGCCATCACCGCATCATCCTGGCCGCGACGACCGAGGATGCCGCCGTGGATCTTCGGGTGCAGGGTCTTGACCCGGCCATCCATCATTTCCGGGAAACCGGTGTGCTCGGACACTTCCGTCACGGCAAGGCCGTTGTCCTTGAGCAGGCGGAAGGTACCGCCAGTGGACAGCAGGGCGACGCCGCGGGCGTCCAGGGCACGAGCGAATTCGACGATTCCGGTCTTGTCGGAAACACTCAGGAGGGCGCGACGGATGGCTTGGGGCTTGGCTTGCATGATGCTCCACTCGTGGATCAACAAAAAGACGCCGGGGCACCTGTAAAGGTGCCCCGGCGGGGTCAGATCAGATCAAATTGCTTGAGCTTCTTGCGCAGTGTGCCTCGGTTGAGGCCCAGCATGTCGGCGGCGCGGGTCTGGTTGCCCTGTGCGTGGGCCATCACCGCCTCCAGCAGCGGCGCCTCGACCTCGGCCATCACCATGGCATGCAGGTCGGTGACCTGCTCGCCATCCAGGTGGGCGAAGTAGCGCGCCATGGAGTGCTCGACCGCCTCGCGCAGGGTCTGATGGTGCCGCACGGGCGTCATCAGGGTGGCCTGGCTTGCGTCGTCGGGTGAAAGAGGGTGCCTGCTGGTCATGCTGCGTGACTTCCTTGCGTCTCGGTGCGGGCGATGCTTTCCGGCTCGCCGAACAGGCGGGTCAGGAACTGGCGCTGTTCTTCCGGCTCCTCGAGGGGATTGAAGTGGCGCTTGAGCTCACTGCCATCCTCCCGTGTTGCCAGGTACCAGCCCACATGCTTGCGCGCGATGCGCGTTCCCATGTAGTCACCGTAGAATTCGTACAGGGCCTCGAGGTGGGCGCGCATCACGAGGGCGCGCTCCGCATCGCTCGGGCCACAGGCTACCTGGCCGGTGGCCAGATAGTGATTGATCTCGCGGAAGATCCAGGGGTTTCCCTGGGCGGCACGGCCGATCATCACGGCGTCGGCGCCCGTATAGTCAAGCACATGTCGCGCCTTCTCGCCGCTGTCGATATCGCCATTGGCGAAGACCGGAATCGACACCGCGGCCTTCACGGCGGCGATGGTGTCGTATTCGGCCTCGCCGGTATATTTCTGCTGGCGAGTGCGACCATGCACGGACAGCGCCTGGATGCCGGCACTCTCGGCCATGCGCGCGATGGTGATGGCGTTGCGTGTCTCTTCGCACCAGCCGGTGCGCATCTTGAGCGTGACTGGCACGTCCACGGCGCGCACCACGGCATCGAGAATCTCGCCGACGAGCTTCTCGTCGCGCATCAGGGCAGAGCCGGCGGCCTTGTTGCAGACCTTCTTGGCCGGGCAGCCCATGTTGATGTCGATGATCTCGGCGCCCATCTCGGCGTTGAGCGCCGCGGCCTCGGCCAGCATGGCGGCATCACCGCCGGCGATCTGCACGGCACGCGGTCCGGGTTCGCCGGCATGGTTCATGCGCGTGCGTGACTTGACGGTATTCCACAGCCGCTTGTCACTGGTCACCATCTCCGATACCACCAGCCCGGCGCCCAGCTCACGACATTGCTGTCGGAACGGGCGATCGGTGACACCGGCCATCGGGGCCAGAATCACGCGATTGGGAAGCTGATGTACGCCGATGCGGGGCAGGTCGGCGAGAAGCGGGGTATCGGTCATGGGTCTCGTGTCATGCGAGTGGTGTCAGGCGCGCGAGCCGCTGTCGTGTCAGGGTTTCGCGGGGGCGTCATGATACCTAGAGCGCCGCAGGGTTTGAAGGGCTATTTCATCCACGATGCGTCCTGGATGCGTTCTCCCTGCGCGGCTGCGGCGCTCATGGTGTGGCTCATGGCGTGTCTTATGGCGTGTCTTATGGCGAGGTTCAGCCCATCAGCGGACGCTGACCATTGAGGCGTACCCAGCCATCGCGCTCGGTGGGCTCTTCCATGATCAGGCCAGCCTCACGATAGGCGTCGAGCACCTCTCCCGCCTGGGGCGCGAGAATGCCGGAGAGCGCCAGCAGGCCGCCCGGGGCGACACTGGCAGCGATCTGCGGAGCCAGTTCGACCAGCGGGCCGGCCAGGATGTTGGCGACCACGATCTGATAGCCTGCGTCCGGCAGGCGGTCCGGGTAGCACAGGGTCAACTGGTCACTGACCTCATTGCGCTGGGCGTTCTCACGCGAGGCCTGCAGTGCCTGCGGATCGATATCGGTACCCAGCGCATCCACCGCGCCAAGCTTGAGCGCGGCGATGGCGAGAATGCCGGAGCCGCAACCGAAGTCGAGCACGCTATGCTGGGCGAGCTTGCCATCGACGGCCAGCCCATCGAGCCATTCCAGGCACAGGGCGGTGGTCGGATGGGTGCCGGTGCCGAAGGCCAGGCCCGGGTCGAGCATCAGGTTGACGGCGTCCTGCTCCGGCGCATCGTGCCAGCTGGGCACGATCCACAGGCGCTGGCCCATCTTGAGCGGCTCGAAGCCATCCATCCATTCACGGGCCCAGTCACGGTCCTCGAGGATCTCGACCTCGATTTCCGGGCAGGGCTCGTCGGGAATCAGCGCCGCCCAGCCGGCCTTGACCCGCTCGCGCATGGCCTCGATGCCTTCGGTGCCATCCCACAGGCCGGTGAGGACTGTCTCGCTCCACAGCGGTGTGCTGCCGAGGTCCGGTTCGAACAGCGGTTGGTCTTCAGCATCCTGCAGCGTGATGGCGCAGGCGCCTTCTTCCATCAGCAGATGCTCGAGAATCTCGGCGTGGTCGGGGGCGATACGCGCCTTGAGTTGCAGCCAGGACATGATGACTCCTGTCGATGGGCGATAAGAAAGGGGAGGAGGGCACAGACGACAGAAGGGCAGCCGAGGCCACCCTTCTGTCGTGCGTCCATCGGCAACACGCGTTACCGATCTCAAGCGGAGCGTCTTACAGGCCCAGCTTCTTCTCCAGATAATGGATGTTGACGCCACCTTCCTGGAAGCCGGCATCACGCACCAGATCCTTCTGCAGGTCAGTGTTGGTCTTGATACCTTCCACCAGCAGCTCATCGAGAGCATTGCGCATGCGCGTCAGTGCGATCTCGCGGCTCTCGCCCCAGGTGATCAGCTTGCCGATCAGGGAGTCGTAATGCGGCGGAACGGTGTAGCCGGAATACAGGTGCGAGTCCATGCGCACGCCCAGACCGCCCGGTGCGTGATAGAGCTCGACCTTGCCCGGAGACGGCATGAAGGTGCGCGAATCCTCGGCATTGATACGGCACTCGAAGGCGTGACCGCGCAGCTCGATATCTTCCTGCTTCACGGACAGCGGCAGGCCGGAGGCGATGCGCAGCTGCTCCTTGACGATATCGATGCCAGTGACCATCTCGGTCACCGGGTGCTCGACCTGAACACGAGTGTTCATCTCGATGAAGTAGAAGCCGCCGTTCTCGTACAGGAACTCGAAGGTGCCGGCGCCACGGTAGCCGATCTCGATGCAGGCATCGGTGCACGCCTTGAGTACCTTGGCACGCGCTTCTTCGTCCAGCTGCGGCGCCGGTGCTTCTTCCAGCACCTTCTGGTGACGACGCTGCAGGGAACAGTCGCGGTCATACAGATGGATGGCGTTGCCCTGGCCATCGGCCAGTACCTGGACTTCGACGTGACGCGGGTTCTGGAGGAATTTCTCCATGTACACCGTGCCGTCGCCGAAGGCCGCGGCTGCTTCACCCTGAGTGATGCTCACCGAGGACAGCAGGCTGGCCTTGGAGTGCACCACGCGCATGCCGCGACCACCGCCGCCAGCGGCAGCCTTGATGATCACCGGATAGCCGATCCGCTCGGCGATGGCGTACATCTCGTCTTCGTCTTCCGGCACGGGGCCGTCGGAACCCGGCACGGTCGGAACGCCGGCCAGCTTCATCGCCTCGATGGCCGCGACCTTGTCACCCATCATGCGGATGGTGTCAGCGCGCGGACCGATGAAGGCGAAGCCGGAACGTTCGACCTGTTCGGCGAAGTTGGCATTTTCCGACAGGAAGCCGTAGCCCGGGTGGATGGCGTCGGCATCTGTCACCTCGGCAGCTGCGATCAGTGCCGGGATGTGAAGATAGGATTTGGCAGAGGAGGCCGGGCCGATACACACAGCTTCATCCGCCAGGCGGACGTGCATCAGGTCGCGGTCGGCCTTGGAGTGCACCGCTACCGTCTTGATGCCCAGTTCCTTGCAGGCGCGAAGGATGCGAAGGGCGATCTCGCCGCGGTTGGCAATCAGTACCTTGTCGAGCATGGTGACGTGTCCGTTGGGATCAGGAAATGACGATCATGGGCTGGTCGAATTCAACCGGCTCGCCGTCTTCGATCAGAATGGCTTCGACGACGCCATCCTTGTCGGCTTCGATCTGGTTCATCATCTTCATGGCCTCGACGATGCAGACGGTATCACCTTTCTTGACGCTCTGGCCGACTTCGATGAAGGCCTTGGAGCCCGGCGCCGGAGAACGGTAGAAGGAGCCGACCATCGGAGAGTTGATGGTGTGACCCTGCGGTGCAGCCGGTGCTGCCGGAGCGGCCGGTGCTTCAGCGGCGCCAGCGGCTGCCGGAGCGGACTGCTGCATCGGCTGCTGCTGCATCATCATCGGGGCCTGCATCATCGGCTGCTGGGCGAAGCCCTGCGGATGGCGGCTGATGCGAACGGACTCTTCGCCTTCCTGGATCTCGATTTCGCTGATGTTGGACTCTTCGAGCAGCTCGATCAGCTTCTTGACCTTGCGGATATCCATGAAATTAATCCCGATGTAAATGTGGCTGGAAATGGGGGTGTGCAGCCGTGATAGCGGCGGCTACGGGCGACAGCCCCGACGGCTGTCCCGACCATGGCGATGGCCGGTGAATCCTGGTATCAGGCGGTGATGGCGCCTGATGGCGGTGCGTGAACACCGCTCTGGGCGAGCCCCTACTGCGCGAGATCGTCCAGGGCGGCGTCAAGCGCCATGTCATAGCTTCGAGCGCCAAAGCCCATGATCACGCCGCGCGCCACATCGGAAAGATACGAATGGTGGCGGAACGGCTCGCGGGCATGGGTGTTGGAAAGGTGCAACTCGATGAACGGAAGTGCGACGCCGAGTAGCGCATCGCGCAGCGCAACGCTGGTATGGGTAAAGGCCGCCGGATTGATCAGGATGATGGCGGTGCCATCTTCACGGGCAAGGTGGATACGCTCGATCAGCACATGCTCGGCGTTGGACTGCAGCCAGTCCAGTTGATGGCCGGCCGCGCTGGCGCGCTGGACCAGACGCTGGTGGATATCCTCCAGCGTGGTGGTGCCATACACCTCGGGTTCACGGGTCCCCAGCAGATTGAGATTGGGGCCGTTGAGTACCAGGATGCGCGCCATGAAAGTCCCTTGTGTCAGCCGTGCTCGAGCACCAGGCTCATTGAGCTGTTAACCCATGAAGAAAATGCAAAGATACCGTCACTATCCACGACGTTTACCTATTGAGCGTAGGCTGTTGCCGTAGTGACGCGGATTCTGCCGAAATTCTCGAACGCTGTCCAGTTTGGCACTGAACCGAAGATTTTGCCGCATTCTTCGCCCTCACATGCATCTCGGCAGCAGCTGCGCTGCGACGGGCGTGTGGCAAACACGCTTTTCAGTTGGCGCGCCGTGACGGGCCGCGCAGCTGATCCAGTACTGATGTCAGGTGCTGGCCGAGCTGGCTGGCATCGACTTCCCCCTGGATACGCGCCTCCTTGAGTTCGCGTTCATCGGCGAAGAACAGCAGGCTGGGGGGGCCGAACAGGCCGAATTGCTTGAGCAGCGCCTGGGTCGCGGCCCCGGGACTGGTGACGTCGGCGCGAATCAGGTGGAACTGGCGCAACTGGCTGGCGACCCTGGGGAAGACCTCGCGCTCCATCACCTTGCACGAGATGCACCAGTCGGCGTAGTAGTCGACGAAGACCGGCTGGCCGCGGCTGGCGGCCAGTGCCAGTTCTCGCTCGAGCTCGCTCATGTCGCTGACGGTGATGAAGTCCAGTGATGTCTCGGCGGCCTGCCCGGGTGATGTGCCGCCAGTGAAGGGGGCCAGCGGGCGCAGCGGGTCGCTTGCGCCGCCTGCCACACCCAGCAGGCTGACCATGCCCCAGCCCAGCGCGACCAGCCCCAGGGCCTGACGGGCACGCGCCCAGCCTCGGCTCTGTGCGCTGAGCGCCCCCAGCGCCACGCCCGTGCCGATGGCCAGAATGGCCCATCCCAGTACTGCCAGCGAGGCCGGCAGCAAGCGCTCTACCAGCCATAGCGCCACCCCCAGCAGCAGGATACCGAAGGCCTGCTTGATGCCCTCCATCCAGCCGCCGGCCCTGGGCAGCAGGCTGGCGCCGAAGGTGCCGACCAGAATCAACGGCACGCCCATGCCCAGCCCCAAAGCGAAGAGTGCCAGCCCGCCGGTCATGGCATCGCCACTGGCGGAAAGATAGACCAGCGCACCGGCCAGAGGTGCCGAGACGCAGGGCGATACCACGAGTACCGATAACGCGCCCGCAAGCGCCAGTCCGCCGGGGCCGGCGTTCATCAGGCGCCCTTGCAGTGTGTCGAGTCGTGAGTGCATGCCGCTTGGCAGTCGCAGAGTGAAGGCGCCGAACATGGCCAGCGCGAACAGCACGAACAAGGCAGCGAAGGGAATCAGTACGGCCGGCATCTGCAGATGCGCCTGCAGGTTGAGCCCCGCGCCGGACAGGCCCATCAAGGTGCCGGCCGCGGCGTAGGTCAGGGCCATGCCCAGGGCGTAACTCGTGGACAGCAGCAAGGCGCGCGGGCGGCTGGGGCGCTGGCCGACGATGATCGAGCTCAGGATCGGAATCATCGGCAGCACGCAGGGCGTGAAGGTCAGGCCGAGTCCGGCGAGGAAGAACAGCCCCAGAGCCGTCAGCAGACTGGCATCCGCGAACAGTGTGCTGAAGCCGGCATCGGTGCCGCTGATCGGGGCTTTAGTGGTGCGGCTTGCTGTCGACGCCGCAGTCTCGCTCGACTGGCCGGCGGTCGGCATCAGCTGCGCGAAGGGGGCAGGGGCACTCTGCTCACCGGCCTGTAGAGTGACGGTCTCCGGCGGATAGCAGAGCCCGGCATCGGCGCAGCCCTGGAAGGTGATGGAGAGTGGGACCGGGCCGCTGGCCGGTGTGTCGTCACGCACTGCCTTGCTCGAGGAGGCGCTGGTCAGCGGAATGCGAATGACCAGCGTATCGTGGAAGACATGCACCTCGCCCATGTAGGGGTCGTTCTTCAGCTCTCCCGGCGGCAGGTCGGCGTCGCCCAGCACGACCTGGTCGCTGGTGGTCGAGAAGCTGAATTGGTGACGATAGAGGTAATAGCCTTCCGCGCTGGTGAAGCCGACATACAGGGTGTCGCCCTCGCGCCAGCTGCGCGGCTGGAAGGCTTCACTGACCGGCAGGAAATCGCCCTGATTGCCGTCGCCGAACAGGCTGGACGCCGCACTGCTGCTGGAGCCGCTGCCGGCGTTTGAATTTGAGCCTGAGCTGAACAGACCGGCATTGGCGGGCAGCGCCGTCATCGCCTGCGCGACAACCAGAGCGATTGCCAGCAGGGTTGCCAGAAATGCAGGGCCCAGCAGGCGCGAGAACGCGGAGGGGCGTGCGCGGCCCGTTGGCAGCGCCATGCGGACTTTCAAGAACGAACGAAGCACGAAAGCATCCTTATACAGTGCCGAAAGAACATCCTGCAGGCCTCAAGGCTCCGCAGTGTCGCGCCGCCATCATCCTGCTCGGGGGCGAGTGCCGGATCGTGAGCAAGCCCATCATCGCCGCGCACGACTTGCACGCGGATGAATGTGCCACCATGTAGCAGACATCCCCGTTCGTGTGAGGGCATGTGAAAGCGCACCGGGATCGAGTAATGAAGCCGCCTGTGCGGGCGGCAGTCCGATCCTCGCCCCGTAACGCGGCTCGGTCCACGACCAGGCCCGTGGCCCGGCCCGCAATCCGGAGCGCATCGCACCTTGCCACAGAACCGGCACTTCACCGAGTGCGACTGGCACGTGCAGGGGCGCATGATAGGATAGGACGTACGTCATGAGTACCGGCGCTGGATGCATCGGCGCGGCTCACATCCGTTCAGGCAGGTCTGACTCGTCTCTCACACGGCTTTTTCTACAAGGCTTCATACAAGGAAGAACGCATGGCCCTATTCGGTAAAGGCAGTAAGCGCGGCGCCAATCGCGATGTGCTGGAAACGCCTCAGTATGGCTGGATCTGGAAACCACTGATCGGGCTGTTCGTCATTTACCTGCTGGTCTGCGTTGGCCTTGGGATCTACTGGAGCAGTGAACCGGACGAGTTCAACATCGATCAGGCCACGCGCACCGAACTGGCTCGCGTGCATGGTCTGGCCGCACCGGTGGCCAAGGTCGAGGGCGAAGAGCCGGCACCGGCTTTCGAGACCCTGCCGACAGGCACCGCGACCGTCGCCACCCTGATGACACTCAACGACACCCTGCTGCACAAGCCGGGCGGTTATCTCAAGAATGATGTGGCGCCGCCGGGTCTGATGCTCGACAACATGCCCAACTGGGAATATGGCGTGCTGGTGCAGGTGCGTGACATGACGCGTGAGCTGCGCAAGGAATTCAGCCGCTCGCAGTCCCAGTCCAGCGATGACAAGGCGCTGGGCAAGGCCGAATCCCTGCTGTTCATCGATGCCAATGCCTGGATGCTGCCGGAAGCCGAGCACGAATATGCTGACGCCAACCGTGAGCTGGGCGACTACCTCAAGCGTCTGAGCGATGACACCCAGAACAACGGCCAGTTCTACGCGCGTGCCGACAACCTGGTGGCCTGGCTGTCGGATGTCGAGAATCGCCTCGGTTCCCTGTCCCAGCGCCTGTCGGCCAGTGTCGGCAAGTCGCAGCTCAACCTGAGCCTGGCCGGCGACAAGAGCGCCACCTCGGCCAAGAGTACCCAGGCGGAAGAAGAGATCAAGACGCCGTGGCTCGAGATCGACGATGTCTTCTATCAGGCACGCGGCACCTCCTGGGCGCTGATCCATCTGCTCAAGGCAGTGCGTCATGACTTCCAGGGCGTGCTGGAAGACAAGAACGCGCTGACCTCCATCGACCAGATCATCCGTGAGCTGGAAGCGACCCAGACCGACATCGGCAGCCCGATCATCCTCAATGGCTCCGGCTTCGGCTTCTTCGCCAACCATTCGCTGGTGATGGCCAACTACGTCGCGCGTGCCAACTCCGCGATCAGTGACCTGCGCAGTCTGCTCGAGAAGGGCTGATCCCGTGACGTCCGATGCCGGCTGACGGTTCTCCTCACCGGTGCCGGGCGTGAGCCGGAAACGAAAAAAGCCCCCGTCAATGACGGGGGCTTTTTCGCATCGTGATGCCTGAATCGCGCATCACTTCGAAAGGACTCAGTCCTTCTGGTAGGCAGCGGCTGCCTTCTCGATCGCGGCACGGGCGGCATCAGCACCGTCCCAGGAATCGATCTTGACCCACTTGCCTTTCTCGAGATCCTTGTAGTTCTCGAAGAAGTGCGCGATCTGCTGACGCAGCAGTTCCGGCAGATCAGTGACTTCCTGGACGTCGTCGTACAGGGAGGTCAGCTTCTGGTGCGGGACGCAGACCAGCTTGGCGTCTTCACCGGCTTCGTCGCTCATGTTGAGCACGCCGACCGGACGCGCACGAATGACGCTGCCCGGTGCGACCGGATACGGGGTCACGACCAGCGCGTCGAGGGCATCGCCATCGTCGGCCAGGGTATTCGGGATGTAGCCGTAGTTGGCCGGGTAGAACATCGGGGTGGCCATGAAACGATCCACCATGAGCGCATCGATGTCCTTGTCGATCTCGTACTTGATCGGCGCGTGATTGGCCGGAATCTCGATCGCTACGTAGACGTCGTTCGGCAATTCCTTGCCAGCGGGGATCTTGTCGAAACTCATTGTCGAGTCCTTGGGTTTGCGGGTTGAAGGCCTGCGGGTCAAAATTCCGCTGAATTATACGAACTGGCAGACCGTTTTGCCATTATGCCACGCTCGATCGCCTTGCGTTGCACCAACGAGTGGTGGCACTGCAGGCTGACTCGGGTAACACTTGGGGCCGCCCAGCGCGGCGCAACGGCGATTGCACGTATCAGCGTCGGGCTGACGCTGCGTCACCACCGCATGCATGAAACGTAACGGCAGGATCGAGACGCAAGGAGACCGCCTTGGCGGATGCAGAGCTTTCACTCAGTTACGGTCAGGCCTTCGTGGCTCCCGACCGCAAGCGTCATCGCAGCTCGATGTCGCTGGAGATACCGCTGGAGCGCGGCCCGCTGGCGGCCAAGGGTGGCTGCGCGCTGATCGCCGACACCACCAGCAAGAACGCGATTGCCAAGCAGGCCGGCGACCTTGCCGTGCGTGGCTTTCTGGCCGACTACTTCGCCACGCCTGACAACTGGAGCGTCAAGTATTCCGCGACCCGCGTGCTGCGGGCATTGAACAGCTGGTGTTACAGCCAGAGTCGCTTCGTGCGGGGCGGCAGTTACGTGACCTCGATTTCCGCAGTCGTCTTCCGGGGCCAGTCGGCGCATCTGTTCCATGCCGGTGACACGGTGGTCTTCCGGCTGCGTGGCGGCGAATTCGAGCAGATCTCGCGTGATCATGTCACCGATCTCGGCGGCTATCGTTATCCGTCGCGGGCGCTGGGCATGGATGTCAGCCTCGACATCGACTATATCGAGCTGCCGCTCAAGCAGGGTGATATCTTCCTGTTCACCACCCAGGCGGTGCGCGGCACTCTGCTGCCTTCCGATTTCGTGTCACTGATCCGCGATGACGTCTCGGATCTCGACGCCGCCAGTGAGCGCCTGGCCCATGCCGCGGCGGACCGCGCCGATGAGCGTGGCTACACGGCTGACCAGTTCTGCTTCCAGCTGGTGCGCATTGACCGCCTGGCGACTGCCTCTGACGATACGCCGGGGCGTGTCTATGGCGACCTTCCGGTGCCGCGTGAGCTGGAGCCGGGCGACCGCATCGATGGTCTGGAAGTGCTGGAAGTCATGTCGCGCAGCGCGCGGGTACGCGTCTACAAGGTGCGTGACCTCAAGAGCCGGCGCGTGATGGTGATGAAGGCGCCCAGCCCGGAACTGTCGCTCAAGAACGCCTATCTCGAGCACTTCCTGCTCCAGCAGTGGGTGGTGGACCGCGTCAGCTCGCCCTTCGTGGTCAAGGTGGTGGAGCCGTCACGCCCGCGTGATCACCTCTACTACCTGCTCGAGCACCTTGAGGCGCAGACATTGACCGAATGGGCACGCATGCATCCACAGGCCAATCTCGAGCAGCGTCTCGACATCGCGCGTCAGCTTGGCAAGGCCGTGCATGCCCTCAATCGTCGTGAGGTGCTGCACCAGCTGATTCACCCCGACAACGTGATGATCGACCGGCATGGCAAGGTGGTGCTGGTCGATTTCGGCGCCTGCCATCTGCGTGAGGGGGATGGCCATGAGAGCGCCGGTCCGCTGGCGCGCCAGGTCGGCCTGACCGAGCACAGCGCGCCGGAATATGCCCTTGGCGCCGATGTCAGTCGGCGCAGCGATCAATACGGCCTGGCTTCGGTGATCTACTGGTTGCTGACCGGCATGCAGCCCTACGCCCAGTCGATGGAGCAGCTGCGCACCCATACCGACCTCGAACTGCTGGAATATCAGCCAGCCCGCATGCGCAATCCCCAGGTGCCACAGATACTGGACGATGCCCTCAGGCGCGCCCTGGATCCGCAACGCACCCTGCGCTATCGCCGTCTGTCTGAGCTGCTCTACGCGCTGCGGCTGCCGCAGCAGGACCCCGGCAAGGCGCTGACGCCCTCGGAGGCGATACGTGAACCGGCCAATTTCTGGCAGGGCGTCGCCGGCATCCTGTTGTTGCTGCTGGTGCTGTCCTGGTTGCTCAAGTGAGCGCGGAGTCCGATGGGGGGCAAGGCCATGGCGGGAGGAATAGGTGCATGGGCCAGACCGCGATCGTGATAGGGGCGACCGGCGTGGTCGGGCACGAGGTGGTGACTGAACTCATCGCGTGCGAGGCCATCGCCAGAGTCGTCACGCTGACGCGCCGGCCGGTGCCTTGCGACTCTGACAAGGTCGAGAACCATGTGGTCGACTTCGCGCGACTGGAAGACTGGGCCCACTGTTTCCAGGCGGATCTGCTGTTCTCGTGCCTGGGCACCACGCTCAAGCAGGCGGGGTCGCTCGAGGCGCAGCGGCGTGTCGACATCGATCATCAACTGAGTGCCGCTCGGCTGGCGGCCGCCCAGGGAGTGGCGCACTACCTGCTGGTCTCCTCCAGCGGCGCCAATCACGCGAGCCGCAATGGCTATCTCAGGATGAAGGGCGAGCTGGAAGTGGCCATCAAGGCGCTGCCCTTTGCGCGTATCAGTGTCTTCCAGCCGTCATTGCTGGTGGGGGAGCGCAGCGAGTTCCGTCTGGGCGAGACGTTGGCGCGCCATCTGTTGCCGGCGCTTACCCGCTTGCCGGGCTTGCAGCGCTACCGGCCGATCCGTGGCGCTCAGGTAGCGGCGCGTATGGTCGAGGTCAGCCAGCGTCAGCAGCAGGCGCATGCGGTGTACCGGCTGGAGGAGGTGTTCCCCCGTTCCCCCGCATGACAACTGACAGTCATCAAAAAGCCCCGCACAGTCGCCTGTGCGGGGCTTTTTTACACTCGCTTCACTGTCAGCGACGGATCGCTCAGACGCGTCAACGCCAGGCGATCAGACCGTGAACGGTGTCAGCTTCTTCTCGACCTTGGCCAGCGTGAGCCTGGCGACCGCCGGCAGGCCATTGATGAACGGCGGGAAGTCCTCGCCCTGGATCAGCGGCGATAGATATTCGCGGCAGGCGTCGGTGATGTAGAAGCCATCTTCGCTGATGAATTCCAGCGGCATGAACTTCTCATGGTTGGCGATCTTCTCCAGCGGCGCCTCGATGATATCCCAGGCGTAGTCAGCGCCATCGCCGAGGCGACGGATCGCCGGCATCACGGCGTTCTTGCCGGCCAGGGCCATCTCGACGGCGGCACGACCCGTGGCGTAGGCCTGCTCGACGTCGGTCTTCGAGGCGATGTGACGCGCTGCGCGCTGCAGGTAATCGGCCACCGCCCAGTGGTACTTGTAGCCCAGGTCCTGCTTGACCATGCCGGCCAGTGTCGGCGCGACGCCGCCCAGCTGGCGGTGGCCGAAGGCGTCGGTGTTGCCGGCATCGGCCAGGAAGGTGCCATCTTCGTAACGCGCACCTTCGGAGACCACCACCACGCAATAGCCGTGTTCCTTGACGCAGGCATCGACGCGCGCCATGAATTCCTTGCGGTGGAAGGCGACTTCCGGGAAGACGACGATGTGCGGCGGCTGGGTGGCATCTTCACCGGCCAGGGCGCCGGCAGCGGCGATCCAGCCGGCGTGACGGCCCATGACTTCCAGAATGAACACCTTGGTGGAGGTGGCGCACATGGAGGCGATGTCGAGGCCGGCCTCGCGGGTGGAGGTGGCGATGTACTTGGCCACGCTGCCGAAGCCCGGCGAGTTGTCGGTGATCGGCAGGTCGTTGTCCACGGTCTTCGGCACGTGGATGGCCTGGATCGGGTAGCCCATGGTCTCGGCCAGCTGGGAGACCTTCAGGCAGGTATCGGCGCTGTCGCCGCCACCGTTGTAGAAGAAGTAACGGATGTCGTGGGCCTTGAACACCTCGATCAGACGCTCGTACTGGGTACGGTGGTCCTCGATGCTCTTGAGCTTGTAGCGGCAGGAGCCGAAGGCACCGCCCGGCGTGTGGCGCAGCGCGGCGATGTTCTCGTCGCTTTCCTGGCTGACGTCGATCAGGTCTTCGGTCAGGGCACCGATGATGCCGTTGTGACCGGCATACAGCTTGCCGATCTGGTCGCCGTTTTCACGAGCGGCTTCAATGACGCCACAGGCACTGGCGTTGATGACGGCGGTAACGCCACCGGACTGGGCGTAGAAGGCATTGTGCTGGGGCATGGGCTTCTCGTCTCTGCTTCCTTGTCATGGTCTTGAACGGGCTGGCGCTTACCCGCCGCATCATATCCGAAAGACATGACCCCTGCACGACGCCCGAATGCCACCGGGGGTGTCGTCCATCCCTGACAGGTCGCGTGCTACTCGCCGCCTGACGGGCATGCTAGGCTGCTCGGGCTTCCGGATTGGAGAAACAGATGCACCTTCACGTCATCGGTATTTGCGGTACCTTCATGGGCTCTCTGGCGCTTCTGGCGCGCGCGCGCGGTCATCGCGTCACGGGGAGCGATGCCAACGTCTATCCGCCCATGAGCACACAGCTGGCCGAGGCCGGTATCACCCTGATGGAAGGCTATGCGGCCGACAATCTCGTCCCCGCGCCTGACCTCACGGTGGTCGGCAATGCCGTCTCGCGCGGCAACCCCGAAGTCGAGGCGCTGCTCGAGCGCGGGCTGGCCTATACCTCCGGCCCGCAATGGCTGTGTGACGAGGTGCTGACCGGCCGCCCGGTGATCGCCATCGCCGGCACCCACGGCAAGACCACCACCGCGACCATGACCGCCTGGATTCTCGAATGTGCGGGCCTCGCACCGGGCTATCTGATCGGTGGCGTGCCGCCACAGTTGGGCGATTCCGCGCGTATCGGCGATCCTCAAGCGCCCTTTGTGGTCGAGGCCGATGAATACGACACGGCCTTCTTCGACAAGCGTTCCAAGTTCGTGCATTACCGGCCGCGCATTGCCGTGCTCAACAATCTCGAGTTCGATCACGCCGACATCTTCCCGGATCTCGCCGCCATCGAGCGCCAGTTCCACCACCTGGTGCGCACCGTGCCGGCTGGCGGCAAGCTGGTGGTCGCGGCGGACGCCGTCGCCGGTGCCCAGGCACTGGAGCGCGTGCTGGATCAAGGCTGCTGGACGCCGGTGACGCGCTTCGGCGCTGAGAGCGGTATCGAGAATGCCGGTGGCGACTGGCGCTATCGCCTGATCAGTGCCGACGGCAGCCACTTCGCGCTGGCACCGCCGTCTGGTGACGCAGGCGAGGCGGACCGCTTCGTCGAGTGCCAGTGGGCGATGCGCGGACGCCACAACGTGGCCAATGCCTGCGCCGCCGTGGCCGCGGCCGTCGAATGCGGCGTGAGTCTTGCGGTGACACTGGAGGCGCTCGCGCGTTTCGCGCCGCCCAGGCGTCGGCAGGAGCTGCGCGGTGAGGTGGCAGGCGTCAAGGTCATCGATGACTTTGCGCACCATCCGACCGCCATCGCCACCACGCTCGAGGGCCTGGCGCCCGGCGTTGCGGCCGAAGGGCAGGGCGGTCGCCTGTGGGCGGTGATCGAACCGCGCTCCAACACCATGAAGCTCGGCACCATGAAGGCGCGTCTGCCGGCTTCAGTGACCGCGGCAGATCGCGTCAGCTGGTTCGCGGGCCCCAGCCTCGGCTGGTCGTTGGAGGAGACGGTCAGCGAGTGCCGTGCGCTCGGCGTGGAGGCGGAGGTCGAGCAGGACCTCGACGCCCTGATCGCGAAGATCGCCAATCAATCCCGCGCCGGCGATTGGGTGGTCGTGATGTCCAATGGCGGCTTCGGCGGTATCCACGAGCGCCTTCTTGCGGCGCTGGCAGCACGCGAAGGTGAAGCATGAAAGCGCAAGCGACAGCCCCGGAGGGCGAGTTCAAGTCGGCGGTCACCGTCGCGCTGACCGGGGCCTCCGGCGCCCAGTACGGCCTGCGCCTGATCGAGTGCCTGGTCGCGGCCGGTCATGAAGTGATGGTGATGGTCTCCAAGGCGGCGCACATGGTGATCGCCACCGAGACCGATGAGGAGCTGCCGGCGCGTCCGGCGCGTCTCACCGAGGTGCTCACGCAGCGCTACGCCGCCAGGCCCGGCCAGATTCGCTGCTTCGGGCGCGAGGACTGGATGGCCCCGGTGGCCTCCGGTTCCGGCGCGCCGAGCGCCATGGTGGTGTGCCCGTGTTCCACGGGCTCACTGTCCGCGATCGCGACCGGGGCCAGCAACAACCTGATCGAACGCGCGGCCGACGTGGCCCTCAAGGAACGCCGCACGCTGATTCTGGTGCCGCGCGAGACGCCGTTCTCGGCCATCCATCTCGAACACATGCTGAGTCTGACGCGCATGGGCGCCGTCATCCTGCCCGCCGCACCCGGCTTCTATCATCGCCCGCAGACCCTCGATGACATGATCGATTTCATCGTCGCACGCATTCTCAACCAGCTGGGGATCTCGCATGCGCTGATACCGCGCTGGGGCGAGGGGCATGTCAGCGGCGATTGAAGGGCGGTCAGTCGATCCGTCCGAGTGAGAGCTTGTCAGAGGCATCCCTCTGGCACTGCATCAGGCTGAGCAAGGAGAGCAGGGAATGCTGAATTGGTCATTGTTGTCGGTGTTCGTGCCGACGTTCTTTCTGGTCTCGCTGACGCCGGGCATGTGCATGACGCTGGCGATGACCCTGGGAATGACCCAGGGCGTCAAGCGCACGCTGTGGATGATGATGGGCGAGCTGCTGGGTGTCGGGTTGGTGGCGGTGTCGGCGGTGATCGGCGTCGCGACCATCATGCTGCGCTATCCGATGGTGTTCTCGGCCTTCAAGCTGGCGGGTGGTGCTTACCTGGCCTGGCTGGGGATCCAGATGTGGCGCTCGCGTGGCCGCCTGGCCCTGGGGGTAGCTGGGGAGGGTGCGGAGGCACCGCGCGCCTCGCGCCGCGCGCTGGCGGCACAGGGCTTCGTCACCGCGATCGCCAATCCCAAGGGATGGGCGTTCTTCATTGCGCTGTTGCCGCCGTTTCTGGATGCCAGCCTGCCGCTGGCGCCGCAGCTGATCGCGCTGGTCGGCATCATCCTGACGCTGGAATTCACCTGCCTGCTGCTCTATGCCGGCGGTGGCAGCAGCCTGGCGCGTTGGCTGGGGCGTGGCTCGCGTGTGCGCCTGATGAACCGCGTGGCGGGCACGCTGATGATCGGCGTGGGAGTCTGGCTCGCGACCGGTTGATGTCGGCATGACCGAGCGAAGAATTTCATCTTGTGAACACACCAAGGCCCGCCAATGGCGGGCCTTGGTGTGTCCAGGGGCGCCGTTGATTCAGCAGCCACTTCGAGTCAGCTGTGACTTCGGTTCAGCTGCGACGCTGATTCAGCTGCGACGCAGGGTCTCAAGTGCTGCCGCCGCCACGATGAAGCTGCCGCCGACCAGTGTCAGCCAGGTGGGCACCTCGCCAAGAATCAACCACGCAAGCAATACGCCGTAGACGGGTTGCAGGCAGCCGATCATGCCGACGGTCTTGGCCTTGAGTCCACCGAGGGCGAAGGTCATCAGCGCATGCGGCGCAGCCGTGAAGACGATGGCCAGCACCAGCATGGCGATCCCCGTCGAGGGGCTGGCATCCATGATCTCACTGGAGACGAACGGCAGTGTCAGCACCACGACCCCCAGCGCCTGCAGGCTCATCGACAGTACCGGATTGAGATGGCTGAGACGGTAGCGCACCAGTAGATTGCGTGCCGCGAACAACAGGCCCGAGAACACGCCCCATGACACTCCCGCCAGGCTGTCGCCCTGCGCGCTGCTGTCGCCGCCGGGAACGAGCAGCCAGACGCCGATACAGACCAGCCCCGCTGCCGCCAGGTCCTTCGCTTTCAGGCGTGTGCCTTCCACCCAGGGCTCCAGCAGCACGATGAAGATGGGATAGGTGAACAGCGCCAGCATGCCGGTGGCTACGGAAGACACCTGCATCGAATGAAAGTAGCTCACCCAGTGTGCGGCCATCAACGCGGCGGCGATGCCCAGCAAGAGCCAGTCGCGTCCGCTCAGGCGCAGCGAGACATGCCACTTGAGACGCGCCAGCCACAACAGGAACAATCCTGCCAGCAGGCTGCGCCAGGTGGTGATGTCGAGCGCCGAGAGAGGCACGCCTTTCGAGAACAGCGCCGTACCGCCGAGCAGCGCGATGCCGAGATGAATCGACATCAGCGCCTGGGGCTGGTTGGCGGGAGGGGCAGCAGGGCCGGGCATGTGGTTCCTCGTCATCAGGGGGTAGTGATAAAGCCGCCATCGCAGGCAGCTCATCGGTTTACATCGTTATCACGGCAACGGTATCGCGACGGCCTGAGTGGCAGCAGTCTGATCGCGACAGCCTAGAGCGGCAGCCAGACGAAGCGTGCCGCCAACAGCAACAGGCTCGCCATGCTCAACCACAGCAGCGGGGCCGGCGAGTCGAGGGGTGCCGAGGTCTGGCGCACGAAGGCGGGGTAGCTGATGCGCACCAGCGCACAGACCAGCAGACCCAGGCAGGCGCCGCCCAGCACATCGCTGAGGTAATGGACGCCAAGCGTGATGCGCGACAGGCCGACCAGCGTACAGGCGGCGATGGCTGCCCAGTAGATCCAGCGGCGTCGCGAGGAGGGCTGGCGCTCGGCGATGAAGGCGGCGGCCAATCCGAATACTGCCACGCTGCCGGCGGCGTGGGCGCTTGGGAATGACATCGACCCTTCCAGGAAGGCGGGGGTGTCCGGACGCGGGCGCTGGATCAGGTGCTTGAGCACGGTATTGGCGCTGGCGATGCCCAGCCAGGCCGCCGTCAGATGCAACCATACCGCGTGGCGACCCTTGAGCAGCAGCCATACCAGCCACGGAGCCACGAGCGCCGCCAGACCGGTGCCATCTGCGAGGCGAGACAGCCCGAGGCTTGCCTCGCGCAGCCAGTCCTGGGGCAACAGTGAGGAGAGGCTAGCGGCCAGTGAGGCTGCCACGCGGTCGATCCACCACGGCTCGGGATGGGCCAGCACCGCCAGACTCATGGCGGGCACGCTGATCACCGCGAAGATCAGCAGTGCCATCGAGGCGAGCGGGAATTCGCCCTCGGGGTCGGGGTGACGCAGCTGCCACCACAGACGCCGCCCGGAAGGGCTGCGACGCATGCGACGCGCCAGCCAATGATAGAGGCGGCCCTCACGGCCCAGCTGGCGGCGCAGGAAGGAGAAGGCGAAGGCACAGGCGATCAGTCCGCTGGCCAGGCCGACCAGCAGGCCATCGGCCCCTTCCGGCAAGGTGAACAGTGACTGCCAGGTCTGGCCCAGCAGATAGCCCGGCAGCAGGTAGGCCGGTGCCCAGGCCAGTGCCGAGAGGCCATTGACCAGGAAGAAGCGCGCCGGCGGCATGTCGAGCATGCCGGCGACCAGCGGGATGATCGGGCGCACCGGGCCGACGAAGCGTCCGAAGGCGATCGACCAGCTGCCGTGTCGATGAAAGAACTGCTGACCATGCTCGATCCACTCGGGATGGCGCGAGAAGGGCCAGCGGCCGGGCAGTTGATCGCGATAGCGGATGCCCAGCCAGAAGCTCACGCCATCGCCGATGATGGCGCCCAGCGCACCGACAGCCAGCAATATCGGTAGCGAGAGTTCGAGGTGGCCGGCCAGTGAGGCGCCAGCGGTGAGAATGACCACGCCCGGCACCAGCAGGCCGATGATGGCGAGAGATTCAAGCAGTGAGACCAGGCCGATGACGGCGACAAGGGCTGCCGGGTGATCGCTCAGCGTGGTCATCAGGATATCGATCATCACACTGGGGTTCAGCCAATGCAGCAGTGACGCAAGGGTGTCGCTCATTCATTGAGATCCATCAGGGCAAGCTGGCTGGCCAGCAGGCGTTGCTCGAGTTTCTGGGTGGTGTCATCGGCCTTGTACGTCACCAGGCGCGCGCGGGCAATGATGGAGCCGGTTTCCGGCTGTGTGGCCGCTGCCAGCGCCGCGGTCAGGCGCTCGCGCATGATCAGTGCTCCCGCCTCGCCGGTATTGGGCAGCATCAGCCAGAAGGAGGACTTGTCGCTGCGGCACAGCAGGTCGCCCTGGCGCGAGACCTCCTGCATCACGTCGCAGGCCATCGCCAGGCATTCGACGCGCCTGTATTCGCCGAACTGCTCGCCGAGCATGTCCAGTTGCGGCAGATAGACGACCAGAATGCTGAGCGGTTGGTCCAGCGCCCGCGCACGTGCCGCCTCACTGATCAGTCGCTGCTGGCCGGTGCGGGCATTGAAGGCATTGCACTCGGTTTCCTCGCTGGCGGTCAGGCTCATGACACCCGCCTGCAGGCTGTTGATGACGAACGGCTGGCTGGCCACCAGCAGCAGACACAGGTAGCGCAGTATCTCGCCGAAGTTGTCTTCCTGCTGGCCCAATAGCCATAGCCACAGCGGTGCCAGCACCAGATTGAGCAACATTGCCGGCGCCAGGGGCAATAGCAGCAATGTCAGCACGCTGGGTAGCCCCAGCCACAGTGACATGCCCGGATAGGTGCCCGGCGCCTCGAGTGCCAGCATCAGATAGCTGGCGATCAGCGTCAGATAGGAAGGCAGCGGCTGCTCATCATCGAGGTGATTGAGGCCGGCGGCAATCGCCATCAGCATGGTGGCCAGCACCGGCGTCAGGATATGCTCGAAATCGCCCACCAGGTAGCGCCACAGGGCGTAGGTGGCGATCACCGCGGCGGCCAGCAGCATGATCAGTGTCTTGCGATTGGCGAGTTCCCGACGCTCGCTATGCGCCAGACTGTGTAGAGGAGACATCAGTGATCATTCCCCCCGCGATGGTGCTACGGCGACCCTGTCTGCCGCGCTGGCCTGTTTCAGGGTGTCTTGTCCGTCGTCTGACCGGGCTTCGTCAGAAAAAGCATCAGCATCGGCAGGCTTGCGAGACAGAGGCGGCAGCAGGGTGATCGGCTGCGGTTCATCGCTCAAGTGGGCACTGAGGCGCTTGAGGTCCAGCGCGCCGGGATCACTGTCGTTGAGAGGCTGTACCCGGGCGCGGACCGGCATCGCGAGATGCTCGATCAACTGGCGACGGCGCAGACTGGCCATGCGCTCGCCGCGGGTGACCAGCAAGACGGCCAGTGCCCCGTCATCGAGCTGGTAGCGGGTTTCATGCGGCAATGCGGCGCTGTCGAGGGTATTCATCAGGCGACGGTTGGCCAGGCGGCCGGTCTTGACCGGTGCGAGCAGGATCAATTCGATATGGATTTCCTCGCGATCGGCACGGGCAATTTCCCGCGGCAGGTCTCGCATCAGCTGGTACTGTGACCAGATCGCGCGGCTGGAATCACGCCGACCACGACGCTCCAGCTGCATCCAGACCTGCTGCTGGCGTCGCCCACCGATGGCACCGAGCGCCATCAGGGTCGCGGTGATACCGATGCCCAGGCTCAGCCAGTCGCTGCCCAGCTGGCTGAGCGCCAGCCAGGTGGTGACCAGCCCGATCAGTGTGCAGGCCGGTGCCAGCCAGCGTGGGCGCGGATAAAGCAGCAGGACGGCAAAGCCCCACAGCCACATCAGGTGCTGTTGCGGGGCCAGCAGCACCAGTGCACTCATGATCAGCGCGACGTTGAGCATCACCAGCGTACGGAACCAGCGCAGGGTGAACAGCTCGTGGGCGAGAGAGACCACCAGCAACATCGTGCCGCCCACCGCCAGCAACAGGGCAGTGAGCGTCAGGCCGATACTGATCTGTCGTGCCGCTTCCAGCAGCAGCAATACAGAGCCGAGCAGACAGACGAACTGACTGAGACGGACTTTGAACTTGATCTCCATGGTGACTTATATTGGCACCTTTGCCGTGGATGGCGCGAAATCGGCCGAATTCCCTGGCCGAACGGTCTATGACGTGGGCATTGCCTGCACGTTTGCAGGATGCGACGGTGCTCCGATCATGCAACGTCGTCTGCAATAATGGCAGCATACCCCAAACGGCGAGTGACAAAAGTGTCTACGCCTCTCAGGCTTTCACATCAGGTCTTCATGTCAGGGCTTCTCAGGGGAATGCCCTCGCGGGGCCCGAGCGATGATGGAATGAGTGCGTGGACACTGACAACCAGCGAGATTAGGCACATGAGTGAGCAGGGCAAGCACGACACCACGGACGTCGTGGCGTACATGAATCGTCTGGGGCACGCAGCGCGCGCGGCAAGCGTCGTGATGCGTCGCGTCGACAGCGGCATCAAGAATCGTGCTCTGCAGACCATGGCGCGTCTGATCGATGAGCGTCGCGAGGCACTGGCAGAGGCCAATGCCGAGGACCTGACGCGTGCACGCGCCAATGGGCTCTCGGAGGCGATGGTCGATCGTCTTGCGCTGACGCCTGCGCGTATCGACGGCATGATCGAAGGGCTCGAGCAGGTCGCGGCGCTGCCGGACCCGGTCGGCGAGGTCGATGGCCTGCGCTCGCGTCCGAGCGGCATTCAGGTCGGTCACATGCGCGTGCCGCTGGGCGTTATCGGCATCATCTTCGAGTCACGCCCCAATGTGACCATCGAGGCAGCCAGCCTGTGCCTGAAGTCCGGCAATGCCTGCATTCTGCGCGGTGGCTCCGAGGCCGCGTCCAGCAACCGTGCGTTGAGCGAGATCATCAGCGAGGCGTTGGTGCTCTCCGAGCTGCCGGCCACGGCAGTGCAGGTCGTCGCCACCACGGACCGCGCCGCGGTCGGCGAGCTGATCGCGATGCCGGAATTCGTCGATGTGATCATCCCGCGCGGTGGCAAGAGCCTCATCTCGCGTATCTCGCGTGATGCACGCGTGCCAGTCATCAAGCACCTCGATGGCATCTGCCACGTCTATATCGATGCCACGGCAGACCTGGCGATGGCGGTCCGGATCGCCGAGAACGCCAAGACCCATCGCTATGGCACCTGCAACACCATGGAGACCCTGCTGGTCGATGCGCCGGTTGCCGCCGAGGTCCTGCCGCGTATCGCCGAGCGTCTGGCGGCACATGAGGTCGAGATTCGCGGTTGCGAGCGTACTTGCGAAGTGCTGCCGCAGGCCGTGGCTGCCAATGCAGAAGACTGGGATACCGAATATCTCGCGCCGATTCTGGCGGTTCGCGTCGTGGATGGCGTCGACGAGGCGATGGCGCATATCGAGCGTCACAGCTCCGGGCACACCGAGGCCATCATCACCGAGAACTATGCGCTGGCGCGCCGCTTCATGGCGGAGGTCGATTCCAGCTCGGTGATGGTCAACGCCTCCACCCGCTTCGCCGATGGCTTCGAATATGGCCTGGGTGCCGAGATCGGCATCTCCACCGACAAGCTGCATGCGCGTGGCCCGGTCGGGCTTGAGGGCCTGACGACCCGCAAGTACATCGTGTTCGGTGATGGGCAGATTCGCCAGTGAAGGGTCAGGTCTCACCCGCCGATGATCAGGTCACGCCCGAGCAGACCTTGACGAACGAGAAGGCCCTGTCGCCCGAGGCGCTGGAGGACACCCAGCGTCCCTTGAACGCTGATGGTCTCGCGCAGGAGCGTGAGGCCGTGCATCACGGCACCGAGTCGTCACATGACTCGCGCTCAAGGACTGATGCATCAGCGGAGCCGGGCTTCGAGGGCTGCCTCGGCCCGGTACCGCGTGTCGCCATGCTCGGTGGTACCTTCGATCCCATCCATCACGGCCATCTGCGCAGTGCCATCGAGCTGCGCGAAGCGTTGGGGCTGGACCATGTGCTGCTGGTGCCTTCGCATCAGCCGCCGCATCGCGCCGCGCCCGGCGTCAGCAGTGACCAGCGGCTGGCGATGCTGGAAGCCGCGATAGAGGCAGAGCCAGGCCTCAAGGCCGATGGGCGTGAGCTGCTGCGCGATGGGCCTTCCTACAGTGCCGACACCCTGGCCAGTCTACGCGCCGAATACGGCCCGCAGGCGCGGCTGGTGATGGCCATCGGCCATGACGCCTTCCTCAAGCTCGGGGAGTGGCATGCCGCCGATCGTCTGTTCGATGACGCCCATGTGGTGGTGATCGAGCGGCCGGACCATGATGCACCGCTGCCCCGGGCGCTCGAAGCGTTGATCCAGGGGCGCGAGGTCGACTCGGTGGCGGCCTTGATGGCGCGCCCGGGTGGCCACCTGTTGCGCCTGTCGCTGCCGACACGCATGGCCATCAGCGCCACCTTCGTGCGCGAGCGTCTCGCGCTGGGTGACAGCGTGCGCTACCTGCTGCCGGAAGCGGTGATCCGTCATATCGAGGCGCATGGCCTCTACTGTCCGTCATCGAGCTGAGCCCATCATCGAGCTGAGCGTTGTGGCTCTGAACGTCCTGTCGCGTGCGAGCGTGGCATCATGAGAGGGGCGTCACTGCCGCGATCCCGCATCGCCGTGCGTGGCGCCCCTTTGGCGAGTAAATGACGATGCCCATAGGCGCGCGCATCGCCAACGGGTAGAATGCGCCCCCTGCCGAACAAACTCCCGAGGAATCATGCAGACCGAAGCTCTTAAAAACCTGGTTGTCGACGCCCTTGAAGAACTCAAGGCCCAGGAAATCAGCGAGATCAATGTCTCCAAGCTGACCAGCGTCACCGATGTGATGGTGATCGCGACCGGTACGTCCAGCCGCCATATCTCCGCGCTGGCCAACAACGTGCAGGTCACCGTGAAAGAAGCCGGCGTCAAGCCGTTGGGCTGTGAAGGCGACAACGGCTCCGACTGGGTGCTGCTGGATCTGGGCGATGTCGTCGTCCACGTCATGCTGGCCGAAACCCGTGCCCTGTACGACCTCGAGCGTCTGTGGAGCGATCTGCCCCGCGAAACGCGTGAAGAGTACGAGCAGAGCCACTGATCCTGCCAGCCTGACCCGACGGGTTGCTCGTCGGGGCACGCCAACCGCGCGTTACGTCCTTGCCGGTCGCGATGTCGCGGGCAGGGAGTATCCGATGGAAGGACTGCGGGTTCGCCGGTCGTTCTGACACAGCACGGGACAGGACATGAAGATCCGAGTTTTGGCGGTCGGGCAGAAGATGCCGGACTGGGTGGAGAAGGGTAGCCGGGAATATCTCAAGCGCATGCCGCGGGATTTTTCGCTTGAGTTCATCGAACTGGCGCCCGGCAATCGCGGCAAGAATGCGGACATCGCCCGTGCCATGGCCAGTGAAGGCGATCGGATGCTTGAAAAACTCAAGGGAAATGAACATGTTGTCGCCCTTGATGTCCTAGGTCAGGCTTGGAGCACCGAGCAGCTTGCCCAGCATGCCGATGATTGGCGGCTGGGAGGGCGAGACGTGGCCATCCTCATCGGTGGCCCGGATGGGCTCGACCCACGTCTGCTGGCACGTGCCGATCAGCGCTGGTCGCTCTCGGCACTGACGCTGCCGCACCCTCTGGTGCGCATCGTGCTGGCGGAACAGCTTTACCGCGCCTGGACATTGCTGGTCGGGCACCCCTATCACCGGTAAGCGCCTGCCGCTTGCGACACGACACTGGTTGCGAGACCCGCCATGCGCCAACGCCGGGCGACGATAAAGAATCCTCAACAGGAAGTGCGGATCTTTCGCCTTCGCAGCATCGTGGCTGCCGGCCTCGTGCTGGTGCTGGCCGGATGTCTGCTGGCGCGGCTGCTCTTCCTGCAGGTCGTGGAACACGACATCTATACGACGCGCTCGGACAAGAACCGCGTGCGTGTCGAGCCCTTGCCGCCTACGCGTGGCTTGATCTATGACCGCAATGGTCAGCTGCTCGCCGAAAACCGCCCCAACTACAATCTCACCATCGTGCGCGAACGCGCCGGTGATCTCGAGACGACGCTTGAACGCCTGGTCGAGATTCTCGATCTGCCGCCCGATGAGGTCGAAGACTTCAAGGAACGCTCGCGTCAGCGTCAACGTCCCTATCAGCCTGCCCTGTTGATGAGTGAATTGAGCCAGGAGCAGATAGCGCGTCTGGCCGTCAATCGCTATCGCCTGCCCGGCGTCGAGGTCGAGGCGCAGCTGCTGCGCTACTACCCGGACGCCAAGCCGCTGTCGCATACCCTGGGGTACGTGGGGCGCATCAATCAGGCCGAGCTCAAGACTCTCGACAAGGGCAACTATTCGGGCACCCACTTCATCGGCAAGACCGGTATCGAGCGCTTCTATGAAGAGGAGCTGCACGGCCAGGCCGGCCTGCGCAAGGTGGAAACCAATGCGCGGGGTCGCGTGCTGCGTGAGCTGTCGCGGATCGACCCGGTGCCGGGCAAGGACCTGACGCTGACCATCGACCGCGGCCTGCAGGATCTCGCCTATCGGCTGCTCAAGGGGCGGCGTGGTGCCATCGTGGCCATCGAGCCCGAGACGGGTGACATCCTGGCGATGGCCTCCGTGCCGGGTTTCAACTCCAATGAGTTCGTCACCGGCATCAGCGTCAAGAGTTATCGCGCGCTGCAGAATGATATCGACCTGCCGCTGTTCAACCGTGCCATTCGCGGCCAGTACCCGCCGGCCTCGACCGTGAAGCCTTTCATGTCGCTGGCGGGGCTGGAGAACGGTGTCATCACCACCAGCACTTCTTTCTACGATCCCGGCTATTTCCAGCTGCCCAATGACAGCCACAAGTACCGCAACTGGCTGCGCTGGGGGCATGGGCGCGTCAACATGCGGCGTGGCATCGCGGTCTCCAATGACACCTTCTTCTACAACGTTGCCTATCGCCTGGGGATCGACCGCATCAGCGAGTACATGCACAAGTTCGGTTTCGGTGAGCAGACGGCGCTGGACGTGCAGGGCGCGCTGCCCGGTCTGATGCCGTCCAAGGAATGGAAGCGCAATCGCTACGACAAGCCCTGGTACCCCGGCGAGACCATCTCCATCGGTATCGGTCAGGGCTACTGGCTTGCCACACCGTTGCAGCTCGCCTCGGCGGAGGCCGTGCTGGCCAATCGCGGCAGGCACGTGACGCCTCACCTGGCCAAGCGCATCGGCGACGAGACGGTATTGCTGCCCAGAAGCGAGGAAAAACCGGATGTGGTGCTGGACAATCCGGCGTGGTGGGACGATGTCATCGCCGCGCTCGAGGACGTGGTCAGCGGGCGAGAAGGCACGGCGCGCAAGTATGTCGGGCCCGGTCTCAAGTACCGCATGGCCGGCAAGTCCGGTACCGCCCAGGTCTTCACCCTCGGGCAGGACCAGAAATACAACGGCAAGGAGCTCGCGGAGCGTCTGCGTGACCACGCCCTGTTCGCCGCCTTTGCGCCGGTCGAGCACCCGGAGATAGCCGTCTCCGTGGTGATCGAGAACGGCCAGGGCGGCAGCTCCGTGGCGGGTCCGATGGCACGCGCCGTCACCGATTACTGGCTGTTGCCGCGCATTGACCCCGAAGCGCGTGAGGCGGCGCTCACGCTGGCTGCCGCTCTGGCACCGCCGGAGGCACCGGCGGGCGAGGGTGAGCAAGGAGAGAACGATGCCGACTGATTATCAGCGCTCGATGCGTGGTGTAGGTGGGGATCTCAGTCATCGCCGCCGCACCAGTCTATGGGAGCGTATCCACCTCGACCCCTGGCTGCTGCTGCTGCTGTTGGCCGTGCTCGGCTGCGGGCTGATCGTGCTCTATAGCGCCAGCGGTCAGGATATCGATTTCACGCTGCGCCAGGCCTCACGCCAGGCGCTGGCGCTGGTGATCATGATCGGGCTCGCCCAGTTGTCACCCGCGACGCTTTACCGTTGGGCGCCGGTCGCCTATGGCGCTGGCTTCCTGATGCTGGTGGCGGTGGAGGTGCTGGGGGATGTCGGCATGGGCGCCCAGCGCTGGCTGGTCATCCCAGGGGTGGTGCGTTTTCAGCCCTCTGAGCTGATGAAGCTGGCGATGCCGATGATGGTGGCCTGCTGGCTCGGGCAGCGCCCGTTGCCTCCACGCTGGCGAGATCTGGTCATCTGCGCCGTGATCATCGTCGCGCCGGTGCTGCTGATCGCGCGCCAGCCGGACCTCGGCACCTCGTTGCTGGTTGCTGCGGCGGGGGTATTCGTGATCCTGCTGGCGGGGCTTTCCTGGAAGCTGATCGCCTTCTTCGGTGCCTTGATCGCCTCGGCATTGCCGCTTCTGTGGATGGTGATGCACGACTATCAACGCCGCCGTGTGCTGACATTCCTCAATCCGGAGTCTGACCCGCTTGGCGCGGGCTGGAACATCATCCAGTCCAAGACGGCCATCGGCTCGGGCGGCATCTTCGGCAAGGGCTATACCCTGGGGACCCAGTCCCAGCTCGAGTTTCTGCCGGAGCGCCATACCGACTTCATCGTCGCGGTCATCGGGGAGGAGTTCGGGCTGATCGGCATGAGTTTCTTCCTGGGGCTCTATGTGCTGATCGTGCTGCGCGGGCTGGTGATGTCCAACAATGGCCAGGACAGTTTTGCACGGCTGACGGGGGGCGCGATCATCCTGACGTTCTTCGTCTACGTCTTCGTCAACATCGGCATGGTATCGGGTATCTTGCCGGTCGTTGGCGTCCCGTTGCCGCTGGTCAGTTATGGTGGGACCTCCAGCGTGACCTTGCTGGCAGGCTTCGGTATTCTCATGAGCATTCATACCCACCGGCGCCTATTGTCGCGATGACGTGACGGCCAGTTGCCGAGTGGCAAGGACATTCGCGAGCCCAAGCTCGCAGACAGGCAAGGAGAGAGTCGATGACGGTGATCAATGCGTGTGGGCGACGTCTCAAGCACTGGGGCGCAGCCCTGGTGATGGTGGCACCGCTGCTGGGAATGTCAGGCGTGGCCAAGGCGGCGCCTGATGGCTTCGCCCCGGCGACTCACCCGGAAACGGCCAGGCTGGTCGACGAGCTGGTGGCCAAGGGGCTGGATCGCGATCGTGTGACCGAGCTGATGAATCAGGCCGATTACAGCCAGAAAGTGCTGGATGCCATGTCGCGTCCGGCGGAAGGTCATCTGCGCTGGGACCAGTACCGCGCCATCTTCATGAAGCAATCGCGCATCGAAGCCGGTGTGAAGTTCATCGCCGAGCATCGTGAGACCTTCGATCGTGCCCAAGCCGAGTATGGTGTGCCGCCGGAAGTCATCGCCGCCATCATCGGTGTCGAGACCTTCTTCGGCAAGCACACCGGGACTCACCGCGTGATCGATTCACTGTCCACGCTGGCCTTCGATCACCCGCGTCGCGGCAAGTTCTTCCGTGGCGAGCTGGCAGCCTTCCTGCAGCTGACGATAGAGCAGGGCATCGACCCGCTCTCCATCAAGGGCTCCTACGCTGGTGCGATGGGCTATCCGCAGTTCATCCCGACCAGCTATCAGGCCTATGCGGTCGATTTCGATGGCGATGGCGTGCGTGATCTGTGGCATAACCCGGTCGATGCCATCGGCAGCGTCGGCAACTACTTCGCGCGTCATGGCTGGAAGGCCGGTGCGCCGGTGGTCAGCGCCGCGGACGGCCCCGGGACGCCACCGTCCTCCGTCACCTTCAACAAGACGAAAAAGCCGTACATGAGCGTTTCCGCGCTCGAGGCGGCCGGCGTCCAGGTGGCAGACGACGTGGCCGGCAATACCCAGGTGATCCCGTTGGCGCTGGATCTGAGACAGGGCTACCGCTACGCCGTCGGCTACGACAACTTCTACGTCATCACGCGCTACAACCACAGTCACATGTACGCGATGGCCGTGGATGAGCTCTCCCGTGCGATCAAGCGTCGTCTCGAGGACGGAGGTGCGGGATGAGCTGGTCACGCGCGCTACCGCTGACCCTCGCGCTTGCCCTGCTGGCTGGCTGTGCCAGCAGTGGGGGCGGCACCCAGGTCAGTGATGGTGCCTCGGCGAGCACCGGCAAGAAGGCGGGCAAGAACAGCCGCTACGAGTTGGACAGCGATGCCTATCCCGATGATGCGCCGGATGTCTCGGCGGTGCCCGATGAGGTACCACGTGTCGAACCCTATACCCGCAGCGGCAATCGCAGCGAGTATGAGGTATGGGGCAAGACCTATCGCGTGATGGATGACCCGCGCGGTTACGTGGCCGAGGGCACTGCTTCCTGGTATGGCAAGAAGTTTCATGGCTACGCCACCGCCAGTGGCGAGATCTATGACATGTACACCATGACGGCGGCTCACAAGTCGCTGCCATTGCCGACCTATGCGCGTGTCACCAATCTGGACAACGGCAAGCAGGTCATCGTCAAGGTCAACGACCGTGGCCCCTTCCATGAAGATCGTCTGATCGATCTGTCCTACAGCGCGGCGTGGCGCCTGGACATGCTGGGTCATGGCACTGGGCACGTGCGTGTCGAGACCCTCGATGCCACGACCTGGAAGCCGGGCCCGAGCCCGACCCAGGGCACGGCAGAGTCCGAGCGTCTGCTGGCGCGCAGCCAGGCGGTACGCCGCGAACAGGGCATTGCCGGACTTGACGCGATGGAGGCAACCGGCGGTTCCGTGGCCTCGAGCGCTTCCGGCTCGAGCGTTGCCGCCAAGCCCGTGGTAGCCTCTGCTGCGCCGAGCAGCACGCCCTCAGTGGCGAGCGGGGAAGCCACCTTCCTGCAGGTCGCGGCGGTCAGTGATCTGAGCAAGGCCGACAGCATTCGTGCCAGTGTCAGCTCCCGTCTGGGGCGACCGACTCGCGTGCTGGGTAGCGGCGACCTCTACAAGGTTCAGGTCGGTCCGCTGGAAGACAGTGTCCGTATTGAATCGCTCAAGTCGGCGCTGGCCGATGCTGGCTATGCCGGGGCCTTCAGCGTCACGGCAGAGCGATAAGGGCCGCAGGCCCGTTTTCATCCATCATGCGCTTCGTGAAGAGGCGCAACATGGCCGAGGCGCAAGCCTCGGCTTATGCATGAGTGTCAAAGAGATTCCAACATGTCCCTGAAAGCCCGACTTCTTCCTCTTCGGCGTCGATTCTCCGCGCTGATGGCGGCCAGCGGCATTGCGCTGTTCGCAGGCGTTGCCGCCACCCCGGCCCATGCCATCGAGACGGATACCCTGATTCCGGCGGCGCCGCAGCTGGCGGCGTCTTCCTGGATCCTGATGGACGCCAATTCCGGGCGCATCCTGGTCGAGCACAACGCCGACAAGCGCCTGCCGCCGGCCAGCCTGACCAAGATGATGACGGCCTACCTGGTCGAGAGCGAGATGGACGACGGCAAGCTGAGCCCGGACGAGAAGGTCCGCATCAGCGTCAATGCCTGGAAGACGGGCGGCTCGCGCATGTTCATCCGCGAAGGCACCAGCGTTACCGTCGATGACCTGCTTCACGGTGTCATCATCCAGTCCGGCAACGACGCCAGCGTCGCGCTGGCCGAGCGCATCGGCGGCAGCGAAGGTTCCTTCGCCGACCTGATGAACCAGCACGCCAAGCGTCTGGGCATGAAGAACACCCACTACATGAACGCCACTGGCCTTCCGCACGCGGAGCATTACTCCACGGCCCACGACCTGGCGATTCTGGCGCGCCGCATCATCAAGGACTACCCGGATCACTACGAGATCTACTCCCAGAAGTACTTCACCTGG
This sequence comes from Cobetia sp. BMC6, assembly GCF_029991385.1. Lineage (NCBI taxonomy): Bacteria > Pseudomonadati > Pseudomonadota > Gammaproteobacteria > Oceanospirillales > Halomonadaceae > Cobetia > Cobetia sp. BMC6. Next base: position 275,042 of record NZ_JAKUMF010000002.1, read on the forward strand.
AATGGTATCAAGCAGCCGAACCGCAACAAGCTGCTGTGGCGTGACAAGGATGTCGATGGCCTGAAGACCGGCCACACCGAAGAAGCCGGCTACTGCCTGGTGGCATCCGCCAGGAAGGAAGATACTCGCCTGATCAGTGTCGTGATGGGCACCAAGTCCGAAGAGGCGCGTGCGCAGGAATCCCAGAAGCTTCTGACCTATGGCTTCCGCTACTTCGAGAGCAAGAAGCTCTATGACAAGGGCGCGGTGCTCAATCAGGCGCGTGTCTGGGGTGGCGAGAAGGACCAGGTGCGTCTGGGCATGGCTCAGGACGTCTTCCTGACCGTACCGAGTGGCCAGGCTGACAAGCTGACCGCGCGTCTTGATCTCAAGGACACCATCAAGGCTCCGGTCCAGGCCGGCGAGCAGTACGGTACCCTGCAGATCAAGCTGGACGACAAGGTGCTGGCCGAAGAACCGCTGGTCGCACTGGAACCGGTGGAGCAGGGCGGCCTGTTCAAGCGTCTGTGGGATGCCCTGATGCTGTTCTTCCACGGCCTGTTCAACTGAGTCAGTTCTTGGCTGTGTGACGTGACGCAGCCGAAGGCATGATTCAGTGATGGCAGTGGGGCGCGCGTGCTGGCGGTGCCAGGCGCGCGCCCCTGAATATCGCGGTCGTGTACTCAACAAAGGGCGATCCGGCTGACGGATCGCCCTTTGTTGAGTAGAATGGTCGGAAATAGAGTTACCTGAAGGGCTATCCCCATGGCCAAGACGCCAGCAGCTGGTGGGCAGACGCCCCCGAAGATTGAATTCCCGTGTGATTTCTCCCTCAAGATCGTCGGCACCGCCGCAGAAGATCTCGTCGAGGTGGTCTGCAATATCCTGGAAGTGCATGCGCCGGGCTTCGATGCGACGGCCATCACCTGGCAGGACAGCAAGAACGGCAACTACCGCAGCATCCGAGTGGTGATCCGTGCCACCGGTACCGATCAGCTGGATGCGCTGCACCGTGACCTCAAGGCCACCGGTCGCATCCACATGGTGCTGTGATCCAGGCATGAAACGCTGGATTTCCTTGTCTTGCGCCTTGATGACAGGAGCGCATGCATGAACACGATTCACGTCTACCACCTCGGCCTCAAGGCCTATGATGAGGTGTGGTCGGCCATGCGCCACTTCACCGATACGCGTGCGGCCGATGCGCCGGACGAGCTGTGGGTGGTGGAGCACCCGCCGGTCTTTACCCAGGGCCAGGCGGGCAAGCCGGAGCATCTGTTGATGCCGGGCGACATTCCGGTGGTGCAGACCGACCGTGGCGGCCAGGTGACCTATCATGGGCCCGGCCAGCTGGTGCTCTACCCGCTGCTCAACGTCAAGCGAGGCGGCATCGGCGTTCGCCAGCTGGTGACGGCGCTGGAAGAAACGGTAGTGGCAGCGATGGCCGAGCATGGCATCGAGGCCTATCCGCGTCCGGACGCGCCAGGCGTCTATGTGAAGAAGGCGGCGCAGCGTGGTGATGACCCGCGTCGTTCGATGGAAGAGGCCAAGATCGCCTCGCTGGGACTGCGCATCCGGCGTGGTTGCAGCTTCCACGGCGTGGCGATCAATCTGGACATGGACCTCGCGCCCTTCGGGCGCATCAATCCCTGCGGCTATGCCGGCATGGCGATGACCCAGCTGCGCGATCTCGTTCGCGCACCGGTGGATCTCGCCAGCGAGCGTGACCGCCTGGTGCGTTGTCTGGGCGCAAGCCTGGGCGATGTGACCCTGACTCCGGTGAGCGGCCTGCCCGCGGCACTGGCTGACATTTCTCGAACAGCAGGACAGAACTGATGACCGAGACCATCGCTACCACGAAGCCCGCTCCCTCCGCTGCTCCTGCCCGTAAGGAGCGTGGCGTGAAGCTGCGCGGCGCCGAGAAGGTTGCCCGCATTCCGGTCAAGGTGATTCCCACCGAGACCTTGCCCAAGAAGCCGGACTGGCTGCGTGTGCGCATGCCGGCCTCGCCGGAAGTCACCCGCATCAAGCAGACGCTGCGCAAGCACGGTCTGCATACGGTCTGTGAGGAAGCCTCCTGCCCGAACCTGGGTGAGTGCTTCAGCGGCGGTACCGCCACCTTCATGATCATGGGGGATATCTGCACCCGTCGTTGCCCGTTCTGTGATGTGGCGCACGGTCGTCCCAACGCATTGAACGCCGACGAGCCGCGCGAGCTGGCCGAAGCCATCGCCGAGATGCGCCTGAATTACGTCGTCGTGACCTCCGTCGACCGTGATGACCTGCGCGATGGTGGCTCCAACCACATCGCCGAGTGTATCCGCGAGATCCGCGAGAAGTGCGACGGCACCGAGATCGAAGTGCTGGTGCCTGACTTCCGTGGTCGCATGCAGGTCGCGCTGGATGTGCTCGAGCAGACGCCGCCGGACGTCTTCAACCACAACCTGGAAACCGTGCCGAGCCTTTACCGTCGCGTGCGTCCGGGCGCCGACTACCAGTGGTCACTTGATCTGCTCAAGGGCTACAAGGAGCGTCGTCCGGAAGTGAAGACCAAGTCCGGTCTGATGCTGGGGGTAGGCGAGACTGACGAGCAGGTGCTCGAAGTCATGCAGGACCTGCGCAACCACGGTGTCGACATGCTGACCCTGGGTCAGTACATGCAGCCGTCGCGCAACCACCTACCCATCGACCGCTGGGTGCACCCGGACACCTTCGATTGGCTCGGCCAGAAGGCGCGCGAGATGGGCTTCTCGCATGTCGCCTCCGGCCCGCTGGTGCGCTCTTCCTACCACGCCGACAAGCAGGCGCACGGTGTGGAAGTGAAGTAAGTCGCACTGCTGACATGCCGTCAGTTGTCTGAACGAAAAAACCGCCATGGAGCTTGTCTCCATGGCGGTTTTTTCATGTGGCCTGCGCCATCAGGACGCTATGTTCATTGCTCGGTTGCCAGCGGCAGGCAGGCCACGCTGTGCCCGGGGATGGGCTCCATCGGCGCGCTGAAGTGAGCATTGAGCTCCGGCAGCAGCTCGCGCACGAAGCGCAGGAACAGCTCGGTGACCGGCGTGGGGTAGCGGTCCTTGGGATAGACGGTGCACCAGCTGCGCCTGAGCGGGAAGCCCGGCAGCGAGGGGGAGGCCAGCAGGCCTGAGGCCAGCTCGAGCTGAACCGACAGTCGCGGCAGGATCGCCACGCCCAGGTGCGCCATCACGCCTTGCTTGATGGCCTCATTGGAGCCCAACTCCAGCGTATGACGCAGCGAGACACGCTCGCGTGCGGCGAACTCCTCGAAGGCGGTGCGCGTGCCCGAACCGGGTTCACGCATCAGCATGTAGTACTGCGCGAGGTCTTCCAGGGTGATGCCCTTGACCTCCAGCAGCGGATGACCGGGCCAGACGACGGGGATCAGCTCGTTGTCGAGAATCGGCATGAAGGCCAGATTGGCGTCATCCGGCACCATGCCCATGATCACCAGGTCATCGCGCCGCTCGGCGAGACGCTCGAGCGCTTGACCGCGATTGCAGACGCGCAGGCGCACCGAGACTTCCGGATACCGCGCCCGAAAGCGCGCCAGAATATGCGGCACCACGTACTGTGCGGTGGACACGGCCGCCAGGTTGAGCTCGCCGCGGATGGTGCCGGCGATCTCCGACAGCTCCATCTGCAGGCTCGAGACCTCGCCGAAGATCGACTGCACCGAGTTTGCCAGGGCGTCAGCCGCCGGCAGGATATGCAGCGTCTTGCCGGCATATTTGAACAGCGATTGCTCGAGTGCCTGCTCCAATTGACGAATCTGGGCACTGACGGCGGGTTGCGTCAGGCCAAGTTGCTCGGCCGCACGGGAGTAGGACTGCTGGCGATGAACCGCTTGGAACACCTGTAACTGTCTGAAAGTTAAGCGATTCAACAAGTTTGGACGCGACATGACACACCCAGTCATAAGGTTTTACTTATAGATTGGCAAAAAAATATCAACTTTTCTATTGGTCTCTCGCTGGGTAGCGTGGAACGCATGCTACCTCGTGTCTGTCAGCGCCGTTGTCGCGTCTGGCGGTCAATGACAAGCGCACGACCAGAGCACCACAACAAGATCACGCGTCACGTCCGGGAGAGTCACCATGTTTCGCAAGTTGCTGATTGCCAACCGAGGGGAAATCGCAGTGCGCATTGTACGCGCCTGTGCCGAGATGGACATCCGCTCAGTCGCTGTCTACACCGAACCTGACCGTTTCTCCTTGCACGTCAAACGCGCCGATGAAGCGCATTTCATCGGCGAAGACCCGCTGGCCGGCTATCTGGATGCCCGCCGCCTGGTCGATCTCGCGCGCGAGACCGGCTGTGACGCCATCCATCCGGGCTATGGATTCCTGTCGGAGAACGCCGAATTCGCGGCCATCTGTGAAGCGGCGGGAATCGCCTTCGTAGGGCCGGCCAGCAGTGTCATCGCTCGCATGGGCGACAAGACACAGGCCCGCGATGCCATGAAGGCGGCCGGCGTGCCGGTGACACCGGGCTCGGCCGGCAATCTGGCCGATGTCGAGGAGGCGCTGAGTGTCGCCGAGCAGGTCGGCTACCCCGTCATGCTCAAGGCTACCTCAGGCGGTGGGGGACGCGGTATCCGGCGTTGTGATGATGCTCATCAGCTCGAGCAGGCCTGGGGGCGCGTGATCTCGGAAGCCACCAAGGCCTTCGGCAGTGCCGATGTGTTCCTCGAGCGCTGCGTGGTCGACCCGCTGCATATCGAGGTGCAGATCCTCGCTGACAATCACGACAACGTGATTCATCTGTTCGAGCGTGACTGCTCCATCCAGCGTCGCAACCAGAAGCTGATCGAGATCGCCCCCAGTCCGCAGCTGACACCGGAGCAGCGCTCCTACGTCGGCGAGATGGCAGTACGTGCCGCCCGCGCCGTCGGCTATCGCAACGCCGGTACCGTGGAGTTTCTGGTCAAGGGCAACGAGATCTACTTCATGGAGATGAACACTCGCGTGCAGGTGGAGCACACCATCAGCGAGGCCATCACCGGCGTGGACATCGTGCGCGAGCAGATCCGCATCGCCTGGGGCCACAAGCTGGCCTTCCGTCAGGAAGACATTCGCCATCACGGCTATGCGATCCAGTTCCGCATCAATGCCGAGGACCCCAAGAACGACTTCCTGCCAAGTTTCGGGCGCATCACTCGCTACTACGCGCCGGGCGGGCCTGGCGTGCGTACCGATACCGCGATCTATACCGGCTACACCATCCCGCCGTATTTCGATTCCATGTGTCTGAAGCTCATCGTGTGGGGGCTGACCTGGGAAGAGGTCATCAATCGTGGCTCACGTGCCCTCAATGACATGCGTCTGCAGGGCGTCAAGACCACGGCGCCTTACTATCAGGAAATCCTCAAGCACCCTGATTTCCGCAACGCACACTTCGATACCGGCTTCGTGGCCGCCCACCCGGAATTGACCCAGTACTCGGTCAAGCGCCTGCCGGAACAGACGGCGCTGGCGATCGCGGCGGCCATCGCGGCCCACGCCGGACTCTGATGCACACCTGATGCTCCTGATGCCGTGAATCTTCCCTGATCTTCACCCGGTTCACGTAGCCAACAATTAGAAGGACCCCAGACATGACAGCTGCAACTCCCAACACCAGCGCCATCGATCACTTTGATCGCGTCAAGGTCACCGAAGTCGTGCTGCGCGACGGCCACCAGTCGTTGATCGCGACCCGCATGCGCACCGAGGACATGCTGCCGATCGCCGCGCGTCTCGATCAGGCCGGCTTCTACAGTCTCGAAGTGTGGGGCGGCGCGACCTTCGATGCCTGTGTGCGTTTTTTGAAGGAAGACCCCTGGGCGCGTCTGAAGGCGCTCAAGGAAGCCATGCCCAATACCCCGCTGCAGATGCTGCTGCGCGGCCAGAACCTGCTCGGCTATCGTCACTACGCCGATGATGTGGTGGAGGCCTTCGTCGAGCGCGCTGCGGCAGGTGGCATCGATATCTTCCGAGTCTTCGATGCCTTGAATGACCTGCGCAACATGGAAACCGCCATGCGCGCGGTCAAGAAAGCCGGCAAGCACGCCCAGGGCACCATCTGCTACACCGTGAGCCCGGTGCATACGCTGGAAATGTATGTCGAGCAGGCGCGCAAGCTGGTCGCGATGGGGGCCGACTCCATCGCCATCAAGGACATGGCCGGCCTGCTGACGCCGTACGCCACCTATGATCTGGTCAGCGCGCTGGTCGAGGCGGTCGAGGTGCCGATCCACCTGCACAGCCACGCCACGGCGGGCCTGGCGCCGCAGTGCCAGATCAAGGCTGTCGAGGCGGGCTGTCGTCACATCGACACCTGCATCTCGGCCTTCGCCGGCGGCACCAGCCATCCGGCCACCGAATCCTTCGTGGCCTCGCTGCGCGGCACCCAATGGGATACCGGCCTTGAGCTGGAGTCGCTGCGTGAGATCGGTGATTACTTCCACGAGGTGCGCAGCAAGTACTCAGCCTTCGAGAGCGAATTCACCCGCGAGGATGTCTCGGTCCAGATCAGTCAGATCCCCGGCGGCATGATGTCCAACCTGGCCAGCCAGCTGAAGGAGCAGAACGCCCTGGAGCGCATCCGCGAGGTCTTCGATGAGATCCCGCGTGTGCGTGCCGATCTCGGCTATCCGCCGCTGGTTACCCCGACCTCGCAGATCGTCGGCACCCAGGCGGTACTCAACGTGCTGACCGGCGAGCGCTACAAGAGCATCACCAACGAGGTGAAGCGTTATCTGCAGGGCGGCTATGGTCAGGCGCCGGCACCGGTCAACGAAGAGGTCCGCTCGCGTGCCATCGGTAATGCGCCGGTGGAAGTCGGGCGCCCGGCCGACCTGCTCTCCCCGGAGATGACGCGTCTCACCGAGGAGCTGGGCGAGCTGGCCGAGTCCCCCGAGGACGTGCTGACCTTCGCCATGTTCCCGGAGCTGGGACGTGACTTCCTCAACGAGCGCCGCGCCGGCACGCTCACACCGGAAATCATCCCCCAGGGCGAGGCGGAGCGCCCGGTGACCTCTGGCGTGCCGACCGAATTCGTCATCGACGTGCACGGCGAGTCCTACGCGGTGCAGATCACCGGCGTCGGCGGCGCCAAAGGCAGCAAGCGTCACGTCTATCTGACCCTGGACGGCATGCCGGAAGAGGTGGTGTTCGAGGCCAAGGACGATTACGTGGCGGGCGGCCAGAGCGGCGGACGTGCCAGCGCCTCGGCGCCGGGCCATGTCACCACCGCGATGCCGGGCAACATCGTCGAGGTGCTGGTCGCGGTCGGTGACAGCGTCACCGCGGGCCAGTCGGTGCTGATCAGTGAGGCGATGAAGATGGAGACCGAGATCGCCGCGCGTGTCGACGGTACCGTCAAGGCCATTCATGTCGCGCGTGGCGATCGTGTCACGCCGGGGGAAGTGCTGATCGAGATCGCGTGATGCCAGCGGCGGCTAGGTTGCAATATCTGGCCGCCGTCACCATCTGACAGCTATACGATCACCAAGGGCGGCCGGGCACCTTCGAGGCTCTGCCGTCCTTTCCTTTGCAAGGACCAACATGACAACACATTTCGAGCAGGTCCCCGGCCTGAGTGAGCAGATCGACCCGGCCACCCGTGGCTACGTCTTCAACCAGACCATGTTGCGCATCAAGGACCCCGAGCGCAGCCTGGATTTCTACACCCGCGTGCTGGGCATGCGTCTGGTGCGCAAGCTCGACTTCCCGGAAATGCAGTTCAGCCTCTATTTCCTCGCCTATCTGGATGACGACCAGGCCAGTGAAGTGCCCAGTGATGATCTGAAGCGCACCACCTACACCTTCGGGCGTGAGGCGATGCTGGAGCTGACCCATAACTGGGGCACCGAGAATGACCCGGACTTTGCCTACCATGACGGCAACGCCCAGCCGCAGGGCTTCGGCCATATCGGGGTCAGCGTGCCGGATGTCTACGCGGCTGCCGAGCGTTTCGAGTCGCTGGGCGTCGAGTTCGTCAAGCGCCCCGACGATGGCAAGATGAAGGGTCTGGCCTTCGTGAAGGACCCCGATGGCTACTGGATCGAGATCCTGCGCGCCGATACCTTCGAGCGTCAGGCCAACGGCGAAGCCTGAGGCAGGCGGCCGCTGTAAACAACCGCCACCACCGGCATGCCCGGGGTGGCGGTTTTTCGTTCATCCGACACCCCGCGTTGCAGGGGTATCGGCGGCACTCGCTTGCTGCAATGATAGTGTCTGACTGACACTCGCAAGGCGCTCATTATTGATGGCCCTTGAGGTCGATCGCCCATGATGAAAGAGGAGATAGCCATGTCGGAGAATGCACAGCGGTTGAGCGGCAAGGTGGCGGTAGTCAGTGGGGCTTCACGCGGGATCGGCGCCGGGATCGCGCAGCGCCTGGCGGCGGACGGCGCTCACGTCATCGTCAACTATCGCAGCGACAGTGATGGTGCCTTGCAGGTCGTGACGGATATCGAGTCGCGGGGCGGCAAGGCGGTCGCCGTTCAGGCCGATGTCGGTGTCAGCAACGACGCGGCACAATTGTTCACCGAAGCCCAGCGCGTGTACGGCGGGGTGGACATCCTGGTCAACAATGCCGGCATGAGCATCTACAAGCCCATCGCCGATTTCACGGATGACGACTTCGCCAACCTGATGCAGGCCAATCTGACCGGTTCCTTCAATCTGATGCGTGAGGCGGCGCGGCATCTGCGTGATGGCGGGCGCGTGATCAACATGTCCACTTCGGTGACGCGGCAGATGTTCGCGACCTATGGCCCCTATGCGGCTTCCAAGGCCGCAGTGGACCAGCTGACGCGGGTGCTGGCGAAGGAAGTCGGCGAGCGAGGCATCACGGTCAATGCCGTGGCGCCGGGCCCGACGGACACCGGCCTGTTTCGTCATGGCAAGAGTGAAGAGACCATCGAGCGCCTCAAGGGCATGGCGGCGCTGGGGCGCATTGCGGACCCGCAGGATGTCGCAGCCGTGGTGGCCTGGCTTGCCAGTGAAGATGCCGGCTGGGTGAGTGGCCAGGTCATCGGTGCCAATGGCGGCTTTGCCTGAGGTCGCTGAGGTGGGTTTTGCCTAACACCGCCCATGTTTGCGGCTATGCTGTTGTCAGGATGAGGTTTGTTCAGACATTGGCATGAGGGGCTGGTATGAAGGTGACAGCTAGCGAAGTCCACGGCGATATCTCGCCGCAGGGCGTGATCCCGGCTCCCGATGGTTTGCGCGTGGGCTATCCCGGGCACCTTGGGGGGTACTCGCGCGAGTGCGCGCTCAAGCTCTATGCCAACGACGCCCAGCTCAAGGCTTACGCAGGCATCGACGAAGTCATCAGGGCGCTGGCGGAAGGCGAGATCGATACCGCCGTGGTGCCCTGGTCGCGTGGGCATCAGCGTCCGGTGCGCACCACGCATCAGGCGCTGGCATTCTGGACGGGCATCTGCGTCGAGCGGCGCGTCTTCCGTGCCATCAGTCTCAGTCTGCTGGGGCCGCCCGGGGCTTCACCGTCAGCAGTGAGGCGTATCGTGGCGCGTGAGGCCCTGTTTGAAGAGTGCGATGCCTGGCTGCAGCAGAACCTGCCGGAGGTCGAGCGGGTGGAGTGTCTGCACATGGCGGATGCACTGGACATGGCAGAAGGTCGCAGCGATACGCTGGCCATCGCGCCGCCATCACTGGCGCGCCGCCCGGGGCTTGTGTGCCTCGCGCAGCGCATCGAGGATGATCCCGGGCGAGTCGCGCAATTCGCGGTACTGAGGCGTGATCACGCACGGGTGCGCGGCCAGTGCTTTTCCTGTGAGACCACGGTGGATGAAGGGCAGGGCAACGCCATGCTGTCCGGGGCCAGCGAGCCTACCGGGTGAGGGTCGCCGCTCGGCCCTGAGTTCCGTTATGCTGAAGGCCATTCGTCATCAGAGGCCTTTGCATGGTGTCTTCCGACCAACGCTCATCCGCTCCCTCCGTATCCTCCGCATCCTCTATATCAGAGACGCAGGGCGCCGTGGCTTCATCCGATGTCGCGGCGTCCTGCGTGGTGCAACGCATTCCTGCCACTCCCGCCGAGTGGATCACCCCCGGTGAACTTGATGCCCGCCTGCCGGTGCGGCCGGCCGTGGTGCCGGTCTCGCTGTCGACGGCCGGGCTGATCATCGTCGATGAGATCAATGGCTTCTGTCAGGTCGCAGGAGGTGCTCTGGCGCCTCAGGCGCCCAATGCTCAGGTCAGCAGGATGATCGCCCTCAGCGATACGCTGGCGCGGACCTTCAGTGAGCGCAGACGCCCCATGCTGGCCTTCATCGATTCCCACGCGCCGGGTAAGCCGGAGCCGCCTTATCCCGCCCATTGTGAGCAGGGCAGCGGCGAGGATGAGCTGGTGGCGGAACTTGCCTGGCTGGAGGAGGAGCCGCAGGCCACGCTGGTGCGCAAGGACTGCATCAATGGCTATGTCGGCGCGATTGATCCCCATACCCAGGTCAATGCGCTGCAGGATTGGGTGAGCGACGAAGGGCTGGAAACCCTGGTCGTGGTAGGCATCTGCACCGATATCTGCGTGATGGACCTGGTATTGACGTTGCTGTCGGCGCGCAATCACGGCCTGCTGGGCAAGGTGCGTGACATCATGGTGCTGGAGCCCGGCTGTGCCACCTACGACCTACCGGCCCAAGTGGTTGAGCAGCTGGGGCTTCCCGATACGGCGACGCATCCCCAGGCAGACAGTCATCACATCGGGCTTTACTGCATGGCGTCGCGCGGTGCGGTCATCGCCAGTCAGCTTGAGCTGACCTCTTGAGCAGATGTCGTGGGCTGCTGTCATGGGGTGAGCCGCATCTCTCGAAAAGTGTCGCCGCACAGAGGAATAGACGAATAGAAGGGTAGGCGAATAGAGAGATATTGAAGAGAGAGGAGGGCGACGCCAGGAAGGCGAAATTTCGCCACATGTCGCGCAGGCGATACCGCCCGTCTGCGCAAAAGGTAGTTTGATTACAACATCTGGCCATGAAAACGCCGCCTCTCTTGCGAGCAGGCGGCGTTTTCATGGGGCGACAGCCAGCGTCATTCAGGCGCGGGTGCTGACCCAGTCATTGGCGTCCGGCACGGCCACTTCGACTTCCTCGGAGATCAACTTCGAGTGGAAGAGGAAGTCCGCGCTGGCCGCATTGCTGGCGACCGGCACGTTCCACAATGCCGCCAGGCGCAGCAGCGCCTTGACGTCAGGATCGTGCGGCATCGGCGCGAAGGGGTCCCACAGGAAGACCAGCAGGTCCAGATTGCCTTCGGCGATACGCGCGCCGATCTGCTGATCACCGCCCAGCGGGCCGCTCAGCAGGCCCTCGACCTCGAGGCCCAGCTCCTTGCTGATGCGGCGGGCAGTCGTGCCCGTGCCCAGCAGCTGGTGACGGGACAGCTCATCGCGCCAGCGATTGGCCCACGCCAGTATTTCATCCTTCTTGCCATCGTGCGCCACCAGCGCAATGCGCTTGCGTGCTGGCAGGGTGCGCCGTGCCTGGCGCTTGGGTCGTTGTTCGCTCATTCCCTGGCCTCCTGAGGATGGGGCAATGTCGCTGGCCTCGCGCCCCGAAAGGCCCGGGGCGGGAGGCCAGCGAGGCCGATCAGTCGATGGTGCTGCCGACAGTGACGATCTTCATGGTGTTGGTGCCGCCATGTGCGTTCATCTGGTCGCCACGGGTCAGGATCACCAGGTCACCGCGAGTCGCGATGCCGCGAGCTTCCAGTTCCGCGATGGCGCGGCGGTTGATTTCCGCCGCCGGCAATTCGCTGGAATCGAAGGGCAGTGACACCACGCCACGGTAGAGCGCCATGCGACGCTGGGTCTTCTGATCCTGTGCCAGGCCGACGATTGGCAGGCCGGAGCGGATGCGCGAGGCGATCAGCGGGGTATAGCCGGATTCCGTCATGCACACGATGGCCACGACACCGGTCAGGTGGTTGGCGGCATACATCGCGGACAGCGCGATGGTCTCGTCGGTCTTGCTGAAGCCTTCGTGGATGCGGTGCTGGGATTCCTGCGCGGCACGCTCACGTTCGGCGCCCAGGCAGACGCGATCCATGGTCTCGATGGTCTCGACCGGGAAGTCGCCGGCGGCGGTCTCGGCCGACAGCATCACGGCGTCGGTGCCGTCGAGCACGGCATTGGCGACGTCGAAGACTTCGGCGCGGGTCGGCAGCGGCGCGCTGATCATGGATTCCATCATCTGGGTGGCCGTGATGACCACGCGGTTGAGGCTGCGCGCGCGGCGGATCATGCGCTTCTGCACGCCGATCAGCTGAGCATCGCCAATCTCGACGCCCAGATCGCCACGCGCCACCATCACGCCTTCACTGGCGAGGATGATGCCATCCAGCACGGCGTCGTCGGCGACGGCTTCGGCGCGCTCGACCTTGGCGATCAGGCCGATGTCACGGCCTTCCTCGCCCAGCAGTTCACGTGCCAGCTGCATGTCGGCGCCGCTGCGCGGGAAGGACACGGCCAGATAGTCGACACCGATATCGATGGCGGTCTTCAGATCAGCCTTGTCCTTGTCGGTCAGGGCTTCGGCAGACAGGCCACCGCCTTGCTTGTTGATGCCCTTGTTGTTGGACAGCTTGCCGCCGACCTTGACGGTGGTGTGGATCTCGTTGCCCTTGAGCTCATTGACCTCGAGCACCACACGGCCATCGTCGAGCAGTAGCACGTCGCCCGCGGCAACGTCATCGGCCAGTTCCTGGTAGTCACAGCCGACGCGCTCGGCGGTGCCTTCATCTCGGCCCAGGCCGATATCGAGGATGAACGACTGGCCTTCGCTCAGCTTGACGGCGGTATCCTTGAAGCGCGCGATGCGGATCTTCGGACCCTGCAGGTCGCCCAGCACGGCGACGCTGCGGCCCTGGGCGGCGGCGGCCTGGCGTACGGCCTCGGCGCGCATGCGGTGATCTTCGGGGCTACCGTGGGAGAAGTTGAGGCGTACCACATCGACTCCGGCACGAATCATCGCGTCGAGCACACCCGGCTTGTCACTGGCAGGGCCGAGAGTGGCGACAATCTTGGTGCGGCGGATCGGGCCGTTGAACGCGTGCGGCATGAAAGCATACTCCTTGAACACTGGCGTGATGGACTGGCTGATAACGCAAACCAGGTTGTTGTCATTTTACTACATTGAAGGCTGAAAGGGAGCCTGTCGAGTATCGTCGGCTGTCGTTGTCCATTCTCGTGATCACGATCGGGACTGCAAGGGGGGGCGTGAAGTCTGCCGAGAGATTGTTGCGAATACGTTGCCGTGGGTACGCGGACACGGGCTGGGGCCTGAGGGTCTGTCGCGCTACGTCATGCGGGGCGGCCCGCCATTTCGACGCCTGACAGCCAGGCGTCGCAGGCTCTGCGGCAGCGTCGTGGTGACCGCCCCGTCACGCCAATGTCCGCTGGCTGGCTTTCACTGACAGCCATTCCAGTGCTACCTATATAGTGGCAATACCCTGCTGAGCGAAATTTCCGCTCATCGGCCCAGCGCAGGCCCCTGTACCGGACCCGTTGACCGCGGTCATGTGCTGGTGACCTATGCTCAAACCCGGCTCGGAGGCCGGATTGCCCGCGACCACATGCCTGACGGCTGTCGATGTCATTCGGCGCAAGCCGCATGCTGACGTGGCGGGTGGCAGGGCATGTCTCGAGGCTGTCGCAGAGGCACCCTGTCGAGCCGTCCCGTCGAGGCGTCAGTCTCAACATTGCTGGTCAGCGCTGAAATGCTGGGGTAGGGTAGGCGCATTTTTCGGCTGGGACAAAACCCAGCGCGACGAGTCATTCGCCGGCGCAATCAGCGCCGGCCAGGAGATGCGAGCAACCATGGGCAAGTCACTGGTGATCGTCGAGTCGCCTGCCAAGGCCAAGACCATCAACAAGTATCTCGGCAACGACTTCGTGGTGAAGTCGAGTGTCGGGCACATCCGCGACCTGCCGACCAGCGGTAGCGGCAAGCAGGCCACCGACCCCAAGGAACGTGCCCGTCAGGCGGCGGAGACTCGCAAGATGTCGCCCGAGGCCAAGGCGGCTCACAAGGCACAGAAGGCCAAGACCCAGTTGATCCGCCGCATGGGGGTCGACCCGGAGAATGGCTGGGAGGCGCATTACGAGATCTTGCCCGGCAAGGAGAAGGTCGTTTCCGAGCTGACGCGTCTGGCCGAGAAGGCCGACACCATCTATCTCGCGACGGATCTTGACCGCGAAGGTGAGGCGATTGCCTGGCACCTGCGCGAGACCATCGGTGGCGACGATTCGCGTTACAAGCGCGTGGTGTTCAACGAGATCACCAAGAAGGCGATCACGGCAGCCTTCGATGAGCCGGGCGAGCTGAAGATGGACCGCGTGCATGCCCAGCAGGCGCGCCGCTATCTGGATCGCGTCGTGGGCTTCATGGTCTCGCCGCTGCTGTGGGCCAAGGTCGCCCGTGGTCTGTCCGCCGGTCGTGTGCAGTCGGTCGCCGTGCGTCTGATCGTCGAGCGCGAGCGCGAGATCCGCGCCTTCATCCCCGAAGAGTTCTGGGATGTCCACGCTGAGCTGGCCGCCGCCAGTGGTGAGGCGATCCGTTTCGAGCTGGCACGTCAAGATGGCAAGGCCTTCCGTCCGACCAGCGAGAAGGAGACGATGGATCGCATCGCGGCGCTGCGCACGGCCAGACTCGCGATCACCAATCGTGAAGACAAGCCGACGCGCTCCAAGCCGAACGCGCCGTTCATCACCTCCACCCTGCAGCAGGCGGCCAGTGGTCGTCTCGGCTTCTCGGTCAAGAAGACCATGATGATGGCCCAGCGTCTCTACGAGGCGGGTTACATCACCTACATGCGTACTGACTCGACCAATCTGTCGGCGGACGCGGTGGCCACGGCGCGCGACTTCATCAGCGAAGAATACGGCAGCAACTACCTTCCCGAAACGGCCAACGTCTACTCCAGCAAGGAAGGCGCCCAGGAAGCGCACGAAGCGATTCGTCCTTCCGAAGTGTCGCGCCGTGCGACGGATCTCGCCGGCATGGAGCGTGACGCCGAGCGTCTGTATGAGCTGATCTGGCGCCAGTTCGTGGCCTGTCAGATGCTGCCGGCCGAATACCTGTCGTCCACGCTGACCATCGAAGTGGATGGCTATGAGCTGCGCGCCAAGGGCCGTGTGCTCAAGTTCGACGGCTACACGCGTGTCATGAAGCCGATGGGCAAGAAGGAAGAGGACCAGTCGCTGCCGGATCTTGCCATCGGCGAGAAGCTGGACCTGGTCGAGCTGCAGCCGCTGCAGCACTTCACCAAGCCCACGGCGCGTTACACCGAGGCCAGCCTGGTCAAGGAGCTGGAAAAGCGTGGTATCGGTCGTCCGTCCACCTATGCCGCCATCATCTCCACCATCCAGGACCGTGGCTACGTGGCGCTGGAAAACCGTCGCTTCTATGCCGAGAAACTGGGCGACATCGTCACCGATCGCCTCAGCGAGTCCTTCAAGGATCTGATGGACTTCGGCTTCACGGCGCGCATGGAAGACTACCTCGATGAGGTGGCCAACGGTGGGCGCAACTGGCGCGAGCTGCTGGACACCTTCTACGCCGAGTTCAAGGCCGAGCTGGACCACGCCCAGTCCGAAGAGGGCATGCGTCCGAACCAGCCGGTGCCGACGGACATCGCCTGCCCGACCTGCGGGCGTGAGATGCAGATCCGTACCGCCTCGACCGGGGTCTTCCTGGGCTGTTCCGGCTACAACCTGCCGCCCAAGGAGCGCTGCAAGACCACCATCGATCTGCTGCCGGGCGATGAGGCCGTGGCGGCCGATGCCGGTGAAGATGCCGAGACGGATGCGCTGCGCGCCAAGCGTCGCTGCCCGATCTGTGCCACCGCGATGGACAGCTACCTGATCGATGAGCAGCGCAAGCTGCACGTCTGCGGCAATAGCCCGGACTGTGTCGGTCACGAGGTCGAGGAAGGTCAGTTCCGCATCAAGGGCTACGATGGCCCGGTGATCGAGTGCGACAAGTGCGGTTCCGACATGCAGCTCAAGACCGGGCGTTTCGGCAAGTACTTCGGCTGCACCAACGAGAATTGCAAGAATACCCGCAAGCTGCTCAAGTCCGGTGAAGTGGCGCCGCCGAAGATGGACCCGATTCCGATGCCGGAACTTGCCTGCGTCAAGGTCGAGGACCACTACGTGCTGCGCGACGGCGCCAGTGGCCTGTTCCTGGCGGCCAGCCAGTTCCCCAAGAATCGCGAGACGCGCCCGCCGCTGGTCAAGGAGCTCAAGGCGCACGCCGACGAGTTGCCGGAGAAGTATCACTTCATTCTCGAGGCCCCGGATCAGGACCCGGATGGACGTCCGGCACAGATTCGCTTCTCGCGCAAGGTCAAGGCTCAGTACGTCATGACCGATGAAGATGGCAAGGCGACCGGCTGGAAGGCGACCTACGACAACGGCCGCTGGGTCGTCGAGGACAAGCGCAAGGGAGCCAAGAGCTGATGAGCCAGCGTGCCCGTACCAATCAGCTGCTGTATCAGGCCGAGTTGCTGCTGGCCCAGTCAGCGGTCTCTGGCGACGATGAGCATGCCGTGGCGCGTCGCATGGCCGGTGAAGAGGGCGCGCTCGCCCTGCTGGAGCTGGCGCTGGCCTCATTGCTGGAAGAGTGTGCCGTGACGGCGCGCTGGCCGCAGGGGAGCTGGCGCGAGCGCTTGGCCACACCACCGACGCCCATTGCCGAGGTCGAGCAGCTGCGCAGCCTGCTGGAACGTCCTGACAGCTGGTTGTCTGAGCTGATCGCGGATGTGACTCGTCTGCATGAAGAGGGTGGCGTCGCTCGCCGCGAGGAATCGCGTTCGCGGGGTGATGGTCTGATCATCGCGGCAGCCTCGAGCGACTCGCTGGCCGAGCGTCTCAGCGCCGCCATCACGGCATTCAAGGCGCTGCTGCCGCAGCTGCGCGAATCGAGCGTCGAGTGGTAGGTCAAGGCGCTGATATGGCGCTGCACGCTGGTGATGACTGGCGCATGGCGATCGGGTGACGTTTCGCCTTCACGGGTGCTAGACTGATCGCATTGTGGCAAGCCCTGCACTCTCCGGTACGACCATGGCTCTGGCTGTGGTCGTACTTTTTTCTGCGTCGCTGATGGCAACGCGGTGCCGGGCTTGCCAGCCGTCGCGCTGACGATTACAACGACGCCGGTATCTCACGAGGTGCCGTGCAGGAGGAATGACGTGTCCGATCCCGCCGTACTTGAAATTGTGCAAATGGAAGATGGTGAAGTGATTCTGCGCGCCGCGGAAAGCGAAGGTGAGCCGCTGCTCAGCATTCGCATTTCAGACGAGGCCGCTGATCTGCTGCGTGACAATCGTTTCGAGGTCGCGCGTGAGATGATCGACCACGCCATCACCCGGACTCGCCTCTGGGATGGCGAAGAAGACGAGGATGAGCAGTCAGAAGGCATCGTGCACTGATGCATCGCTCGCGCTTCGCGCACAAAAAAACCCGCCTCGAGGCGGGTTTTTTTGTGCAATGCGTGCGGCTTTTCTGTTGCTTAAAGCGCAGCTGGTCAAGGACTCAGTGCAGGCCACCATCGCGGATGACGCCTACCCCGAGACCCTCGATCTCCAGGCTGTCCGTGCGCAGGTCGACCTTGATCGGTGAGAAGTCCTCGTTTTCGGCTTCCAGCCACACGTAGTGCCCGTCACGACGGAAGCGCTTGACGGTGACTTCATCTCCCAGGCGTGCCACCACGATCTGCCCGTCACGCACGCTGGTGGTGCGGTGCACGGCCAGCAGGTCGCCTTCCAGAATTCCCACATCCTTCATCGACACGCCGCGCACACGCAGCAGGTAGTCGGCAGCCGGCGAGAAGTAGTCGCTCGGCAGCGGGCAGTGACGGTCGATATGCTCGCTGGCAAGAATCGGGCTGCCGGCGGCCACTTCCCCGATCACCGGCAGACCATCGTTGGCGCTCTCGTCGACGTCAGCCAGCGACGGCACGCGAATGCCGCGTGAGGTGCCCGGCACCATCTCGATGGCGCCCTTGCGCTTGAGGGCACGCAGATGCTCCTCGGCGGCATTCGGCGAGCGGAAGCCCAGCGCCTGGGCGATTTCGGCCCGCGTCGGCGGGTAGCCAGAGGACTTGATGGTCTTGATGATGAAGTCGAAGACATCCTGCTGGCGCGGAGTAAGCGGCTGGGTCATGGCATTGCCTTTGGCCTGGGCGGCATCTTGAGCTGACGGCACGGGGTGTGCATCCATACAACTGTCATTGTATCCAGTCATGGCAGTCATGCAAGGCATCGTGGCTTGTGTGGAGGCCTCAAAGGGCAGGTAGTCGTCGAGATATCGCTGTCTGCCGACTTGGCTTGTCGATATCCAAGGCAAGCTGTCGAGAGGGCAATCCGGTGTGGCCCTGCGGGGTGGTCTGTCACCGAGCACGGCGAGTCCTTGAATCGGAACGGTCTGCATTGAAGGAATATCAGGCTCGACTAAACCTTTGGCGTTTGAAACGCGAGAGAATTGTCAGTCGTGACATGGCGCGCTAGAATCAAAGTGTTTCAAACGAATGTTCGCCGATGGCAGTGTTCGGATGTGTCGTGCTCACGTGTGCCGTGGTCAAACGAGCCGATATCGTACGTGGCCTTCCGGTGAACCTGCACCACCTCATGAGAGAGTCGCCGCGCGGCGCTTGCGTCGTGACCTACGACTCCAGTCCTCTTCTACCTGACAAGGGTTCCGCCCATGGCCCAGACCGATACCGTTACCCGCATCCTCGATACTGCCGAGGTGCTGTTCGCCGAGCGTGGTTTCGCCGAGACCTCACTGCGCAACATCACCAGCAAGGCCAAGGTCAATCTGGCGGCGGTGAACTACCACTTCGGGTCCAAGAAATCGCTGATCCAGGCGGTCTTCGCGCGCTATCTCGATCCATTCAGCGAGCGTTTCCACGCGGCGCTCGACAGTGTCGAGCAGCAATACGCCGGGCGTCAGGTGCCGCTTGAGGTCCTGCTGGAGGTGATGGCGCGTACCGTGCTGGAGGTGCCGGCCGAGCGCAACAGCCTGCGCACCTTCATGCGCCTGCTCGGGCTTGCCTACACTCAGGGTCAGGGCCATATGCGGCGCTATATCCGCGAGCATTACGGCACGGTCTTCAGCCGCTTCGCCGAGCTTCTGAAGCTTGCGACCCCTGATCTGCCGGACAACGAGCGCTTCTGGCGCCTGCACTTCATGCTCGGTAGCGTGATCTTCACCTTCTCGGGCCTGGATGCACTGCGGGATATCGAGGAGGCCGAGTATGGCCATCACACCACGGTGCGTGAGCTGATCCAGCACATGCGTCCGGTGGTGGTCGCGGCGATGGCAGCGCCGTTGCCGGCCTCGCTCGGGGATGGTGAGGCGGTCACCCAGGCGGCCAGCTGATGGCCTGCTGGGTAGCGGTGGATCTCTCGCGCCAGAGCCTTGAGATACGCAATGACGCGCCGAGTGGCAGTCGTGATGCGCCGCCCTGCGCGGCTGCCCCTGACGCGCTGGTGCACGCCTGCGCGATCTCCAGCGGCCTCAACGGTATCGGCGAGCTCGATGGCAGCGGTTGCACGCCAACCGGCTGGCATGTGATTCGTGCCGCCATCGGGGCGGGCAATCCGCGTGGCGCCGTCTATCGCGGACGGCGCTTCACGGGCGAGGTATTCACCCCCGAGCTTGCCGAGGAGCATCCAGAGCGTGACTGGATCCTGACGCGCATTCTATGGCTCAGTGGCCGCGAGCCGGGCATCAATCGCGGTCGCAATGCCCGCGGTGAGCGGGTCGATAGCCTGCGCCGCTACATCTATTTTCATGGCACGCCCAGCACGGAGCCCATGGGGATAGCGGCGTCCCACGGCTGCATTCGCTTGCGCGATGATGACCTGCTGCGACTCTTTGCCGAGGCTGTGCCAGGCACTCCGGTGCTGCTGCATCCCTGAAGGCGTTGGTGTACGAGTCTGATACCCTCCATGAGCTGCCGCCGGAACCTGGGTGACAGCCCCTTGCCGGGGCGCAGCTGGCCGCGACTGTTCGATAGGGGTTCAGTCGGCTAGAATTGCGCCTTTCCTCGCGCTGGCAGCCTGATTCATCGTGTTTCTTCCAGGCTGCCGAGCCCCGTAAAAGACATGAAGTCCCGGCGGTTGTGAATCCTCTCTTCACGGGATATCACTGCCGCAGGCCATGGACAGGAAGGATGACATGACACAGCCACTGGGCTCCGTAATGGTCGATGTTGCGGGGCTGACCCTCGCCCGCGACGAACGTGAACTGCTGGCACGCCCTGCCGTCGGGGGCGTCATCCTGTTTGCGCGCAACTGTGCCTCTCCCGAGCAGGTACTGGAGCTGAGCCGCGAGATTCGCAGCGTCAATCCCCACCTGCTGATCGCCATCGATCAGGAAGGCGGGCGCGTCCAGCGCCTGCGCGAGGGCGTGACACGCCTGCCGTCGATGCGCAGCCTGGCGCAATGCTGTCTCGGGCGTGACTGTGATGGCTGCGGCGAAGACGCCCAGGCCGCAGGCCTGGGTCTGGCACGCGATGCCGGCTGGCTGCTGGGCATGGAAATGGCAGCCATCGGCTGTGATATCACCTTTGCGCCGGTACTGGATATCGATGTGGCTGGCTCGACCATCATTGGCGATCGCAGCTTCGGCGCCACGCCGGAAGACGTCATCGCGGTGGGCGGCGCCTTCATCGACGGGCTGCAGGAGGCGGGCATGTCCGCCGTCGGCAAGCACTACCCGGGGCATGGTGGCATCTCGGCAGATACCCACCTGGAACGCGTGGTCGACCCGCGTCCGTTCCGCGAGCTGCGCGAGCATGATCTCAAGCCCTTCGCGGCCCTCGCCGAGCGCCTGGGCGGCGTGATGCCGGCGCATGTGATCTATCCGGATTTCGATGCACGTCCCGCGGGCTTCTCGCCCAGCTGGTTGGGCCTGCTGCGCGAAGAGTTCGGCTTCAAGGGCGCCATCTTCTCCGATGATCTCGGCATGGCGGCGGCCGTCGCGGAAGGCAGCCCGGCAGAGCGTGCGCGCCTGGCGCTGGACGCTGGCTGCGACATGGCGCTGGTCTGCAATGACCCTGCCGCCGCGCGCGAAGTGCTCGACAGCCTCGATGATGATGAGCAGCGCCACCGAGGCAAGCGCCAGGCGCGACTGCGCTATGCACGGGCTCGCCCGACGCTGGATGGTCTGGTGGGGCTGTCACGCTGGCGGCGCACCCACGCGCGGCTCGAATCGATGGCGGCCAGTCAGGCATCACAGCAGGTCGCCATGCCTTCGGGCACGCTAGGCAGCACCGAGGCGTCTGACGCACGGTCGGCCTCTGAGTCCGGTAACGCGCAATAATCAGGCACGCGGTGCCTTTTTCGAGTCGAAGACTGGCAAGGAATTCCCATGGCTGAGCAATCCGCCACCGAGGCTGCTGCCGACAAACTGGCAGCGCCTGCCGAAGAGATGATCAATCAATGGGTCGAGCCGCTGCGGCAATGGGTCGAGCAGACCTTTGGCCTGCCGCTGTGGGGCATCAATCTCGCTCTGCTGCTGCTGGCGGTGCTGTTGCTGCACCTCATCGAGCGAGTGGTGCTCACCCGTCTGGCGGCGCATGCCGAGAAGAGTCGCAACCTGTGGGATGACGCCTTGGTACATGGCCTGCGTCATCCCTTGTCATTCTGGCTCTACAGCATGGGGGGGTTGCTGGCGCTCGGCATCATCGCCGGCCAGTTCAGCCTCGGCGAGGCCGAGAAGTACCTGGGCACGGCGCGCCAGATCGTGACCCTGCTGGCGCTGGCCTGGGCGTTGATCCGCATGGTCAAGCGCTTCGAGGCGCTGCGCACCATGCCGCCGCCCGGCACCAACGTCAACGCCATGGATGCCACCACGGCCTCGGCGATCAGCAAGCTGCTGCGTGCGGTCGTGGTCGTGCTGGTGGGGCTGGCCATCCTGCAGAATCTCGGCGTCTCGCTGTCCGGGGTGCTGGCCTTCGGCGGTGTCGGCGGTATCGCGGTCGGCTTTGCGGCGCGGGATCTGCTGGCCAACTTCTTCGGCGCCCTGATGATCCATCTCGACCGGCCCTTCAAGGTCGGCGACTGGATCCGATCACCGGACCGCGAGATCGAGGGCACCGTCGAGGATATCGGTTGGCGCCTGACGCGCATCCGCACCTTCGACATGCGGCCCCTCTACGTGCCGAACGCCATCTTCACCAGCATCTCGGTGGAGAATCCGTCACGCATGTACAATCGCCGCATCTTCGAGACCGTGGGGCTGCGCTATGAGGATGCCGCCCAGATCGGCCCCATCGTTGCCGCGGTACGCGAGATGCTGGAAGGCCATGACGAGATCGACCAGACGCGCACCCAGATCGTGAACTTCACCACCTACGGTGAGCACTCGCTGAATTTCTTCGTCTATGTCTTCACGCGCACCACCGACTGGGTGAAGTACCACGCGATCAAGCAGGATGTCCTGCTCAAGGTGCACGACATCATCCGTGAGCATGATGCCCAGGTGGCGCTGCCTGGCCAGCGTCTGCATTTTGCCGATGTGCTGTCCTTCGAAGGGCACAACCATGAACACGACGCCGAGGCAGAGCATGCCGCGGCGTCATCAGACACGCAGACGCGCGGGTCCCGCCGCCGTTCTGATTCAACCGCCGCTGCTACATCCTCCTCTGCGCCCGTCCGGCGTGGAGATGAGGCCAGTGACACCCAGGAAACTCCCGATGCTGACTCCGACGCCTGAGACCCTCACCGCCCTGCATGACGAAATGCGTGAGGTGATGGACAATGCCGATTGCCTGATCCCGCAAGCTGACCTTGAAGTGGCACTCGACCGCATGGCCGTTGAGCTGACGGAACGCCTCGGCGATCGCATGCCGATCTTCTATTGCGTGATGAACGGCGGGCTGATCACCGCCGGCCAGCTGTTGACCCGCCTCGACTTCCCGCTGGAAGTCGATTATCTGCACGCCACTCGCTACCGTGGCGCGATGCGCGGCGGCGAGCTGTTCTGGCGCGTCAACCCGGAGCTGCCGATGGCCGGTCGCGACGTGGTGATCGTCGATGACATTCTCGATGAAGGCGGCACCCTGGCCGCGATCCTCGAGTACTGCCGTGAAGCCGGTGCGCGCAGCGTGTCCAGCTGTGTGCTGGTCGACAAGAAGCATGACCGCAAGGCCTACCCGGGCTTCAAGGCCGACTTCTGTGGTCTCGACGTCGAAGACCGCTTCCTGTTCGGCTTCGGTATGGACTACAAGGGCTACTGGCGTAACGCACCGGGCATCTATGCGCCCAAGGGGCTGTAACCCAGGGGCTGTAAGCCAAGTGTCTGTGACATGAGTCACCGGGTGGCAGTCGCCATCGCCTGCTGTCATCGCCATCACTTGCACTAGCCATCGCCACCGCTGGCACTCTTCACCACCCGCCCGGGCAACCGCGGCGGGTGGTGTCGTTTCCGGGGCCTTTTCTGTTCTCCTGGTGCAGAGCATGACGATTGTGCTTGTCGTTGTCGGTCGGCTCGGAGTAGCGTTCGCTGAGGATCGGAGTGTCCGGTCCCGGGAGATTCCTGCACATGGGTGGCAAGGAGGCGGGCGATGCTGGCGGTGATCGGTGGCACGGGGTTCGGTAGTTGGTCAGACATGGAAGTGCTAAAGCGCGGCGGGCAGGAAACGCCTCTCGGGGCGGCATCCTGTGGCGTCGTGGAAGGGCGTCTGAATGGGCAATCGCTGCTGTTTCTGGCGCGTCATGGTCAACCACACAAGGTGCCGCCGCACCGCATCAACTATCGCGCCAATCTATGGGCGCTCAAGCAGGCGGGTGCGACCCACGTGGTGGGGGTCAACTGTGTGTCCGGCATCGACCCGACGCTGGCCCCGGGCACACTGGTGGTGCCGGACCAGTTGATCGATTACACCACCGGCCGCGAGGGGTCGTTCTTCGATGGGCGTTTCAAGCCGTTCCAGCATGTGTCGTTCGCCTGGCCGTACCACCGGGGCTGGCGTGAGGAGCTGCATGCGGCGGCGGCCGATGCGGGCCTGCCTCTCACGGCTGGCGGGGTGCTGGGCGTGGTGCAGGGGCCGCGGCTGGAAACGGCCGCCGAGATCCGCCTGATGGCCCGCGATGGCAATACCCTGGTCGGTATGACGGGCATGCCCGAGGCCGTGCTGGCACGCGAACTCGAGATGGAATACGCCAGCCTGTGTCTGGTGATCAGCCATGCCGCGGGTGTCGGCGAAGAGGAGCCGACCCGTGCGGGCACGGAATCCGTGATCGTGGCCGGCATGCCGAGGGTGCAGTGCTTGCTGGCAGCGCTGTTGGCGCGCCGTGCCTGAGCTATTTGACCTCAGGAGGAGCGTGGGGGATGCGGTGGTTCAGGTAGGGGAGTGAAGAGGGTTTAGAGCAGGTAGTGGGTATGCTTGCACGAAATAACGGCCTGCATTCGCGATGCAGGCCGTTTTCATTTTTCGTTCAAGCTCTAGCTCACGCTCACGTGCATGCCCAGGCGCCTGACAGCGCAGGGCGCGTCAGGCCGCCTTGGTCTTGGCGTTGAGCAGGTCCAGCAAGGTCTCGCAGAAGCTGAAGCGCTTCTCGGCGTCATCCATGTCGGTGGCGAAGCGCAGCGTGTCGGCGCCTTCCAGCTTGTAGACGTCTGACTGGCGCTGGATCAGGTTGACCAGTGTCAGCGGATCGACCGGCGTCTGGGCGCCGAAGATGATGCGACCACGCCCGGCGCCGGCCTCCAGCTTGATGATGCCCAGCGCCTGGGCGCGCTGGCGCAGCTGGGTCTGGCGGAACAGGGTCTTGACCGGTTCCGGTAGCAGGCCGAAGCGGTCGATCATCTCGACCTGCAGCTCGCGCAGGTCGCTTGCGTTCTCGGCATTGCTGATGCGCTTGTACATCATCAGGCGCTGCTGGACGTCGTGCAGATAATCGGCCGGAATCAGTGCCGGCAGGTTCAGGCTGACCTCGACGCCTTCATCCAGCGGCGACTCGATATTGGGCGTCTTGCCCGCCTTGATGGCCTTCACGGCGCGATCCAGCATCTCCATGTACAGCGAGTAGCCGATGGTTTCCATCTGCCCGGACTGCTCGTCACCCAACAGCTCACCCGCGCCGCGGATCTCCATGTCATGGGAGGCCAGCGTGAAGCCGGCACCGAGGTCCTGGGATTCGCTGATCGCCTCCAGACGCTTGACCGCATCGCGAGTCATCGCCTTGGGATGCGGGGTCAGCAGGTAGGCATAGGCCTGGTGATGCGAGCGTCCGACTCGGCCGCGCAGCTGGTGCAGCTGGGCCAGGCCGAACTTGTCGGCGCGCTCGATGATGATGGTGTTGGCGCTCGGAATGTCGATGCCGGTCTCGATGATGGTCGAGCACACCAGCACGTTGAAGCGTTTGTGATAGAAGTCCGACATGCGCCGCTCCAGGCTGCGCTCCGGCAGCTGGCCGTGGGCGACGCCGACATTGGCCTCAGGCACCAGCTCCGCGATGCGGGCGGCGCTCTCCTCGATGGTCTTGACCTCATTGTGCAGCACGTAGACCTGCCCGCCGCGCAACAGCTCACGCAGGATGGCTTCCTTTACCACACCGTCGTTGCGCTGCTGGACGAAGGTCTTCACCGACAGGCGGCGCGCCGGTGGCGTGGCGATGATGGACAGGTCGCGAATGCCGCTCATTGCCATGTTCAGCGTGCGTGGTATCGGCGTGGCGGTCAGGGTCAGGATGTCGACCTCGGCGCGCAGGCTCTTGAGGCGTTCCTTCTGGGAGACGCCGAAGCGGTGCTCCTCATCGATGATCAGCAGCCCCATGTTGGGCAGTTCCAGCGACTTGGAAAGCAGCTTGTGGGTGCCGATCACGATATCGGTCTGGCCGCTCTTGATGCGCTCGAGAGAGGTTTCCTGGCCCTTGCCGCTGGTGAAGCGCGACAGCAGGGAGATCTCCACCGCGGTGTCGGCGAAGCGATCGCGGAAGTTGTCGTAGTGCTGCTGGGCGAGCAGAGTGGTGGGCACCAGCACCACTACCTGACGGCCGGAGTTGACGGCCAGGAAGGCGGCACGCATCGCGACCTCGGTCTTGCCGAAGCCGACATCGCCACATACCACGCGGTCCATCGGCTGGGGTGCGCACATGTCCTGGATCACCGCGCCGATGGTCTGTGCCTGGTCCGGGGTTTCCTCAAAGGGGAAGCTGGCCGCGAAGCGTGCGTAGTCCTCGGCGGGGAAGTCGCAGGCATGGCCGACACGCGCCTCGCGGCGTGCATAGACGTCCAGCAGCTCGGCGGCGGTATCGCGAATCTTCTCGGCCGCCTTGCGCTTGGCCTTCTCCCACTGCTCGGAGCCCAGCTTGTGCAGCGGCGCCAGCTCGTCACTGGCGCCGGAATAGCGCGAGATCAGATGCAGGCTGTCCACCGGCACGTAGAGCTTGGCGCCATCGGCGTATTCGAGCGCGAGGAACTCGGCCTCCTGACCACCGGCGTTGATGGTTTCCAGTCCCAGATAGCGGCCGACGCCATGGGTGTGGTGAACCACCGGTGCGCCTTCACGCAGCTCCGAGAGGTGGCGCACGGCCAGCTCGTTGTCATCGGTGGCGCGCGCCTGGCGGCGGCTCTGCCGTACCACTTCGCCGTAGAGCTCGGTCTCGGTGATGACCACCAGCCCCTTGTGGCTGTCGGTATCATCGCTGGACAGGGCATCTTCTGTCTGCGCACTGGCCACCCAGGTGCCATGCGTCAGGCCACCGACGGTCAGGCCGACGGCGGCTGGACTGTCCACGAAGTGCTCGAAACTTGCGAAGTCATCCAGGCTACGCAGCCCGAAGCCACGCAGCAGCGGGGTGAGCTGCTCCTCGACGACTTCGCGGCGACCCTGGGTCTCGGCGACGAACAGCACGCGCTGGGCATGTCTGCCGTTCAGGCGTTGCTTCAGGAAGCTGGCCAGGGCCTGAGTCGGGTCGGCGCTGCGCGCATCGATGGCCAGGCTCGGCAGTGCCTGATGGCCGAATTCGATGGCGTGGGCATTGGGCTCGCGTACCAGCTCGATGCGTTCATGCTGCTTGATCTGGCCCAGCAGCTCATTGACCGGCACGAAGGCGCGGTGCGGAGGCAGCAGCGGGCGTGTCGGATCGACGCCCAGATTGGCGTAGCGGGTAGTGATGGCGTCCCAGTGGCTCTCGGCCGCCTCGCGTACCCCGGGCAGCATGGCGATGCGCAATTCATCGCCCATGTGATCGAACAGCGTCGCGGTCTCGTCGAAGAACAGTGGCAGATACTGCTCGAGCCCCGGCGAGGGGATGCCCTTGATGGCGTCGTTGTAGAGAATGCACTGGCGAGGGTCGACATCGAACAGCGTCTCGAAGCCCTCGCGGAAGCAGGCAATGGCGCCACGCGTCAGCGGGTATTCATGCGCGGGCAGAATCTCGATCGCCTCGACCTTGTTGCCACTGCGCTGGGTGTCAGGGTCGAAGGCCCGCAGGGTGTCGATCTCGTCATCGAACAGATCGATGCGCAGTGGTTGCTCGCTGCCCATGGGGAACAGGTCGATCAACGCGCCGCGCAGGGCGTATTCGCCTGGCTCATAGACCGTCTCCACTGCACGATACCCGGCCCGCGACAGGCGTGAGCGGAAGTCTTCGCGATTGAGGATGTCGCCCTTGGCGAGACTGAAGACCTGGCCTGCGATGTAATCCACCGGCGCGAGGCGCTGCATCAGGGTGTTGACCGGTACCGGCACGATGGCGCGGCGGCTGGTCTGCAGCGTGCGCAGGGTGCGCAGACGCTCCGAGACGATGTCCTGGTGCGGCGAGAAGCTGTCGTAGGGCAGCGTTTCCCAATCGGGGAAGGGCAGCAGGCGCTCGGGATGGCGCGTATAGAAGCGCAGGTCGGCTTCCAGGCGCTGGGCGCTGGCAGTGTCCGGTGTGATGACCATCAGCGGCGCTTCATCGGCATCGGCCAGGCGCGCCAGCGCCAGCGCCGCGGCGCTGGGGTCATTGAGCATCCAGAAGGTGGTTTCGCGGCGCGAGCGCGGCAACGGGGGCGTCAGCGGGGTCTCGAACATGGGCTCTGGTGTCTTGTGTCCTGGGCTTGGGCGCAACGCCTTGTGGCGTTCACGGCACGGGATGACGTCACGGGCAGGGCCCGAGTGAATAAGGTGCTGGGTCAGTCGCTCACGGTGAGCGGCCCACGCAGGCAGATGACGCTGAGCGACTCATGGACGCAAGGTAGTCTCTCGAGTGCATGGCACACCGGTGAGCACACGGCGCGCACATGAGTGCACGACACGCTCAAGAGAGCGACAAGGCAGGCGCGATGCCTCGGCTTGCAGGCGAGCTTCACCGCAAGCTGTCGCAGCGCAAGGCGCTGAAGCGTCATTCCTCGCCATGAAAGGAGTCGCGCTTGATCATAGCAAGTCAGTCGCTACATGGGGGCAAGTGATCCTCTTTTCAGCACCGTGGACACCGATGGCCGAGCGCGGGATGGGGGAGGGCTTTTGTAGTCAAATCGTTGATTCTGTAGCACTACTACCCTGCGTGCGACCATCCTTTCATTGTGGTGCATAGCCGCGTTACGCATACTCAGCTGGCCTTGTCCGGCGTCGCCAGACGATCGGTGACGACCATCATTATTTGCCCGCACGTGAGAGGATGCACCCGTGAGCCAAGAGAATCTCGAAGCCTGTTTCAAGCAGTGGCAGGACAATGAAGCCCTCGCGGAGCAGATGATCCCGCTACTGGGAGATCTCTACCGCCGCTTCAATGTCGTGCCCTCCATCTACGGGCGTTCGCTGATCAATCGTTCGATGGTGCGCATCCTCAAGAACCACCGTTGGGTCCGCAAGGCCGAAGGCGTCGAGCTGTCAGTGGAAGACACCTTCCCGCTGGTGCGCGCGATGATCGAGCTCAACCTGGGCCCGGCCCACGTCGATATCGGCAAGCTGGCCGTCGCCTTCAAGCGCTCTGACGAGACGGACATCACCGCCTTCCTCAAGCGTGAGCTGGCCGACATCGTCGGTGGCTATGTCGAGGGCGGCATGGGCGGCGATCCGAAGGATGTCGTCCTGTATGGCTTCGGGCGCATCGGTCGTCTGTTGGCGCGCATCATGATCGAGAAGGCCGGCGGCGGTAACCTGCTGCGTCTGCGTGCCATCGTGGTGCGTGGCAGCAAGGATGATCTGGAAAAGCGGGCCAGCCTGCTGCGTCGCGACTCGGTGCACGGTCCTTTCGAGGGCAGCATCACCGTCGATGAGGAAAACTCGGCGCTGATCGTCAACGGCAACTACATCAAGAT
Organism: Cobetia sp. BMC6; assembly: GCF_029991385.1. Lineage (NCBI taxonomy): Bacteria > Pseudomonadati > Pseudomonadota > Gammaproteobacteria > Oceanospirillales > Halomonadaceae > Cobetia > Cobetia sp. BMC6. The sequence goes on from NZ_JAKUMF010000002.1 coordinate 304,307, forward strand.
CATCTACGCCAATTCGCCCACCGAGATCGATTACACCGCGCACGGCATCGACAACGCCATCGTGGTCGACAACACCGGCAAGTGGCGCGATGAAGCGGGCCTGGGTCAGCACCTGGAGTGCAAGGGCGTGGCCAAGGTGCTGCTGACGGCACCGGGCAAGGGCGATCTGAAGAACATCGTCTACGGCGTCAACCATACCGACATCAGCGATGATGACCGCATCATCTCCGCGGCTTCCTGTACCACCAACGCCATCGTACCGGTGCTGAAGGTGCTGCACGACGAGTACGGCGTCAGCCAGGGCCACGTCGAGACGGTGCACTCCTACACCAACGACCAGAACCTGATCGACAACTTCCACAGTGGTGATCGTCGTGGCCGTGCCGCGGCGCTCAACATGGTGTTGACCGAGACCGGTGCCGCCAAGGCCGTCGCCAAGGCGCTGCCGGAACTTTCCGGCAAGTTGACCGGCAACGCGATCCGCGTGCCGACGCCCAATGTCTCGATGGCGATCCTCAACCTGACGCTGAACACCGCAAGCGACGCCGAGCGCATGAACGACTTCCTGCGCACCGCCTCGCTGCATTCCTCGCTGCAGAAGCAGATCGACTACGTCGATTCCTGTGAAGTGGTGTCGTCGGACTTCGTCGGCAACCGCCATTCCGGCATCGTCGACGGCCAGGCGACCATCGTCACCGACAAGCAGGCCGTCGTGTACGTGTGGTACGACAACGAGTTCGGTTACAGCTGTCAGGTGGTGCGTATTCTGCAGCACATGTCCAACGTGCGTTTCAGCTACTTTCCGACGCGCTGAGTCAATGCGCCGCGTCTGTGGCGTGACTGACGGAAAATTGAAATAAATACCTGCTGTTACAACGCCCCCGCCCTCACTGATGGCGGGGGCGTTGGCGCTTTTGGCGTGTGCTCCACTTTAGTGTCGTATGGTCTTTCCGGCCTCGCATCTTTATAATGAGCCGGATTTTTTTGGGCCGGTCCAATCTCTGGGCTACACCTCCAACCGTCTGATAAGAAAAGCATTCACATTGCCTGATACGCGAAAATAGCGAGGTTGCCTGGTCAATTATCGGCCTCGAGGCGTATCTACGATGGGTGATCTTTCCTGAACAACATCAGATCCGACAATTGGGCGAGTCTATGATCGAAGTCAAACGTGGCCTGGATCTCCCCATCGCCGGGGCGCCGGAGCAGCGTATCGAGGATGCGCAGCCCGTTCGTCGCGTAGCGATCCTGGGTGTTGACTACGTCGGCATGAAGCCGACGATGGAAGTCCGCGAAGGGGACAAGGTGAAGCAGGGGCAACTCCTGTTCACCGACAAGAAGACCCCGGGCGTCCGTTACACCGCGCCTGCTGCCGGCACTGTGGTCGAGATCAATCGTGGCGAGAAGCGCAAGCTTCTGTCCGTGGTCATCGAGATCGACGCGCAGGGCGAAGCTGTGGAATTCACTGCACATGGCGACGCCGCCATTGCAGGTCTCGAACGTCAGGTCGTGGTCGACCAGCTGGTCGAGTCCGGCCTGTGGACGGCGCTGCGTACCCGCCCGTTCTCGCGCGTGCCGGCACTGGATGCCAAGCCGGCAGCCATCTTCGTCACCGCCATCGATACCCATCCGCTGTCCGCGGATCCGGCCGTGGTGCTCAAGGGCCAGGAAGCCGCTTTCCGTCAGGGCCTCGTCGCACTGACGCGTCTGACCGAAGGCAAGGTGTTCCTGTGCCAGGCACCGGGTGCTGATATTCCGGGTGGCGACGTTTCCGGTGTGGTCAGCGAGTCCTTCAAGGGTCCGCACCCGGCAGGCCTGCCGGGCACGCACATCCACTACCTCGCACCGGTCAGCCTGCAACGTCAGGTCTGGCATGTCGGTTATCAGGATGTGGTCGCCATCGGTACGCTGCTGGCGGAAGGTCGCCTGGACACCACACGCGTCATCGCCGTCGGTGGCCCGCGTGCCACCAAGCCGCGTCTGCTGCGCACCCGTCTGGGCGCCAGCACCGAAGAGCTGCTCAAGGGCGAAGTCGAACAGCCGGAAGACACGCGTGTCATCTCCGGTTCGGTGTTCTCCGGCCTGACCTGCGAAGGGGCGCTGCGTTTCGTCAGCCGCTACCACAATCAGGTGAGCCTGCTCGAGGAAGGCAACAAGCGTGCCTTCATGGGCTGGCTGTCGATGGGCGCCAAGCGTCACTCGGTGCTGGGTATCTACCTGTCGAAGCTGACCGGTCTGACCGATTACCGCCCGAACACCTCCACCAACGGCTCCGAGCGTGCCATGGTGCCGGTGGGCGCGTACGAGGCGGTCATGCCGCTGGACATTCTGCCGACGCAGCTGCTGCGTTCGCTGATCGTGGGTGATATCGAGACCGGCATGCAGCTTGGCTGCCTGGAGCTTGATGAAGAGGACCTCGCGCTGTGCACCTACGTGTGCCCGGGCAAGTACGAGTACGGTCCCATCCTGCGTGACAACCTCACCACGATCGAGAAAGAGGTCTGATGATGGGCATTCGACAGACTCTGGATAACCTGGAGCCGCACTTCCACAAAGGTGGCAAGTACGAGAAGTTCTACGCGCTCTACGAAGCCGTGGACACCATTTTCTATGCGCCGGCGAGCGTCACGCGCAGCACCACCCACGTGCGCGATGGCATCGACCTGAAGCGCATCATGATCACGGTCTGGATGTGTACCTTCCCGGCCATGTTCTTCGGCATGTACAACGCCGGTCTGCAGGCCAACGAGGCCATCGCTGGCGGGTACAGCGCGCTGGGCGGCTGGCGTGAAGCCATCGTCATGCTGCTGGCGGGCAGCCACGATGCCGGCAGCGTGTGGGCCAACTTCATCCTGGGCGCCACCTACTTCCTGCCCATCTATCTGGTGACCTTCGCGGTTGGCGGGTTCTGGGAAGTGCTGTTCGCGATGCGTCGCGGCCACGAGGTCAACGAAGGCTTCTTCGTCACCTCGGTGCTGTTCGCCCTGACACTGCCGGCGACTATTCCGCTGTGGCAGGTCGCGCTCGGTATCACCTTCGGTGTGGTGATCGGCAAGGAAGTCTTCGGTGGTACCGGCAAGAACTTCCTCAACCCGGCACTGTCCGGTCGTGCCTTCCTGTACTTCGCCTACCCGGCCAGCATTTCCGGCGACGCGGTATGGGTACCGGCAGACGGCTTCACCGGTGCGACCGCGCTCTCCACTGCCGCGCAGGACGGCATGGGTGCCCTGATGCAGCAGATGAGCTGGACCGACGCCTTCCTCGGCTTCATTCCGGGCTCGGTGGGTGAGGTCTCCACACTGGCGATCTTCCTCGGTGCTGCAGTGCTGCTGTGGACGCGCATCGCCTCGTGGCGAATCATGCTGGGCGTCCTGCTGGGCATGATCGCGACCTCGGCGCTGTTCAATGCCATCGGCAGCGACACCAATGCCATGTTCGAGATGCCGTGGTACTGGCACATGGTCATCGGCGGCTTCGCCTTCGGTATGGTCTTCATGGCCACCGACCCGGTCTCCGCGTCCATGACCAACAAGGGCAAGCTGGTATTCGGTGCACTGATCGGCGTGATGACCGTGCTGATCCGTGTCGCCAACCCGGCCTTCCCGGAGGGCATCATGCTGGCGATCCTGTTCGCCAATCTGTTCGCTCCGCTGATCGACCACTTCGTCGTGCAGGCCAACATCAAGCGCCGCGTCAAGCGCGAGACTGCCGGCATCGCGAACGAGGAGACCGTCTGACATGGCCAGCAACAACTCCATCAAGAAAACCCTCGGCGTCGCGCTCGGGCTGTGCATCGTCTGCTCGGTGGTGGTTTCCACCGCAGCGGTCGTGCTGCGCCCGATGCAGATGACCAATGCCGAGCTGGACCGCAAGAGCAACATCCTCGCGGTCGCCGAGCTGCTGCAACCGGGTGAGGACATCGGTCAGCAGTTCCGTGACAAGGTCACCGCCAAGGTGGTGGACCTGGATACCGGTGAATACGTCGACGACATCGACCCGGAGAAGTACGACCAGGCCAAGATGTCCAAGGACCCGGCCACCTCACGCACCCTGTCCGGTGACGAAGACCTGCCGGGCATCAAGCGTCGTGAGCAGTACTCCGTGGTCTATCTGGTCGGCGATGTCGAGCAGCCGGACGAGATCATCGTTCCGGTGCGCGGCAACGGCCTGTGGTCAATGATGTACGGCTATCTGGCACTGAAGGGTGATGGCAACACCGTGGTCGGTCTCTCCTTCTACCAGCAGGGCGAAACTCCGGGGCTTGGCGGCGAAGTCGACAATCCGAAGTGGAAGGCCCAGTGGGATGGCAAGAAGATCTATCCCGAAGGCAGCATGGACCCGGAAGTGCACCTGAAGAAGGGCGGCGTGAATCCGTCTTCTCCGGATGCCAAGTACCAGGTCGATGCGCTGTCAGGGGCTACCCTGACCAGCAACGGCGTGACCAACCTGTTGCAGTTCTGGATGGGTGAGAATGGCTTCGCCAAGTACCTGACCCAGTTCCGTGACGTCAAAGGAGCGTAATGATGGCAGCCGAAACTCCTAAAGGTGTCCTGACGACGCCGATCTTCAAGAACAATCCCATCGCGCTGCAGATCCTTGGTATCTGCTCCGCGCTGGCGGTGACCAACTCGATGAACACCGCCCTGATCATGGGTATCGCGGTGTGCCTGGTGACAGCGTTCTCCAGCATGTTCATCTCGTTGATCCGCAATCACATCCCGTCGTCCATCCGTATCATCGTGCAGATGACGATCATTGCCTCGCTGGTTATCGTGGTCGACCAGTCGCTGAAGGCCTTCGCCTTCGAGACGTCCAAGCAGCTGTCGGTCTTCGTCGGCCTGATCATCACCAACTGCATCGTGATGGGTCGCGCTGAAGCCTACGCCATGCAGAATGGCCCGACGATGAGCTTCATCGACGGTATCGGCAACGGTCTCGGCTACACCGTGATCCTGCTGGTGGTCGGCTTCGTGCGTGAGCTGTTCGGTTCCGGCTCCCTGTTCGGCGTGACCATCCTGCAGACCGTCAACGACGGTGGCTGGTACATCCCGAACGGCCTGATGCTGCTGCCGCCGTCCGCGTTCTTCGTCATCGGTCTGTTCATCTGGGTGCTGCGCAGCATCTACCCGGAGCAGGTCGAGAAGGCGGAGTACAAGATTACCGCCAACACCAAGATCAAGGAGGCTGTGTAACATGTTCGAACACTATCTGAGCCTGTTCATCAAGGCCGTGTTCGTCGAGAACATGGCACTGGCCTTCTTCCTGGGCATGTGTACCTTCCTGGCGGTGTCCAAGAAGATCCAGTCCGCGATCGGTCTGGGCGTGGCCGTCATCGTCGTGCTGGCGGTGACCGTTCCGGTCAACAACCTGATCCTGAACTATCTGCTGCGTGAAGGCGCGCTGACCTGGACGGGGCTGGAAGGGGCGGAGAACATCGACCTGTCCTTCCTGGGCTACCTGTCCTACATCGGTGTCATCGCGGCGATCGTCCAGATCCTCGAGATGTTCCTCGACAAGTTCGTGCCGGCGCTCTACAACGCGCTGGGCGTGTTCCTGCCGTTGATCACGGTCAACTGCGCAATCCTCGGTGCGGCCCTGTTCATGGTACAGCGTGACTACACCTTCGGTGAGTCCGTCATCTATGGCGTGGGTGCCGGCTTCGGTTGGGCACTGGCCATCGCTGCACTGGCCGGTATTCGCGAGAAGCTCAAGTACTCTGACGTGCCGGCTGGCCTGCAGGGCCTGGGCATCACCTTCATCACCGTTGGCCTGATGTCACTGGGCTTCATGTCCTTCTCCGGCGTCCAGCTGTAACGCAACCGAGCATAAGGAAATCGAAATGGTAGATACCTCCATCATCGTGCTCGGCGTCGTCATGTTCACCGTGGTCGTTATCGGCCTGGTGCTCGTGATTCTCGCGGCACGCAGCAAGCTGGTCTCGAGTGGTGACGTCCAGATCGAGATCAACAACGACCCCGCCAACACCCTGACGACCCAGGCCGGCGGCAAGTTGCTGCAGACCCTGGCCGCCAATGGCATCTTCCTGTCCTCCGCCTGTGGTGGTGGTGGATCCTGTGCTCAGTGCAAGTGCCGGATCTCGGAAGGCGGCGGTTCCATCCTGCCGACTGAAGAGTCCCACTTCACCATGGGTGAGAAGAAGGAAGGCTGGCGCCTGTCGTGCCAGGTCCCGGTCAAGCAGGACATGAAGATCGAAGTGCCGGAAGAGATCTTCGGCGTGAAGAAGTGGGAGACCACCGTCACCGCCAACCCGAACGTCGCGACCTTCATCAAGGAGCTGAATCTGCAGCTGCCGGAAGGCGAGGAAGTCAACTTCCGCGCCGGTGGTTACGTGCAGCTGGAAGCGCCGGCCTACGACATCAAGTTCTCCGACTTCGACATCGAAGAAGAGTATCGTGGTGACTGGGAGAAGTTCGGTCTGTTCAACGTTCAGCACAAGAACGAAGAGCCGGTCATCCGCGCTTACTCCATGGCGAACTATCCGGAAGAGTACGGCATCCTGAAGTTCAACATCCGTATCGCCACTCCGCCGCCGAATTCCCAGCATCCGCCGGGTCTGATGTCCACCTACGTCTTCTCGCTGAAGCCGGGTGACAAGGTGACCGTGATGGGGCCGTTCGGTGAGTTCTTCGCCAAGGACACCGACGCCGAGATGGTCTTCATCGGTGGTGGTGCCGGCATGGCGCCGATGCGTAGCCATATCTTCGATCAGCTCAAGCGTCTGAATTCCAAGCGCAAGATGTCGTTCTGGTACGGTGCGCGCTCCATGCGCGAGTCGTTCTACAACGAGGAATACGACAAGCTGGCCGAAGAGAACGAGAACTTCGAATGGCACCTGGCGCTGTCCGATCCGCAGCCTGAGGACAACTGGGAAGGCCCGACAGGCTTCATCCACAACGTCCTGTACGAAAACTACCTCAAGGACCATCCGGCGCCTGAGGATTGCGAGTACTACATGTGCGGGCCGCCCATGATGAACGCCGCCGTCGTCAAGATGCTCACCGACATGGGTGTAGAGCCGGAGAACATCCTGCTCGATGACTTCGGTGGTTGATCGATGATGTCACGCGTCGCAAGACGACTGGCAGGGCCGGCCCTCATGGGGCTGGCCCTGCTGGTTGCAGGCTGTGAAAATTCCAGCAACCCTGAGTTGCATCGCTTCGCCGGCCCCATCTTCGGCACCGGGTTCCATGTCACGGTGGCGGCGGACCTGGACGCCGATGAGGTGGCATCGCTCAAGCAGGCGAGCCTCGAGGCGCTCGACAAGGTCGACTGGCAGATGTCGACCTACAAGGACGCCTCGGAGCTCTCGAAGCTGAATCAGGCGCCGCTGGATACGCCGGTCACGCTATCGGATGGCCTGGCGCAGGTGCTGGCCGAGTCGCAGGATATCGGCAAGCGCTCCGACGGGGCCTTCGATATCACCGTCGGCCCGGCCGTCAATCTGTGGGGCTTCGGTCCGGATGAGCGTCTTGACAAGGCACCGAGCGATGAACAGATCGCGCAGGCGCTCGAGAAGGTCGATCATCTGGCGCTGGAGCTCGATGGCAATACGGTGATCAAGCGCAAGCCGGTGTATGCCGACCTGTCGGGTATCGCCAAGGGCTATGGAGTGGACCGGGTCGCCGATGTGCTCGAGGCCAATGGCATCGAGAACTATCTGGTCGAAGTCGGGGGCGAGATCCGCGTCAAGGGTGAGAAACCCGGCCACAAGCCGTGGCGAATCGCCATCGAAGCGCCGAAGTCCTTCGAGCGCTCGGTGCAGCGGATCATCGATCCCGGCAACGCTGCGGTTGCCACCTCCGGTGATTACCGCAACTATTTCGAGCAGGACGGCGTACGTTACTCGCACACGATCGATCCACGTACCGGGCGACCGATCCAGCACAGTCTGGCCTCGGTCACCGTGATCACGCCGGATTGCGCGAGTGCGGACGCCTGGGCCACGGCACTCAACGTGCTGGGTGCCGAGAAGGCAATGACGATCGCAGATCGTGAGAACATTGCCGCCTATTTCATTGTCAAAACGGATGATGGCTTCAAACAGTCCTGGAGTCCGGCATTCGCGCCCTACCTGAAGGACGCGCCGGCGACAGGCGACACGAAGCCCGCAGATGAAGCCGGTGCCTGACTCTGGTACCGAGAGCCGGTCTGCCGAGAGGCAGCCGGTCGGGCTTTTTCATCTGCCATCTGGCGAGACACGCCTCCGACAGGGTCGGTCGCTCGGATTGCATGGCATCTTCTGGGTGCTGTCCTGAATGATCCACAGGATCGACAGGGTGCAAGCTGCTCTGTGCTGACCCGCTCGAGAGGTTCACAATGGGGCCATGCCCCGGGAGGAATGACATGACGATCTGGTTACTGGTATTCGCCGCGATGTTGCTGCTGATTGGCGTGATGGCCGTCGGTGTCCTGATGGGCCGCAAGCCGATCGCCGGCTCCTGCGGTGGTCTCAACAACCTCGGCCTCAAGGATGGCTGTGACATCTGTGGCGGCAAGGACGAGGAATGCGAGAAGGAGCAGGATCGCCAGCGTCTGATGGCAGAGAGTGGCGGCAAGCCGGCCAGCGATCTGGCCTACGACGCCGCACGTCGCTGATTTCTGCTCTGATGGCTCAGAGCCCGCCGGCCGCAAGGCCTGCTACCGGCCCTGACATGGCAGTGTCACCGCGAGGTGAGACCGTACGTGTCAGGGCCGGTCTACGAACAATCAAGGAGCAAAGCGAGTCTCATGGCAGTCTATAACTACGATGTCGTCGTGATCGGTACCGGCCCGGCAGGGGAAAGCGCGGCAGTCAACGCGGCCAAGCATGGCAAGCGTGTCGCCGTGATCGAGGCTCAGTCTTCCGTGGGCGGCAACTGTACCCACAAGGGCACTATCCCTTCCAAGGCGCTGCGCCACGCGGTCAAGCAGATCATCGAGTTCAACACCAATCGCATGTTCCGCGATATCGGCGAGCCGCGCTGGTTCTCCTTCCCCAAGGTACTGGAGCGTTCACGCCGCACCATCGAGCAGCAGGTCGAGATGCGTACGCGCTTCTACGCCCGCAATCGCATCGATGTTTTCTTCGGTACCGCCCGCTTCAAGGACGAGCACACCGTCGTGGTGCGCGATGCCCATGAAGGGGTCGAGGAGCTGCATGCGGAGAAGGTCGTGATCGCCACCGGCTCACGTCCTTACCGCCCGGCGGACGTCAACTTCCGCCACCCGCGCATCTACTGCTCCGATACCATCCTGGGCCTGTCGCACACACCGCGCACGCTGATCATCTATGGCGCCGGTGTCATCGGCTCCGAATACGCCTCGATCTTCTCCGGCCTTGGCGTCAAGGTCGACCTGATCGATACGCGTGATCGTCTGCTGTCCTTCCTGGATAACGAGATTTCCGACGCGTTGTCCTATCACCTGCGCAACAACGGCGTGCTGGTGCGTCACAACGAGGAATACGATCGCATCGAGGGCGACGAGTCCGGCGTGGTCGTACACCTCAAGTCCGGCAAGAAGCTGCGTGCAGACGCCTTCCTGTGGGCCAACGGTCGTACCGGCAACACCGACAGCCTCGGTCTCGAGAATGTCGGGCTGCAGGCCAACGGCCGCGGTCAGCTGACCGTCGATGATCAGTACCGCACCGAGCTGGACCACGTCTATGCGGTGGGCGATGTGATCGGCTGGCCGAGCCTGGCATCTGCCGCCTACGATCAGGGCCGCTTCGCGTCGGCCAACCTGCTGGGGGAAGAGTTCAAGTTCGTCAATGAGGTGCCGACCGGCATCTACACCATCCCCGAGATCAGCTCGGTGGGGCGTGGCGAGTCCGAACTGACCGAGGCGCGCATCCCCTACGAAGTGGGGCAGGCGTTCTTCAAGGACACCGCCCGCGCCCAGATCACCGGCGATACCGTCGGCATGCTCAAGATCCTGTTCCATCGCGATACGCTGGAAATTCTCGGCATCCACTGCTTCGGTGACCAGGCCTCCGAGATCGTGCACATCGGTCAGGCCATCATGCAGCAGAAGGGGGAGGCGAATACGCTCAAGTACTTCGTCAACACCACCTTCAACTACCCGACCATGGCGGAAGCCTACCGGGTCGCGGCCATGAACGGACTCAACCGTCTGTTCTGAGCGGCGCGGGCCTCGCGCCCGCTGACTTGAAGGCATACCACAAGGCCCCGACATCATTGATGTCGGGGCCTTGTGGTTGTCGGGCTCCCAATTGAGAAACCTTGTTGATGAGCCTTGAGGAAATGACGCATGCAGGATGATTCACGGCAACACGACACTCGGCAGTCGGGCACGCAGTCACGCGAGACACTGCAGGATGATCCGACCTCGGACCTGACGCTGCGGCTTGGCCATGAGGAGTTGATCATCCATCGCCGTTATGAGCTGGCCAGCATCATCAATGAGCTGGTGCTGGGCCTGCTGTTCACGATCGGCAGCGTGTGTTTCTTCTGGGAAGAATGGATGACGCTGGGCATCTGGCTGTTCGTGATCGGCTCGCTGCAGCTGACGCTCAAGCCGGTGATTCGCCTGGCGCGCCGCATGCACCTCAAGCGGATGCCCGAATCGGCGCTGGACCTCTAGCGGGCGTCTTCATGGCTTGGCTGTCTCTCCGGCTCTCTTGCTCCAGGGATCAGCGATAGCGATGCACGCGCAGACTCTTGAGGAAGGGCGTGTCCTCGATGCGCACGTCACCGCGGCGGGCGCGTGTGCGCTCGGTGGGCGGCGTCGGGCTTGGCTGATTGAGCGCAGGCAGACGCAGGTCATCATGCGGCAGGAACAGCGGCAGAGAGACGTTCAGCGCGCGGCGCGTACGTAGCTCGCCGTCTTCGCGCATCACCGGCTCACGATAGAACAGGTTGGCTCGCATCAGCGGTGCCTGGGGCTGGATGCGGGCCAGAATTTCGTCCGATGGCAGGCCAGCCAGCAGCTTGAGCTGCAGGCGTACGTGCTCGGCCTCGGTATCCAGTTTCAGCAGCAAGGCTTCACACTCCGCCACGCTGACGCGCTGGATCGAGCGTCCGGAGCTGTACCAGGCGAAGCGCACCCGCGCCACCGGCGCTTCTGCCACCGGCACCCGCCGCCAGCACTGCTTGAGATGCAGTCGCGCCAGGCCATCGCCCCTCAGGTGCTGATTCAGTCCCGGGTGGCGGAAGGGCAGTATCGCCTTCAGTTCGGCCAGTTGGTCGGGATATTTCTCGCGCAGCTCGGCGAAGAGCTCCGCCAGTTGCTCCTTGGCCGCGTTGAGTGCCGCGACGCGCTCGATCACCGTCGGGCCTGCGGCGACCACGCCCAGGTAAGGGCGGGTGACTCGGCCGTCCTGGCCATCCTGATACCATACGTCCTGCAACGCCTGGCTGAGCCATTCGCTATCGGCACTGACGCCATCCAGTCGCCAGAGTGTCGAATTCTCTTCTCTGACCGCGGTGATGACCTGATCGGCGGCGCTGATCTGCGTATCGAAGGCCGCTTCTATTCTGGCCATCAACTGGTATTCGGGCATGCTCTGCGTCCTGATTGCAGCAAGGGAGACGTGATTTTTTATCGCGTTATCTTGTTTAGCCTAGCGTGACCGGGATGGCAAGTCAGGCCACGGCGGCATGCGGGGACCAGTAGAGGTCTCCGAGAGACTGAATCACCCGGGGTGGCGTGGCGGAAGAGGCCGGCTACGCCGACAGATCGAAACAGAAGAGGGCGCCTCGCTGGGCGCCCTCCTGTCTCTGCGGGTCTGTATGATCTCGACAGCGCGTTGTTGTCAGGCCGGCAAAGCCCGATGGGCTCAGCGGTCGCGATAGCGCTCGGTGAGATCACCATAGGCATCGATGCGACGATCGCGCAGGTAAGGCCAGATGCGGCGCACGTCTTCGCCGCGCGCCAGGTCCAGCTCGACCAGCAGCTCCTCGGGCTCGGTGCCGCCATGCGCCAGCAGCTCGCCCTGGGGGCCGCAGATGAAGCTGCCGCCCCAGAACTGGATGCCTTCGCTGGCGGGCGTCGGGTCCACTTCATGACCGACGCGGTTGGCGACGATCACCGGCACGCCATTGGCGACGCCGTGGCTGCGCTGGATCAGGGTCCAGGCATCCTTCTGGCGTGTCTGTTCGGCTTCATCGTCGCGCGGGTCCCAGCCGATGGCGGTGGGGTAGAGCAGCATCTCGGCACCGGCCAGCGCCATCAGGCGTGCGCCTTCGGGATACCACTGGTCCCAGCAGACCTGCACGCCCAGACGGCCGACCGAGGTGTCGATGGGCTCGAAGCCGCGGCGCGGGGCCTGTGCGCTGGGCGCATCGCCCGGCGTGAAGTAGAACTTCTCGTAGAAGCCGGGGTCATCCGGAATGTGCATCTTGCGGAAGGTGCCGACCAGGCCAGCGGCCTTGTCGAGCACCACGGCGGTGTTGTGATACACGCCCGCCGCGCGGCGCTCGAAGATGGAGCCGACGATCACCAGGCCGAGTTCGGCGGCCAGCCCGGCAAGACGCTGGGTGGTCGGGCCGTCGAGGGGCTCGGCGAGATCGAAGATCTCGGTGTCTTCGGTCTGGCAGAAGTAGTGGCTGGCATGCAGCTCCTGCAGCATCACAAGCTCAGCGCCATCGGCGGCAAGGCGACGAATGGCGGCTTCGCTGGCCGCCAGACTTGTATCCTTGTCGGGCCAGCCCTGTTGCTGGACGACACCGACCTTGAGTGTACGGCGGGAAGCAGTCATCACAGTGCTCCTTGAGAGGTGTTCGAGGTGGCCAGCGTGCCCTTGGGCAGTTGCATGGTCATGCAGTGCAGGCTGCCATGCTGGCGAATCACGGCGCGGCAATCGACCGGAATGATGTCACGCTTGGGGAAGGCGCTGGCGAGGGCCTTGAGAGCGATCATGTCGTGACGATCGGCGTAGGTCGGCACCAGCACGGCCCCATTGATGATCAGGAAGTTGGCGTAGGTCGCCGGCAGACGATGGCCGTCGTCCGGATCGAAGCAGGCATCTGGCCACGGCAGCGGTACCAGGAAGTACGGGTCGCCATTGGCATCGCGCAGTGCTTCAAGTTCGGCTTCCATCGCCTTGAGTGCAGGGTAATGCGGGTCGTCGCGATCATCGCAGCGGACATAGGCGATGGTGCGCGGGTCGCAGAAGCGCGCCAGGGTGTCGACATGGCTGTCGGTGTCATCGCCTTCCAGGTGACCATTGGCGAGCCACAGCACGCGTTTGACCCCGAAATCGGCCTTGAGTTGCGCCTCGACCTGGGCGCGGCTCAGGCCGGCATTGCGGTTGTCGTTGAGCAGGCAGGCTTCGGTGGTCAGCAGGGTGCCCTGGCCGTCGCTCTCGATGCCGCCGCCTTCCAGAATGAAGCCGCGGCTTTCCACCAGGCTTGCGTAAGCCCCTTGAGCGGCCAGCGCTCGGGTCAGGGCATTGTCGCGGGCGGCCTCGAACTTGCCGCCCCAGCCGGTGAAGGTGTAGTCGAGCAGCACCGGCTGGCCATCACGTTCGACGGTGATGGGGCCATGGTCGCGCGTCCAGGTGTCATCCAACGGCGCCACGTAAAGATGCAGGCGCTCGGCGGGTACGCCGAAACCGGCGAAGCGTGCGGCAAGGCGCTCGCGGGTGGCGTCATCGCTGACGCTGATCATCACGTGCTGATAGCGGCTGATGGCGATCACCATGGCCTCGCAGGTGGCTTCGATGCTCTCGAGCATCTCGCTCCAGTCACTGTGCGGGCTGGGCCAGCTGAGCTGGATGGCGTCCTGCGGGTGCCATTCGGCGAGCAGACGGGTGGCCATGGGCATCTCCCTGATGAAGAGGTAACGATAAAGGCGCAAGCCGCAATGCCGCGGACTCGGCGCGCGATGATAGCAGAGCCATGCGCCGACGCTAGCCCTGTGGTGCCTGACGTGCACATGTCTTGCCATGATGGCGGTTCATGTTGGCCACAGACGAAGGCTGGCAAACTGCGTTCGAATATGGCTCCATGCGCCAAGCCTGCGGAATGCGTATCATGGCCCGCGACCCTGACCCAAGGAATCGACTTCGATGCTGCTGGATCGCCTACCCTTTCTGATCGGCCTGCGCTATACCCGCGCCAAGCGCCGTAACCATTTCATTTCCTTCATCTCCTTGACCTCGATGCTGGGGCTGTCGCTGGGCGTCGCCGTGCTGATTCTGGTGCTGTCGGTGATGAACGGCTTCGACCATGAGCTGCGAACCCGCGTGCTGGGCATGGTGCCGCATGTGCGCGTCGAGGCGCGTGACAGCGTCACCGACTGGGAGACGCTGGCCGGCAAGCTGCGCGAGAAGCCGCATGTCGTCGGTGCGGCACCCTATATCGAGCAGCAGGGCATGTTCACCACCAACGGCCGCAACAAGGGCGCGTTGGTCACCGGTATCGATCCGTCCGCGGAGGACCAGGTCTCTATCATCAGCGAGCACATGGTGCAGGGCAGCCTGGCGGATCTCACGCCCGGCAGCTGGGGCATCGTGATGGGCGAGCTGCTGGCGCGCAATCTGGGCGTCGGCGTGGGGGATCGCGTCACGCTCTTGGTGCCCGAGGCCTCCATCACGCCGGGAGGCATCTTCCCGCGTCTCAAGCGCTTCACGGTGACCGGTATCTTCAAGGTCGGTGCGGACGTCGATGCCAGCCTTGCCTACACCGATATCTCGGACATGGCCAAGCTGGCACGCTTCAATGAGGGTGACGTCCAGGGGGTGCGCCTGAAGCTCGATGACCTGTTCAGCGCCGATCAGGTCACGCGTGACATCGTCAGCCAGCTGGGGCCGCAGTATCGCGGCATGGACTGGAAGCGTACCCACGGCAACCTGTTCGCCGCCATCCAGATGGAGAAGAACATGATCGGCCTGCTGCTGATGGTGATCGTCGCCGTCGCGGCCTTCAACATCGTCTCGACACTGGTGATGATGGTGACGGACAAGCACGCCGACATCGCCATCCTGCGTACCCTCGGGGCCAGGCCCGGTTCCATCATGGGCATCTTCATCGTGCAGGGGCTGACCATCGGCGTGTTGGGCATCATCATCGGCGCCATCGCCGGGGTGGCGCTGGCGCTGAGCGTCTCCGACATCATCGCCTGGGTGCAGTCGACCTTCGGTATCCAGTTCCTGGACCCCAACGTCTACTTCATCAGCTATCTGCCATCGCGCCTCGAGATGAGCGACATGGGCATCATCATCGGCTCCGCGCTGGTGCTGAGCTTCCTGTCGACGCTGTATCCGGCCTGGCGCGCCTCGCGCATCCAGCCGGCGGAGGTGCTGCGCTATGAGTAATCCGTCGACACCGTCTGATGCATCCATCCGTTCCGCTGCTGGAGACACCGCCATGCCGACGCCGGCTTCTGACACTCACGCGCCGGGTCAGGCCCACGGCAAGCCGATGCTGATCTGTGAGCGCCTGAGCCGCAGTTACGATGAGGGCCCGCGAGAGGTGCAGGTCCTCGACGAGCTGGAGCTGCGCGTGCATGCCGGTGAGCGAGTCGCCGTGGTCGGCAGCTCCGGCTCCGGCAAGACCACGCTGCTCAATCTGCTCGGTGGACTGGACCATCCCACCCAGGGTATCGTGAAGGTGGCCGGCCAGCGCCTGTCCGAACTCAGCGAGTCGGCGCTGGGCAGCTTCCGCAATCAGCACATCGGCTTCGTGTATCAGTTCCACCATCTGCTGGCGGAATTCAGTGCCGAAGAGAACGTGGCGATGCCGTTGATCATCCGTGGCCACAAGCGTTCCGACGCTGCCGTCAAGGCGCGCAAGCTGCTGGAGCGGGTCGGCATGGCGCCGCGCGCCGATCACAAGCCGGGCGAGCTGTCCGGGGGGGAGCGCCAGCGCGTCGCCATCGCGCGTGCGCTGGTGACGGATCCGAGTCTGGTGCTGATGGATGAGCCGACCGGCAACCTGGATCAGACCACGGCGGCGCGCATTCTCGAGCTGATGGATGACATCGCGCGTGAAGCGCAGGCGGCCTTCATCATCGTGACCCACGACAACGGTCTGGCCGCGCACCAGCACCGTGTGCTGCGCCTGGACGGCGGCAAGCTGCACGAGGGCTGAATCGAGCCGCTGCCTGATTCACGCTAGCCAGAAAGCCAAACGCCCCGCCATCTCTCGATGGCGGGGCGTTTTTCATGCGTGTCTGTCGGCAGCGTTCAGAGCTTATCCGTGTCCTGCGCAGCGTTCTGGCGTGACGACTGCTCCTTGTTGCAACGCCTGGCGGCCAGGCGCGCCTTGCGGCGGCTGCGCCAGTTGCGGACTACCTGATAGCGCCACAAGAGGCGGACCAGCATGTTGGCCAGCAGTGCGAGGACGACGGCGCTGACCAGCGAGCCCAGCGCCAGGGCGGGCAGGATGTCTTCCAGCTGGTTGGCGAACCAGGCCGCGGAGACCTGCTCCGGCATCACGCGTGCGGGCGTGTCGAGCATCCAGGCGCCCACGCGGTAGGTGGCGTAGTAGACCACCGGCATGGTCAGCGGGTTGGTCACCCATACCAGCCCCACCGACAGCGCGAGATTGCAGCGCAGTGCCCAGGCGCCGAAGGCGGCCACCACCATCTGGAAGGGAATCGGCAGCAGCGCACAGAACAGCCCCACCATGCAGGCATTGGCCACGGTGCGTCGCGACAACGCCCACAGTGCGGGATCGGCGATCAGGTGATGCATGAAGCGCAGCGACTTCTTGCGCTTGAGCGCATCCGGTTCCGGCAGGAGCCGCTTGAGTAGACGACGAGGCATGACTTGGCCATTTGGCATTCAACGCCGGCCATTATCCATACATGGCTGCAGGACTGCCATGCTGACTGCGCAGTTATCCGGTTCGTGATCTGCAACCCGCGTGTCTCGATTCGACACTGAGCGCAGCAAAGCCCGCGCCATGCCTGACGGGCTGAGCCATGGGTGACCTTGCAAGAGGCCAGAAACATGTCAGGCGCCACCGTGAATAAATCGTCCCATCCCGCTCGATTGTGGCTGTCACCGGCCTCGCTGGCCCAGCAGCTGGCGGGACTGGTGGCGGGGATCTGGCTGTCACGTCAGGGTGAGTGGGGCGCGGATTGGCAATCACGCTCATCGGCAGGGTTCGGCGCGCAAGAGGGCGGGGCGCACGGCTGGGCCGCCTTCATGACGCTGAGCGACAACCTGCTGTTGCTCGCCTTGCTGCTCTGCTGGCTGATGGTAGCCGGGGCCTTGGCAGCCACGCTCACTCGTGCTTTTCCGCATCCAGCTCCCGGTGCCGAGTCACGCCGCTCTCGGCTCGGAGTCTTGAGACTGCGACTGTCGGCAGCGCTGGGGTTCGGACTGGTGATTGGCCTTCATCAGCAGCCGCTGGTGATGGCTGAGGCGCTTACACGGCAGGAGCTGTGGCTGGAAGGCCAGGTCGAACAGGTCAATCGCGCACTGCCGACGCCTGATGACTCGGTGCGCCTGGTGTTGCGTGTCTCGCGCTGTGGTCTCTTCCAGCCGACGGGGGAGCCCGCCGCTGATGCCGGGCGTCAGGCAGCCTGTCAGCGGCTGGTGGATCAGCGGGTCCAGCTTCGACGTTACTGGCCACGCAAGCTGCCCCGCAATGTCGCGACACGCGAGGCGCTGGCGACTCCCTGGCAGGCCGGTGAGCGTTGGCGCATGGTCGTGCGTCTGGTGCCGCCTCATGGTGCCAGCAACCCTGCCTTCGGGCGCTCAGCGAGCCCAGCGGAGTTTGACCGTGTCGCCTGGCTATGGCGTGAAGGTATCGTTGCGACGGGTTACGTGCGCCAACTGTCCCTTGCGCAGCGCCTGGCGCCGCCAGGCGGGCTGGCAGCACTGCGCCTTCATGCCGAGCAGGCTCTGTGGCAGCGCTGCGGCGAAGGCGGGGCGCTGGTCGACTGGCCGGACTCGCCCTGTCGATGGCTGGCGGCATTGACGCTGGGCAAGGTCTCGGCGCTGACCCATGACGACTGGGACACGCTGAACGCCACGGGACTGACGCATCTGGTGGTGGTGTCGGGGCTGCATGTCGGCCTGATGGCCAGCCTGGTGCTGGGGCTGAGTTTCGGCGTGCTGCGCCTCTGGCGCCCGGGCGGGTGGCGATTCAGCGTCGCGCCCTGGTGGCTTGCCTGTCTGGCGGCCTGGAGTTTCGCCTTGCTGGCAGGCCTGGCGCCTCCGGCCCTGCGTGCCGCCTTGATGGTGACGGTCGGGCTCTGGATGGCCAGTGGTCGCAGCGGCCTGGGTGTCTGGCAGGTCTGGATGCTGGCGCTGATTCTGGTGCTGGGTCTGGACCCGCTGGCGCTATGGCGCCCGGGCACCTGGTTGTCATTCATCGCCGTGGCGGTGTTGCTGCTGGCCTGGCAGGGCCGCTCGCGTCCGCTGGGATTGCGCGGCTGGTGTCTGGCCACGTTGCGCAGCCAGTGGCTGCTGACGCTGGTCATGGGGGCGGCCCTGTTGCTGTCACGCGGCCAGTTGTCCTGGCTTTCGCTGCCGATGAATCTGGTGATGGCGCCCCTGGTGACGCTATTGATCGTGCCGATTGGCATGCTGGGCTGGGGGCTTGCGGGGCTCGAGCAGCTGTTGCTGTTCACGGGACTTGTCCCGTCATGGCTCGCGGCGATGCTCGCCGACGGTGTATTCAGCAGTCGTCTATGGCAGCTGCTGGCGCAGGGCATGGCGCAGACGATGGAGGTATTGTCCTCGCTGGCATCGACGCAAGGGCGCTGGCCACAGGTGCCTATGGCGGCGGGCCAGACAGACACTACTCCCTCGGCCTTGATTCAGACGCTCGCGGTCATGGCCCTGCTGGGTGCCTGGCTGGCGGAGGGTGTGCCGGGCCTGGATGGCCGTCTGAAACGCCTGTGTGGCAGCGTGGCGCTCTGCTGGGGGCTGACGCTGGCGGCGCTGGCCTCGCCGTGGTCACCGCCTGCGTTGGCCACCGTCACGCGCGCGACAGAAGCCGCTTCGGTCTCGCCCCGGGCGCCCGCGCTCAGTCTGACGGTACACGATGTCGGGCAGGGGCTGGCACTGTCGCTGCGCAGTCATCTGGCGCCGAGCGCAAGCGAGTCGACAGGTGGGTCACGGCAGATGCCGAAGTACTGGCGTTATGACCTGGGGGCGGCGTCGCGCAATACCGGCGCCCGCTTGCCGGGGGCGCCATTCGTGGCGGGAGAACCCATCGGCGTGATCATGAGTCACGGGGATGGCGATCACGCCGGCGGTCTGCAGGCCTTGTCTGCCGAGGAGATCGCCGCCCTGTGGGTGCCGGCCGGGCAGCGGGCGCGACTGGAGCGTCAGGTAAGCTGGCTCGATGAGGTGGCGATGCGGGAGTGTGTCGCCGGGCGCAGCATCACCCTCGGTCAGCTGCAGGGCCGCCCCGTACGTCTCGAGATGCTGTGGCCGCCACCAGGGTTGACGACTCGACGTGACAACGCGCACTCCTGCGTGGTCTTGATAGCACATGGCGCGCGCCCACTGGCGTTGCTGACCGGCGATATCGGCCAGCAGCAGGAGCGCGAGTTGCAGGAGACGCTGCGCCAGCGCCTGGCCGGGCGCGGCTTGCCGTTGCTGGTGGTCGCACATCACGGCAGCCGCACCAGCAGTGGTGATGCCTGGCTTGAAAGCCTGGCGGCACGTCACGCGATTGTCAGCGCCGGTCGCTACAATCCGCATGGCCACCCGCATCCGGACGTGGTGGAGCGTCTGGCGCGTCATGTCGAGTGCCTCTGGCATGTCGGGCTGGATGGCGCCTTGTACTGGGAGTGGTCGCCGCAGGGGGAGCGGCTGCAACCAGCGCGCAGGGCTGGCGGTATCGGAGTGAGGTGCCTTGGGGTAAAATCCGCTGAATGATCAGATGCATGGCGGTTTCAAACGGCCTGCGCGACAGGGATGGCGCGTGACATCTGACACGACAACAATGGTGCCCGAAGAGGCATCGAGACCAAGGGAGAGGTCACATGCTGGAAGCCTTGTACGCAGGGGGAGTCTTGATGCTCCCCATCCTCGGATGTTCCGTCGTGGCACTGGCCATCATCCTCGAGCGCCTGTGGACGCTGCGTCGTCGACGCATCGCGCCGAAGGGGCTGGGACAGCAAGTGTGTGAACTGATCAGCCAGGGGCAGGTCAATGTCTATTGGCTGGAGAGTCATTCGCCGCTGGGCAACGTGCTGGCGGCGGGGCTGCGCAATGCGCGCCTGGGCAATGAGCAGGTCCGCGCGCGCATGCAGGAGTCGGCCGTGGCCGTCATCCATGACATGGAGCGCTTCCTGAGTCCGCTGGGCACCATCGCCGCCATCACGCCGCTTTTGGGGCTCTTGGGCACGGTGGTCGGCATGATCGACGTCTTTGCCGTGATCGTCGATGCAGGTAGCGCCGAGCGAGCCCAGGAGCTGGCCGGCGGGATATCCCAGGCGCTGGTGACGACGGCGTCCGGTTTGACGGTGGCGATTCCGGCACTGATGTTCCATCGCTATTTCCAGCGCTGTGTCGAGGACATCACCGTCAACATGGAGGAGCAGGCAGGGCAGGTGGTGGAGTATATCTCGCACCACCAGGGCGAGCTCGGGCTGGCCGAGAGCCATGACGGCATCGACCGTCGCCCGGGCCAGCGCCCCGGCCAGGTGCCGGAGCCCCATGAGCGACTGCCGGAAGACCTGCCGGCCTACATGCGTCGTGACGCCGATGACCCCTATGGTGGCGATGATGGCAAGGGGGCAGGTGCCGGGAGGCCGTCATGAGGTTTCCGCGTCGCCAGCGTGAGTCAGTGGAGGTCAATCTCACCCCGCTGATCGACGTGGTGTTCCTGCTGCTGATCTTCTTCATGGTCTCGACCACCTTCGATAGCCGTCGAGCGCTGGACCTCATCCTGCCGCAGTCCAGTCAGGCCAGCACGGTAGAGCAGGCGCCCTTGATCCTGAGCATCGGGGCGGCAGGCGATTTTACGCTCGGCGAGGCAAGCCTCGGCGAGGATGAACTGGGAGCGCAACTTGCGCAGTACAAGGACCAGGCAGATCGCTTCGGGTTGATCCTCGAAGCCGATGGCCGCACGCCCCACGCCAAGGTGGTCACGGCGCTGGACGCCGCCGCTGAAGTGGGTATCACCCGTGTGCGCATCAGTACGCGTATCGGGACGGAATCATCATCACCGGATGCCCCATGAGGGCGCCGCCCAAGTCTATGGAGACCCCGTGAGTCGCGACTCCACCTGGATTCATTACCGCCGCTTGCTCGGCTATGTTCGCCCGTACTGGAAGATGTTTCTGGCCGCTATCGTCGGCTATATCATCTACGGTGCCTCGAGTACGGCGCTGGCCGAGATGATGAAGCGTCTGATCGACGGCATCCAGAATCCTGATGCCCAGTTCAGGTTGTTCCTGCCGCTGTTCGTGATCGGCATGTTCGCCGTGCGCGGTGTCGGCACCTTCCTGGGCACCTACTGCATGAGTGATGTGGCACGCAACGTGGTGCACACCCTGCGTACCACGGTGTTCAACCACATGCTGCACCTGCCGGGGCGCTATTTCGACGAGAACTCCACCGGCCATCTCATCACTCGCGTCACCTACCATGTCGAGCAGATCACCGGCGCGGCCACCAAGGCGCTGACCATCATCATGCGCGAAGGCTTCTTCGTGCTCGGCCTGCTGGGTTATCTGTTCTGGACCAACTGGAAGCTGACACTGGTGTTCATCGCGGTCACGCCGCTGATCGGCTGGGTGGTCAGCTATGCCAGCAAGCGCTTTCGCAAGCTCTCCAAGCGTATCCAAGGCTCGATGGGCGAGGTGACCCACGTGGCCTCCGAGGCGCTGTCCGGTCATCGTGTCGTGCGTACCCACGGTGCCGAGGATTACGAGAAGGCACGCTTCGCGGCGGTCAGTGATTACAACCGCGAGCAGAAGATGAAGGAAGCGCTGACCAAGGCCACCGCCACGCCGGTCATCCAGCTGTTGATCGCCGTGGCGCTTGCCACGCTGGTATGGCTGGCGATGGCGCCGGAACTGATGGCCGGCATGAGCGCCGGCGAGTTCGTCGGCTTCATCACCGCCGCTTCGATGATGGCCAAGCCGGTTCGCCAGTTGACCGAAGTCAACGGCGAGATCCAGAAGGGCATGGCGGCCTCGGAAGAACTGTTCGGTCTGCTGGATACGCCGGCAGAGCCGGACAACGGCACCCTGGTGCCCGAGGGGCGTCTCGAGGGCCGTGTACGCTTCGACAATGTCCACTTCCGCTATGCAGATCATCAGCCGGAGGTGCTCAAGGGCATCGATCTGGAGGTGAAGCCGGGACAGATGGTCGCCATCGTCGGGCGCTCGGGGTCGGGCAAGTCGACATTGATGAGCCTGTTGCCGCGCTTCTATGCGCCGACCACCGGCCGCCTCCTGATCGACGATGTCGCCATCGAGGACTACAAGCTGCGTCCGATGCGTCAGCAGATCGCGCTGGTCTCGCAGAACGTCACCCTGTTCAATGCCGACCTGACCGCCAACATCGCCTATGGCACCGATGAGGTCGACAAGGCGCGGGTGGAAGAGGCGGCGCGTGCGGCCTATGCCCACGAATTCATCGAGCGCATGAGTGAAGGCTACGACACCATCGTCGGCGACAATGGCGTGATGCTCTCCGGTGGTCAGCGTCAGCGTATCGCCATCGCACGTGCCATCTACAAGGACTCACCGATTCTGGTGCTGGATGAGGCCACCTCGGCGCTGGATACCGAATCCGAACGCTATATCCAGCGCGCGCTGGAAGAAGTGTGTCAGGGCCGGACGACCTTCGTGATCGCTCACCGTCTGTCCACCATCGAGAAGGCGGACCGCATCCTGGTGATGGATGATGGAGAGATCATCGAAGACGGCACCCACGAATCATTGATTGCTCAGGAAGGTGCTTATGCCGCGCTGCATCGCATCCAGTTCCGGGAGACGGCGGACGCATGAGTGAACGACTGGTAGACGCCTGGTATCGCGGCGCCGGCTGGCTGCACCTGTTGCGCCCGCTGGAACATGTCTACAGGAATGTGGTGGCGCGCAAGCGCAACGCCTATCTCACCGGCAAGCGTGAGGTCTGGAAGGCGCCGGTGCCGGTGATCGTGATCGGCAACATCACCGTCGGTGGCACCGGCAAGTCGCCGCTGGTCGCCTGGCTGGGGCGCTGGTTGAGCGAGCAGGGCTGGCGCCCGGGCATCATCTCGCGCGGCTACGGCGGGCATTCGCCGCGCTATCCCCTCTACGTGCAGGCCGATACCGACCCTCAGCATGCTGGCGATGAGCCGGTGATGCTGGCCCAGCAGACCGGCCTGCCGGTGGCGGTCGACCCGGATCGCCCGAGCGCGGCGCGGCGCCTGATTGCCGCGGGCTGCGACATCCTGCTCTCCGATGATGGCCTTCAGCACCATGCGCTGGGGCGCGATATCGAGCTGGTGGTCGTGGACGGTGAGCGTGCCTTCGGCAATCAGCGCTGCCTGCCCGCCGGGCCGCTGCGTGAGCCATTATCGCGTCTCGCCAGTGTCGATGCGGTGATCTCCAACGGGGTCATCGACTGCTCGCGTCTGCCGGTGGAATCGCATTGCATGAAGCTGACGCCGGTCCATTGGCGCCACCTGATCGACGACGTGCGCTATCCTGCCCACCAGCTGCCGTTCAGCGGTCAGGTGCATGCGTTGGCCGGTATCGGCAATCCGCAGCGCTTCTTCCGCACCCTGACCAATCTCGGTGTCGAGCATCTGCCGCGCCCGCTGGCGGACCACCATCGTTTCACGCCGACGGATCTGCGTTTTTCCGACAATCTGCCCGTGGTGATGACCGCCAAGGACGCCGTCAAGTGTCGCAGCTTCGCCAATGAGCGCTGCTGGGCGCTGGATGTCGAGGCGCGTCCGGACCAGGCGCTGGTGGACTGGCTCGCCAAACGCCTTGAGGCGCTCTGAGTGCTTGATCGCTGAATTTTCTTTCTTTTCTGCTGTTATTCCGGAGATGTCTCGATGGACAAGGAACTGCTCGCGCTACTGGTTTGCCCGCTGTGTCAGGCCAAGCTGACCTATGATGCGGCGAATGCCGAGCTCAAGTGCTTCTACGATGGCCTCGCCTATCCGGTACGCGACGGCATTCCCGTCATGCTGGAAGAAGAAGCGCGCCAGATGGATGCCGATGAGAAGCTCAAGGGGAGCCGCGGCTGATGAGTGACCTTCTGCAGCAGGGGCAGGCAGACGACAGCCGTTCAGAGGGCGAATCCGGCTTTGTGGTCGTGATTCCGGCGCGCTTCAACTCCTCACGCCTGCCGGGCAAGCCCCTGGCGGACATTCATGGCCAGCCGATGATCGAGCACGTCTGGCGCAATGCCTGCGCCAGTCAGGCCAGCCGGGTCGTGATCGCCACCGATGACGAGCGCATCCGTGAGGCCTGTGAAGGCTTCGGGGCCGAGGTGGTGATGACGCGTGCCGATCATCCCAGCGGGACGGACCGCCTTGCCGAGGTGGTCACGCTGCTGGCGCTGGCCCCCGAGACCCTGGTGGTCAACGTCCAGGGCGATGAGCCGTTGCTGCCGGCGGCGCTGATCGATCAGGTGGCGGTACGTCTCGAGGAAGACGCGGGTGCCTCGATCGCCACGCTGGCGGAGTCGATCGCCAGCGTCGACAGCCTGTTCAATCCCAATGTGGTCAAGGTGGTACGTGACTTGCGTGGGCGTGCCCTGTACTTCTCGCGCGCGCCTGTCCCGTGGGACCGCGAGCACTTCACCACGCCGCCGGACATGCTGGCCACCGATTCCTGGCTGCGCCATATCGGTCTCTACGCCTATCGTGCCAGCTTCCTGACCGATTACGTCGACTGGCTGCCGGCCCCGCTGGAGCAGCTCGAACAGCTCGAGCAGTTGCGCGCGCTGCATCATGGCCATGCCATCCAGGTGGCCATTGCCTGCACGGCGCATCCAGCCGGTGTCGATACGCCTGAGGATCTCGAGCGCGTGCGTGACTGGTTGGCGCAAGCAGCGGCAGGCAGCGAGAGCGGAGAGGCCTGATGAGCGAGCTTCTTGAGCAACTGGCCCGGCGTCAGGCGCCATTGGAGCGCATCCTGATGGTGTGCCTGGGCAATATCTGCCGCTCGCCCAGTGCCGAAGGCGTGTTGCGTGCCGCGCTGACGCGCCATGGCCTGGAGCAGATTGTCACGGTGGACAGCTGTGGTACCAGTGACTGGCATGTCGGCGGTCAGCCTGATTCGCGGGCCATTGCCCATGCGGCCAGGCGCGGACACGACATCAGCGCGCTGCGTGCCCGTCAGTTGTGCGAGCAGGACTTTCACGACTTCGACCTGATTCTGGTGATGGATGACGCCAATCTTGCCGATACCCGTGCCGTGGCCGAGCGCAGCAGCAGTGGCGATCAAGCGCTGATCGGTCGCCTGCTGGACCTGCTGCCGACTCCGCTGCCTGCGTTGGCAGCGGGCAGGCGTGAGGTACCGGACCCCTACACCGGGGGCCCCGATGCCTTCGAGCGTGTGCTGGATCTGATCGATGTGGCCTGCGAGGCGCTCATCGCGGCACTGCCTGCGGCGACCACGGCGCGGGCACGCTCATGACTCAGGTATCGAGTAATCAGGGCGCAGGCGACAACACTTCGCAACGTGAGGGTGTGGCGCTGGATGGCTGCAATACGCTGGGCTTCTCGGCGCGTGCACGTGCCCTGAGCGAGCCACACACCATCGAGGCTGCAAGGGCACAGGTGCTGGCCTCCCGGCGGGCTGGTGAGCGTCTGGTGGTGATCGGCGGCGGCAGCAACCTGGTATTGCTGCCGTGGCTGGATGCCCATGTCATGCGCCCGGCCTTTGACGAGGTCACCATCACGCCGGCAGAAGACGGCCTGACGGCCACGGTCTGCGTCGAGGCCGGCAAGCGCTGGCATGCCCTGGTGATGGAGCTGGCCGCCGCCGGCTGGTGGAGCTATGAAAATCTGGCGCTGATTCCCGGTTGCTGCGGTGCGGCGCCTATCCAGAATATCGGCGCCTATGGCGTCGAGCTGGCAGACCACTTGCTGCGCCTGGAAGTCATGTCGCTGGAAGATGGCAGTTGCCGCTGGATGAATCGTGAGGAATGCGAGTTCGGTTATCGCGACAGCATCTTCAAGCGCGCGCTTGAGCATCGCGTGCTGATCACGCGTCTGGAGTTGAAGGTATCGTGCCAGGCGGCGCCCCGGCTCGGCTATGGCGACCTCGCCCAGCGCGTCAGTGCGGCGCTGCCACAAGGGGAGGAGGTGACGCCGTTGCAGGTCGCCCGGGCGGTGATTGCCACGCGCAGTGAGAAGTTGCCCGACCCCGCGCAACTGGGCAATGCCGGCAGTTTCTTCAAGAATCCGCAGCTTCCCCAGTCTGAGGCCCAGGTGTTGTTGTCTCGCTTCCCGAGCTTGCCGCATTACCCGCAGGCCGATGGCAGCATCAAGCTGGCAGCAGGCTGGCTGATCGATCAATGTGGTCTCAAGGGCGCGCGCAGAGGCCATGTCGGCGTGCATGCTCAGCAGGCGCTGGTGCTGGTGCACTTCGGCGAGGGGGCCGTCACGGAGCTGCTGGCACTGGCGCAGGAGGTGCGCGAGGCCGTCCACACCCGCTTCGGGATCTGGCTCGAGCAGGAGCCGCGCGAGCTGGGGATGATGCCTGAAGGGTGATGCCCGAGGACTGAGGCCCAGCATCGTGTACACTGCGCTATACGCCGAAAACAAGAACGCCCCGCAGGCTTGCCTGCGGGGCGTTCTTGTTTTCAGTACTAGACCCTGTCTTGCTGCCTTTCTGGCGCCCCCTTCAGCGCTTGTGGCTGAAAGGGGCAGCAGAGTGACGGCAGGGGCAGGGCGCCAGCCTCAGGTCTCAGTGTGACGTGTTGCTGTCATCCTGAGCGGTCGTGTCCTGAGTCTCTGCGCTGGCCTGTTGTGCAGCAGCACGCTCGGCAGCTTCACGCTCACGACGACGCACTTCGCGCGGATCGTTGTAGGCGCGTTCGCCACGGCGACGGCGGGTCTCGGTGGCTGGCTGCGTGCTGTCCTGCTGCACGCCTTCTGCCGCTGCTGTCTCGCCTTGCTCGCTCGGTGCCTGCTTCTGCTCGCTATCAGCGACTTCCACCGTGGAGGTGTCGTCGCTCACGGCTTGCGCCACGGCGACATTGTCGTGACGCTCGGCAGTCGCGAACGCTGCCTTGGCCGGGGCGTTCTCGACGCTGGCGCTGACGTTGACGGCGCTTTCGGCACCTTCAGCAGCATCAGTAGAGCCGTCAGCGTTTGCAGAGCCGTCAGCTGATAGAGAGCCCTCAGCGTTTGCAGAGCCTTCAGCTGATTGAGTGCCTTCAGCAGCTTCAGCGACAGTATCTGCGGTGCGCTCAGTGCTGACGGCAGGCTCAGTCTCAGGGCTGGCCACGTCAGCGTTTTGCGTCACCTTCGCCTCGCTGGTCTCAGTCTGCTGAGGAGCCTCTTCGCGCGCGGCCTCCTGTACAGGCTGTTCAGCGGCGGCTGCTTCCACGGCAGGTTCTTCCACCACAGGCTGCGCAGGCTGGCTGGCAGTGTCGGCTTCAGCGGCGACCGCTTCCTCTGCTTCAGCAACAGGTGCCTGAGCTGCGGTCTGCTCGGCAGCTTGTGCTTCGGCGGCCGGTGCCTGAACGCTTTGTTCGGCGACGGCTGGTGCTTCAGGCATAGCGGCTTCGCTGGTCACGCTTTCCTTCAGCGACTGCTCATCGGCTGCGGCTTCCGGTGCGACTTCTGCAGCGGTGACGGCCGGCGTGTCGACGGCGTCGTCAGCTGCGCTGGCCTGCGGCTGGTGCACGCTTGGCTGCTGGACGGCGTGTTGCTCAGTGCGCTGGGCGGCGTGCTGCTCAGTCTTCTGCGCCTGGTGAGCGCCAGTGGCAGGCGCTTCGGACGCCTCTTCGACAGGTGCTTCGATCGGCGCTTCGGCGACCGGCTCGACCACTTCCGCTGGCTCAGGCTCAGACGCTTGCGCGTCGGATGCCGCTGACTCAGGGGCTACCGTCTCTTTCAGCGTCTCGTTGCTCGGCTCGCTGACTTCCGCTGCGGTGACTGCCGTGAGGTCTTCGCTGGCAGACTGCTCGGCGGTGGTCGGTGCGTCCTGTGTCGCGGTGCTGTCTTCACCCTGCGAAGCACTGGTGTCAGCCTGCGGAGCGCTGTCGTTGCCTTGCGGTGCATTGCCTTCGCCCTGCGGAGCAGCGGTAGTGGCGTTGACGACTTCGGCACCTTCCTCGGCAATGGCCGGTACCGCAGCGGCTGCCGAAGCAGCGGCTACCGGAGTGGCGGCTGCCTGCGGGCCTGCCAGCGTCATGGCCTTGAGCGATTTCTGCTCTTCGACCGCCTGCGGGTTCAGAGCGTGCTGGCGGCTGCGCACACGCGGGTTGTTGCGTGTCTGCTGGCCTTCACTGCTGACCTGCTGTTCCTCTTGCTCGGCCTGTTCGGCTGCCTTGATGGACTCGCGTGCCTGCTTGCTGTCGACCTGTTCGGCCTTGTCGGTCTTGGCCGGCTTTTCACCACGTGCCGGCTTGTCGCTGCGCTTGCCGGAATCGCGCTTGCTGGCGTTGTCGGCCTTGGCGTTCTGGCTGTCGCTGCTCCTGGCTTCGGCTTTCGGGCTGTTGTCAGCCTGCGACGTCTGTTCCGGCTCGGCCTGCGGCTTGCTGTCGTTGGTGACGATTTCCTGCTGGCTATCCTGACGCGACTCGTTGGACTTGCGGCGGTTGTTACGGTCGTTGCGCTGGCGGCGCTTGTTGTTGCGGCCATCGCTCTGGCTGCTGCTGTCAGCGTCGTTGCTGCGTGACGCGTTGTCATTGCGACGACGGGAGTCCTTGCGGTTGTCATCACGCTCGTTGCCACGGCCGTCATTGCTGCGGTCGTTGTTACGATCATTTTTGCGATCATCGCTACGTTCAGCGTTACGGCCATTGCGGGAATCGTTGCGAGCCGCTGCCGGAGCGCTGGCTTCACTGACGGTCTCGCGACGCTCGCGGGCCTTTTCCAGTGCCTTGCGGGCTTCGCTGGACTTGGCCGGCACGGCGGTGTCGCTGTCATTGCCCAGCAGGCGGCTGAAGCCTCGGGCCAGGCGCGACAGCAGGCCGCCACCGGTGGCCGGAGCGGCAGTCCTGGCGGGAGTCTGGGCTGAAGATTGCGCCACGAATTCCTGCTTGCTGGCCTGAGCGCGGGTGTCATTGCCCTGGCTCGAACGGTTGTCCTGACGGTTGTCATTGCGCGAGCTCTGACGGCTGTCGTTGCGGCCTTCGCTGCGAGTGTCGTTACGAGACTCCTGGCGGTTGCGGCCGTTGCTGCTGCCGTTGCCGTTGCGACGACGATTGCCGTTGTTCTTGCCGTTGCCGTTGCGGCTATCGCTGTCATTGCTGCTGTCAGCAGTCTCGGCCACTGCGGCAGGCGCTTCCGGTGCGGCAACCGGGGCAGGCGTGGTGTGGGACACGCTCTTGACTGCTGCTTCAGTGCGTGCTGGCGGCTTGTCGAAGTTAGGATCCGGTTCCTTGCCGACTTCGGTCTCGACGGACAGCTCGAAGCTGGACTTGTCGGCACCGTCTTCATCGACGTGGTCATCACGCAGACGCACGACTTCGTAGTGCGGCGTGTCGAGCTCCGGGTTCGGCAGCAGCACGACATTCACGCCCTGACGACGTTCGATGTCGAACAGCGTGGCGCGCTTCTCGTTGAGCAGGTAGGTCGCGACCGGCACCGGCAGGATGGCGCGGATCTGCGAGCTGCGCTCCTTCATGGCCTCTTCTTCGATCAGGCGCATGATGGAGAGCGCCATGGAGCGCACGTCACGGATGGTGCCCTGGCCGTCACAGCGCGGGCAGACCACGCCGCTGGTCTCGCCCAGTGACGGACGCAGGCGCTGGCGCGACATTTCCATCAGGCCGAAACGTGAGATGCGACCGATCTGGACACGAGCGCGGTCGATCTTGAGTGCGTCGCGCACACGATTCTCGACTTCACGCTGGTTGCGTGCCGGCGTCATGTCGATGAAATCGATCACCACCAGGCCGCCGATATCGCGCAGACGCAGCTGGCGGGCGATCTCGTCGGAGGCCTCCAGGTTGGTCTGCAGCGCGGTTTCCTCGATATCACTGCCGCGGGTGGCGCGAGCGGAGTTGATGTCGATGGAAACGAGGGCTTCGGTGTGGTCGATGACGATGGCGCCACCGGAGGGCAGCTTCACTTCACGCTGGTAGGCGGTCTCGATCTGGGATTCGATCTGGAAGCGCGAGAACAGCGGCACGTCGTCTTCGTAGAGCTTGATCTTCTGCTGATAGCTCGGCATGACCTGACGCACGAAAGACAGCGCTTCCTCCTGGACTTCCGGAGAGTCGATCAGCACCTCACCGATGTCATTGCGCAGGTAATCGCGCATGGCACGGATGATGACGTTGGATTCACGGTAGATCAGGAAGGGGGCAGGGCGACTGGAGGCGGCCTTGGTCACCGCGTCCCACACCTGGGCCAGGTAGTCGAGGTCCCACTGCAGTTCTTCGGCGCTCTTGCCGATGCCGGCGGTGCGCACGATGACGCCCATCTTGTCCGGCAGGGTCAGGCTGTTCATCGCTTCCTTCAGCTGAGCGCGCTCTTCGCCCTCGATGCGGCGGGAGATACCACCGGCACGCGGGTTGTTGGGCATCAGCACGAGGAAGCGGCCGGCCAGACTGATGAAGGTGGTCAGGGCGGCGCCCTTGTTGCCACGTTCTTCCTTGTCGACCTGGACGATGACTTCCTGGCCTTCCTTGAGTACTTCACGAATGTTGGGGCGGCCCTGACCGGGGTCCTTGGAGAAGTACTCGCGGGAGATTTCCTTGAGCGGCAGGAAACCGTGGCGTTCGGCGCCGAAGTCGACGAAGCAGGCTTCGAGGCTGGGCTCGATGCGGGTGATCTTGCCGCGGTAGATATTGGCTTTCTTCTGTTCGCGGGCGCCGGACTCGATGTCGAGATCGTAAAGGCGTTGTCCGTCGACCAGTGCGACGCGCAGCTCTTCCGGCTGGGTCGCGTTGATGAGCATCCGTTTCATGTCGTCTCGCTAGACTGGGCGTGCCGAAGGGCAGCCGCATTGTGCGTCGGCGACGAGGAACCGTTTTCCGCTTCGTGTTGTGCTCAGCGCATGTCGTGGAATGCGTTTTTCGCATGCAGGCAAGTCCGTGACGGGCCACATGCGGCATGATCATGTTGAGTACTTGGAAGAGGCAGGACGTGTTGCGGGGATTTGTACTCCTCCGGCCCTGCGGTCTCTTCCCTAACACCTGGCATTTGCCGATTCATCGACGCCGGCCTTCGGCACGGATATCGAATGATTACCCGGGCTTCATGCCCGAGCGGTCTTGTGTCGTTGGCCCATGAATGACTGGGCATCTTGCTGTCTTGCCTGCGCAGGCGGCTTTCGGGCTCTCGCGACATCATCTCGTGGAGTCTGCAACGAAGGCTCGAAGGGCGATTGCGCTGCGGCGCGCGGCGTCATGCGTTCCGCGCCCGCTGATATCGTCATCAGGTCCTGTGAGACCTGAGCGACATCGATGTTTTGCGTCAGCTGTTGGTCCGGCCATTGGCCGCGAATGACTGTCCTTGGGGCTGCCTTCGCTGCCTGTGATTGACAGGTGCGATGCGCGGGACAGCACGCTACCGACAGGGTAGATGACAACAGGGTGCTTGCGTGACCTGCACGGTGCTGATGTCGGTGCGCGTTGCTTCATTGCGGGCCATCTGACCCTCTCCGCCGGCGTGAAGCACCTTGTTGAAGTGCCGGGTGCGCCGTTTTTCCGGCCGCTGTGACAGGGCTGCGGAGACGATGATCGGGCATATAGAGAAGGCCCATCTCACTGAGCTCGAATATACCAGTAAAGGTATGTACCAGCAATTCAGCTGCCAGATCAAACGCTTCGCTACATCGCCCGAGATACGAGGCCCGGCGAGCCGCGGATGAGAGCAGCATGTGGCACGATGATTCCCCATTGGTCGCATGACACCGTAGAATGGCCGGTCTGAGTGCGCCCAGGCGCACGGCAACAAGATGAGCAGGCCGCGCGAAGGCGGGGCCGGAAAGGAGTGCGACATGGCCGAAGGCCAATCAGTCCAGTGGATCGAGGTTGCCCCGGAATTGGCCGGGCAGCGCATCGACAACTTTCTGCGAACCCGCCTCAAGGGCGCACCCAAGGCGTTGATCTATCGCATCGTGCGCAAGGGTGAAGTGCGCGTGAACAAGAAGCGCATCAAGGTCGATTACCGCCTGCAGGCGGGAGACCTGGTGCGGGTACCACCGCTGCGCCTATCGCCGGAAGCCGCCGTGCAGGAAGTCAGTGACAATCTGCGCGAGGTGCTGGCGGGCTGCATCGTGCACGAGACGGATGACTTCATGGTCATCAACAAGCCCTCGGGGCTTGCCGTGCACGGCGGCAGTGGCGTCAAGATCGGCCTTATCGAGGCCATGCGCCAGATTCGCGCCGACCTGCCGTTCCTGGAGCTGGTGCACCGCCTGGACCGTGATACCTCCGGCTGCATTCTGCTGGCCAAGTCGCGGGCTGCGCTGTTGCAGCTCAATGCCGACCTCAAGGCCCACAAGATGACCAAGCTGTATCTGGCGCTGGTCGAGGGGCGCTGGGATTCACGTCGCGATTACGTCAATGCGCCGCTGGAGCGCTATGACGGCGGCAATGGTGAGCGTCGGGTGCGCGTCGATGAGTCCGGCAAGACGGCCAGCACCCGTTACGCGGTGCGTGAAGCCTATCCGAGCATGACGCTGGTCGAGGCCGAGCCGATCACCGGGCGTACCCACCAGATCCGCGTGCACTCGGTGCATGCCGGGCATCCGCTGCTCGGTGATACCAAGTACGGCACCGAGCGCGGCAATGCCCTGGCGAAGAAGGTCGGGCTGGAACGTCTGTTCCTGCATGCCGCCCAGCTCAGCTTTCCTGACCCGATCGACGGGCGAACCGTCACCGTGTGCGCACCACTGGACAAGCGGATGAAGCGCGTTCTTGCCACTGCCAGAGAGCTGGGAGCTCGTCATGACTGATCTCACGGCAGGACTGCCGCAACCGCGCTATCGCCTGGTCATCTTCGATTGGGATGGCACCCTGATGGATTCCGAGGCGCGTATCGTCGACTGCCTGCAGGCGGCCTCATTGGCGACGGGCATGGGTGAGCTGCCTGCCCATGCCGCGCGCGACATCATCGGTCTCGGGCTTCCCGAAGCCATGGAACGCCTGTTCCCGGGGGCGACGGCCGAGCAGTGCGAGGCGCTGGTGGCGGCTTACAAGGCGCATTTCGTGGCGGTCGATACCACGCCGCTGGATTTCTTCCCCGGTGTCGAGGCCGGCATCCAGCGTCTGCGTCGCCATCCCGAGCAGCTACTGGCCGTCGCGACGGGCAAGAGCCGCCGCGGGCTGGACCGCATGTTCACGGCCCATGACTGTGGTGACTGGTTCCATGCCTCGCGCACCGCGGACCTGACGCTGTCCAAGCCGCATCCCCGCATGCTCGAGGAATTGCTGGCCGAGCTGAACGTTGAGGCGCATGAGGCGCTGATGGTCGGCGATACCGAATATGATCTGGAAATGGCGCGTGCCCTTGGCATGCACAGTGTCGGTGTCGACTACGGCGTACACAGTGTGCCGCGTCTTGAGGCCTGTGCGCCGCAGCGCATCGTCTCGCATTTCGACGAATTGATGGATTGGCTGTACGTGGCCAGGTAATGGTCGCGATCGCCCAGCACAGGAGCAGCAATCGATGAGTGACAGGCCGCATGATCCCTGGCGTGAAGGCGCGGGTGGCAAGGACGAGAGCGAAGCGGGCTTGAGCGGGCAGGGCATGAGTGGGCAGGGCATGAGTGGACAGAGCGCGGCTGCCGCCCCCGAGCGAGAGGTGGACTGGCAGGCGCGCGAGCGCACCGCGCAGCTCGAGATGATCGACCGCTGGGTGCAGGGCGTGGTCACCGAGCAGCGTCGTTCGCGGCGCTGGAAGCTGTTCTTCCGCTTCCTGTTCGCCTTGCTGTTCATCGCCTCGATCGCGACCTCGGTGACTCTGTTCACGCTCGGCAGCCAGCCAGCGGCGCTGCCCGGCGAGCAGCATCTTGGCGTGGTGCGCCTGAAGGGCGTGATCGAAGCGGACGGTGAAGCCAATGCCGAACGCATCATCAAGGGGCTGCGTGCGGCCTGGGAGTCACCGGCCTCCGTGGCGGTGGTGCTCGACATCAACTCGCCCGGTGGCAGTCCGGTGCAGTCCCAGCGCGTCTATGACGAGCTGATGCGGTTGCGAGAGCGGGGCGACAAGCCGGTGATCGCGGTGATTGAAGACCTCGGCGCCAGTGGTGCCTATTACATGGCGGCCGGCGCCGGCGAGATCATCGCGGCACCCTCGAGCCTGGTGGGCTCGATCGGCGTGATTTCCTCAAGCTTCGGGCTCAAGGGGCCGATGGAGAAGCTGGATATCGAGCGTCGCGTGTTCACGGCGGGAGACAACAAGGCGTTTCTTGATCCGTTCTCGGAAATCTCGCCGGACCAGCGTGCCTTCTGGCAGAGCGTGCTGGCCACGACGCATCAGCAGTTCATCGCAGCGGTCAAGGCCGGGCGTGGTGAGCGCCTCAAGGATGACCCCGAACTGTTCTCGGGGCTGATCTGGACCGGCGAGCAGGCCCGGGGGCTGGGGCTGGTCGATCGTACCGGTACGCTGGAAGAGCTGGCGACTGAGCTGACGCCAGAGGCGGAATTGCACGATTACACGCCGCGTCAGGACCCCTTCGAGCGCTTCACGCGGCGCTTCGCCGGTGTGATGGCCAGTGCGATGGGGCTCGAGACGACGGTATCGCCGGTCAGTTACCGCCTGCCCTGGTAGGCGAGCCAGGGCCGCAGCCCTCGTCGGTCGGGGCTGCGGTGTCTCTCAGGGGCGCGGCGCATCCAGCAGAGGGTTGACGCCGGCTTCACGCAGCAGTTCGCACAGGCGAATCAGCGGCAGTCCGATCAGGCTGTTGGGGTCACGCCCCTCGAGACGCTCGAAGAGCGTGATGCCCAGGCCTTCCATGCGGAAGCTGCCGGCGCTGTCGAGGGGACGTTCGCGCTCGACGTAGCGCTCGATCTCGGCGCTGGTCAGGGAGCGGAAGACGACTTCGTAGTCGTCATGACAGACCCAGTGACGCGCGGAGTGCGTGTCGATCAGGGCGAGGCCGGTCACGAAGCGCACGCGACGTCCGGAAAAGCGCGCCAGCTGGGCGCGTGCGGCTGACAGGTCCGCCGGCTTGCCCAGTATCTCGCCTTCGAAGACGGCGACCTGGTCACTGCCGATGATCAGGTGATGGGAGTAGGCATCCGCCACGGCGTCGGCCTTGCCGAGTGCCAGGCGATGGACCAGTGTCTCGGCACTTTCTCCGTGGCGCGGCGTCTCATCGATGCTGGGGGCTGTCCAGGTGAAGGGCAGCCCGAGGCGTTCAAGCAGTTCATGACGCCAGCGTGAGCTGGACGCCAGGACCAGTGGAGTCATCATGGCTCTCCCGTCGGGGCGCGTTGCGAGCATTGGCTGGGCGGCGCGCGGCAAGTATTTGAAAAACAAGGGTGGCAGGATGCCGTAAATCCTCTCGGCATTGAAGCGTCAGGCGCGTACAATCGCGCGCTGGACGTGTAGCCCAGTGTCAGTTGCCGCATATCGACGTGAAAGCGTGATGGTGAGGGGGCTGGCAAAAGCAACAAGTTGCTCATGCATTTTGACACCGGGAGGGGGAATCCCTATTATGGCGCGCCTATGTTGACCACAAGACTGCCGACCAAGGTCGAGCCCTACCGGCTGGCGTCAGCGGGTAAACGCCTTGAAGGCGTGATTCCACTGGCGAACATGCCCCGTGTTGTTGAGGCCATCGGTGCTCAGGAAGGGGATGTCAGCGTCTCCATGACCTTTGATATCGACACTCAACGTCGCAGCTTCATCGAAGGCTCCATCGCCTTCGAGGCAAGTCTGCTATGCCAACGTTGTCTGGGACCCACCGAGCCGGAGCCGCTTTCCAGCGAGTTTCTGTTGGGTCTGGTGACCAGCGATGCGCTGGCGGCGCAGCTGCCCGGTGAGTACGAGCCGGTAGTGGTGGAAAACGAACAGCTGGATCTCCTGACAGTGATCGAGGATGAAGTGCTCCTGGTCCTGCCGCAGGTGGTCTACCACGAGGAGGCCGATTGTGCCGTCTCTCGCGACCAGCTGGCCAGCGGTGTGGAACCCGAGGCCTCGGACGCACCCGCTGTGAATCCATTCAGTGTGCTTCGCACCCTGAAGGACAAGCACTGAACTCAATTTGTCGACAAGATTGGAGTAATCCCCATGGCAGTTCAGCAGAACCGCAAAACTCGTTCCAAGCGTGGCATGCGTCGTAGCCACGATGCCCTGACTGCACCGACCCTGTCCCAGGACAAGGAAACCGGTACAGTTCACCTGCGTCACCACGTCTCTGCCGACGGTTTCTACCGTGGCCGCAAAGTCGTTGATGCATAAGGCATTGATGCAGCGCGCGGCGTAACGCCGTGCGTATCGCCATCGATACGATGGGCGGGGACTTCGGTCCCCGCGCTACGTTACGGGGCACGGCCAGTGCGCTGTTGCGAGACTCGCAACTCAGCGCCATCCTGGTCGGCCCGCAGCATCTACTGGATGCCGAGTTAGACTCCCTCCCTGCTTCACTCTCCCGTGTTCGTGATCGCCTTCAGACACTCGCTGTCGACGGTATTGTCGCGTCTGATGCTCGCCCGTCCCGCGTCTTGCGCAGCCGCGAGCCCAGCAGCATGTCTCAGGCCCTGGGCCTGGTGGCGAAGGGCCAGGCGGATGCCTGTGTCAGTGCCGGCAATACCGGCGCCCTGATGGCGCTGGGCATGCGTGAAGTGGGAAGAGTGAAAGGGGTGGAGCGACCTGCCATCTGTGCCGCGGTGCCCACGCGTGGCCCGCGCGCCTGCAGCCTGCTGGATCTCGGCGCCAATGTCGATGTCGCACCGCACCACCTGCTGACGTTCGCCCGCATGGGAGCGATGCGCAGTCGCCTCATCGACGCGGTCGAGTGTCCACGAGTGGGGCTGCTCAACGTGGGAGTCGAGTCGGTCAAGGGGACTGCGCAGGTGCAGGAAGCGCACGCCCTGCTGGCTGGCAGTGAGTCGGATTTCGACTACCTTGGCTTTGTCGAGGGCGGCGACCTCTTCTCCGGCGAGGTGGATGTGGTGGTCTGTGACGGCTTCGTCGGCAATGTCGTGCTCAAGAGCAGTGAAGGACTTGCGCAGATGCTGTCGGCACAGCTGGGGGCGACCCTGGCGGCCAGCTGGCGCACGCGCCTGATGGCTTGGCTGGCGCGTCCGGCGCTGACACGACTCTCGCGTGAGCTTGATCCGGTGCGCTACAACGGCGCCAGCCTGCTGGGCCTGGCGAACGTGGTGGTGAAAAGCCACGGCGGCGCGGCGGCGGAAGGCTTTGCCTTTGCCGTCACGCGCGCGGCCAGCGAGGCTCGCGAGCAGTTGCCCTCCCGCCTGGCGCAGGCCCTGGAAGGCACATACTCACGCTGAATGAGTAAATTGGTCTGATTTGTTCCTGTTGGGGTCGAGCTTCGGCGCACACGGTGCGACAATGCCAGCGCTTCGCGGCCGGGCGGTGAAGGCGGACGGGAATCAGGGGCAGGCAGCCCGCACAGGAAGCCCTCCGCAGGACAGCAGCATGATGTAAATGACAGGAAGCAGGCTTTCCCCTGGCAGAAGCGTGAGACACGGCAGTGATCGTCTCGCTTGCGAGCCAGTGGAAATCGGGTTTCTTGACCCGTGTCAGTCCCACCTGAACAGATGGAAATGGTGACAGCAATGACAGATTCCCTGGCCCTCATCTTCCCGGGACAGGGCTCCCAGCAGGTCGGCATGCTGCGGGAGCTGGCGGAGCGCTATAGCGTGGTCCGCACCACCTTCGAGGAAGCCTCTGACGCGCTGGAGCGCGATCTCTGGCACCTGACACAGGAAGGCCCGGCGGAGGAGCTCAATCGTACCGAGCTGACCCAGCCGGCGCTTCTGACCGCCAGTGTCGCCATCTGGCGTGTCTGGCAGGAGCTGGAAGGCCCGCGCCCGGCGCGCATGGCAGGTCACTCCCTGGGTGAATACAGCGCCATGGTCTGCGCTGGCGTGATCGGCTTCGCCGAGGGCGTCAAGCTGGTCAATCTGCGCGGCGAAGCCATGCAGACTGCCGTGCCGCAGGGCCAGGGCGCGATGGCGGCTATTCTCGGTCTCGAGAATGCCCAGGTCGAAGCCGCCTGTGCCAGCGCAGCGCAGGGTGAAGTGGTCGCGGCAGTCAACTACAATGCGCCGGGACAGGTCGTCATCGCCGGTGGTACTGCTGCCGTCGAGCGTGCCATCGCGGCATGTCAGGAAGCGGGGGCCAAGCGCGCCATGCCGCTGCCGGTGTCAGTGCCATCGCATTGTGATCTGATGCGTCCGGCGGCCGACAAGCTGGCAGAGGCGATGAATGCCATCGATTTCCGTGCGCCGCGCTATACCGTCATCCAGAACGTCGATGCCAAGGCGCATGACGATGTCGAGACACTGCGTCAGCGTCTGATCGAGCAGCTCTATCAGCCGGTGCGCTGGACTGACTGCGTCAATGCCATGTTCGACAGTGGCGCGCGCAGCTTCATCGAATGCGGCCCGGGCAAGGTGTTGACCGGCCTTGGCAAGCGCATTCAGCGTCAGGCACGTGGCCTGGCCGTGAATGATCCGGATAGCCTGGAAGCGGCGCTGGAACTTGCCCGCGAGACCGCTGCCGAACAGAATCAGTAAGCTCGTGGCTGGCCCATCAGGCCGGCCATGTGACTTGGATCAGCCAACTCAGGACTCAAGATGACGAGCGAACGCAGAATCGCACTGGTGACCGGTGCCAGTCGTGGCATCGGCCAAGCCATCTCCCGTGAACTCGGCCGTCAGGGCCGTATCGTGATCGGTACCGCCACCAGCGAGAAAGGAGCAGCGGCCATTGGCGCTGACCTCGAGGCGCACGGTATCGAAGGCGCGGGCATGCTGCTCAACGTCACCGATCAGGACAGCGTCGACGCCGTGATCAAGGAAATCGGCGAGCGCTTCGGCGCCCCGACCATTCTGGTCAACAATGCCGGCATCACGCGTGACAACCTGTTGATGCGTTTGAAGGAAGACGATTGGGACGCGGTGCTCGACACCAATCTCAAGTCGGTCTTCCGTGTCAGCAAGAGCTGCCTGCGCGGCATGACCAAGGCGCGCTTCGGCCGCATCGTCAACATCTCGTCCGTGGTCGCGACCATGGGCAATCTCGGTCAGGTCAACTATGCTGCCGCCAAGGCAGGCATGGAAGGCTTTGCCCGCTCGCTGGCGCGCGAAGTCGCGTCACGCAATATTACCGTCAACTCAGTGGCGCCGGGCTTCATTGCCACTGACATGACTGAAGCATTGCCGGAGGCGCAGCACGAAGCGTTGCTCGGCAACATCCCGCTGGCGCGCCTTGGCCAGCCGGAAGAGATTGCTGCGGCAGTCGGCTTCCTGACCAGTGATGCAGCAGGCTACATTACCGGTGAGACGTTGCAGGTGAACGGTGGCATGAACATGCGCTGAACCCCACTCAGGGACGTGGTTGCGTCCTTTTGGGGTGGCCTATAAACTACGCCCAGCTTTTTCGAGCTGCGGATTCCGTACCACTAGGAGTGATTGTTAAATGAGCACCATTGAAGAACGCGTCAAGAAGGTTGTGGCTGAGCGCCTGAACGCCAAAGAAGAAGAAATCCAGAACTCTTCCTCTTTCACTGAAGACCTGGGCGCCGATTCCCTGGACACCGTCGAGCTGGTGATGGCTCTGGAAGAGGAATTCGATACTGAAATTCCTGACGAAGAAGCAGAGAAGATCACCACCGTGCAGGAAGCTATCGATTACATCGTCAACCACCAGTAAGGTGTGTTGAAGCGATCACGGAGCAACCTGTTGCTCATGGTCGTGATGCAATTGTCTGTACGTTCAAGAGCCGCACTGTTCCTCAGTGCGGCTCTTGTCATTCAGGGGTATGCTGCGCAATACCGCGCCGAAAGAGCGTGAATTGCATGGTGGTAGGCGGTGGGCTTCGTGACAAATGCCCCCTTGTGGCAAGTGTCGGAATTCCTTCGTGAAAGTGGCCAGAAAAGCGCTTGAAAACCGACTGCCCACGCATGGCCAGGTTTCTGTATAATGCGCTCAATTACCGTCCGGGCGTCCATGGCCCTGGCGTGCCAATTCGATAGTTTTGGAGGAGACACGATGCCTCGCAGAAGGGTAGTGGTAACAGGTCTTGGCCTGGTGACCCCGGTCGGGAATACCGTCGAGGAAAGCTGGAGCAACATCAAGGCGGGCAAGAGTGGCATCGCGGCCATCGAGCATTTCGATGTCAGCGGTTTCAATACCCGTTTCGGTGGCTCCATCAAGGACTTCGATGTGAGTCAGTACCTGAACCCGAAAGAGGCCCGCAAGATGGACCTCTTCATCCAATACGGTATCGCGGCGGCCCACCAGGCCATCACCGACTCCGGCATTGAATGCACCGAAGACAACGCCGAGCGTATCGGTGTCGCCATCGGTTCCGGTATCGGCGGCCTGCCGATGATCGAGCACAACCACAAGGCGCTGGAGAAGGGCGGTGCGCGTCGCATCTCGCCGTTCTTCGTGCCGGGCTCCATCATCAACATGATCTCCGGCAATCTGGCGATCCAGTTCGGTTATCGTGGTCCGAACATCGCGATCACCACCGCCTGTACCACCGGGACGCACAACATCGGTTACAGCGCACGCACCATCGCCTATGGTGATGCCGACGTGATGGTGGCCGGTGGTGCCGAGATGGCGACCACGCCGCTGGGCCTGGGTGGCTTCTCCGCGGCGCGTGCGCTGTCGACCCGCAACGATGATCCGCAGGCGGCCAGCCGTCCGTGGGACCGCGACCGCGATGGCTTCGTGCTGTCCGACGGCGCCGGTGTCGTCGTGCTGGAAGAGTACGAGCATGCCAAGGCACGTGGTGCGACCATCTACGCCGAGGTGCTCGGGTTCGGCATGTCCGATGACGCTCACCACATGACGGCGCCGCCCGAAGACGGCCGTGGTGCGGCCGCGTCGATGCGCAACGCCATCCGTGACGCCAAGCTCGAGCCGAGCCAGATCGACTACATCAATGCCCATGGCACCTCCACCAATGCCGGCGACAAGGCAGAAAGTCTCGCCGTCGAATCGGTACTGGGTGATGCGGCACGTGATGTGGCGGTCAGCTCCACCAAGTCGATGATCGGTCACCTGCTGGGTGCTGCCGGTGCGGTCGAGGCCGTGTTCTGCGTGCTGGCGATGCGTGACCAGATCGCGCCGCCGACCATCAACCTGGACAACCCGGCCGAGGGCTGCAATCTCGATTACGTGCCGAACGTCGCACGTGACATGAAGATCGAGTACACCCTGTCCAACTCGTTCGGTTTCGGTGGCACCAACGGCTCGCTGGTGTTCGGCAAGCTCAAGGACTGATCACACGCTTTCGTGTTCTCTCTCCTCAGACGCGCTCCCATCCGGGGGCGCGTTTGTCTGTGGGGCGTCACCTCTGCCTTGCGTGTCGTGTCCGCAACCGTTCTCTGGAGGGCTGTATCGATGACGACTGATGCCTCTGGCAACGAGAGCTCAGATGACCGGGCCTCTGATGAAAAAAGCGCTGACGACAAGCACTCCCTTGCGGCGCTAGCTGCCGATCTGCCCAGTGATGACCGCGGCCTCGCCTATGGCGAGGGCGTGTTCGAGACGATTCTGGTGCGTGATGGCCAACCGCAGTTGTGGTCCTGGCATGAGGCGCGCCTGACGCGCGGTTGTCAGCGTCTGGGAATTGCGGCGCCTTCGTCAGCTGAGCTGGCGAGCTGTCTGGCGGTCTGTCAGGGCGAGGGGCTGGAAGTGCTCAAGCTGATTGTCACCGGCGGCTCCGGTGGGCGGGGCTACAGAGCACCTGAGTCACCGGAGGCACGCTTGCGGGCACGCGCGACGCCTTTTGCGGTCAATCAGCAGGCGCGGCGTGGTATCACGGCGCGGGTCTGCGAGCTGCGTGTGGCCGAGCAACCGGCACTGGCCGGGCTCAAGCACCTCAACCGGCTCGAGAACGTGCTGGCGCGCCGCGAGTGGAGTGACACGGCCATCAGCGAAGGCCTGTTGCTCAATGCGCAGGGCGAGCTGGTTGAAGCCACCAGCATGAATCTGGCCTGGTATCATGACGGGCGCTGGTTCACGCCGTGTCTTGATCGTGCCGGTGTCGAGGGCACGCTGCTGGCGGCGCTTGAGGCCGAGATGACTTTCGTGCGAGTCCGTGAGGGGCTTGAGTCACTCGCATGGGCCGAGCAGGTCGTCGTCATGAATTCCGTGCAGGGCGTCTGGCCGCTGCGCACCTTGCTCAAGCCCGATGGCGCGATTCTGGCTGAGTGGAAGGATGCGGCGCATCCGGCGCTGGACGAGTTGAATCACACTGTCGCGCGCTTGCTGGGCGAGCCCGCGAACTGACGGAAGACGACGAGTGTCAGCAGGCATGCCTGTGCGGTCGTCGCCTTCGCCATGAAGACTGGAAACCTGATTATGCGAGTGTTCAAGATCCTCCTGATGCTGGTAGTGCTGGCCGTGGCTGCGGGTGTGGTGGGCTTTCGTTATTGGCAGGCGCAGTTGCTGTCACCGTTGGCGATCGAGAAGGAACAGCTGTTCGAGGTGCCCAAGGGCGCCAGTCTGACCAGGGTCGTGGGCGAGCTCGAGTCACAGGGCATCATCGAAGCGAGCTGGCCGTACAAGGTATGGTCGCGCCTCGAGCCTGAGGCCGTCAATGGTCTGCGCGCCGGTGAATTCCGTCTCACGCCGGGCTTGAACGGTCGTGAGCTGGTGGCGCTGCTGTCCAGTGACGATGTGGTCAGCTATACCTTGACCGTGCCGGAGGGCTGGACCTTCGCCCAGATGCGCACTGCCATGGATGCCTCGCCCAAGCTTGAGCACACGACTCGCGACATGAGTGATGAAGAGCTGATGGCGGCTGTCGGTGCAGAGGGCGAGAAGCCGGAAGGGCGCTTCTTCCCGGACACCTACCGCTATCACAAGGGCGTCAGCGACCTCTCGCTCTACAAGCAGGCCTATGCCCGCATGAACAGGACGCTGGAGGAAGTCTGGGCCGGGCGAGACGACGACCTGCCGATCACCAGCGCCTACGAGGCGCTGATCATGGCGTCACTGATCGAGCGCGAGACCGGCGCGCCGGAAGAGCGCGACGAGATCGCCGGCGTCTTCAAGCGTCGCATGGAGCGCGGCATGCGCCTGCAGACCGACCCGACCGTCATCTATGGCCTGGGCAAGGACTATGACGGCTCGCTGTCGCGCGCCGACCTGCGCAAGCCGACGCCCTGGAATACCTACGTGATCACCGGCCTGCCGCCGACGCCGATCGCGATGCCCGGGCGCGCCGCGCTGGAAGCGGCGGTGCATCCCAAGGAGGGCGATACCTACTACTTCGTCGCCAAGGGTGAGGGCAAGCATCATTTCTCGCGCACGCTGCGCGAGCACAACAATGCCGTGCGCCGTTATATTCTCAATCGGTAATGCGTGGCGAATGAGCTGAAACCCGTGTGGCGAACAGGTCTGCCATGCGCTGCACGGGGCTGTCGTCGCGAGTCATCTGCTGTCTGAATCAGGAAACATCATGTCTTCACGTCCGAGCGCATCAAGCACGACGTCTTCTCGCCGCGCCGCCAGCGCGGCGGCCACCCAGGCTTCGCCTGCAGGTCGCTTCATCACCTTGGAAGGCGGTGAAGGCGTCGGCAAGAGCACCAATGTCGCCTTCGTGGTCGCCGAGCTAGAGGCGCATGGCCTCGAGGTCGTGCGCACGCGTGAGCCGGGTGGCAGCGAGCGAGCGGAAGCCATT
Organism: Cobetia sp. BMC6; assembly: GCF_029991385.1. Classification (NCBI taxonomy): domain Bacteria; kingdom Pseudomonadati; phylum Pseudomonadota; class Gammaproteobacteria; order Oceanospirillales; family Halomonadaceae; genus Cobetia; species Cobetia sp. BMC6. The sequence continues at coordinate 348,161 of NZ_JAKUMF010000002.1, forward strand.
CGCCAGTTGCTGCTGGACCCGGTACCGGCCGAGTCGCTGAGTGATGATGCCGAACTGCTGTTGATGTTCGCCGCGCGTGCCCAGCATCTGGCCGCGACCATTCGCCCGGCGTTGGCGCGCGGAGCCTGGGTGGTGTGTGATCGTTTCACCGACGCGACCTTTGCCTACCAGGGCGGTGGCCGCAACCTGCCGCTGGCGGATATCTCGACGTTGGAATCCCTGGTGCAGAAAGGCTTGCAGCCGGACCTGACCCTGCTGCTGGACATGCCGGTCGAGGCGGCACGTGGCCGTCTGGCCGCTCGCCGCGCCGAGACCGGCGAAGGCGCCGACCGCATCGAGCAGGAAGCTGAGCAGTTCTTCGAGGCGGTGCGTGTCGGCTATCACATGCGTCGTGACGCCGACCCCGAGCGCTTTGCCACCATCGATGCCGGTCAGTCGCTTGAAGCCGTGCAGGCCGATATCGCGGCGGTGCTGGCGGCTCGCGTGGCGGCCTGGCAGGCGGACACTCCCAAGGATGTGCAGCCATGAGTGCTTCAGACGTCAGCAATGGTGTCACGCTTTCGAGCTTCTCGCCGCTGCCGTGGCAGCACTCGCTGTGGCAACACTTCACCGCGGTGCATGACAACGGTCGCCTGCCGCATGCGGTGATGCTCAGTGGGCCGTCGGGGCTTGGCAAGCATGAGCTGGCCGATGCGATGATCGCTCGGGTGCTGTGTCGTACCGCCCAGGGCAAGCCCGGCGCAGCGGCCTGCGGTGAATGTCATGGCTGCCATATGCTGGCGGCCGGGCATCACCCTGATCTGATGGCGGTCGCGCCGCAGGATGTCGGCAAGATGATCCGCATCGACCCGATCCGTGAGGTCAACCGCTTCGTCTCCCAGACGGCCCAGCAGGGCGGCTACCGCGTCATTCGTCTGCAACCGGCGGAGTCGATGAACATCGCCTCGGCCAACGCCTTGCTCAAGAGCCTCGAGGAACCCGGCGCCAATACGCTGTTCATTCTGCTCAGTGACATGCCGTCGCGGGTGCTGCCGACCATCCGCTCGCGCTGTCAGCAATGGCCGCTGGTGATACCGCCGGCCGAAGAGAGCCTGCCATGGCTCACGCAGCAGCTGGGCGAGGATGCTCAGGCCCTGCTGCGCATGGCAGGCGGTCTGCCGCAGCTGGCGGTGCGTCTTGGCGAGGCGGAGCAGCGTCAGCTGCGTCAGGCCTTGCGCGAGCTGTTCGATGCGCTGGTGCGCGGCGGCGAGCCGGTGGCCGAGGCGTGGCGCCTGGAGCGCCAACCGCTGGCGCAGGTGCTGTGGTACGGTATTGCCTGGCTGGAAGACCTGATTCGCATGGGCCTGTCCGGCAATGCCGGCGACCTGCGTGACCCCAGTCTCGAGCCGCTGCTGAGACAGGCGGTCAAGAATGGGCGCACCCAGGACTGGTTCAAGCTGCTGGATTTCGCGCGCGAGCAGCGCCGCCTGCTGGCCGCGGGCGGCAACCCCAACCCTCAGCTGGTGCTGGAGGCCTGGCTGGTGCGTTGGGCCGCCTTGCTGCGCTCCTGAATGCGCAGCTGGCTTTATTCTGGCGTAAAGGCCCGAATGAAGGTCTGAGCTTCTGGCGTGAAGGCCCGAGTGAGGGTCGGAGCGAAGAGCTGAGGAAGGGGCTGAGCAAAGGCCCGCGTGGAAAACCACGAGGCTGCGTGAGGCAAGGCGGGCAGGCTAGACTGAAGCCGACAGGCCGCTTGCTCGCCTTGCGTCAGATGACAGCAGGCAATGGCCGAAGAATACGCATTGATTCGCAGCGTGAGCCCTCATGTGGGCGTTGACGCTCGTCACGGGACTGCATGTGCCGGGAAACCGGCCGGAGGTGAAGGATGAATACCGCTCCACAGCAAGGCCAGAAGGCGCTCTCGCTGACCATTCGTGATCAGAAGACCCTGCTGGCCGCCTACATGTCGACCCTCGTGCGCGGCGGCATCTTCGTGCCGACCACCGAGCGCTACACCATGGGCCAGGAGGTCTATCTGCTGCTGACCCTGCCTGAGGAATCCGAGCGCATTCCGGTCACCGGGCGCGTGGTATGGATCTCCCCGCAGGGCGTCAGTGGCCGGCGCACTGCCGGGATCGGCATCCACTTCAGTGAAGAGGACCGCCAGGTGCGCGATCATATCGAGAACCACCTGGCCGGCATGCTCGGCAAGGGGCACGCGACCTATACGCTGTAGCGCGAGTGCAGCGTCGTTTCATCATCTCGACCGGCAGTGCCATGGGCGCCCGCCGGTCGAGCACGTTTTTCGCCGCGCTCCGCGTGGCCATCAGTAGTGAGAGTTTCCGGATGTTTGTCGATTCGCATTGCCACCTTGATCGTCTGAAACTGGAAGAGCATGGCGGCAGCCTCGATGCCGTGCTGGACGCCGCGCGCGCCCGTCACGTGCACCAGTTTCTCGCCATTGCCGTCACGCTTGACGATGTGCCCGAGATCTCGGCCATCGCCCAGCAGCATGAAGATGTGGTGATTTCCGCCGGTGTGCATCCGCTGCATCAGGTCGACCCGGAACCCACGGTCGAGGACATCAAGAAGTGCGCCGAGCGCTTCGGCGCGGTGGCCATCGGCGAGACCGGCCTCGACTATCACTACGAGAGCGTCAGCCGCGAACTGCAGTACGAGCGCTTCACGCGCCATCTGATCGCCGCGCGTGAGCTCGAGCTGCCGGTGATCATCCACACCCGTGAGGCGCGGGAAGACACCCTGGCGCTGATCAAGCAGCACACGGACCCCGCTGTCGGTGGCGTGCTGCACTGCTTCACCGAAGATCTCGACATGGCGCGCATCGCGGTGGGCCACGGTTTCATGGTCTCCATCTCCGGTATCGTCACCTTCCGCAACGCCGAACACGTCCGCGAGCTGGCGCGCGCCATCCCGCTGGACCGCCTGCTGATCGAGACCGACAGCCCCTATCTGGCACCGGTACCGTACCGTGGTACCTCCAATGTGCCGGGCAATGTGGTCGAGGTCGCCGAATGCATCGCCGCCGAGCGCGGCATCACCGTCGATGAGCTGGCGATGCAGACCACCGCCAACTTCTATCGCCTGTTCCGTGCCGCTGCGCCGGAAGCGCCGGACAACGTTCGCGAAGCGCTGGCCAGCAGCGGTATGCTCATCGATTGAGCGTGGTATCCCGCATGATCTGACCACCAGGGAGGGAATGTCATGAATCCAGCCGCCATCCTCACCCAGCTGGGCGACAAGGCCACCAGCGGCAAGGCATTGCCGCCGGTGGATCAATGGCACCCGGCGCATTGTGGCGAGATGGACCTCGTCATCTGCGCCGATGGGCGCTGGATGCACGAGGGCACGCCCATCGGCCGTGCGCGACTGGTGCACATGCTGTCACGTGTCCTGCGCCGCGAGCCCGATGGCAGCTACTGCCTGGTCACGCCGGCGGAGAAGGTCACCATCCAGGTCGAGGACCGCCCCTTCCTGGCGGTGGACTGCTCCCGGGCCGAGAGTGATTCTGTGCAGACTGAGCTTGGACAGACTGGGCTTGGACAGACTGGGCTTGGACAGACTGGGCTTGGACAGACTGGGCTTGGACAGACTGAGCTTGGACAGACAGAGCCTCAGCCGGACGTCTGGCAACTGGTCACCGATCAGGGCGATGTCGTACGACTGGAAGGGGAGGCCTGCCTGACGTTGAGCGAGACGCCGGACGGCCTGTGGTTGCCGGAAGTGCCGGTGCGCTTCGGCCTTGCCGCGCGCCTGCACCGCAATCTCTACTATCGGCTGCTCGAGAGCGCCGAGACGCACGAGCAGGAAGACGGCAGCCTGACACTCGGCTTCATGAGCGGCGGGCGCTTCCAGATTCTGGGACAGCTGGCGGCCGATGAGGTCGAGGCCTGAACCTGTCTGAGCTTGTCTGAACTTGTTTGAGCCTGCCGCCTTCTGCTCTCTCTTCCGTATGCCCCTCACGTTCTGCTTCGTCCCTTTTCTCTCGCCGTCAGCCATTGCAGGTCTTCATGTCGTCACCACTTCCTCCCATCGAGCCCGACAGCACCGCAACCTCCGGGCCAGACGTTGCAGCATCGCCACTGGCGCTGGCCGTCGATCAGCTGACGCAACGGCTGACGGATCAGCAGCGCGCCGTGGTGGCGCATCGTGGGAGGCATGCGCGGGTGGCGGCGGTGGCGGGCTCCGGCAAGACCACGACGCTGGTGGCGCGGGTGCTGAGCCTGCTGGCGGCAGACATTCCGGCGCAGCGGATTCTGGTGCTGATGTTCAACCGCTCGGCGCGCGAGGACTTCGTCGCCAAGCTGGCGCAGTCGGCCCCGCCGGGCACACGGCTGCCCGATATCCGCACCTTCCACTCTATCGGCCATCGCCTGACCACCACTCTGGTACGCTGGGGCAGCCTCGAGCCGCGCGAGCTCATCCAGCAGGACTGGGCGCTGGAGCGTCTGCTCAAGCAGGCCGCCCAGCGTGCGCTGGGCGATGCCGATCGCGCCGATCGTGAGGCAGCGCTGGAAGGCGAGCGCCTCGAAGCGCTCGCCCAGTTCTGTGATCTGGTCAAGGCCGAGATGTGCGAGCCGACGCTGCTGTACGAGCGCATGAACCTCGGCGAGCACACCGGCCACTTTGTCGAGTCCTTTACCCAGCTTGAACAGCTGCTCGAGCAGTACGGCCAGATGACCTATGCCGACCTGCTCTACCGTCCGCTGCGTCAGCTGGAGAGGGAGCCCGAGACCCGCGCGCGCATCCAGGGGCACCTGCAGCACGTGATCATCGATGAGTATCAGGACATCAATGAGGCGCAGCAGCGCATGCTGGCGCTGCTGGCGGGTGTACCGTCCAGCAAGTCGTCGTCCGGCGAGGCGTCGCCCGACGAAGCTTCCTCGCCCGGCGAAGCGTCGCCCGCAGCCTCCGGCGCCATGGCAGAAGTCATGGCCGTGGGGGATGCCAACCAGTGCATCTACGAGTGGCGTGGCGCGCGGCCTGACTACATGCTGACGCGCTTTGCCGAGAGCTTTGCCGCGCCGCTGGATTTCCCGCTCAGCTACACCTTCCGTCACGGTCATCGTCTGGCGCTGGCGGCCAATCACGCCATCGCCGCCAATGCGCGCCGCCCGGACCAGCTGTGCCTGGCTGCGCCCGGTACGCCGGCGACGCGCTTGTTCGAAGGTCAGGGCGCAGCCAGTTTGGTCGCGGCGCTCACGGCCTGGCGAGAGTCAGGGCGCAGTGGCGCCGAGGCCGCCGTGCTGGTGCGCAGTTGGGCGCTGTCGGTGCCGGTGCAGTTGCAGCTGCTCAAGGCCGGCATTCCCTTCCGGCTGGGGCAGGGGGATCGCTTCGTGTTCCGTCTGCCGCTGGTGCGGGCGCTGGCGGGTTATCTGGAGCTGGCACGTGATGCCACGCGTCTGCGCGACCCGGCGCACCTGCTGCTGCTGTTCACCCAGCCCACCGCCTTCGTCGCGCGCGAGCGCCTCGAGCGCCTGTGCCAGCAACTGGCCGACAGCCAGCGCTGGCCACGCAAGGAAGACCCTATTCTCGAGGGGCTCAAGCCGCTGCAACGCCGCAACCTGCACAAGCGCTGGAAGCTGTTGTGTGATCTGCCTTCGCTGGGTGACTGGGCGCCCGCGCGGCTGCTGCGTCATGTGGTCGATGAGCTGGAGGCCGACAAGGTGCTGCGCCGCGCCGCGGCCCGGCGTGACAAGGGCGAGGAGGATGTGCGCCTGCTGGATGTGCTGATCGAGCAGGCAGGGGAGCTTGCCAATGACCCCGATGCCTTCATCAATCTTTTGCGCAACCCGGTCGAGGACGCCGCCGACGGCGTGCTGATCACCACGGTGCACGGGGCCAAGGGGCTGGAGTGGCCGCTGGTGGGGCTGTGGGGCATGAACGAGGAAGACTTCCCGGCCTACTCGCGCGACAACCCGCTGTCGCCGGAGCGCCTCGAGGAGGAGCGTCGGCTGTGCTACGTCGGCGTGACGCGTGCCCGCGAGCAGCTGCACCTGTGGCGCGACGGTGGCACGCATACGCCAAGCCGCTTCCTGGCGGAGCTGTGTGTGGAGGACTGCACCCGCCTCGGCGACTGGATTCACGGTGCCGGCAAGCGCGCCAGGCTCGCCCGTCAGCAGGCCGAGGGTGGTGATGAGGCCGCCCGCGAGTCAGCGACCGGAAGCGACGAGCGCCTGCGTGTGGCGGCGCCGGCGCTTGGCGAGGCCTATCTGGCGCGGCTGCCTCTGGCACGTCACGGCATCACGCCGCCGACGCTGGAAGCGCTGCCGAAGAAGGTCGCCAGGTCCCCGGGCAGGTCGGCCAGCAAGTCGACTGCGCAAGGCCAGTCCAGCTCGGGCGGCACCCATGCTCGCGGGGCTCGTCAGAGTAATCGCTCTCCACGCGGCGAGCCGGCGGTGCTGCGACGCGTCGGTGATTGGGAAGTCGGTCAGCGCTTGCGTCACGAGAGCTTCGGTGAGGGGGTGATCGAAGAGGTCTCCGGCAATGAGGCCAATCCACTGATCGAGGTGCGCTTCGACGATGGCAACAAGCGCCGCCTGATCGCCACGCGTGCCCCGCTGACAGCCTTGTGACCCTTGTGTCCCTTGTGACAATGGACTTGAGACTCGGGCGACAAGGCCGCGCGATTGCCAAGCCTTGCGCCGAGCACCATCATGCCTGCAGCGTATCTTCGTCTGCCCGAAAAGGAGTTCCCATGGCTCAGTATCCTGATCCTGCCGCATTGGCGGCAGCCTCCGTCTCCGCCTCATCGCTGCTGGTGCCGGACCAGCGCCAGGCGCCCCTGATCGATGCCAGCCAGCTGGTGACCCAGCTGGCGATGGCGGGCCTCAAGTCCCCCGTGGTGCTGGATTGCCGTGCGCGTCTCGACGATGGGGAAGCCGGCGAGCGTCTGTGGCGTGAAGGCCATCTGCCGGGTGCCATCCATGTCGATATGGACCGCGATCTGTCGGCCGCTGTGCGCGAGGACGGCGTGGGCGGGCGGCATCCGCTGCCGTCACATCAGGCGACGGCCGAGCTGTTCCGCCGCCTCGGCATCACGCCCGAGCAACAGGTGGTGGTCTATGACGACATGGGCGGGCAGATGGCGGCGGCGCGGCTGTGGTGGATGCTGACCTGGGCAGGGCATCCGGATGTGCGGGTGCTGGATGGCGGCATCCAGGCCTGGAATCAGGCCATGGGCGAGCTCAAACGTGCGCCTGCCCAACCGGTGGCCCCCACACCGAGCGACTGGCAGCCGAGCTTTGATGACAGCCTGCTGGTCAGCGCCCAGGAGGTGGCCGCCACGGATGACAGCTTGCTGGACGCCCGAGGCGAGGCGCGTTTTCGCGGTGAGCAGGAGCCGGTCGATCCGGTGGCAGGCCACATTCCCGGCGCATTCTGCCGACCGACCCCCAGCAATCTCGAGGCCAATGGTCGCTTCAAGGACCGCATGAGCCTGGTGCGTGAATTGCGCAGCCTGTTGCCGGCAGAGAGTGGGGTGATCGCCTACTGTGGTTCCGGCATCAGTGCCTGTCAGAACATCCTGGCCTTCGCGATTGCGGGGCTGCCGCTGCCGCGCCTGTATGCCGGCTCCTGGAGTGACTGGACCAGTGATCCCGCACGTCCGGTTGCCACCGGTGAGGCCAGCGAGAAGTAGTCGCAAGCGCCAGCGCGATGAGGGCTGCTCAGACATGACAACGCCCGCCAGAGGTTTCTCTGGCGGGCGTTGTCGTTCGTGGGGCGCTTTGTCTGACTCTTCGCGTGCGTGCTTACGCTTGCGTCTTGGGCTCGGCGGTGGGCTTGCGTGAATCGAAGCGCTCCAGCAGGGCGGCGTTGGCGCAGTTGCCCATCACGTTGAGGGCGGTGCGCAGGCCATCGGTGAAGCGGTCCACCCCGGCGACCACGGCCACGCCTTCCAGCGGCAGACCTGCCGCACCCAGCACGGTGGTCATCGCGACCAGACCCGCACCCGGCACGCCAGCCGTCGAGAAGCTGACCAGCAGGCCGGTGGTGAACACGGTGATCACCAGCGAGGTGGTGACATCGATGCCGAACAGCTGCGCCACGAACAGCGCATTGAAGCCCTGCAGCACGGCGGCACCATCGCGCTTGAGGGCAGTCCCGAAGGGCAGCGCGAAGCTGGCCAGGGATTCATTCATGCCGTAATCACGGGCATTGCCCAGCGCCAGCGGCAGGGTCGCGCCGGAGCTTGCGGTACCGAAGGCGAAGCCCAGGCTCTGGCCGAAGTGGCGCACGAAGGCCAACGGGCGGGCACCGGTGACGGCCAGCAGCACCAGATAGAGCAGCGCCATCAGCGTAAGCGCGATGATCAGGCCGATCACGTACATGCCCAAGCGCATCAGCAGGTCCAGCCCCTGGGTGGCGATCACCGAGGTGATCAGTGCGAAGACCCCCACCGGCGCCAGCTTGAGCACGAAGGACAGTACCTTGAGGCTGACGGTGTAACCGCTCTCGATCACGCGATGCAGCGGCGCGCTTTCCTCTGGCAGGGCGCGCATTGCCAGCCCGATCAGGGCGGCCGCGAAGATGACCTGCAGCAGGCCGCCGCCACCCAGCGCGGTGAAGGGGTTGTTGGGCACCAGGCCCACCAGCCACTGGGCGATGCTGTCAGCGTTGCGGCCTTCAGGCGCCGAATCCACCAGACTCTCGGCGCCGCTGCCCGGCGTCAGCCAATGCGCAACCAGCATGCCCAGCGTCAGCGCCACGGCGCTGGTGACCACATAGCTGCCCAGCAGGCGCCCGGCATGGCGACCGACATCGGCGCCGCCTTCGCGGTTGGTCAGGCTCATGATCAGGGCGCCGAACACCATCGGCACCACCACGAATTGCAGCAGGCGCAGGAAGATCTGGCCCACCGGTGTCAGCAGGTGGCTGTCGAGCCAGGCAACGCTGCCCTCGGGCAGAGCGCCTGCCCCGGCGTTCAGGGCAAGGCCGCTGAGAATGCCCAGCCCCAGGGCGAGCAGTATCTGGCGTGTGACGGACATGATGGCTCCGAAGCGATGGCATGAGTCTGAATTCGAGGAAGGCTAATGTGCTACCGGGAAGCTGTTATATCAACAATCGCTTTGAGAATGTTTTGGAATAACACAAGAAGCGCTTAAGGAGTGAAAGGCGTTCGCGCCCGCGGCGCTGGGAGATATTGAGGGCCAGACACGACAACGCCGCCACGGCAGGGCCGCGGCGGCGTTGTCAGCTGGCGGGCAGCAGAGGCTTACATGTTGGGGTAGTTGGGGCCACCGCCGCCTTCCGGCGCGATCCAGGTGATGTTCTGCGCCGGGTCCTTGATGTCACAGGTCTTGCAGTGCACGCAGTTCTGGAAGTTGATCTGGAACTGCGGCTCTCCGGCCTCCTCGATGATCTCGTAAACCCCGGCCGGGCAGTAGCGCTGGGCGGGCTCGGCGTAGCGCGGCAGGTTGTCACGCACCGGCAGTTCCGGGTCGGACAGGCGCAGGTGACACGGCTGGTCTTCCTCGTGATTGGTGTTGGAGAGGAACACCGAGGACAGCTTGTCGAAGGACAGCTTGCCGTCCGGCTTGGGGTACTCGATCTTCGTGCACTCAGCCGCCGGGCGCATGCGTGCGTAGTCCGGCGTGGTGTCATGCAGGGTCGGCAGGCGGCCACCCGTCAGCTGGTCGAGGAAGTTGTAGGCGCCACCGAGGAAGGTGCCGTACTTGTGCATGGCCGGGCCGAAGCTGCGCGAGGCATCCAGCTCCTCATAGGCCCAGCTGTCCTTGAAGCGCTTGCCGAAGTCGACCAGGTCTTCACCGCCTTCGTCTCCCCCCTTGATGGCGTCGAACACGCTTTCCGCCGCCAGCATGCCGGACTTCATCGCGGTATGCAGACCCTTGATCTTGGCGAAGTTGAGGGTACCGGCGTCACAGCCGATCAGCAGACCACCCGGGAAGCTCATCTTCGGCAGACAGTTGAGGCCGCCCTTGGCGATGGCGCGCGCCCCGTAGGAGACCCGCTTGCCGCCCTCGAGATGGCGGGCCAGGGTCGGGTGCTGCTTCATGCGCTGGAATTCATCGAAGGGCGACAGGTACGGATTGTCGTAGGCGAGATCGACGATCAGGCCCACCACCACCTGCTGGTCATCGGTGTGATAGAGGAAGAAGCCGCCTTCGGCGTTGCCCTTGAGCGGCCAGCCGCTGCCATGCACCACCAGCCCCGGCTGGTGCTGTTCGGCGGGCACATCCCACAGCTCCTTCAGGCCGATGCCGTAATGCTGGGCATCCGCTTCGCTATCGAGCGAGAAGCGCGAGATCAGCTGCTTGCCCAGGTGGCCACGGCAGCCCTCGGCGAACAGGGTGTACTTGCCGCGCAGCTCCATGCCCGGCATGTGGCCATCCTTTTCGCTGCCATCGGCAGCCACGCCCATGTCACCGACCACGATGCCGCGCACCGTGCCATCCTCACCATGCAGCACTTCCTGGGCGGCGAAGCCCGGGAAGATCTCGACGCCCAGCTCCTCGGCCTGCTCGCCCAGCCAGCGCGTCAGGTTGCCGGCGCTGATGATGTAGTTGCCGTCGTTGTGCATGGTCCTGGGGACCAGTGCATTGGGGATGACCTGCGCTTTCTGGTCATCCTTGAGCAGCACGACCTCGTCACGGGTGACGGCCGTCTTGAGCGGGGCGCCGCGCTCGGCCCAGTCGGGGAACAGCTCGGTCAGTGCGCGCGGTTCGAGCACGGCGCCGGACAGGATGTGTGCGCCGACTTCAGAGCCTTTCTCGACCACGCAGACTGTCAGCTCCTTCTCGGCCGCGTTGGCCTGCTGCATCAGTCGGCAGGCCGCCGCCAGGCCGGAAAGGCCGGCACCGACGATGACCACGTCGAAATCCATGAATTCGCGTTCCATGACCCGTCTCCTCAATCTTTGCGCCGTCAGGGCCCCGCGGATCCGGCGGGGCGGGCGTGTCACGAACGACCATGGCCGTTCGCTGGGCAGTGAACCTCCGACGTGGCGTGCGTCAGGGCACGGCTCGCCGGAGTGAAAATAGGGGGCGACTCACGCTGGCGCGCCATGTCCTGCACGGACGTTTGGCCGCTCGACACGAGGCGCTGGCGCGAAGCAGCCGCATAGCATGCCGCAACAGTAGCATTTAAAACGACCGTTTGTTTATTATGCTTGGGTCTGACGTAATAGCCACCGGGGGCGTTGCAGGGAATCGCCCGATGGGTTTCACGCCCGGGCGTGTTGAGAGTGATTGTCAGGTTTGACCCCGGCAGCCAATTCTGCGCAAGATGCCCGCATGAGAATGGCGGCTCCCGGACAGTGAAAACCACGCCGATCTGGCTGACTTCATCCTTCGGGTGCCAGCGGATATCGTGGCGAGACACTTGTCACCACGGTCATCTGTGAAAGATATTCACCTATCAAACGCTTGCATGAATCGAGTGCTGGCGGCCTCACGGTCACTGGTACTCCATGAGAAATCAGCGAGGACACCATGAAAGTACTCGTCGCGGTGAAACGCGTCATCGATTACAACGTCAAGATTCGCGTCAAGGCTGACCAGTCTGACGTCGATCTGACCAACGTCAAGATGGCCATGAACCCCTTCTGCGAGATCGCCGTGGAAGAAGCGGTACGCCTGAAGGAAAAGGGCGTGGCGACCGAAGTCGTGGCCGTCACCATCGGCCCGAAGGCCGCCCAGGAGCAGCTGCGTACCGCGCTGGCGCTGGGCGCCGATCGCGCCGTGCAGGTGATGACCGATGATGCCGTCGACTCGCTGGCCGTGGCCAAGCTGCTGGCCAAGGTGGTCGAGGAGGAACAGCCCGGGCTGGTGATTCTCGGCAAGCAGTCCATCGATGCCGACAACAACCAGACCGGCCAGATGCTGGCGGCACTCACCGGCATGGGGCAGGGCACCTTCGCCTCCGAGGTGGTGGTCGATGGTGAGAGCGTCAACGTCACCCGCGAGATCGATGGTGGTCTGCAGACCGTCAAGCTGAACCTGCCGGCGGTGGTCACCACTGACCTGCGCCTCAACGAGCCGCGCTACGCCAAGCTGCCGGACATCATGAAGGCCAAGAAGAAGCCGCTGGACGTCAAGACGCCGGAAGAGCTGGGTGTCTCCACGGCCTCCAAGGTGTCGCTGGTCAAGGTCACGCCGCCGGCCGAGCGTCAGGGCGGCATCAAGGTCGGCTCCGTCGATGAGCTGGTGGACAAACTCAAGAATGAAGCAAAGGTGATCTCATGAGCATTCTCGTCATTGCCGATCATCATGATGGCCAGCTGACCAGCAGCACCGCGAGTGTCGTGGCAGCTGCAACCGCCATCGGTGGCGATATCGACGTGCTGGTCGCCGGTGAGGGCGTAGGCGCCGTCGCCGAGCAGGCCGCCAGGCTTGCCGGTATCGCGCGTGTCCGTGTCGCCGACAATGCCGTCTACGCCCATCAGCTGGCCGAGAATCTGTCGGCACTGGTCGTGGTGCTGGCTGATGACTACAGCCACGTACTGTCCAGCGCCTCCACCACCGCCAAGAACTTCATGCCGCGTGTCGCGGCACTGAAGGACGTGGCGCAGATCTCCGAGATCATCGCCGTCGAGAGCGCCGATACCTTCCAGCGCCCGATCTACGCCGGCAACGCCATCGCCACCGTCAAGAGCGACGATGTGCTCAAGGTCATCACCGTGCGTGCCACCGGCTTCGATCCGGTCGCGCTCGACGGACAGGCGGCCATCGAGGCCGTGGATGTGGTCGAGGAGGCAGGCGTCTCGAGCTTCGTCGAGGAAACCCTGGCCGAAAGCGAGCGCCCTGAGCTTGGCTCCGCCAAGGTGGTGATCTCCGGTGGCCGCGGCATGGGCAACGGTGAGAACTTCGCGCTGCTCAACGGTATCGCCGACAAGCTGGGCGCCGCCATCGGTGCCTCTCGCGCTGCCGTCGATGCCGGCTTCGTGCCCAACGACATGCAGGTCGGCCAGACCGGCAAGATCGTCGCGCCGGATCTCTACATCGCCGTCGGCATCTCCGGGGCGATCCAGCACCTGGCGGGGATGAAGGACTCCAAGGTCATCGTCGCGATCAACAAGGACGATGAAGCGCCGATCTTCCAGGTCGCGGATTACGGCCTGGTCGGCGATCTGTTCGAGGTGCTGCCGGAGCTGGAAGGCAAGCTCTGAGCCACGCCCCGCAAGGCTGAGCCCGAGACACCGCAAGGTGCCCTGGCCAACCAACGCGACCCGCTTCGGCGGGTCGCGTTTTTTTGTGTCTGCGGGCAAGGGTCGGGGCAGGTCAGGAATGTGCGCTTGAAGAGAGAAGCGCAACGCGGCATTGCAGGTATCAGGGCCTGCTGAGGGAGTAGAGCGAGTCAAGATCAATTGATAATTGTTCTTGTTTGTAATACCGTCCATGCCAGTGATTTGCATTTCCACTCGGAAGCCACTATCGGCCTGGCAGGCGACCGAGGATGCAACCAAGCCTAGTTCTTCAGGAGATGTCCGTGCGGCGTTCGACTTCTTTCCCCTTCCCGTGCGTGCGAGCCCTTGGCGGCCTGCTCCCGGCGCTGGTGCTGCTTGCACCGCTGACAGCTACCGCATTGCCGGCGCATGCCGAGACACTGCGTGACAGTGCCGCCACTCATCAGGAAACCCAGCGTGAGCTGCAGGCGCGCATCGACGCCGCCGATGACGAGACGCGTGCGCTGCTGGTGCGCCTGCGCGAAGCGCGTCAGGAAGCCGCGCGTCTGGAAAGCTACACCGCGGAACTGACGCCGCTGAATGCTGACCGCGCGGCGCGAATCGAGCGCCAGCGTAGGGCGCTGGAGAATCTCGAGGCCACGCGCGAGTCGCTGCCGGGTCTGCTGCGTCAGCAGGTCGAGGAGCTTGAGGACTTCATCGAGCAGGATCTGCCGTTTCTCAAGGACGAGCGTCTCGCGCGCGTCCAGCGTCTGCGTGACAACCTCTCCAATGCCAGCCTGAGCAATGATGAGCGCCTCGATCAGCTGCTCAACGCCTGGCAGCAGGAGCTGAGTTACGGTCAGGGCTTCGATACCTGGCGCGCAGGGCTTGTCGGCGGGGAAGACACCGAGGTGCAGTATCTGCGTGTCGGCCGCGTCGGTCTCTATTACCTGGCGCTGGACGGTCAGCATGGTGGCGCCTGGCAGGCCAGAAATGGCAGCTGGCAGGTGCTGGATGACAGCGGCCTGGAGGCGCTGCGCAAGGGCATCAGCATGGCGCGTGACCAGCAGGCACCGTCACTGGTGACCCTGCCGCTGTCGGTGCCGGTCGAGGACGTCGAGTTGGCCCCGAAGGGGCGCCTGTCACAGTCCGCGCTCAAGAGCGCCGATCAGGCTGCCGCGGCAGTCACCAGCACACGCACTACCACTACCCGTACCGCGCAGGAGTCCAGCTGATGGCGACGAATTCACAAGCGCCACGTGCGTCTCTGTCACGCCTGCTGCTGACGGCCGGCACCCTGGGGCTGCTGACGTTGTCGTCTCCCGCCGTGCTGGCGGCGACCGGCAGTGCCGAGCAGTCATTGAGCGTCGAGCAGTTCGAACAGGCCGCCAGTCAGGCCGAAGGCCGCGATCAGGCGCGTCTTGACACCCTGTTGTCGGATCGCGAGGCGCTGCAAGCGGCGGTCAGCGAGGCCGAGGCGCGGCGTGACAGCCTGCGCGAGACGCGCGCGACCCTCGAGGCCGAAGCGCAGGAGCAACAGGCGACTCTCAGCGGTCTGGACGAAGAGCGCCAGGCCCAGCAGGGCGATCTCGGCCAGGTGTTCGAGGTGGCGCGCAAGCATGCACGTGAGACGCGTGAAGCACTGGCGGGCAACTGGCTGCTGGTCGGCGGCCAGGCGCGTCTGCCGGACCTGGGACCGCGCGACGAGGTGCCGGGCCGCGAGCGACTCGCCGCCCTGACCGCGGACATCCGCAGCATCGCCACCGAAAGCGGTCGCGCACTGCGCTTCCAGGCACCGCTGGCCGGGCCTGATGGCAGCATCAAGCCGCGTGAGATCGTGCGCGTCGGCGAGCAGATGGCCTTCAGTGGTCGTCACCTGCTGGCGCCGCTGTCGGAAGACAAGGCCGTGGATGGCCCCTCGGCGCTGGACACCCTCGGCCTTGCGGGTACCACGCCGATGCGCATTCGCAAGCAGCTGGCGGCCTTCGATGCCGGCGACAGTGATCGCCTGAGCTTCGACCCCACCGGTGGCGATGTCACCCAGGCACTGGCGCGGGCGCCGCGTCTCGGTGAGCGCCTCAAGCAAGGCGGCGCCGTCGGTTATGTCATCGTCGGTCTTGGTGTGCTGGGCCTTATCATCGCGTTGATCCAGCTGGTGCGTCTGTCGCTGACCCGTCGGGCGGTCAAGCGTCAGGAGGCCGACCTGAGCCAGCTCAGTGACGACAACCCGCTGGGCCGTGTGCTGCATCGCTTTGAAGGCATGCGCCATGATCACGAGCCTGAAGCGCTCGAAGCCCGTCTCGACGAGGCGTTGCTGGCCGAGCAGCCCAGGCTCGAGCGTGGGCAGGCGCTGGTCAAGCTGCTGGCTGCCATCGCGCCGCTGCTGGGTCTGCTGGGTACCGTGACCGGCATGATCGGCACCTTCCAGTCGATCACCGTCTTCGGTACCGGCGACCCCAAATTGATGGCCGGCGGTATCTCCCAGGCGCTGGTGACCACCGTGCTGGGTCTGGTGACCGCCGTGCCGCTGCTGTTTGCCCAGACCGGGCTTTCCAGCCTGTCCAAGGGCCTGATGGGCCGCCTCGAGGGCCGCGCCAGTGCCCGTCTGGCCGACCACCTCGAGAAGCGCGCTCCGAGCAAGGCTGCCAGCGCGGCGGCGCGTCAGCGGGATACCGAGCATGCCTGATTCGTTGGCTGCCTCTTCCCTGCTGAGCGGTGGCTTCGCGCCAGTGATGCGGCTGGTGGAAAGCGGTGGCCCGCTGATCGTGGTGATCTGCCTGATCGCCATGGTGCTGTTCGGGCTGGCGCTGGAGCGCGGCCTCTACTGGCGGCTCGTGCATCGTCCGGCGCGTCAGCAGTTGATCCACGACTGGGTGGCGCGCAGCGAGCACCACAGCTGGTCGGCGCTCACCCATCGCGAAGTGCTGACCCGTGAGCTGCTGTCACGTCTGCGCGCGCCGCTGCCGTGGCTAAAGCTGCTGGTGCTGATCTGCCCGCTGGCCGGCCTGTTGGGCACCGTGACCGGCATGATCCATGTCTTTGATTCGTTGGCGATCGCCGGCACCGGCCAGGCGCGTGCCATGGCCGACGGTGTGGCTCGCGCCACGCTGCCGACGCTGGCCGGCATGGCGGTCGCGGTGGTGGGCCTGATGTTCGTCACGCGCTTCGAGCGCGTGGTGCGTCGTGAAGACCAGCGCCTGCACGACCGTCTGGCGCGCGCCGTCGACGATGCACGTTCCGGCATGTCCGCTGCGAACGGCTTTGATTCCTCCTCTGATACAAGCGAGACACCACATGCGTAGACGTCGCATGGAGGCCGCGGAAGACAGCGGCGAGATCAATCTGACGCCGATGCTGGATGTCGTCTTCATCATGTTGATCTTCTTCATCGTCACCACCAGCTTCGTCAAGGAGTCCGGGGTCGAGATCCAGCGTCCGGAAGCCTCCAACGCCACGGCGCGCCCTGACGCGGCGGTCATGGTCGCCATCACCGCCGAGGGCGCGGTGTGGGTCGATGGCAAGCCGGTGGATGCCCATCGTGTCGGCGACGCCGTGGCCGATCTTGCCGATGGTCAGCCGGTGGTGATCCAGGCTGATAGTCGCTCACAGACCGGCCTACTGGTCGAGACGATGGATGCGCTGCGCAACGCGGGTGTGCAGGACATCGCGGTCGCCGCCTCGAAGGGCGAATGACATGACGCGACGCCTGTATGCCAATCGACTCGTCGGGCTTGTCGGCGGCGCCTTGCTGGCGCTGGTGCTGTTCTATGCGCTGGCGCTGCTGGTCGCGCCGCCGGTGAACGACACGCCGCCACCGGAGCCGCTATCGGTCTCCACCGTTCAGGCGCCTGAAGAGGCACCGGAGCCTGCACCGGCGGCGAGTGAAAGTCTGCCCACGCCGCCGGCCGAGCCACCACCGCCACCCAAGGCAGCGCCGATGCCGGCACCCAAGGCGACAAGCCCGGTGGCGATTCCCGAGGTCAAGACGCCATTGCCGCCGACGCCAGAGCTGACCATGGATGACAGCCTGCCGCCGCTGGAAGTCGAGCGTCCGCCCAAACCGACCCCCAAGCCGAAACCGACGCCCAAGCCAGCACCCAAGGCCAAGCCAGAACCCAAGGCGGTCGCCAGGCAGGCCGAGGCCTCTTCATCGGCGCAGTCGGCGTCTGACACGTCATCACAGGCCGCGGCGAAGCCGTCAAAGCCCAAGGCAGCCCCGGCGGCACAGGGTGGTTCACCGCGACCCACCGTGCGCACTGCTCCCGAATATCCGAGTCGTGCGCGTCGCCGCGGCATCGAGGGCTTCGTCGAGGTGGCGTTCGTGATTCGCCCGGACGGCAATGTCGATGGCGGCTCGCTGCGGGTGGTGCGTGCCGAGCCGTCGGGCGTGTTTGACAGGGCGGCGATGAAGGCGATCGCGCGCTGGGAATTCCCGGCCGCGGGCAATGCGCGCCAGGCGCGCCAGCGGCTCGAGTTCCAGTTGCGTTGAGGCAACCCATGACCCCATGGCGCGGGCTTTCATCGGGTGTCTGATGTGTGTCATATGTCGTCATCTCTGATGCCGTGGACTTATCGGCAATGCGCCGAGTCATGGCAGCGGATGAACGCAAGAGGAAAGACTCATGGTAGCGAAATCCACACCGCCGCAGGACGCCGACAGTGCTGAGCGATCGCGAGGCCTGATGGCGCGGGCGCGCCAGCTGCTGGCACGCGGCGGGCGCCGACTCACCCGCGTGACGCTGGTCTCGACCTGCCTGATGCTGATGATGGAAGTCGGTGGCATCAGTGCGGCCCATGCGGCGACCCGCGTTTCCGCCGAAGTGGCGGGGCAGTTGCGCACGCTGCAGTCACGGCTGGATGAAGGCGATTATGACGCGGTTGGCGAGCGCGCCGAACGTGAGGCCAAGCGCCAGCGCGGCGAGGTGCGTGCGCTGTATCTGTCATTGGCGGCCAGTGCGCGAGCGCGCCAGGGCGATCAGGCCCAGGCGGCGCGTCTGTATGCCGAGGCGCGTCGCCTGCCGGGCGTCAATGCCTCCCAGGCTCGCGAGTGGCTGCGTCGTGAAGCGATGCTGCGCCTGCGCGCCGGGGAGCGCGATAGCGGTATCGCTCGCCTGGCGGAATATCTGCACGGCGGCTCGGCAAGTGCCGAGGACCTGTGGCTCGCAGTCAGTCTTGAAGCCAATCGAGGTGACTGGGCGCGCGCCGAGGACTGGCTTGAGCGTGCCAGCAAGGCGAGTGCGCCGAGCGGTGATCGCCTGAAGCTGGCCGTCAGTGTCTATCAGCAGACCGGCCGCCATGGCGCGGCGGTGGCGCTGGTCGAGCAGGGACTGGGCGAGTCACGTGACCCACAGGACTGGCAGCGTGCCGTGGCGCTCTATCAGCGCCTCAACCAGAACACCCGCGCCGCCAGTACCTGGGAAGCGGCGTGGGCGGCGGGGATCGTCAGCGGCAGCGACGCCTACCAGCAGCGGATCGACCTCCAGCTTGCGGCCGGTGCGCCGGCGCGGGCGGCGGAGCTGATCGAGGCGGGGCTCTCGAAATCCGCGACACCCGAGGGGCAGCCGCTGCTTGACGATACCCCGGCGCTGCGTCGCCAGCTGGCGCAGGCCTGGACGGCGGCGCGCGATGTCGAGCATGCGCTCAAGGCATGGGCAGCCGTCTCGCAGCAGAGTCAGTCACTCGAGGATGCCCGGCAGTATGCCGAGCTTGCCTATGATTGGGGCCGCTGGGAAACGGCCCAGCAGGCGCTGGCCGCGGCCGGTGAGCGTGGCGATGACTCGGCGCGTCATTGGCTGCTCTCCGGCGTGGTCGCCAGTCAGCTGGAGCAGTTCGACCCTGCGCGTGAAGCCTTCAAGAAGGCTCAGGCGCGTGGCGCCGAAGGAGCCGATGCCTGGCTGAAGTCCGTCGCGCAACGCTGATGACGTGAGGCGCTGGCGATCCAGCGCTGTCTGAGCATCACTGCAACGAAAACGCCGCCTTTCCTGATCGTCCTGAGACGGGAAAGGCGGCGTTTGCGTGTCTGGCGATCGCGTTCGCGCTGGTGTCGCTCAGCGTATCAGCCGATATCGGTCCACACTGGGGCGTGATCTGACGGCTTTTCCATGCCGCGCAGCGCGTAGTCGATACCGGAATCCTTGATCAGCGGGGTCAGGCCGGGGCTGGTCATGATCAGGTCGATGCGCAGGCCGCGCCTGGGCTCACGCTCGAAGCCGCGTGAGCGGTAGTCGAACCAGCTGAACTGGTCGTCGACTTCCGGGTGCACGTGGCGGAAGCTGTCGGTCAGCCCCCAGGCGTAGAGGCGCTCCATCCACTCGCGCTCGATGGGCTGGAAACTGGTCTTGCCTTCGCGCAGCCAGCGCTTGCGGTTGGGCTCGCCGATGCCGATGTCGCGGTCGGTGGCCGAGATGTTGTAGTCGCCCATCACCACCACATGCTGCTCGGGCTGGTGGTCTTCTTCCAGCAGGCGGAACAGCTGTTGATAGAAGCGCGTCTTGTAGGGGAACTTCACCGGGTGCTCGATATTCTCGCCCTGGGGGAAGTAGCCGTTGTAGACGATCAGCGGCTCGCCGTTCGGGCCGTCGATCTCGACGCCGATCATGCGCTTCTGGGCATCCTCGCCGTCATCCGGCATGCCGTAGTGCACCTTCTTCGGCACCTGACGTGTCAGCATCGCGACGCCGTAGTGGCCCTTCTGGCCGTGCCACACCACGTGATAGCCCAGCGCCTCGATGTGCGCGTGGGGAAATTCACTGTCCTGCACCTTGGTTTCCTGCAGGCCAATGACTTCCGGCTGGTGCGCTTCTATCAGCGCTTCCAGCTGATGCGGGCGGGCACGGATGCCGTTGATGTTGAAGGAAATCAGACGCATCACGCTTGGCCTCCACCATCATCCTTGGAGGAGCTGTCTTCCTTTGCCGGTGTCTCAGGGTGCAGCGGCAACAGCGGCGCGGCGTTCATGCGCTCCAGCTTGGCGGCAGCCTGGGACTTGCGCTGGTCCTTCTTCTTGGCCACGTAACGCGGGCCGGAATGCACCTGGTCCGGGTTCTCGGCGCGCCACTTCTTGAAGTCCTTGCGGCGGCCGGTACGAATCTGCACCTTGTCGGCGATGGAACGGCTCTTCTTTCTACGTGTCATCTTCGGGCTTTCCTGTTCGGTGTCGGCAGTCGCCAGCCTTGAGTCGCACGGCAAGGCCGCGGCACGCGGGCAACCGCATCAGTTGACGGTCATTCTACCAGCCTGCGTGGGGCGGGTGCCATGAGGGGCGTCGTGGTGAGAAGCATCGCGTGTCGTGCACACGAGGTTGTCTCGTATCGAGTGCGTCATGATGCAGGGGCGCGAAGACGCCGGCGGGCTGGTACAATATGTCGGCGTTATCGTCGCTGCCCGCAGGTGAGGTGCGTGGCTGGCCGCTTGAACCGGCGCCTTGTGCCTCATGCACGATGGCGGGTCGCCTGCCCCTCGGGGCGCGCTTCCCCTCACGCATGTCAGAGACAACGGCTTGCCGGATGCGCCAGTCTTGCTGCCATTGCCCGTGCCAGCGACATGCAACATATGAGTGTTACCTGAATGACTCTGGCAGGTACGCTGCCCCGGCCCACACAGTAAGACAGACGGGCGACGGCGAACTGTCGCGTGGCGTGGCCAAGGTTGCCCGGCAACCCGATGCCTGCCCGATGAAGAAGCCCTTTCGACCGACACGCAGTATCGGCCGTCCTTGTGGCGACCCATGAGCCTGTCCGTTGCGTGAGCCCGGCGATGACATGACCGGTGCAACGTGAGCAGACCCTCATGGCAGACGTCCGCTCCAGTCCCTTGCCGAACATTCGGGCAGGGGAGTGCTGGATGCGTGAATCCGTCAAGAACAGGCGAGAGCATTCGTGCCCTTCTGCACCCGAGGCCTGCGTGGCCTCGAAGACGCACACCCAGGGGGGGTTGCCGCAGAAGTGCAGGGAATGGCTCCCAATCCGGTAAAGGCGCATGCAGCCCGAGACTACCGCGCATCAGGCGCGAGTCAGGCGAACCAGGTGAGACGACTGGGCATGACGAACCAGCCGGGTGTGGCCTGTCACGGCGAGATTCCGAGAACGACCCGCGCCTGTCGCATATGAACCCTTGAAAAGAACGGATTACATGAGCGAGACGGATCAGACCCAGCCAGCCGCTGAGCAGACTCAGCAAGAGCCGCAGGACCCGAACCAGAAGCCGAGAAAGCCCAAGCGTCGTCGTCGCAAGCCGCGTCGCTCCCAGTCCAAGTGGAACCTCGATCAGTTTCCGGTCGCGCCGGTCGCCGGTCAGTGGCGCTTCCATGATTTCGATCTGCCGCTGCCGCTGATGCGTGCCATCCAGAAGGCCGGTTTTGAATACTGCACCCCGATCCAGGCCCAGACCTTCGAGAAGGCACTGCTAGGGGGTGACGTGGTCGGCCGTGCCCAGACTGGCAGCGGCAAGACCGCCGCCTTCCTGATCGCCACCCTGGCCTACTTCCTGGAAGAGAAGGCGCCGGAAGGCCAGAAGCCGGGTGCACCGCGTGCCGTCATCATCGCGCCGACCCGTGAGCTTGCGCTGCAGATAGAGAAGGACGCCAAGGCGTTCTCCGAATTCGCGCGCATCTCGGTGGCCTGCGTGGTGGGTGGCATGGACTACCAGAAGCAGCGTGAACGCCTCGAGCGCAAGGTCGACCTGCTGGTTGCAACGCCAGGCCGACTGCTCGATTTCCACACCAAGCGCGATGTCGATCTCTCCGAGACCGAGGTGCTGGTGGTCGACGAAGCGGACCGCATGCTGTCGATGGGCTTCATTCCTGACGTCAAGCGCATCATCCGCGCCACGCCACGTCCCGAAGAGCGCCAGACGCTGCTGTTCTCCGCCGAGTTGTCTTCCGATGTGCTGGGGCTGGCTGAGCAGTGGACGCATGAGGCGACTCAGGTCGCGGTCGAGCACGAAGCGACGGCTGCCATCGCGGCGGACAACGACGCCGTGCAGACCTACACCGTGAGCGATGATGACAAGCTGCGTCTGTTGATCAATCTGGTGAATCAGGGTGAGATGGAGCGCTCCGTGGTCTTCGGCAACAGTCGTGGGCTGGTGCGCAAGATCAACGCCGCGCTCAAGGAGGCCGGTATCGAATCGGCGGTGATGTCCGGCGCCGAGACCCAGACCGAGCGCCTGGAAGCCCATGAGGCCTTCCGCAACGGCAAGCTCAAGGTGCTGGTGGTCAGCGATGTCGCCGGGCGTGGCTTCGCACTCGAAGACGCGACCCATGCGATCAACTTCACGCTGCCGGAAGTGCCGGAAGACTACGTTCACCGTGCAAGCTTCAGCGAAGTGACCTTGATCAGCTTCGTCGGTGAGGAAGATGTCTTCTCACTGCCGGAGATCGAGGACTACCTGCAGGAAACGCTTCCGCGTCAGCAGCCGCCTCAGGGCCTGCTGTAACACCTGCTTGCACCTGGCCGGTAGCGAGAAGGTGGCCGGTCGCGCACGGCAGTCGAGGTAGATGGCAGTAGCACGCAAAGACGGCGGACAGCTCAGGCTGTTCGCCGTCTTGCGCTCCATGACCCACCGAGTTGACGAGAAGCGAGCTGACGGCAAGTGATCTTCTGGCAAGCGGCCAGTCGCCAGTTGTTGTTGACCGTGACCGGCTGTCGTGGGGCAGGGGGGGATGGCCAGTTGAGGAGAGAGACACGCAATGCTGGAAGATAGCCTCAAGGGCGAGATTCAGGGCGCCTATCGCAAGTTGCTCGAGGGTCTTGAGCTGACGCCGCGCTATGGGCAGCGGCTGATGATCGCCGAGATCGCGCGCACCCTGGGCAACATCGAGCAGAATCCGGAAGGCTATCGCCTCGGCAACGAGCATGTCTGCGTGCTGGAGGCCGGTACCGGTACCGGCAAGACGCTGGCCTATCTGCTCTCCGCGCTGCCGGTGGCCAAGGCGCGCGGCAAGCGGCTGGTGGTCTCGACCGCGACCATCGCGCTGCAGGAACAGGTCATGCATCAAGACCTGCCGGCGCTCAAGAAGCATTCGGGGCTGAACTTCGACTATGCGCTGGCCAAGGGCCGTCGCCGTTATCTGTGCGTGCAGAAGCTGGATCAGGCGCTGGAAGGTGTCGAGGACAACCCGACCATGGCGCTGTTCGAGCGCGACATGATTGCCAGTGATGGCGGCGGCTTCGTGGAGCTGGCCGGCAAGATGGCCGAGGACTATGCCAGCGGCGAGTGGGCGGGGGACCGCGACAGCTGGCCGTTGCAGGTCGAGGACCGCGACTGGGCGCGTCTGACCACTGACCATCGTCAGTGTACCAACCGCCGCTGCAGCCACTTCTCGGCGTGTGCCTTCTTCCGTGCGCGTCGTCAGCTGGAGCAGGCCGACATCATCGTCGCCAACCATGACCTGGTGCTGGCGGACCTCTCGCTGGGCGGCGGCCTGGTATTGCCATCGCCCAGCGACTGCATCTACGTCTTCGACGAAGCACACCATCTGCCCGACAAGGCGCTGGATCATTTCCATCATCGCACGCCGATCAATCAGACGCTGCGCTGGCTGGGCAACCTCAAGAAGTCGCTCACCGAGCTGAATGCGGCGCTGGGCAGTCAGCCGACCATCGGCCGCCTGCTGGCACGCATGCCCGAGTTGCTGGCGGATATCGAACCGCGTCTGGGCGAGGTGTTCGGGCTGGGGCATCAGCTGGCGGATCTGCCCAATGGGGCCGGCGAGGACGTCACCAATCATCGCTTCGAGCGCGGTCAGGCACCGGAGGCGCTCAAGGAGCTGGGCCACAACCTGCTCAAGGGCTTCGCGGAGCTGTCGCGGGCGCTGGAGCAGATCGCCGACATCCTGCGTGAGAGCCTGGACCCGGAGAAGGCCACCGGCTTGCCCAAGGAGAATGCCGAGGACTGGCTGCCGCTGGTGGCCCTGCTGCACGGACGTGCGCTGGAAGCCCATGCGCTGTGGGAGGCCATCGGCCTGAGTGATCCTGCCGATGGGCCGCCGCATGCGCGCTGGCTGACCTTCGAGCGCTTCAATGGCGAGCCGGAGATGACCGTCTCGGCAAGCCCGGTGTCGGCCGCGGAAACGCTGGCACGCCATCTGTGGGGCGCCTGTTTCGGCGCGGTGCTGACGTCGGCGACCCTGACGGCGCTCAATCGTTTCGAGCGCCTGCAGGAGCGCGCAGGCCTGGCCAATCGCTATCGCTATCAGCGTCTGCCCAGCCCGTTCGATTATGGCAAGGCGGTACTGGCCATTCCGCGTGAGGCGGTGGAGCCGTCGCCGCCCGGCCCGCACGAGCAGGCGATCGTCAACTTCGTCAATGCGCTGGATGTACGCGAGGCGGTGCTGGTGCTGTTCAGTTCGCGCAAGCAGCTGGCGGCGGTCAACAAGGCGCTGGACGGCGAGACCCGCAAGCGGGTACTGGCGCAGAGTCGTCTGCCCAAGCACGAGCTGCTCAGTCAGCACCGCAAAGCGGTGGATGGCGGGCGCGGCAGCATCATCTTCGGGCTGGCGAGCTTCGCCGAGGGTATTGACCTGCCCGGCAAGTATCTGACCCACGTGGTAATCACGCGGCTGCCGTTCGCGGTGCCGGATGACCCGGTCGGTGCGACGCTGGCGGAGTGGATCGAGTCGCGGGGCGGCAACCCGTTCATGCGTATCGCGGTGCCGGATGTCTCCATCAAGCTGGTGCAGGCCTGCGGGCGCCTGATCCGCAAGGAAGCCGATGAAGGGCGTATCACGATTCTGGATCGACGCATCCTCACCAAGCGTTACGGTCAGCAGTTGATCGAGGCGCTGCCGCCCTTCGTGCGCGAGATCGATGGCGTGCGCCAGAATTGATGGGCCAGAACTGATGGATCAGGGCTGAACGCTCAGAGCTGATTCGTCAGCTGCCCAGGCAGTAGCCATGAAAAAGCCCCGCCAATCGGCGGGGCTTTTTCAGGACTAGACACCCAATGCTGCCAGTCTGAAGCCAGTGGCCTCAGGTTTCTGGCTCAGACTTCTGGCTCAGGCTTCGGCAGGCTGCTGGAGGCGAGCGCGCAGTGCATCCTTGAGCTTGGCGTCCATGGTCTTGAAGGTGTCTTCGGTGGTCGCCCAGTCGATGCAGGCATCGGTGATGGAAACGCCGTATTCCATCTTGCTGCGGTCGGCATTGATCTTCTGTGCGCCCCAGTTGATGTGCGACTCGACCATCAGGCCCATGATGGAGCGATTGCCCTCGAGGATCTGCTGGGTGACGTTCTCCAGCACCAGCGGCTGCAGGCCCGGGTCCTTGTTGGAGTTGGCGTGGGAGCAGTCGACCATCAAGTTGGCGGTGACGCCGGCCTTGGCCAGTTCCTGCTCGGCCAGCGCGACGCTGACGCTGTCGTAGTTCGGCTTGCCGTTGCCGCCACGCAGCACGACGTGGCCGTAGGCGTTGCCACGGGTGCGGATGATCGCGACCTGGCCGGCCTGGTTGATGCCCAAGAAGTTATGGCCGTGGGACACGGACTGCAGGGCATTGACGGCGACATCCAGCGAGCCATCGGTGCCGTTCTTGAAGCCGACCGGGCACGACAGGCCAGAGGCCATCTCGCGGTGGGTCTGGGATTCGGTGGTGCGGGCGCCGATGGCGGACCAGCTGATGCAGTCCTGCAGGTACTGCGGAGAGATCGGGTCGAGGGCTTCGGTGGCCAGCGGCAGGCCCATCTCGGCCAGCTCGACCAGCAGGCCGCGCGCGATGTGCAGGCCTTCCTCGATCTCGAAGGTGTCATTGAGGTGCGGGTCGTTGATCAGGCCTTTCCAGCCGACGGTGGTACGCGGCTTCTCGAAGTAGACGCGCATCACGATATAGAGGCTGTCCTTCACTTCTTCGGCCAGCACCTTCAGGCGGCGCGCGTAATCACGGGCGGCGTCCAGGTCATGGATGGAGCAGGGGCCGACCACGACCAGCAGGCGCGGGTCTTCACCGTCCAGAATGCGCTGGATGATGCGACGGCCTTCGATGACGGTCTCTTCGGCCTTGGCGGTCAGCGGGATGTCCTGCTTGAGCGCTTCGGGGGTGATCAGCACGTCCTGGGACAGGACGTTGAGGTTGTTGACGTGTTGTTCTGACATGACAGTGTCCTGAGCGGTGTGCGGTCTGCATGGCGGCTGGCAGAGTCAGACGGGCGTCTTTGCGCCCGCCATCCGTGTTGTGCGTACTGAATGACGCCCATGGTATCTGCTGCATGCCGGCTTGTCAGCGTCATTGGGTCAAATTTAATCAACTGTCAAGTTGACTGGCGCTGACTTGAGGCTCGTGTGAATCAAGATGAGCGTAAATCGTAAAGAAATCGTTACGCTTTGACGTGTCAGCGTCGCCAAACGCTGTCATGACGGGAGTGAACACGCAAAACCTGAGGCTTTGACGGCATGGCGTCTTGCCGTACAAATGATAAACAGGAACACTGTGCGTTGATTTTGGTCGCGTCAGCGGGCCGCCGGGCGCTTTTTCGCCCCGCGCCAGGCATCGCATCCATCACAACGAATATCAAAGGGGCCGGATAACGCATGCGCGAGTCGCAATTCCTGTCAGGTGCTGATGCCCCGGGGATTCCTGATGTGGAGTCCGCAAGCGGTGCCTCCACTCCCGCGGAGGGAGCGAGTGAATGAGTGTCAATGAAACGGACCAGCAGTTGGTCGAGCGCGCCCAGAAAGGGGATAACCGCGCCTTTGATCTGCTGGTCAGGAAATATCAGCACAAGATTCTCGGCCTGATCAGCCGTTACGTACACGATCATTCAGAAGTTCAGGATGTCGCCCAGGAAGCCTTCATCAAGGCCTATCGTGCGTTGCCCAACTTTCGTGCCGAGAGCGCCTTCTACACCTGGATGTACCGGATCGCCATCAATACGGCCAAGAATCATCTGGTCTCGCGTGGCCGTCGTCCGCCCGGCACCGATATGGATGTCGGCGATGCCGAGGTGGTTGATCAA
The DNA here is from genome assembly GCF_029991385.1 of Cobetia sp. BMC6. Lineage (NCBI taxonomy): Bacteria > Pseudomonadati > Pseudomonadota > Gammaproteobacteria > Oceanospirillales > Halomonadaceae > Cobetia > Cobetia sp. BMC6. Next base: position 375,222 of record NZ_JAKUMF010000002.1, read on the forward strand.
TCCGGTCGCCTGTCGGACATCGAGACGCCGGAAGCTGCCATGGCGCGTGATGAGCTGGAGAGGGTCGTATTCGAGGCCATCGAGAAGCTGCCCGAAGATCTGCGCACCGCCATCACGCTGCGCGAATTCGATGGTCTGTCCTATGAGGATATCGCCGAAGTGATGCAGTGCCCGGTGGGCACGGTACGTTCGCGTATCTTCCGGGCACGTGAAGCGGTCGACAAGGCGATTCAGGGGCTGGTCAGTCCCGCCTCGGCGGCGTCTGCCGTCGAGTGACGTCGCTGTTCTGCGTCGCCCCTGTGAGAGAAGAGCCACAAAAATCTTGTTGATTAAATCCAATCAACTCAGTGGCTTGGCGAAATCTTGCATCTAAAGTGAATGTTTTCTGAATGAATGGCGGAACAATCCGTGCAGCGCGTGTTCTTATTGTTCAGTAGTCATGTAGCTCAGCGACTGCGTGCATGAGCGCTGGAAGGCGAGTGGCGAGGGGCAGGGCACGAAAGCCCCTCTTCCACGGCGCAGTAACGCTGTTTGCCGTTGGTCTGCTCGGGCCATCAGCCGCCATGGTGAATGACGCCATTTGTTGCCAGGAGAGCAGATTGAAGTCGTCGTTCAATCTGACGAGTGTGAGGGTATTTACGCATGAATCTGAAGACCACCGAATCCGTGAAGGAGTCGCTGTCCGCGCTGATGGATGCGGAGGGTGACGAGCTGGATCTGCGTCGTGTCCTCAAGGGGCTCGATGAGTCTCCTGAGGCTGCAGACACCTGGCGCCGCTATCACCTTGCGCGCAGTGCCATGCATCGTGAGCGGGAAAGCACCTTCACTCTGGATATCGCGTCGGCGGTCAGCGCTGAGGTAGAGCTGATCTCTCGCGAGGCTCCTGCGAGCGCACCGCCCGTGGCCGAGCGTCGCAGCCTGTTCTCCTTTGCCGGTTCCGCGGCCATCGCGGCAGGCGTGGCGGTGATGGTGATCACCGGCGTGCAGGTCTTCAATGGCGGTGACAATGGGGTGCCCGGCGGCGTGAACAGCGGTGCAGAGCTTGCCAGTGGTTCTTCCGCCAATCAGGGCGGTTCAGCCATCCAGGGCGGTACCGTACGTCAGGTCAGCCAGCCGTCGGTGAATGCCGAGGCGTCTCAGTGGGTACAGCCCGGCACCAACAGCGGCTTGATGCAGGTCGGCGTGACGCCCTCCAGCTCGCGCCCGATGTTCATGGCGCCGCAGAATGGCAGCTACGACTCCGGCATGTCGTCCAGCAATGTCGCCGCGGCGGATCTCGCCCAGCGTCGTCTGCTCGAGGCCTACCTGAGCCAGCATTCCTCGCGTGGCCCGGTGCCGGAGCGCAGTGAGTGGATCAGCCTGCAGGATGTTGCCCAGTAACATTTTCTGGATGACTGGCTTGCGCTGGCGTCATTGCCAAGCCAGAGGAAAGCAGCAGGGATGGACAAGAAAAGAGGGGCAGCCATTGGCTGCCCCTCTTTTCTTGTCTGTATATCCTAGTTGCGCCCACATGAGCTGGTCGCGTCCGGCCAGCGCCGTCACTCGCCGGTGTGACCACGATCGGCCTCAGTCATGCAGATAGCGATCTGCCGTCTGGATGTAGAGCGCCTCGACCTTGGCGCGTGCCCAGGGCGTGCGGCGCAGGAACTTGAGGCTCGAGTTGATGCTCGGGTCGCTGAGGAAGCAGTTGATGGGAATCAGCTCGCCCAGGGTCTCGAAGCCGTAGTGGTCCACCAGCCAGGTCAGCAGTGCCTTGAGGGTGACGCCGTGCAGCGGGTCCAGGCGGGAAGTGGATGGGGGTGCGTCGCTCATGCGGGCTCCTGTTGTTGGTATCGTGGGCGCTTGTCGGGCCTGAGGCGCGTGAAGTGCCGCCGTGAATGACGCTATTCTACGCGTATGTGTCGCCAGTGCGCGGCGAGTTTTTGCAGGAGTCAGCAAGATGATGCAGGAAGAGGGGCAGGTCACGGGGCATGGCAAGGAAGGCGTCTGGGTCGAGACCCAGCGTCGCTCCACCTGTGGTGCCTGCAATGCACGCAGTAGCTGTGGCAGCGGCCTGTTGAGCCAGTTTTCCCGTCGCAAGCCGCATCGCGTGCTGATCCATGTGCCGGCAGGCGAAGACTTGCCGATGGTGGGCGAGCGGGTGGTGATCGGCATCGATGAGTCGGCGTTTCTGCGCAGTGCGGGCCTGCTGTATGGCCTGCCGCTGGTCAGCGGCATGCTGGGGGGGATCGTGGCCGAGCAGCTGGCGGGCGCCGGCACCCTGGCGGTGCCGTTGGGCTTCGCGCTCTCGTTGGCGGCGGGCCTGATGGCCGTGCGCTGGCATGCCGCGCGCCCTGAGCGCCAGGCGCTCTATCGACCGCGCTTGATGCGTCGTCTCGGCATGGATGCGATGGCGATCAAGGCGCTGTAGTCGTCGTGCTCAAGTGATGACGTGTTCAAGTGATAGCGGTAGTCGACTCTCCCGGTAGATAGGGGAATGACTTGCGTAGTCGGCAGGTGGCGTCGTCAGCCTGCATCGGGCTGGCATCGGCACCTGTCGGATGTTGGCGACGCATGGTTGCGTCCAGCGCGGCACCAATCGCTGAACTTCAACGACGCTTCGACGTCAATGAGAAGGACGCCGCCAGCGATGTGACGCTGCCATCGTCAGTAGTTGCGTGATTGCACGCCTGATAACAAGTGATGACAGGACGTACCAGGAGCCGCACTGATGAAATCCCTTTCCCGCCTGATGGTACCTGCTCTGGCCATGGCTGCCCTGATGGGCTCCCAGCTGGTCCAGGCTCGTGAATTGCCCGACTTCACCCAGCTGGTCAAGGACTCGGCGCCCGCGGTGGTCAATATCGCGACCACCACCGAGATCCAGCGCAGCTCGGGGCCGGTGTTCCGAGGGCCCAATGGCGAAGAGATGCCCGAATTCTTCAAGCGCTTCTTCGGTGATCAGCTGCCCGGACCGGGCCGCGGGGGTATCGAGAAGCGCTCCAGTCTCGGGTCTGGCTTCATCATCTCCGATGATGGCTACATCATGACCAATGCCCATGTCATCGACGGTGCCGATGAGGTGATGGTGCGCCTCAATGACCGTCGCGAACTCAAGGCGCAGGTGGTCGGTGAGGACAAGAAGACCGATATCGCGCTGCTCAAGGTCAAGGCGGAAGACCTGCCGACCTTGCCGATGGGCGACAGCGATGCGCTGGAAGTCGGTGAATGGGTGGCCGCGATCGGCTCACCGTTCGGCTTCGACCATTCCGTCACCGCCGGCATCGTCAGCGCCATCGATCGCACCCTGCCGTCGGACGCCTATGTGCCGTTCATCCAGACGGATGTGGCGATCAACCCGGGCAACTCCGGTGGGCCGCTGTTCGATCTCGATGGCGATGTGGTGGGCATCAATTCCCAGATCTATACCCGCTCCGGCGGCTTCATGGGCGTGAGCTTCGCGATCCCGATCAATGTGGCGATGGATGTCGCCGACAAGCTCAAGACCGATGGGCGCGTGGACCGCGGCTGGCTGGGCGTCGTCATTCAGCCGGTTTCCAAGGATCTGGCCGAATCCTTCGGGCTGGACCGTGCGCGTGGTGCGCTGATCGCCGATCTTGATCCGGATGGCCCTGCCGCCGCCGCTGGCCTCAAGAGTGGTGACATCATCACCGATGTCGATGGCAAGGCGGTCGAGAGCTCGGCTTACCTGCCACGCATGGTCGGTGCCAGCTCGCCGGGCGATTCGCTCAAGCTCTCGATCCTGCGCGATGGCAAGAGTCAGACGTTGACTGCCAAGGTCGGCCATTGGCCGGGCAGTGAGCAGGCGCATGCCGGCAAGGCCAGTGATGACAAGCAGGGGCTGGGTGTTGCGGTGACAGAGCTCGACAAGGCCAGCTTGAACGAGCTCAATCTCGATCACGGGGTGCGCGTGATGGAAGTCGACCCGCAGGGCGTGGCTGCCGAGGCAGGCATCAGCGCTGGCGATGTGCTGGTCGAGCTCAACCAGCAGCCGTTGACCAGCGTGCAGGCGTTGCGCGATGTGGTCGCCAAGCTGCCGACCAACCGTCCGGTCTCGCTGCGCCTGGTGCGCAACGGTCGCCCGTTGTACATCGCACTGCGCATGCGTGCCGACAGCGACAAGTGATCCAGCCAGCGTCTGGGAATAGTGACGAGGACTGGATTGACGAGCGCGCAGGCAACAGAAGGTGACCGCCACCGGCATGTAGGCGGTCACTCCGGTAGCAGACGGGGCGTACGGGCGACTGTGCGCCCCGTCTGCTACCGGGCGGTCCTGCGTTCACCCGAGTTCAGGCGAGCTGTGATAGGACTCGGACGGGCGCAAAAGGCAACGCCTTCTATCATCGCTTGTGGTCGGACTGTACAATGCGTGCAATTCGATTTCCGTCGTCTCCCGTGTTGGCCGTGTGATTTTCACGGAGACGGGCACAAATACAGAGCAGTGATCCATGACCGAACGCGTAACGCCGCCGTCCTTGAAGCATATCCGCAACTTCTCAATCATCGCCCACATCGACCACGGCAAGTCCACGCTGGCTGACCGCATCATCCAGCTGTGCGAAGGCTTGAGCGACCGTGAGCTCAAGGAGCAGGTGCTTGACTCGATGGACATCGAGCGTGAGCGCGGCATCACCATCAAGGCGCAGTCGGTGACCCTCGACTACCACGCTGACGATGGCAACACCTATCAGCTGAACTTCATCGATACACCGGGGCACGTCGACTTCTCCTATGAAGTCTCGCGCTCGCTGTATGCCTGTGAAGGGGCGTTGCTGGTGGTCGATGCCGGCCAGGGTGTCGAAGCCCAGTCGGTGGCCAACTGCTACACCGCCATCGAGCAGGGCCTCGAGGTGCTGCCGGTCCTCAACAAGATGGATCTGCCGCAGGCGGACCCGGAGAAGGTCTCCCAGGAGATCGAGGAGATCATCGGTCTGGACGCGACGGATGCCTGTCAGGTGTCCGCCAAGTCCGGCATGGGCATGGAGGCGCTGCTCGAGCGTCTGGTGCGTGACATTCCGCCCCCCAAGGGAGATCCGGAAGCGCCGCTGCAGGCGTTGATCATCGATTCCTGGTTCGACAACTACCTCGGCGTCGTCTCGCTGGTGCGTATCTTCGATGGCACCCTGAAGAAGGGCGAGAAGATCCGTCTGAAGTCCACTGGCCGTGACTGGGAGACCGGCGCGATCGGTATCTTCACGCCCAAGCGCAAGGAGACCGGCGTGCTGCGCGCCGGCGAGGTCGGCTTCATCGTCGCCGGTATCAAGGACATCTTGGGCGCGCCGGTGGGGGATACCATCGTGCACACCAAGACGGCTGACAAGGTCGAGCGCCTGCCGGGCTTCCAGAAGGTCAAGCCGCAGGTCTATGCCGGCATGTTCCCGATCAGCTCCGATGACTACGAGGACTTCCGTGACGCGCTGCAGAAGCTGGCGCTCAACGATGCCTCGCTGGACTACGAGCCGGAGAACTCCGACGCGCTGGGCTTCGGTTTCCGTGTCGGTTTCCTCGGTACCCTGCACATGGAGATCATCCAGGAACGTCTGGAGCGCGAGTACAATCTCGACCTGCTGACCACCGCGCCGACGGTGATCTATGAGGTGCTGATGGACAACGGCGATGTGCTGCCGGTGTCCAACCCTTCCAAGCTTCCGGACATGGCCAACGTCGATGAGCTGCGCGAGCCGATCTGCCGCGCTACCATCCTCGTGCCACAGGAATACGTCGGCAACGTCATCACCGAGTGCGTCAATCGTCGTGGCGTTCAGCTCGACATGCAGTTCCTGGGTAGCCAGATCCAGCTGATCTATGAACTGCCGATGGCAGAAGTGGTGATGGACTTCTTCGATCGCCTCAAGTCCATTTCCAAGGGCTATGCGTCACTGGATTACAGTTTCGAGCGCTTCGAGGCGGCCAAGCTGGTGCGTCTGGACGTGTTGATCAACGGCGATCGCGTCGATGCACTGGCGGCGATCATCCACCGTGATCACGCCCATGGTCGCGGCCGTCTGCTGGTCGAGAAGATGAAAGAGCTGATTCCGCGTCAGATGTTCGATGTGGCGATCCAGGCTGCCGTCGGTGGGCAGGTCGTGGCACGCTCCACCGTCAAGGCGCTGCGCAAGAACGTGACAGCCAAATGTTACGGCGGCGACGTCAGCCGCAAGAAGAAGCTGCTCGAGAAGCAGAAAGCGGGCAAGAAGCGCATGAAGCAGGTCGGCCGGGTGGAAATCCCCCAGGACGCCTTCCTTGCCGTGCTCAAGATGAACGACTGAGGCAGGCCGCCGTCTGGCGGCTTGCCACCAAGATCCAGGGCAGACAGGGACAACGATGGATTTCTCGCTAGTATTGGTGATTGCCGTAGCGGTAGCCGGCGTGGTGTGGTTGATAGACCTGGTTGCCCTGCGCAGTGCGCGCAAGGCGCGTGTGGCCAAGGCCGAGGCCTCCGTCGAAGGAGAACTGGACGCTGGCACGCGTGAGAAGCTGGCTCGTGACCCGTGGCCGGTGGACTATGCCAAGTCCTTCTTTCCGGTGCTGCTGCTGGTGCTGGTGGTGCGCTCCTTCGCGTTCGAGCCGTTCCAGATCCCGTCCGGCTCGATGCTGCCGACGCTCAAGATCGGCGACTTCATCCTGGTCAACAAGTATGACTATGGCCTGCGCCTGCCGGTGGTCGACACCAAGGTGCTGGAAGTCGGCGAGCCGGAGCGTGGCGATGTGATGGTGTTCCGTTTCCCGGAAGATCCGTCCACCAACTTCATCAAGCGCGTCGTCGGCCTGCCGGGCGATACCATTCGCTATGAGGGCAAGCAGCTCTACGTGAATGGTGAGGCCATCGACAAGACATTGAATGCGCGCAACTCCAGTGAACAGTCCGGTGAAGACCTGCTGGATGAGACACTGGGGAAACACGCGCATCAAATCTACAATAACCCTCAGGACCCCGGTCCGCAGATGCGTGAGGTCCGGGTGCCGGAAGGCATGTACTTCGTGATGGGTGACAATCGTGATCACTCCAACGACAGCCGCTACTGGGGCTTCGTGCCGGAAGAGAACATCGTCGGCAAGGCGGTGGCGGTGTGGATGCACTGGAAAGAAGGGTTCCCTGACTTTTCCTCGGTACGCCTGATTCATTGATCAGTGCATTGACCGGGCCGCCGAGAGGCGGCCCGGTCGTATCTGGCAGGGCCGCATTGGTCCGCCGGCCTCATCAGTGCGGATTTTCGACATGGGACGATGCGTCGTGCCTGCCATGTCAACCTGCTGTTCATCATGTCGGACCCGCGGCCACAAGCCTGCGGGCAGCGCGGCTGACGAATATCGGATTGGGATGGTGGCAATCGGCAACTCCTCAAGCCGCGTAGGCTTCGGGCATCGCGAGACATGTCGAAGACGACAGGCATCAGCCAGCATGACTGATGCACCATTCGACAGGACGCCCGCGGGCGTCAGCGACAAAAAGAGAGTAGGGAGACCTGTGAGTAGCCCGCTGAATGCCTTTGTAAAGCGTATCGGCCACACCTTCGAGGATGCGAGCCTGCTGGAACTGGCTCTGACCCATCGAAGCTATGGTGGCCAGAACAATGAGCGTCTCGAATTCCTTGGCGATTCCATCGTCAACTTCGTGATCGCCGAAGCGCTGTTCCTGCGCTTCCCCCAGGCCCGCGAAGGCCAGCTGTCACGCCTGCGTGCGCGCCTGGTCAAGGGTCAGACCCTCGCGGAGCTGGCGCGTGAATTCAATCTCGGCGAGAACCTGCGTCTTGGCTCCGGCGAGATGAAAAGCGGCGGTCACCGTCGCGAGTCCATTCTGGCCGATGCCGTGGAAGCCGTGATCGGTGCCATCTACCTGGACGCCGGCATGCAGGTGGCGCGTGAACACGTACTGCGCTGGTACGCCACCCGTCTTGAAGCGCTGAATCTTCAGGACACCCAGAAAGACCCCAAGACGCGTCTGCAGGAATTCCTGCAATCGCGTCAGGCGGCACTGCCGCGTTATGAGGTGACCAGCGTCGAAGGCGAAGCGCATTCGCAGACCTTCAGCGTCGATTGCCACGTCGAGATGATCGACACCAAGACCACAGGCGTCGGCTCCAGCCGTCGTCATGCTGAACAGCAGGCGGCCGAGTTCGCGCTGCAACTGCTCGAACCTGCCCGCGGAGGCCGCTCATGAGCCATACCCCAGAAGACAACGTCACCCCGAGCGGCGACGCCCCTGATCACTCCACTGATAACGGCGCCGGCACGCCGGATGCGCTCGAGGGCATGCTGGCGGCCGCCGGTGTCAGCGATCAGCCGCTGCCGGACACCCGCTGTGGCTTCGTCGCCATCGTCGGTCGCCCGAATGTCGGCAAGTCGACGCTGATGAACCACATCCTGGGCCAGAAGGTCTCGATCACCTCGCGTCGCCCGCAGACCACGCGTCACCAGGTGATGGGTATCCACACCGAAGAGGGCACCCAGTGTGTCTTCGTCGACACCCCGGGAATCCACATCATGCAGCGCGATCGCAACAAGGCGATCAATCGCTTCATGAACCAGGCCGCCACCCAGGCGCTGCGTGACGTCGATGCCGTCGTCTTCATCGTCGACCGCACCCGCTGGATGGAAGAAGACCAGATCGTGCTCGAGAAGCTGGCCCACGTGAAGGCGCCGGTGATCCTGGTGGTCAACAAGATCGATTGGCTCAAGGACAAGACCACCCTCGCGCCCTGGCTGCAGAGCCTGCAGGAACGTCGCGACTTCGCGGCCATCATTCCGATGTCGGCCAAGAACGGCACCAACATCGATCTGCTGCTCGAGAACGTGATGAAGCGTCTGCCGCAGGGCGAGCACATGTTCGCGGACGACCAGATCACCAACAAGAGCTCTCGCTTCCTGGCCTCCGAGCTGGTGCGCGAGAAGGTGATGCGTCAGCTGGGCGACGAACTGCCCTACCAGATGACCGTCGAGATCGAGGAATTCAAGACCGATCAGCGCGGCACCCTGCACATCAGCGCGCTGATGATGGTCGAGCGTCAGGGCCAGAAGAAGATCCTGATCGGCGAGAACGGTGAGCGCATCAAGAACATCGGGCGTGAAGCGCGCCTCGAGATGGAGCGTGCCTTCGACGCCAAGGTCATGCTGAACCTGTGGGTCAAGGTCAAGCGTGGCTGGTCGGATGACGAGCGTGCCCTGAAGAGTCTGGGTTACACCCACGACAAGGACTGACGATGCCGCGCGAGCGGTACGGGTGGTGGCGATCCAGAAGGTTCGCGACTGCCGTGTGCCGCTCGCCGCTGATCCGATGTCCTCGCGGTCTCTGCCGCGCACCGCCTGGCCCTGTCCAGGCGGTCTCGTTTCTTGCCAGCCCCTCTGCCAGTCCTTCTGCCAGCTTTTTTTGCCAAGCCACCGTCTGACGTGAGCCTGCCTGATGACGCCGCAACCGGCCTTCCTGCTGCATCGCAAGCCTTACCGTGAAACCAGTGCCATCATCGAATTGCTGACCCTCGAACACGGACGGGTGCGCGCGGTGGCGCGCGGCGTTCAGCGTCCGGGCAGCAAGGCGCGGGCGCGCCTTCAACCGTTCACTCCTCTGCATGTCACCTGGCGTGGCGAGAGTGATCTCAAGACCCTCAACCTGATGGAGACCGGCGGCAGCGCCAGCCTGCTGGCGGGCGAGGGGCTGCTGTGCGGGTTCTACGCCAATGAGCTTTTGACCCGCACCCTGCCGGTGGAAATGCCGGTGCCGGAGCTGTTCGCGCTCTACTCGTTGACGTTGGACGAGGTGGCTCTGCCCGCCAGGCGCGCGCCCGCGCTCAGGCGACTGGAATACAGCTTGCTGGAAGCGCTGGAGCAACTGCCACAGTTTCGCGCTCTGGATGACAGCCCCTTGATGCCGGACGTGCGCTATGACTATGTGGTCAGTGAACGACGCTTTCAGGCGCAGCCGCCAGGCGCCGCGGGCATCGAAGGGCGGGCCCTGAAGTTGCTGGCCAGCGAAGACTGGGGCCACGCAGGACTCGCCCGCGAGAGCCTGTGGCTGGCGCGGCGTGCGCTGGCGCCGCTGCTGGGGGATCGTCCGCTGCGTTCGCGCGAGTTGATGATGCAGCTGACGGCCAGGCGGCGTCAGAGTCGCGAGTCCGACTGATGCCATCAGGCGTGCCGGCACTGTCCGGCTGCGGGGTGACGCATGATAGTATTGCGCGACATGTCTTCGGCATGGCCTTCGTCGCCATGCCTGTTCTCTTGTTCATCGTTAGGAGCTGATCATGCATCCGCTGCGCATCCTGCTCGGGGTCAACATCGACCACATCGCCACACTGCGTCAGGCGCGTGGTACCCGCTATCCGGACCCGGTCCAGGCCGCGCTGGTCGCGGAAGAGGCGGGTGCCGACGGCATCACCGTGCACCTGCGTGAAGATCGTCGCCACATCCAGGAGCGCGACGTGCGCATTCTGGCCGAGGTGCTCAACACGCGCATGAACCTCGAGATGGCCGTCAGCGAAGAGATGCTGGCGCTGGCCGAGGAAGTCCAGCCGGCCAATGTGTGTCTGGTGCCGGAAAAGCGCGAAGAGCTGACCACTGAAGGCGGGCTGGATGTCGCCGGTGATCTGGCGCGCATCACCGCCGCTTGCGAGCGTCTGGCAGCGGCGGGCTGTGAAGTCTCGCTGTTCATCGACCCGGAGCCTGAGCAGATCCGTGCCGCCTTCGAGGCCGGTGCGCCGGTCATCGAGCTGCATACCGGTGCCTATGCCGATGCCATGGGCGAGACGGCGCGTGTCGAGTTCGAGCGTATCGCGGCCGCCGCGGAGCTGGCCAACGAGCTGGGGCTGGTGGTCAATGCCGGGCACGGCCTCAACTATCACAACGTCGAGGCGATCGCGGGTATCTCGGGGCTCAATGAGCTGAACATCGGTCACGCGATCATCGCGCGCGCCATGTTCGTCGGTCTGAAGGAGGCCGTCATCGAGATGAAGCGTCTGTGTATCGCAGGCCAGGAAGCGGGCCTGATGGCCGCGCTGGATGCGCACGATCATGACCATGACCACGAACACGGTGATGACCATGAGCATGTGCAGGGCTCAGGCTGCTGCGGATGATCGTCGGCATAGGCACGGACATCGCGCGTATCGAGCGCTTCGAGGCAGGCATGGCACGCCATGGCGAGCGTTTTGCACGCCGATTGCTGGGGGAAGAGGAGCTGGCGCGCTTTGCCGATCACTCTCATCCGGCGGCCTTTCTGGCCAAGCGTTTCGCGGCCAAGGAAGCCTTCGTCAAGGCGCTGGGCACCGGCCTGCGCCAGGGCATGCGCTTCACCCAGATTCAGGTGGTCAACGACGCCCTGGGCAAGCCCTCGCTCAAGCTGTCTGACGAGGCGGAAGCCCTGACCGCGCGGGCGGGTATCCGCCATCTGCACCTGTCGATCAGTGATGAGCGTGATCAGGCCATCGCCTTCGTGGTCTTGGAGCGTTAGCCTCATTGCTCTCGCGCTGAATCGCCTATTCTGAATACGGCGCTCGCAACGACAACGCCACCCCTGCCTTGCGGCGGCGGGTGGCGTTGTCGTCTGTGCAGGACTGGTTTTTCAGCGCTGGTTTTTGGGCTGGGGCTCGCTTGTCTGTGGCTTGCTTGTCTGTGGATTGTTTACCGATGACGAGCCTGTGGCGGATGGCTCAGCGGGTGCATTCGAGGGCGCGGAGGAGGACGAGGGGGAGGTCTCGACAGGAGACGCTGTCGGCGTCTCAGGCGTCTCACCCGCGGGGCTAGCCGGCTCAAGCGGCGCGGCGAGCAGGGCCTTGGCTTCATCGCTGTGTGACCACTGGATTAGGCTGTCGATGGCCGCGAACAGGGCCTCGACATCCTCTTCCAGCCGCGACAGGCCGCTGACGCGGATGCGGGTCTCCAGCGCTTCCACCAGCAGTGCCAGACGCGGCACGCCACAGTAGCGGCAGGCGCCGTTGAGATAATGCACGCCATCGATCATCGCCTCGTTGTCACGCGCCTGCCAGGCGCGACGGATCCTGGCCTCGCTCTCCGGCAGACTCTCGATCAACAGCCCCAGCATCTCCAGCGCCAGGGCCTCGCGGCCGCCGGCCATCTCCACGCCCAGTGCCATGTCGACCACCGGCAGGTCGGCGTCCTGTTCCAGGCTGAGCTGGTGCTTTGCGGCAGAGTGGGGCAGCGGCGCTACCGACGATGAGGGCTCGGCCTGGCTGGCAGCGTCTTTCACTCCCGGCGGCAAGGCAGACGTCGCCGGACTGCGAGCAGGGCTGCGCGTTTGGCTGCGGGCAGAGCTATGCGATTGGCTGGACGTGCGCGCTGCCTGCGGTGGCGGGTTCAGCGAAATGCCCAGATGACGACTGAGCAGGTTGGCCAGCAGGCCCTCGTCGATGGGCTTGATCAGGTAGTCATCCATGCCTTCCGCCAGCAGCTCTCGCCGCTCGTGTGCCAATGCATGGGCGGTGAGGGCGATCACCGGCAGGTGACGGTTGCCCTCGCGCTGTTGATGACGCAGTGCCTTGGTGGCTTCCAGTCCGTTCATGCCCGGCATCTGGATATCCATCAGGACGGCATCCACGACCTGCTCCTGAGCCAGGGCCAGCGCCTCTTCGCCACTCTGGGCCGCCAGGGTGTCCAGCCCCATGTCGGTCAACAGCTCCTCGGCCAACAGTCGGTTGGAGGGGTTGTCATCGACCACCATCACGCACTTGCGAGGCTGTGCGGACGTTCCCTGACTCGCAGGCTGTGCGGTGAGCTCAGGCCCCGAGCCGGCCGGTGGCGTCTTGGCAGGCGTGGCGGTCGGCTTGGCGGCTTGCGCCGTGCTTGAGTTCTGCTCGCGTGTGGTCGGCTCGAAGGAGGTGAAGGTGTCGCTGCGCGGCGCCTGAGTCGGGTCGCGGTGAGGTGAATGCAGCAGATTGGCCAGCTTGTGGCGCATCTGCAGGCGTGTGACCGGCTTGCTGACCACCTCATCGATACCGTACTGCTGCAGGTTCTCGGCGTCGGCGGGCAAAGGGGCATTCAACAGGCCCAGCACGCGACACGGCAGATGCTTGAGACGCGCGCTCCATTCATCCAGCCGCTTGAGATCACGGCTCTCCAGCGCGACTACCACCAGGTCCGGCTGCTCTTCGATGCCGACCAGCGTCAGTGACCAGCGGGTCAGCAGGTAACTCAGGGCGCGACGGGTGGCCGAGTGTGGCTCGATCAGACAGATGCGTTGATGATCGAACACGACTTCGCGCGGGCGCTCCTCGATGCTGCTGACCGCTACGGGGACGCTGAACAGGAAGGTGGAGCCGTGGCCGGGCAGGCTGTCGACCTGGATCTCGCCGCCCATCTGCTCGACCAGTCGCTTGGAGATCATCAGCCCGAGGCCTGTGCCGCCGAACTGGCGTGCCCGTGAAGGATCTCCCTGCGAGAAGGCCTGGAACAGACGATTGCGCTGGGCGCTATCCATGCCGATGCCGGTGTCTGCCACCGCGATCTTGAGGCGGGTGTTGCTGCCGGACAGGTCGTCCACCATCACGCGCACGATGACTTCGCCGCGCTCGGTGAACTTGACGGCATTGGCGACCAGATTCGTCACGACCTGCTTGATGCGCAGCGGGTCGCCCTCGAAGCGCTGCGGCACGTCGTCATAGACAAGCCCGAGCAGATGCAGATGCTTGCGATGAGCCTCCGGGGCGTGCATGGCGAGCACTTCCTCGATCAGCGGCTCGATGTCCATCTGTACCTTCTCGAGCTCAAGCTTGCCGGCTTCGATCTTGGAGAAGTCGAGAATGTCATTGATCAATGACATCAGGCTCGAGGAGGCATTCTGCATGTGGCCCAGCCAGTCGCGCTGGCGGTTGTCCAGATCACTGCGCCCCAGCAGGTTGCTGAAGCCGATGATGCCGTTGAGCGGCGTGCGGATCTCATGGCTCATGTTGGCCAGGAATTCCGACTTGATGCGGTTGGCTTCCAACGCCTTGCGGCGCGCCATGTCGAGCTCGATGTTCTTGATCTCGACGGTTTCCATTGATTCGTGCAGGTCCTGGGTGGTCTGTTCGATCTGGTCCTGCATGTCCTCGCGGGCACGCTTGAGCTGCTCGACGCTGCGATTGTAGTTCTCGGCCAGCTCGCTGAGGTCGTCATTGCCTGCCACCGGCAGCTGGCGGTGAGTCTCGCCGCGCGCCAGACAGGTCATGGCCTCGCCCAGCTCATGCAGCGGCTGCAGCATGCGGCGCGAGCCATGGAAGGCCAGCAGCAGCAGCGCCAGTCCGAAGACCAGGTTGGCCAGCCCGTAGCCGACAAGCAGCTGGTAGCGGTGCAGCACCAGGCGGGTGTCGGAGGCCTCCAGCACCAGCCACGACATCTGCTCGCCGCGTTGTGTCTCGCGCCACGGGTCGATGACCGGCATCACCATCACCAGCGAGTCCGGATCCGAGGGGTAGGTCTGACTCTCGACCAGCGCGCTGGTTTCCGGGCGCTGGCTGGGGCCGAGATGCAACAGGGCGCCGCCGTTGGCGGTGCGCAGCGTCAGGGCGCGCACGTCGCGCTGGTCGATCAGCATCTGGGCCTGCTCATGCAGACGCTGGTCGTCAGCGGCGAGGGCGGCGTTGGCCATGCCCGGCATGATGGCCTGCATGCTGGCCTGCAGGCGCTCCATCATGGCCAGGCGCTCACCGCTGATCTCGCGGTCCACCGCATACAGGCTGAACATCAGGCTGGTGGCGAGGGGCAGCAGCAAGAGGGCAAGCTGGAATCGGGTACGAAGCAGCATGGCAATCCATCGTCAAAGGGCGAACGAGCATCAGCGGCAAGCATACCTCGCGCTCATGAGCGAAGCGATGGCGAGCGCCCTGACAGGGCTGGGCGGGAGCGATATACTGCGCGCATCATCTACACCCCGACGCGGCCCCCCGTTCGTCCTTGGTCCCGATGCCAGCGCCTGACCGCTGTCATTCGGCTGTCCGGGCGCGGCGTCTCTGGAGTCTGCCTCTCATGTCTCATCTCAGTGAAACCCCCGGTGACGCCATCCCTGGCGCGTCCGATTATCCCAGTCTTGCAGATGTCGTCGGCAACACGCCGCTGGTGCGCCTGACGCGCATCACCGCGGGCCGCAACAATGTGCTGCTGGCCAAGCTGGAGGGTCACAACCCCGCCGGCTCGGTCAAGGATCGTCCGGCGCTTTCCATGTTCGAGGAGGCGGAAGCGCGCGGCGAGATCGCGCCCGGCGATACCCTGATCGAAGCGACCTCCGGCAATACCGGCATCGCGCTGGCCATGACGGCGGCCATCAAGGGCTACCGCATGGTGCTGGTGATGCCGGCCAGTGCCTCCAGCGAGCGCAAGCAGGCGATGGGTGCCTACGGGGCCACGCTGATCGAAGCCGATGGCATGGAGCATGCGCGGGACCTGGCCGAGGGGATGATCGCGCGTGGCGAGGGCAAGGCGCTGGATCAGTTCGCCAACCAGGACAATCCGCTGTCGCATTACCGCACCACCGGGCCGGAACTCTGGCAGCAGACCCACGGACGCATCACGCACTTCGTGTCCTCGATGGGCACCACCGGCACCATCATGGGCACCTCGCGCTATCTGAAGGAGCAGAATCCGACCATCGAGATCGTCGGCCTGCAGCCTGCCGAAGGCGCCAATATCGCGGGTATCCGCCGCTGGCCTGCCGAATATCTGCCGCGGATCTTCGATGCCTCACGCATCGACCGCACGCTGGATATCGGTCAGCACGAAGCCGAAGTCTGCATGCGTCGTCTGGCACGGGAAGAAGGCATTCTGGCCGGTGTCTCCTCCGGTGGTGCGCTGGCAGGCGCGCTCAAGCTTGCCGAGCAGGTCGAGAATGCGGTCATCGTGTTCATCGTCTGTGACCGGGGAGACCGCTATCTCTCGACAGGCCTCTATACCCAGGACGACGACATGACTCAGCAGGGCACGCCCCACAATGAAGCCGTCGCAGGGGAGTGTTCCTGATGGCGCTGCTCGGACAGAAGCGACCGGCGCGCAAGCCGACCCGTCGCGAGAAGGAAGTGGCCAGTCGTGGCACTCGCAATGCCAGCGACGCCGACAGCCAGTGGCTGACGGTCGACCGCCTCGCCCATGACGGGCGCGGCATTGCCCATGACGAGAGCGGCAAGACCCAGTTCATCGATCAGGCCCTGCCCGGCGAGCGTGTGACGCTGGCCATCCACCGCACGCACAAGCGCTTCAATGAGGCGCATGTGCGTGCACGTGACAACGCGGCTGACAGTCGCGTGACGCCGCCCTGCGCCTATTTCGGCAGCTGTGGTGGCTGTGACCTGCAGCATATGGCGCTGGATGCCCAACGCACCCATAAGGTGCAGGTGCTGGGCGAACATGCGACACGCAATGGCGTGACGCTGCCCGAGATTCAGCCGCTGGGCAACGATGAGAGCCGTTATCGCCGCCGCGCGCGTATCGGCGTTCGCGTGACCGATGCCGGCGAATTGCAGTTCGGCTTCCGGGGGCGCGGCAGCAACCAGCTGGTCGACATCACCTCCTGCAGCGTGCTGGTACCGGAGCTGGACCGCCTGCTCGCGCCGCTGCGTGAGCTGATCGAAAGCCTCGAGGCGCCCAAGCGTCTGGGCCATCTGGAGCTGACCGCTGCCGAAGGGCAGGTCATCGTGGTGGTGCGCCAGCTCAAGGCGGTGCCGCGTGATGCCGAGCGCTGGCAGGCCTTCGCCGAGCAGCACGGCCTGGTGGTCGGCTGGCGGGTCGGGCGTGATCCGGTGGTGCTGGAGTGGCTGTCGGGTACGCCGAATGCCTTGTATTCACTGAGTGTCGGCGCAACGACGCTGCGCCTTGCCTTCTCGCCGGGCGACTTCGTGCAGGTCAACGCGGCGCTCAATCAGCGTCTGATCGACACCGCCTTCAAATGGCTGGGCGATGTCAGTGGTCTCGAGGTGATGGATCTCTACGCCGGTGTCGGCAACCTGACCCTGGCGGCTGCCGCGGCCGGCGCCAGTGAGGTGACAGGCATCGAGGGCAGTCAGGGCATGGTCGATCAGCTGAGGGTCAATGCTGAAGCCAACGGACTGGCTCAGGTGAGCGCACGTCGAGCGGACCTGAGCAAGGCCCTGCCATCACTCGAGGGTATCGACCTTCTGGTACTAGACCCGCCGCGTGATGGCGCTCAGCCTCTCTGCGAGGAGCTGGCACGTGATCTGCATGCTGGGAGGGTCAGCCGAGTGCCGCAGCGTGTGCTGTACATCGCCTGTGACCCGACCACGCTGATGCGTGATGCACGGCTGTTGCAGGACGCCGGTTATCGCGTCACGCGTGCCCTGATGGCGGACATGTTCGTTCACACGGCACATCTGGAATCGATGTTGCTGCTGGAACGGGCGGAAGACTGAGGCGGTGCCCTCGGGCACTGTCATCAAGATAGCAAGATATTCAAGGACATAGGGTCATGGTCAAGGTGCGCGAAGATCAGCCGCTGACCGATAGCGGTGGTGTGGACATCCCGGTGTGGGTCGCGCGACTGCGCGAGGAAGTCCCGTCGGTGAATGCCGAGGTCATGGTGCAGGCCTGTGAAGTGGCGCTCAAGGTGGCACGCGAGGCGGACGCCCGCGGTGACAAGCCGTGGCGCGAGCCGCTGCGCAGTTTCCGTTTCAGTCTCGAGATGGCCGACATCCTGTCGGAACTCAAGCTTGACCAACCGGCGCTGGTCGCGGCCGTGCTCTATCGCGCGGTACGTGAAGGGCATCTGGGGCTTGAGGCCATCGAGAAGCATTTCGGCAAGGAAGTGGCCCGCCTGATCGATGGCGTGCTCAACATGGCCGCCATCAGTCAGCTGCAGGCGCCGAGTCATGGCATGGCGCAGCATGACCAGCAGGACAACCTGCGCAAGATGCTGGTGTCGATGATCGATGACGTGCGCATCGCGCTGATCAAGATCGCCGAACGTACCGTTGCCCTGCGTCACGTCAAGGATGCTCCGCGCGAGAAGCGCATGCGCGTGGCCAGCGAAGTCTTCGACATCTACGGGCCGCTGGCGCACCGTCTGGGCATCGGTCAGCTCAAGTGGGAGCTGGAGGACCTGTCCTTCCGCTACCGCGAGGAGGATGAATACAAGACCATCGCCAGGCAGCTGTCCGAGAAGCGCCTGGAGCGTGAGCACTACATCGCCGATCTGCTGGTCGAGTTGCGCACTCTGATGAGCGAGCAGGGCATCAAGCACTTCGATGTCGCGGGCCGCGCCAAGCACATCTACTCCATCTGGCGGAAGATGAAGATCAAGCGCATCGCCTTCTCCCAGGTGTATGACGTGCGCGCGGTGCGGATTCTGGTCGGCACCGTCAGCGATTGCTACACGGCGCTGGGGATCGTCCACTCGCGCTGGCACCACGTGCCGCATGAGTTTGACGACTATATCGCCAACCCCAAGAAGAATGGCTACCAGTCGCTGCACACTGCGGTGGTGGGGCCGAGCAACAAGGTCATCGAGATCCAGATCCGTACCTTCGACATGCACGAGGAGGCGGAGCTGGGCGTATGCGCCCACTGGCGTTACAAGGGCCACGATGTCGGTCACAAGAGTCGCAGTTACGAAGACAAGATCGCCTGGTTGCGTCAGGTGCTCGAATGGCAGGACGAAGTCGGCGAGAACGGCGGCCAGGAGGCGATCCGTCAGGGGCTTAGCTCCGACGTCGCGCCGGACCGCATCTACGTCTTCACACCGGAGGGGCATGTCATCGACCTGCCCAAGATCGCCACGCCGATCGACTTCGCCTACCGCGTGCATACCGAGGTCGGCCATCGCTGTCGGGGGGCCAAGGTCGACGGTCGCATCGTGCCGCTGACCTACAAGCTCAAGACCGGCCAGCAGGTCGAGATCCTGACGGCCACCAAGGGCGGCCCGAGCCGTGACTGGCTCAACCCGAATCTGGGCTATGTGCGCACCTCGCGGGCCCGCGCCAAGATCCAGACCTGGTTCAAGCTGCAGGCACGTGACCAGAACGTCGATGAGGGCAAGGCGCTGCTCGAGAAGGAATTCTCGCGGCTGGCGCTGGAGAATCTCGACCGTGACAAGCTGGCCAACGCCGTCAATTACCCGACGCGTGATGACATGTATGCCGCCATCGGCGCAGGCGATCTGCGCGTCGGCCAGGTACTGCATCAGGCCCAGCAGCTGTTCGGCGATACCGATGATCAGGAGCAACTCGAGCGTCTGCTGCGCCAGCGCAAGCCGCAGGGCAAGGAAAAGCCTGACGCCGTCATGGTTCTGGGGGTCGGCAATCTGAAGACCACCATGGCCAACTGCTGTCACCCGGTACCGGGCGATCAGATCGCCGGTTTCATCACCCAGGGGCGCGGCGTGACCGTGCACCGTCAGGACTGCCCGAACCTGATCCAGCTGCGCTCGGATGAGCCGCGTCGCATCGTCGATGTCGACTGGGGTCAACGTTCGCGCAACCAATATCCGGTGGATATCGAGATCCAGGCCTGGGACCGCTCCGGCCTGCTGCGTGATGTCACCAACGTGCTGAGCGGTGACAAGGTCAATGTGCTGTCGGTGAACACGCGCACTGATCAGCTCGACAACATCGCCACGCTCAAGATCACGCTGGAAGTCGAGAATCTCGACGTGCTGGGGCGCGTATTCGCCCGAATCCAGCAGCTGCCCAACATCATCGACGTCAAGCGGCTGCGGGTCGGGGGCGACAAGGCATGAGTCGCCGATTTGATGCCAGTGTCGATGTCGCTGCAGGCAGGCACGCCGATACGCGCTACACCCTCGATGACCTGCTGACCCTGATGGCCGTGCTGCGTGACCCGCAGTACGGCTGCCCGTGGGACAGCCGCCAGGATTACGCGAGTCTGGTGCCGCACACCCTGGAGGAGGCCTATGAGGTCGCCGATGTCATCGAGCGCGCCGCGGCCGATGCCAGCGTGCTCGAGGAGCTGCCGGCTGAACTGGGTGACCTGCTGTTTCAGGGCGTCTTCTACGCCCAGATCGCCAGTGAGCAGCAACGCTTCGATTTCCACGACGTGATCCATGTGCTGACCGAGAAGATGCTGCACCGCCATCCTCATGTCTTCCCGGGTGGCACCCTCGCGTCGCGCCGTGAGGGCATCGCCACTCATGAGGTCGATGAAGGCTCGCTCAATGCCCAGTGGGAGTCGCTCAAGCAGCAGGAGTCCGCTGAAGCGCCTGCCAGCCAGACTGCCGGCGACAGCGTGCTGGATGGCGTGCCACTTGGCCTGCCGGCGCTGACGCGGGCGGCCAAGCTCTCGAAGAAGGCCGCGCGTTCAGGCTTTGACTGGCCGGACACGAGTGGCGTGCTGGCCAAGATCCGTGAGGAGCTCGGCGAAGTCGAGGAAGCGCTGGCCGAGGGTGATACGGCCCATGCGCGAGAGGAGGTCGGGGACCTGCTGTTCGCGGTGGTCAATCTCGCGCGTACCCTCAAGGCGGACCCGGAGCAGATGCTGCGCGCTACCAATGCGCGCTTCGAATCACGCTTCCGCCATGTGGAAGCCGCGATCGCCGGGCAAGGGCGCACACTGGGTGAGGCGTCGCTTGCCGAGATGGATGCGCATTGGGATGAGGCCAAACGCCAGGAGCGCGCGGCTGAGCAGGGGCGGCAGGGCAATGGTGCGCTGTCAGCCGCGCGCCCGGTGACGCCGCTGGTTCGGTGATGGAGCGTCGCAGCGTATTTGGCAAAGGGCATTTGGAAAAATGTAGTAAGTTTACGCGATAGTCGGATTGTGGAGCCGAGGCCCGCGGTCGTATGCTGAGGGGAAGCGATCAGGACGCGAGTCTTGTCCTGCTTTCCGGTCTGCTGCGCCGCGGGTCTTTCCGTTTTGCGCCAGTGTCTTCACCAGCGCCAGTCCGGTGCCTTCCCTCAGCCGGTTGTCATCAGGTGTCTTTGCGCAATGAGGGAATCTGTTGTCAGCTATCTGACTGTGTGCCCCTGGCGACAGGGGAAGATGACCGCGGCAGCACCGTCACTCCCAAGGAGGGTTTCATGAGTCACGACTTGCATGAATCGTTGCGCGATAATGTGCGTATTCTCGGTGACAACCTCGGCCAGACCATCGCGGCCGACCTCGGCGATGACTTCGTCGCACGCATCGAGCGCATCCGCGCCCTGGCCAAACAGGGCCAGCAGGGCGATCAGGCCGCCCGTCATGAGCTGATCGACTATCTGCGTGATCTGCCGGATGGCGATCTGCTGCCCGTCACCCGGGCGTTCAACCAGTTTCTGAATCTTTCCAACATCGCCGAGCAGCACTATCGTGGCCGCTTCAAGCGCGTCGAGGATTATCGTCCCGGCAGCCAGCCGGACCTCGGCGAGCTGATCACGCGCATTCGCGAGCGGGGCTTCAGCGCGCAGAAGATCGTCGAGGAGCTCTCGGCGATGCGTGTCGAGCTGGTGCTGACGGCGCACCCGACGGAAGTCATCCGCCGCACCCTGATTCAGAAATACGATGCCATCGAGGGCTGTCTGACCCAGATGGAAGGCGCCTGTGATCGCCCGGAACAGGCGACCCTCGCGCGTGCACGCCTGACCGAGCTGATCAGTCAGGCCTGGCACACCGATGAGATTCGCCACGAGCGTCCTACGCCGGTGGATGAGGCCAAGTGGGGCTTTGCCACCATCGAGAACTCGCTGTGGCAAGCGGTACCGGACTTCCACCGTCAGCTTGACGAGATGACGCTGGACGCCGCCGGTGAGCGTCTGCCGCTGGACGCTGCGCCGATCTGCTTCGCCTCCTGGATGGGGGGTGACCGCGACGGCAACCCCAACGTCACCGCCAGCGTGACGCGGACCGTGTTGCTGCTGGGTCGCTGGATGGCAGCGGACCTCTATCTGCGCGATCTCGAACAGCTCAAGTCGGAGTTGTCGATGTGGAAGTGCACGGCCGCCCTGCGTGCCGAGGCCGGCGATGTGGCTGAGCCCTATCGCGAGATCCTGCGCCGCCTGATCCTGCGCATGGAAAGCACCCGTGACTGGGCCAAGGCGGGCCTGGACGGCAAGCGCCACGAAGGTGTCGACATCATCGAGACTCGTGAGCAGCTGTATACGCCGCTGCTGGCCTGCTACCGCTCACTGTGCGACGTGGGGCTGGACACCATCGCCAATGGTGCACTGCTCGACACCCTGCGTCGCGTGGCCTGTTTCGGTGTCACCCTGACCAAGCTCGATATCCGTCAGGAAAGCACGCGCCACGCGCAGGTCTTCGATGAACTGAGCCAGACGCTGGGGCTGGGCAGCTATTTCGAATGGGACGAGCAGCAGCGCTGTGACTTCCTCACCAAGGAGTTGGCTGGCCGTCGCCCGCTGATCCCGCGCCATTGGGAATGCTCCACCGACACGCGTGAGGTGCTGGATACCTTCAAGGTCATCGCGCGCGAGCATCGCGAGGCGCTGGGCACCTACATCATCTCGATGGCCGGTCAGGCCTCCGATGTGCTGGCGGTGGCACTGTTGATGAAGGAGATCGGCGGTGATGTGCGCCTGCCGATCGCGCCGCTGTTCGAGACGCTGGATGATCTGGACCGCTCCGGTCCGGTCATCGACACGCTGCTGGGCATGCCGATCTATCGCGAGCAGGCCGGTGACCGTCAGGAAGTGATGATCGGTTACTCCGACTCCGCCAAGGACGCCGGTCAGCTGGCGGCCGCCTGGGCACAGTACCGCGCCCAGGAAACGCTGGTGGAAGTCACCAAGCGCCACGGTGTCGAACTGACCCTGTTCCATGGCCGCGGTGGTACGGTCGGTCGTGGCGGCGGCCCGGCGCATGCGGCGATCCTGTCCCAGCCACCGGGCTCGGTGACCGGCTCGCTGCGCGTCACCGAGCAGGGCGAGATGATTCGCTTCAAGTTCGGCCTGCCGGACATCGCCAGTCGCTCGATGGAGATCTATGTTTGCGCGGTGCTGGAAGCCAGCATGCTGCCGCCGCCGGCGCCCAAGCAGCAATGGCGCGACGAGATGGATCGCCTGGCCGGTATCGCGCACAAGGCCTATGTGGGCGTGGTGCGTGAAGACCCGAACTTCGTGCCGTACTTCCGCTCGGTAACGCCGGAAACCGCACTGGCACGCCTGCCGCTGGGTTCGCGCCCCGCCAAGCGTCGTCAGGATGGTGGCGTCGAGACGCTGCGTGCGATCCCGTGGATCTTCGCCTGGACCCAGATTCGTCTGATGCTGCCCGCCTGGCTGGGCAGTGGCGAGGCCTTCGCCACGCGCATGCAGGAAGAGGGCGGCCTGGAAGTGCTGCGCGAGATGATGAATGACTGGCCGTTCTTCTCCACCTACGTCGACATGCTGGAAATGCTGCTCTCCAAGGCCGATCTCTCGACGGCGGCCTACTACGAGCAGCGACTGGTCGATGAGCCGGCCCTGAAAGAGCTGGGACAATCATTGCGTGATCGTCTCGAGCGCCTGGAGAAGGTGGTGCTGGAGATCCGTGATCAGCAGGCACTGCTTGAGCATATGCCGTTGATCCGTCAGGCCATCGATGTGCGCAACCCCTATATCGACCCGTTGCATGGTCTGCAGGCCGAGCTGCTGCAGCGTAACCGCGACGCCGATGGTGCCATCTCCGCCGAGCTGTCACGCGCGCTGATGGTGACCATGGCCGGTATCTCCGCCGGTCTGCGCAACACCGGTTGATCCGGCTGGCTCTGTCGATTGGCGCCTTGGTGTGAAGGGTTAGCCAGAGCCTATCGCTAAAACTAGAAAGCCCCGTCAGGCATGCCTGACGGGGCTTTCTGTTATCTTCTGGCCAACTAAGGGGTGTGCGCTGATCAGCGATCAGAGTTCAGCTGTCAGTGACATGAGTTCAGCCGTCAGTGACACGAGTACAGCGACATGCGGGGCTGCCATGACTCACAGCAGGCCGCTGGCGCGTTCGCCCACCAGGGGCATCAGGAAGCGTTCGCGCTGCCAGTCCTCATCCTGATCGAGCGCCACCAGATGCAGCAGTTTGGTGAAGGCCGCTTCCAGCGTCATGTCATCGCCTGACAGCACGCCCACGGTGGCCAGTCCTGCACCGGCCGCATAGTGACCGATAGTGACCGGCCCATGCGGACATTGACTGATACCGGCCAGCAACTTGCCTTCGCCGCGTGCATCGGCCAATACCTCCAACAGCCCGCTGTCTTCCGGCAGATTGCCGCTGCCCCACAGCTCCAGCACGGCGCCCTTGACCTCCGGGCGCATCAACTGCACACGCACGCTCTCGGCGCTGATGCCGGGGTAGAGCGGCAGGCGAATGATGCTGTCCTTGCCGAGGCGGGCATAGTCGGGCAGCTCGAAGGCGGGGCCTTGGTCATCCATCAGGCGGCCGGGGTAGAGCACGACACGGTCATCGACCCATTCGCCCAGCAGTGGCGCATTGGGCGTGGTGAAGCCGCGGTGGTCCTGGGTGTACCACTTGCGGGTGCACACGCCACGCAGCAACTGTCCGCCGAAGGCGACCACGACTTCATTGAGGGTCGGCTGGGCGGCGGCGGTGAGCGCCAGCTCGACATTGCCCAGCGCGTCACTGTGCTCGGCTTCCAGCGGCAACTGTGCACCACTGACGATCACCGGACGCGCGGTGCCCTTGAGCTGGAAGGCGAGGCTGGAGGCCGTCCAGGCCAGAGTGTCGGTGCCCTGCAGCACGACGAAGCCATCGAAGCTGTCGTAGGCATCCGCGATCTGGCTGGCGATGGTGTGCCAGTCCGCCGGTGTCGCGGAAGAGGAGTCGATCAGCTGCGGAAACTCGCGCAGGGTGAAGGCGGGCAGGCGGCCACGACGGCTGGGGGGCAGTTGTTCCAATGCTGCGCGCAGGCGTGCATCGAAGTCACCGGCAGGTACCAGTCCTTGCTCACTTTCCACCATGCCCAGCGTGCCGCCGGTATACAGCACCAGGATGTGCGTCTCGGGAGTCATCGTATCCACCTGCCAGAAATGGGAAAGCCGGCATTGTAACGCATGCCGGCTTGCAGGGGAGCTGTCGAAGTCGGGCGTTCAGCCGCGATGTGCGGGGGGGCTCAGCTGATATTGCCACCGCCGATGCGCGCATCCTCCTGATGGGACATGGCGCTGATGCACATCACCCGTACGCCTTCGAGCATGCTTTCAAGACTCATGGTCGGCAGGCGGCCATCGACACTCTGCTCGGGCAGCGCCGGGATATGCACGAAGCCGGAGCGGACGGGGCTATCCGCCAGATGACGCTGCACCCCATAGAACAGATGGTTGCAGACGAAGGTGCCTGCCGTGTAGGAGACGCTGGCGGGAAGACCCGCTGCCTGGAGGTCGTTGACCATCGCCTTGATCGGCAGGGTGGTGAAGCAGCCATCCGGTCCGCCAGCTTCGATGGGCTCATCCACCGGTTGGTGGCCGCCGTTGTCCTTGATGCGATAGTCATCCAGGTTGATGGCGACCCGCTCCGGGGTGATGGCGCAGCGACCACTGGCCTGGCCGAGCATGATCACGGTGTCAGGGGCGTGCTGGCCGATGGCCTCGATGACGCTGTCAATCGCGGCGTAGCGTGTCACCGGCACCCGGCAGGTGATGATCTCGAAGCGCTCATCGGGCTGGTCGTGCATGGCCAGTGTCTGGCCATCCAGTTGCTCGATGATCTTGAGGGCAGGATTGACGCTATCCGTGCCGAAGGGCTCGAAGCCGCAGAGTAGCAGACGACGCATGATGAAATTCCTTGGCTGGCATCGATCTCCGCGGGTCGCTGCTGGCGGTGATCGATGCGCGGGTAAGAGTGGGAGATCAGAAGGCCAGCAGCAGCATCAGGCTGATGTTGGCGGCCAGCATGACCAGCGCAGGCAGTATCTGTGCGCGAATGATGTGGTAGCGGTCATCCAGTTCCAGCAGGGCGGCCGGCACGATGTTGAAGTTGGCGGCCATGGGCGTCATCAGCGTGCCGCAGTAGCCGGACAGCATGCCCAGCACGCCGACGATGGCCGGATTGCCGCCATGCAGCGCGATGACCAGCGGATAGCCGATGCCGGAGGTGATGACCGCAAAGGCCGCGAAGCCGTTGCCCATCAGCATGGTGAACACGGCCATGCCGACGCAGTAGGCAATCACGCAGGCGATCAGGCTGGTGTCCGGCACCACGCTCGAGACCAGCCCGGCGATGGTCTGGCCGACGCCGGCCTGATCGAACAGCAGGCCAAGGGCGGCCAGGAATTGCGGCAGGATGGCGGCCCAGCCGATGGCATCTGCCAGACGGCGACCTTCCTGCATGCCGGTCGCCGGGCTCTCGCGCAGCAGCAGCAATGCCACAGCAAAGGCCAGTACCGTCGCGACGCCCAGGCCGACCAGCGCACTCTGGCCTGTCGTGAGGGTGTAAAGGAAGGTACCGACCGGAATCACCAGCGCGGGGATGAACAGGCGTGACCCGAGACGCTTGCGGCGTGCCTGACGCGCCTCATCGCTCAACTGGCCGTAGTTGCCGAACCCGAGCTGGCCGGTGGCGGCCAGCAGAGCCAGCGCCAGCATGGCAATACCGACCACGACATCGGGTAGCCACTGGCCAAATGCCAGGCTGATGCCGAAGATCATCCAGAAGGCACTGGTGCCGAGTCGGCGCGGATGATCACGATCGGTGAGCGTCAGGACGGCAAAGGCCATGATGGCGAAGCCGGTAATCAGGTAGAGAGCGTCGATACCGTTCATGAGTGGCTCTCCGTCGCAGAAGTGGTGAAGGTATCCTTGCCCGGTGTCGCGTTGGCCTGGCCGGAGGGCTGAGGGTATTCCTCGCGCAGCAGTTGATGTTCACGGCGAATGCGCGCGTCCAGCCGGCGGCAGAGCACGAAGACCACCACCAGCGACACCAGCGCGGTAGGAATGGCATACAGCGCCATGTCGGCCAGGCTGACGCTGGCGCCGCTCTTGTCGAGCACGCTCTTGATCAGCAACAACCCGCCGGAAGCCACGAAGATCAGCTGACTGAAGAAGTTGCCGAAGTTCTCGCTGACGGCATTCAGAACGCGTATGCGCTGGCTCAGGGCCTTGAAGCGTGGCGAGCTCAGAGCCTCTTCGGGGAGATCACGTTCGGCGGCGCCGACTGACATCGGGGCGACCAGCGGTCGGATCATCGCCGGGTGGCCACCGAGCTGCAGGCCGAAGGCGTTGGTCGCCTTGCGCAGCACCAGGTAGCTGAAGGAGATGCGCCCGGCGCTGGCGGCCCGCAGTTTCTGGACCAGGTGCTCGGCCTGATCGCGCAGGCCATTGCGCTCGAGCAGCCCGATCACCGGCAGGGTGATGATGAACAGCGAGACGGCGCGGTTGTCGGTAAAGGCCTGACCGAGCGCGGCAAGAATTTCAGTCGGTGACATGCCGGCCACCAGGCCGGAGGAGAAGCCTGCCACCAGCACCACCAGCAGCGCATTGAGGCGCAGTGCCAGGCCGATGACGATGATGGCAACGCCGATCAATGACAGCATGAGGTGTCTCCCGAGCAGGGGGAGGACAATCGGATCCTTTCGAAGGACATGAGCCTGTGCCTCTGGGTGTGAGCTTGTTGTTATGCGGGGCTCGTTGCGAAGCGGGTCGAACATTGCCTGGCCGGTTGACCATTGCCGAGCAGTTCGACATGGCGAGCTGTTCGAACATGGCGGGGCGCAATGTTCGTTGCTTTACAAAGAGAGCTCAAAGGGTAGAGCGACACCAGAGGAATCCAAATGAGACATTCGGAATATATAAATTTCAACGACAAGTAGTATCGAGAAAATCTATCATTCAGATATGCATGACAGATAATATTGATGCCTTCGTGGGGCTTGCTTCACTCCATGAGGAGAAGATGTCAGCCGTCGACCACTGCAGTGCTGCCATCCTCGCGCAGGCAGATACGGCGGCATCTGCCGACCTGGAAGCCAAGCATGGCGGCGCTCAGCAGGATCAGCGCGAACAGCGACGCGATCACGCGCAGATCGGCCGTGATTTCCAGCAGGATGCCGACGGCGAGTGGCCCGAGGGCCGCCAGCATGTAGCCGGTGCCTTGTGCCATGCCGGAGAGGGCACCCGCCAGGCGTGCATCGGAGGTGCGCAGCACCAGCAGCGTCAATGCCATCGAGAAGCTGCCCCCCTGGCCGAAACCGAGCAGCACGGCGAACAGCCAGCGCAGTGACAGCGGCCCGATCATCAGTCCCAGCAGGCCGATGGCGGTACAGGACAGCAGCAGCAGGATGGCGGGGCGCTGGTCGCGCCCCATGCGGCCGATCACGGGGGCCAGCAGGGCGGTAAGCACCTGTGCCATCACCGAGGCGGCCATCAGCCAGCCGGATTCGATATCGCTCAGACCGCGTTGCTGGAGCAGGAAAGGTAACCAGCCAAAGACGATATAGGCCAGGGAGGACTGGCAGCCCATGAAGAAGGTGACCTGACGGGCCAACGGCAGGTGCCACAGGCGAGGGGTGGCCTGCTGATGGCGGGTCATCTTCTCTGGCCACGGATGGGGCATGCTCAGGCGCCAGGCGGGAAGCGCGATCACCACAAGCAGTGCCCAGCAGGCCAATGAGGCTTGCCAGCTGTCGAGAAGATTGGCCAGTGGCACGCTGAGTCCTGCGGCCAGCGCAGCACCAAGGCATAGCGCCATGGTGTACACGCCGGTGAACAGGTCGGCTCGCTCAGGATGCTCACGCTTGACGATGGCAGGCAGCAGGGTGCCGGCGACGCCGATGCTGCCGCCACATAACAGGGTGCCGAGATACAGCAGCAGTGCCATGTCACTGGCTCGCATCCACAGGGCGATGCCGAGAGTGACCAGGGCAAGGCTGAGGGTGCGCTCTACTCCCAGGCGGCGGGCCAGGCGCGGTGCCAGTGGGGCGAACAGCCCCAGGCAGACGACGGGCAGGGTGGTGAGAAGGCCCGCTGCCAGCGTGCTCAGGCCCAGGTCCTGGGTGATGCGATCCAGCAGGGGGGCCAGGGATGACAGCGCCGGACGCAGGTTCAGGGCGACCAGAATCAGGATGAGCAGGAAAAGGGATGCTGGCATTCGGCGCATGAGGAAACCTGAACGAGAGGACAAGTCTGTGAGAATACCGGCATATGCTCAAGCTGTCTTGCCGCGAGCCGACTTGCCTCGAACCGGTGTTCCTCCAGCAGGTCTTCCTCCAGTAGGTTTTCCTCGAGCCGGGCCCTGGACAGCAGAACGCCCGGCAATTGCCGAGCGTTCTATCTCGATGCATCTTTCTAGATGCATCTGTCTTGGCTCAATGTTCTGGTTTCGACGTGGCGCTTGTCAGTGCATTGGTTCTCAGTACTTTGGTTCTCAGTATTTTGGTTCTCAGTACTTGGGCTCCAGCTCCAGCTCGCGTGTCGCGCTATCGCCCCTGCGTGCTGCCGCGCGTTGACGCGTCGTGGCGGCATCGGCATGCACGTCGTGACCGCGGGGGGCGACATTGCGCCATGCGGGCGTCTTCTGCCGGCGCTCGGCATTGGCGCGTGCCGTATTGGAGACTGGCTGGCGACTCGCCTTGGCGCGAATCAGGGTCATGTCCTCGGTGCTCAGCAGCATGCCCTGGGGCGTGCGCTCAAGCACGAGGTGGCCGCGGAAATGCCAGCAGCGCATGGGGGTATGCGCGACACGATAGCGATGGCCGGCCACCTCCAGCGAGATGGCTTCCTTCGGCTGGCAGCCAAGGGGGTGCAGAGTCACTTCCTCCAGCAGCACCAGACGATTGAAGTCGTCCGGCTGAAGTACCTGATTGCCATCATGCATGCGAACCGGGAAGGCATGGTTGTCGCGCTGCAGCTCACGCCGCTTGTGACTGACGCTGCCGTTGCCTTCCACGATGCCGGCACCACACACATGTACGAGCTCGCCATCAATCTGTTTGATGACGAGGACCTCGACGTGGCGCTGCTTGAAAAGATGATCACGCAGTGAGCGTAATGGCATGGCTGAAATCCTCGTCTACACCATCCGTTGGCTGAGTATATCCGTCAGAGCCCGAGTCATCTCTCTGACCGACAGGCGCTTCCCTGCTGCCTGCCAAGTGATATCTCGCGCTGATAGTCACATCATACGCCGTTTGTGAGTATTTTTCCCGAATCAAGCACCAGTCTGGGGATAAACCATCTTGTCAAGGCGCGGCTTGATGACGCCTCTATCAGCCAGATGACTGAGGACGCTACCTACTCTTGTCGAGTCACTCGTACTTGCCCAGCACAGCCCGGCAGATATCAGCGAAATTGCGTGCTTCCGGCGGGTGTTCCAGATCGAGCCCCAGGGCCTTGCCGACGCGGGAGGCGGCGACCAGACCGCGCACGCTGGGCTTGCCATCGTCGCCCTGCTCGGTCACCAGCAGGTGGGATTCGCCGCTCTGACGCAGTGTCTCGACCAGGTCCCCGACGCGGGCGCGCTTGAGCACGGCGAGAGGAATGCCCTGCAGCTCCGCGCGAGGTATCTGCACCATGTCGGTAGTGACTTCGTCGCGCTGGACATTGAAGCGGGTCATGGCGCGCATCACGACTCGGCCACCCTGCAGCTCACGCGAAGTCACCACGCCGGTGAAGGTGCCATCATGATCGTGGACCAGCAGCAGGCGTACCCCCGCCTGCTTCATGGTCGCCAGTGCCTGGCCGATGGAGGCGCTGCCCTGAATGCTGCGACCGGCGGTGATGGCAAAGTCCGTCACCAGCTCACTGGCTGGGCTATCCATGGTGATGTCGCCGATCGGCTGCAAGGGCAGACGAGCGGAGGTGACATGAGAGAGCGTTTCGACGTCGAGGGTGTGGTAAGCCGACGGTGCAATGGCATTCATGGACTGACTCCTGTAACCAGATGACGAGCATGTTCTGGGTACTGTGAGTCAGGTGAAGGCCAGGAGTTTCCTGCACGATGGGTAACCTCAGGTTGCTACTGCCGCAACAGTGACGCGGATCTTGATCTATCAGGTCAATTTTCGATGCTATCTGTGCGAGATAGGAAATGGATGGATTCCATTTCGGAAACAAAGGCCCCGGCAGGCCGGCACTGGCATGAGCCAGCAGTTTCCTTGCCGCTGACAGCAATGATGCCCACTGCACGAGGCGAGTGGACATCATTGAGCCGATTCAGGGAGTTATCCCTTCATCAGGGGGCTGGCGACACGCCCGGGCGCATTACACCCACTGCTTGAGGTCGCCGCGTACGGCATCCAGGAAGGTGATGAAGTCCGTCTGGCCATCGGTGTCGCAACGGTCCACCTTGCAGGCCAGCTTCATCTTGGTGCCGGCGACGATTTCGTCATACACCTCGAGCGTGAGTTTCTCGACGCTGGCATCGGCGGGCTCCTGCTCGCCATCCATCAGGCTGAACGTCGTCATCAGCGTGCCGCGAAGACGCGTGGTGCCGCCTTCGGCGACCACGCGACGCACCTTGAGCCAGCCTTCGCGCACCATGATCTCACCCTGTGCATCGCGTTGCTTGTAGATGGTGCGATAACATGCATTCTCGGAAACGCCCTTGGCGGCCATGCTTTCATAGGCCTTGATCATGCGCGTCGCCATGGTGCCAGCTTCGGCGATCTTGCGGCGGGCAGCACGATGTTCACGTTCCAGGCGGTCTTGCTTGGAGAAACGCTGCCACAGGTGGAAGTCGCGTGTCAGAGTGGTCGCGTCCATTACAGTCTCTCTTCTCTAAAAACGGCGGGGAAAAGTGGGTGACGGCTACTGCCATGTCCAGGCGCTGATGGTGTCACGAAGGCGGGCGATTGTCTGCCCGGTTCTTGTCTCAGACGTCGAGGAGGGCCCGAGTGCCAGGTGGTCCGGGTCATGCAGGCTGGCGGCGAGATGTCAGCATTGCCATGCTCAAGAGTACCATTCACTGGTCACGGACTTTTTCCAGTCCGGTCATCATCACGACTGAATCTAGGGCTTAAATCCTCTCTGAACTACTCTGCAAGTCACCCACAAGGCCCACATTGTGAGAATCTTCGACTGCTGATCCTCGAGATTGCTGATGCTTCACGCTCAGGCTCCTGCTACGTGAGCCACGCCGCCGTGATGGGATTGCCAGTCTCGCAGGCGACGTCGTCTGGTACACGTGGATCACATGCCTGACTGCGCTGCATGCCTTGAGGGGTGCGCAATGAATGTGACCGTCACGTTTCATACAGCAGCGTGAGATAGAATAGGCAGGTAAAATCATCAGGTAGCGCGCAGCGGAGGCACACGGGAAGTGCCGTAAATGAGGAAGGAATCATGGCGAAAGCAGATCGCCGTCGCAAACCGGGAAGTCGGCAGGGTGTATTGCGCACGGTAAACATGAAGTGGCGATGGCCAGCTCCAGCGGGGCTGGCTGAGCGGCACCTCGTGCTTTATCAGTTGTTCATGTGGATCTATATCAGTGCGCTCGGCTGCCAGCTGGGCTATTTCGCTCTGCTGGGCCTGCAGCCTTATCCGCAGCCGGTGGTGATCAATGTCATCGGCGTCCTGCTCAATGTCTTGGCCATCATGTTCCACCGCAAGGGGCACATGAATTCCGCGTTGCTGTTGCTGGTGGTGCCGATGTCAGCCAAGGCGGCATGGTGGGAATACCAGTTCGGCGCCGAGGGAGGCTTCGAGTATTTCCATATCGTCGCCATCTTCTTCATCTGTATCGCGTCCCTGTCACGCATTCAACGGCTATTGTTCAGTGGTGTCCTGCTGCTGTTCTATATCGGTGCCCAATACCTCACCAGCCCGGTCTATATCGTCTCTTACGAGTTCATGTCGTTGGCCAGCATCGTCAATCTGGTGATTTCCGTCACCTTCATCGCGGTGGTGGCCGTGCAGATCGGGTGGGAAGCTGAGCAGCGCGAGAAGCGCTACCGCCGTGACTTGCGCCACGACCAGTTGACGGGGGCGCTGTCTCGTTTTGCCTTGCTGGAAGAGGGGCCGCGTCTGCTGAGTCGTGGTGGTCTGGGAGTGCTGATGATCGATGTCGATCACTTCAAGGCCATCAATGATACCCAAGGGCATGCGATTGGTGATGAGGTGCTGATAGAGCTGACGCAACGGCTGCGTCACCACCTGCGCGGCAGTGATCAGTTGTGCCGCCAGGGGGGAGAGGAGTTCGTGGCCCTGTGTCCGACGGAGGACAGAGAAGGGCTCGAGCACGCAGCCGAACGCTTGCTGCTCTCGATCAACAGTCGTGCCTTCACGCTGAGCAACGGCCAGCTGCTGCGGGTCACCATCAGTATCGGGGTGGCCCAGGGCGGACCGGCCGCTTGCGCGGAATCACTGTTGCCGGATCTGCTGCAGCGTGCCGATCAGGCCATGTACCGCGCCAAGCGCGAAGGGCGCGATCGGGTGGTCACCGCCTGGGATGCGTCCGATCACGGCGCAGCCAGTCTCGATCAGGTCGAGTCGTCTGATCATGACTACCGCCCCGACCACGGCCACAACCTCGACAGGCTGGCCATGCCTGACATGCCGCCACTGGACACTCCGGGCGATGGGGCAGGCGAAGCGGACTCGACCTCCAGCCGTCCTGATGACAGTCACCATGACGATGTGCAGGCCGCCGATGAGGTCTATCAGTGGAAGCGCTGACGCAAGGCTGATGGCTTTGCCATTTCACCTCATTGGGCGTGATATCCGTGAGTGATCCACGCTCTCACCAAGCGGAGAAACAAGTTGATGATGGATTCCTGTGGCAGCGTTTCACGCCGGGTGTCGCGCCGGCTCTTGCGGGGACTGCTGGTGACGGCGTTGATAAGCGGTATGCCGCTTGCGGCGGTTCAGGCGGAGGAGTCGTCGAATGCTGCAGCGTCTTCGAGTGACGGTCAGGCGCCCCGGGCGCAAGTGATTGCCGACCCGGCGACGCCCTCTCTGCCGCCTGCCGCCAAGGCCAGCAACAGCATCTTTCGTTGTATGCAGGCGGGGGTGCCCACCTGGCAGCAGCAGCCTTGTCAGCAGGGCGATGCCCCCGTCACGCTGGATGATTCGCTGACGGTGGTGCCCGCCGCTGACGTGGTAGAAGAGACTTCAGGCGAAGACCCGGCCGCACAGCGCCTGGCGCGTGAGAAGGAGCGTGCCCTGGCTGCACGTGAGGAGAGTCAGCGTCAGTACCGCATCCGTTCAGCGCTGGATGATGGCTATCTGGTGCAGGGCATGAGCGAGGCTCAGGCCATCTCGTTGCTGGGCAAGCCCAGTGATATCAGCGAGACGATCGCCGATGACACGTCCTGCCGTCTGCTGAATTGGTGGGAAGATGTCCGTGTGCAGTTCTGCAACGATGAAGCCGTGTCCATCACGGCCAATCAGCGGGACTGAGTGACTTGCGGTCTGGGCCCTGTTCGTTCCGTCCCCCTCACATAGCCCTGTTCGTTCTGTCCGACTCGTATAGTCCGAGTCAGCGCCAAGGCGGTGAGCGGGGTTTTCTCGCCGCATGCCTACTTGTAAAGAAATTGCTAATATAAGGCATGATCTAGCGTAAAAACCGGATTTTCCACGTCCGATGTTGCGAAATGGCGACGACCGGGTGGTGAAGTTGCCACATTACCGAGTTTATCGAACAGTGTTAGATTACTCTCCGAACGCAGCGGCAAGCCCCCCAGGTGTCATCCAGGGGCATGGCTGACTGGCCGACGAGCCAGGCTGCAACACTATTCGGTGAGGAGAACACGCATGAACAAGTCCATCCTGATTGGCGCGATCGTTGCTGCACTGGGCATTGGCGGTGGAGTGGCGATCGGCAGCTATACGGCCAGCAACTCAGGCCCTGAATATGCCGATATCGTGGCGGTGGATGCCGTGACGGAAACCGTGAGCACTCCGCGCGAGGTCTGTCACAACGAGACCGTGACGCATCAGGCGCCCAGCAAGGACACCCATAATGTCGTCGGCACGGCCGTCGGTGCGATCGTCGGCGGTGTGGTGGGCAATCAGTTTGGCGGTGGCAATGGCAAGAAGGTGTTGACAGCCGCGGGTGCCGTGGGCGGCGGTTATGCCGGCAACCAGATACAGAGCCAGATGAAGAAGGGCGATACCTACACCACGACCGAGCAGCGCTGCGAAACGGTGCAGGACGCGTCAGACAAGGTGGTCGGCTACGACGTCAAGGTCGACATGGGGGACGAGACCCGCACCGTGCGTCTCGAGGACAAGCCGGACGTGAAGCGCTTCGAGATCCGTGATGGTGAGCTGGTGCTGCCCCAGCAAGGCTGAGGCCAGATAGCCCCCAGACACGAAGCCCCCCGACGGAATCCGCCGGGGGGCTTCTTTTTGGACATCCAGCTTTCTGGGTATCTTACCGTGCTCTTTTCTCTTAGACCGTCGGGTCGTCAGCTGGCATCCGCCGTGGCGGGCAGTGCCTTGGCGATCTCACGCGCCAACTGCTCGCCGGTCACACGCCAGCCTTCGCCCAGACTATTGACCAGCGCTGGATAGCCGTCATCCGTCAGGGGAGTCAGCGTCTGGATGTCGCCTTCCTCCAGTACGCTGCCATCCACGCCGCGCAGGCGCCAGCGACCGGTGATGACGGACTGGCCATCATGGCGGCCGATGAAGCGATCCAGGCTTACGCTCAGGCGTGCGCCCTTGAGGCCGCTCAGGCTGGTATCCGCGATACGGTACTGGCTCAGCGGCTGGGCGGGGCTGGCCTTGAGCTGCGTCAGCAGCTGGCGGGTCAGCATGTCCTGCAGATCATCGGCCCACAGGTTCTGGCTGGCCTGTACCAGCGTGATGTCGTCTGTCTGATAGACCAGACTGCCGCCTTCCAGGTAGCTGGCCAGTTGCACCGGCATCACTTCCAGCAGGGGGGCATCTGCGGCAACACTGCGCTGGGCGGCACTCGCTTGGGTCGTTTGTGGCAGCAGGTAAGCGCCACCAGTGGCGGCGGTCGTGCAACCCGCCAGTGTGCCGAGCATCAACAGACCTGCCACCAGGCCGCCGAAGCGGCCCTTGTGCGACATTGAAGTGCGCGGCGAGGCAGACGCGCTGCAGGCTTGTGGCATGGCTGCCGTTCGGGTCGAGAGACTCATGGCTGTCGTCATCATTGGGCCCTTGGAATCGGATCGCGAGTGGTCGGCTTGTCGAAGATCAGGCTGGAGGGATTCTTCTCCAGCGTATCGAGCAGCGGTTCTGCCTTCTTGAGCACACGGTCCAGTCGTTCGAGATCGCCTTCCAGCTTGCGGTAGGCGGAAGAATCCGGCGTCAGGCCATCCAGGGTGCGATTGAGGTTGTCGATGCTGGTGCTGATATCGCTCGGCAGCTTCTGCACCTCGTCGGAACCCAACAGGGCATCGACATGGCCGGCGGTCTTGTCGAGACGCTTCACCAGGCTCTCTGAGGCCGACAGGGTCTTGTTGAGATTGCCCAGAACCGGCTCGATGTCCAGGCCATTGAGCTTGTCGAGCAGCGCATTGAGCTTGGCTTCCATCTGAGCTAGACCGCCGGAGACACTCGGCATGACCTCGATATCATCGAAGGTATCGGCCTTGTAGGGCGGCGGACTGTCATAGAAGTCGAGATCGACGAACAGCGCGCCGGTCAGCAGGTTGCCGGATTTCAGCGTCGCGCGCATGCCCCGCTTGAAGAGGCGCTCGAGGCGCTTCTTCCACTGCACCACGCCTTCATCATCCACTTGCCCCTCAAGGCGTTCGGGTTCGATGCGAATCAGCACCGGAATCTCGAAGCTCGACAGCGTCCGCACGCGCTGGTGGGTCAGGCGATAGGGCACGCTGACCACGGTGCCGAGGCGTACGCCGCGGTATTCCACCGGCGCGCCGCGCGACAGGCCACGCACGGTATCGTCGACCATGATCACGTAGTCGATGGCCTGATGGAAGCTGCCTTCACGGGCCTCTTCCTGGTCGGAATACAGCGTGAAGGACGTGTTCTCCACCACAGGGCGGCCACGCGGCAGGTCTTCGGGAATGCCGAAGGCGACGCCACCGCTCAGTACGCTTTCCAGTGACCCGACATCGACCTGCAAGCCCTGGGAATCCAGGCGCAGGCTGACCCCGCTGGTGGACCAGAAGCGCGTGGTGGAGGTCACCAGCTCGTTGTAAGGCGAGTCGATGTAGAGGGTGTAGTGCATCTCCTTCTCGCTGGGGCGGAACTCGCTGGATTCCACGCGCCCGACCACGAAGCCTTCGTAGGTGACGGGGTCGCCGTCCGAGAGCACGCTGCCATCGTTGCTGGTGAGGTCGATACGCAGCCCCTTGGCGTCCTGCGTCGTCACCGGCGGTTGCTCCAGCGCCACGAAGTAGTCCTCCTCATCACGACTGTCACCAGGCTGGAGCTGGATATAGGCACCTGACAGCACGGTGTTGAGGCCACTGATCCCCTCGCGACCGATGCGCGGTTTCACGACCCAGAGCCGCGAGTCGGCATTGAGCATGCGCTCGCTGTCCTTGGACATGCGCGCGGTGACGATGGTCTTGTCGAGGTTGTCCGACAGGCGCACGGATTCGACCTTGCCGACTTCGACGTTGCGGGTCTTGATCAGTGTCTTGCCCGCTTCGATGCCTTCCGCCGTCTCCATTTCGATCGTGATCAGCGGGCCACGGCTGGCGTAGTTGTGCCACACCATCCAGGCGCCGATCAGAAGAGCCACGATCGGGACTATCCAGATCGGAGAAAGGCGGCGTCGACTTTCACGACGTGCGCGAGAATCATCACTCATAAGTCATCCTGTGAGTCGGCAGCAGAAGGGGGATTGCGGGAGGCATTCGGGGTCGTGAATGGCGTCGTGAACGGAGGCGTGGCCTGCGAGGATGAGGCAAGAGACGCGGAGCCCGTCAGCGGTGTCAGCGGCAGATCACCGAACAGCGTGTTCGCCATCATTTTCTTCTCCGTCTCGGTGTCCCAGACAAGGCGCGGGTCGAAGCTCAACGCCGACAGCATCGTCAGCACCACCACGCAGGCAAAGGACAATGCCGCAGGCCCGGGGTGCACCGACATCAGCGCACCCAGCTGGATCAACGCGGCCAGCAGCGCCACCACGAAGACATCGACCATCGACCAGCGCCCGATATATTCGGTGATGCGGTACAGGGTCACCCGCGCTCGCGCATGTTGCACCTCGGGGCG
Organism: Cobetia sp. BMC6; assembly: GCF_029991385.1. NCBI lineage: Bacteria > Pseudomonadati > Pseudomonadota > Gammaproteobacteria > Oceanospirillales > Halomonadaceae > Cobetia > Cobetia sp. BMC6. The sequence goes on from NZ_JAKUMF010000002.1 coordinate 413,171, forward strand.
CTGGGCGCTGATGCACAACCAGGCGATGGCGATCATCTTCGAGGCCGGCACCAGGATGCTGGCGATGAAGATGACCATCGCGATGGGCCAGTCGCCATGTGACCAGAGCACCACGATGCCACCGGCGATCGTCTGTGGGTCGTTTTCCCCGAGGCTGACCGTGGTCATGATCGGGAAGACATTGGCGGGGATGTACAGAATCGCCGCCGCGATCAGCCACGCCCAGGTGCGCTGAAGGCTCTGCGTCTTGCGCTGATGGACAGGGTCGCCACAGCGGCGACAGTGGGTGTGCGACTCCCGTTCGCCGCAGGCGTTGATCAGACCGCAGCTATGGCAACTGGCCAGTCCCTGCAAGGCGGCACCGATTCCCGGCAGCGTGCCGCTGGGGGCGGCTGGCTCGCCCGCCAGCGCGAACCACATGCGGTCCCCATCGATGCTGGCCAGCGTCTTGGTCATCAGCAGGGCGAAGGCGCAGAATGCCCAGAAGGAGGGCCCGAAGCTGATATCGGCCATGCCGGCGATCTTGACCAGGCTCACCATCACGCCGACCAGAAACACATCTGCCATCATCCACGGGCGCAGGTGGCTCAGGGTGCGCGCAATGCCGCGAATGCCCGGCAAGGGCAGTTTCAGCCCGATGGCCGCATGGGTGTAGATGACGCCAAGCAGGTAGAGCGCCGGCAACATCACGATGGTCAGGATCAGCAGCACGGCCAGAGAAGGATAGGACTCGGCCGTCAGGGCGGCTGGTGTATCGATCAGGCTTAGACTTGCCGAGATGCCACTGGTGGCAAAGGCGATGAACTCGAAGGGCAGCGTCAGCACCAGCATCACCAGGCACGCCATCGCCAGTGCCAGTGTGCGTTGCACGGCATGGGCGTGGCGCTGGGCGAACAGATGATCGCAACGCGGGCAGCGGGCGCGCTCGCCGGCCTTGAGCGCCGGCAATGCCACGACGAGGTCGCAGCACTCGCAGGCACGCATTCGCCGCCGTGATACGCCTGATGTGACAGGCGCGAACACCTGTGGCGGATCACGGGTTTCAAAGGTACGCCGGGTGTAGCGGCGCAGGGCAGCAAGGGGACGAGGCATGTCGCTCCAGCGGGATCGGGTGGTGTATAGCTGTGCCGTGCGTGTTCGGGCCATGCGTAGAGGCTTTGTCAGCCGCGGCTCGAACACGCCTGCGGCTGCGCTCTTGGGGAAGCGCTCTCGGGAATGCGCCGTCAGCTGGTCTGGCCTCATGCACACGCGGATCTGCGAAGATATAGGAGCTGTGAAAGCACCAGGCCTGCACAGGCAAACAGTGTTCGAGAGTAGCATGATGCCGCAAAAGGCTGATGGCACTCAATGCTTGCCGCGTGAGCGCGCCTTTCTTGCCAGGCCATAAACAGGCACGCCGCCCGGAGAGGGCGGCGTGCAGGGCCGTCACGCAATGTGACAGCAATGAGGCTTCTGTCGTGATCAGGGATCAGACAAGGTCATCCTCCTGGCGGGCCGCTTCGTGGGCTCGCTTGAGGTCCTTCGGCTCACCGAAGAGGCGGCGCACGACCACATAGCAGACCGGCACCAGGAAGATCGCCAGCACCGTGGCCGAGATCATCCCGCCGATCACGCCGTTGCCGATGGCGTGACGGCTGGCGGCACCCGCACCCGTCGAGATGGCCAGTGGTACGGCACCCAGGGTGAAGGCCAGCGAGGTCATCAGGATCGGGCGTAGACGCATGCGCACCGCTTCCATGGTGGCATCGATCAGCGAGCGACCCTGCACTTCAAGGTCCTTGGCGAATTCGACGATCAGGATCGCGTTCTTGGCCGAAAGCCCGATGGTCGTCACCAGGCCGACCTGGAAGTAGACGTCATTGTCGAGTCCGCGCATCCAGGTGGCGAGCAGGGCACCCAGTACCCCCAGCGGTACCACCAGCATGACGGAGAACGGAATGCTCCAGCTCTCATACAGCGCGGCCAGACACAGGAAGACGAAGACCAGCGAGATGGCATACAGATACGGTGCCATGCCGCCACTCTGGGATTCCTGCAGCGAGATGCCGGTCCATTCCAGCGCGACGCCATTGTTGAGCTGGCTGACCATCTCTTCCATGGCCTGCATGGCCTCACCGGTGGAATAACCCGGTGCCGCCTGCCCCAGCAGTTCCATCGAGGAGACGCCGTTGTAGCGTTCCAGCTGCGGCGACCCGTAGGTCCACTCGCCGTTGATGAAGGCGCTCAGCGGCACCATCTCGCCGGAGGTGTTGCGTACGTACCACTTCTTGAGGTCTTCCGGCTGCATGCGGGCACTGGCTTCCGCCTGCACATAGACCTTCTTGGTGCGGCCGTTGTCGAGGAAGTCATTGACGTAGGTCGAGCCCCACGCCGTGGAAAGCGTCGAGTAGACCTCTGACAGCGAGACACCCATCGCCGTCGCCTTGAGTTCGTCGATGTTGAGCGTGAACTGCGGGCTGTCTTCCAGGCCATTGGGGCGCAGGCCGGTCACGGCCGGATTCTGGCCCGCCATGCCCAGCAGCTGATTGCGCGCGTCGGTCAATGCCTTGTGGCCGATGCCGCCACGGTCGACCAGCATCATGTCGAAGCCGCTGGCGTTGCCCAGCTCCATGATCGGCGGCGGGTTGATGGCGAAGACCAGGGCTTCCTTCAAGGTGCTGAAGTAGCTCTGTGCTTCACTGACCACGCTGAAGGAATCGCGCTCGCGCTCATCCCACGGCTTCAGGTTGATGAAAGCCAGGCCCATGTTCTGACCGCGACCGGCGAAGCTGAAGCCGGCGACGTCGAACATTTCCTGAACCGCATCTTCCTGATCGACCAGGAAGTGATGCTCGACCTTTTCCAGCGTCTCGAGCGTCTGCTCCTGAGTAGAGCCCACCGGCAGGATGACCTGGTTGAACAGATAGCCCTGATCCTCATCCGGCAGGAAGCCGGTCGAGATGCGCGTGAATACCACGCCACAGCCGACGACGATCAATGCATAGACCAGCATCGAGCGACCGGTGCGCTTGAGCATGCCGCCAACGCCTTTCTGGTAACGCGCGTTGGAGCGATCGAAGACCCGGTTGAAGAGGCCGAAGAAGCCGGTGGTCTTCTCCTTGGTCGGCTTGAGCAGGGTAGCGCACAGGGCCGGCGTCAGGATCAATGCCACCAGTACGGACAGCGTCATCGCCGAGACGATGGTCACCGAGAACTGACGGAAGATCGCACCGGTGGTGCCGGGGAAGAAGGCCATCGGAATGAACACGGATGACAGCACCAGGCCGATACCCACCAGTGCGCCGGTGATCTGGCCCATCGACTTGCGAGTCGCTTCCAGTGGCGAGAGCTTCTCTTCGTGCATGACGCGTTCAACGTTTTCCACCACCACGATCGCATCGTCGACCAATAGCCCGATGGCGAGCACCATGGCGAACATCGTCAAGGTATTGATGGAGAAGCCCAGCACTTCCAGCACCCCGAAGGTGCCCAGCAGCACGACCGGTACCGCGATGGTCGGAATCAGGGTGGCTCGGAAGTTCTGCAGGAACAGCAGCATCACCAGGAAGACCAGTGCCACGGCTTCCAGTAGTGTCATCACCACTTCTTCGATGGAAATCTTGACGAAGGGCGAGGTGTCGTACGGGACCTTGAAGCTCATGCCCGGCGGGAAGTAGGCGGACAGTTCATCGAGGCGGTCCTTGACGGCCTGGACGGTGTCCAGCGCGTTGGCGCCCGAGGCCAGCTTGATCCCCAGGCCTGCAGCAGGCTTGCCGTTGTAGCGGCTGACGGTGCTGTAGGTCTCGGCGCCTTTCTCGACGCGGCCGACGTCACGCAGATAGACCTGAGAGCCATCTTCCTGGGTCTTGAGCAGGATGTTGCCGAACTGCTCCGGGGTTTCAAACAGGGTCTGCGCCACGATGGTGGCGTTGAGCTGCTGGCCTTCTTCCGCCGGCAGATTGCCCAGCTGGCCCGAGGCAATCTGGTTGTTCTGCGTGCTGATGGCCGTGGTGACGTCGCTGGTGGTCAGCTTGAAGTTGTTGAGCTTTTGCGGGTCGAGCCAGACTCGCATGGCCCCCGGCGCGCCGAACAGCTGTGTTTCGCCGACGCCCTGGACACGCGAGACCTCATCCTGGATGTCGGAGGCGACATAGTCGGTCAATTGCTGCTTGGTCATGCTGCCGTCGTCAGAGACGAAGGCCGCGACCATCAGGAAGCTGCCGGAGGACTTGGTGACCGAGACACCCTGGTTCTGTACGGATTGCGGCAGACGCGGAGTGGCCAGCTGCAGCTTGTTCTGTACCTGAACCTGAGCGATGTCGGGGTCGGTGCCGGTGTCAAAGCTCAGCTCGATGCTGGCGTTGCCCTGGGAGTCCGAGGTCGAGCTCATGTACAGCAGATTGTCGATGCCGTTCATCTGCTGCTCGATGACCTGGGTCACCGTGTCTTCCACCGTCTGGGCAGAGGCACCGGAGTAGGTGGCCTGAATGGTGATGCTGGTAGGGGCCAGCGAGGGGTACTGCTCGATCGGTAGCTTGAGGATACTGAAGATCCCCCCCAGCATCACGATGATGGCGAGCACCCAGGCAAAGATAGGGCGATCGATGAAAAATCTGGCCATGACGTTTGAGGCTCCTGGAACGTCGTTCGGGACGGTCGCCAGTCACACGAGAAGCGTCTCTCGTCTGGCTGGCGACAGTGGCGCGAAAAGCGGGGGCAGGCTTACTGGCTATCGCCGGTCCTGGTCTGTTCACTTTCCGAGGAGTCGCTGCTGGCAGCAGTCCGCGACTGAGGTGCGGCGTTCTGGTCAGTGCCTGTCTCATCCGAGGCGATCTCGACCGTGGCACCCGGCTTGATCTTCTGCAGACCGCTGACGATGACCTTGTCATTGCTGTCGAGGCCGCTGGTCACCAGCCACTGATTGTCGATGGCCTGACCGATCACGACCTGCTTGGCCTCGACCTTGTTCTCGGCATTGACTGTCATCACGCTGGCCTGGCCCGTGCTGTCACGGCTCACGGCCTTCTGCGGAATCAGGATGGCATCCTTGGCGACAGCTTCGGTCAGGCGGGCACGCACGAACATGCCCGGCAGCAGCAGCTCATCTTCGTTGGGGAACAGTGCGCGCAGCGTGACCATGCCGGTCCCCTGGTCGACAGTGACATCCGCGAACTGCAGCTTGCCCTTGGCGCCGTAGACGCTGCCGTCTTCCATCACCAGCTCGACTTCCGTCTGGACCGGAGCGGTGGCGGCATCGCGATTCTCGCCCAGCTCACGCTTGAGACGCAGCACTTCGGTGGCGGACTGGGTCAGATCGACATAGATGGGGTCCAGCTGCTGGACGGTGGCCAGGCTGGTTTCCTGGCTGGCCGTGACCAGCGCGCCCTTGGTGACGTTGGACTTGCCGATACGACCACTGATCGGTGAGGTGACCTTGGTGTAATCCAGGTTGATCTGCGCGCTGGATACCGCGGCCTTGGCCGAGGCGACATCGGCACGGTCTTCGCCGACGGTGGCCACGGCATCGTCGTAATCCTGCTGGCTGACCATCTTGCGCGCGACGAGGTTCTTGAAGCGCTTGGCCTTGAGGCTCGAGGTGTTGAGGCTGGCCTCGGCACGCGCCAGGCTCGCCTTGGCGCTCTCGACATCGGCGCGATAGGTGCGCGAATCGATGTGATAGAGCACCTGACCTTCCTCGACGTCACTGCCTTCGGTGAAGTCGCGCGATTCGATGATGCCGCCGACCTGCGGACGCACTTCCGCGATCTGATAGGCACGCGTGCGGCCCGGAAGTTCGGTGGTGAGTGGTACATCCTGGGCAGTGACGGTGACGACATCGACCTGAGCGGCCTGGCTGGCGCCTGCGGCGGGGCCTTGGCCAGCCTCCTCCTTGTCGCCGCTACAGCCGGCCAGCAGGGCACCGACCAGCAGCAGGCTTGCCGGAAGCAGGCCGAGGCGTCGGGCATTGAAAGCCAATGGGTGTCTCTGCAAGCGGGATTGACTGGGGGAAGTCGGGGCCATGGAGCGTCCTTTACGAAATTCAGGGGCTGAAGTGCACCATTATCGCCACATTGTGACTCACCGCAGGTGCGGCGCGTCAAAGCAACGATGTCATGAAGAGGAAGATATTTAGCCCGCTATTCTATCGGAATGGCGAGGCGACTGTATGGTTGTTTTGTGCAGTTATTGCGCACCCTGTTGCAACAGTTTGTTGCCATGTGAGCTGCATTCTGAACGTCATGGAGGGGGATGCAAGACGATGCAATTCGCTTGCCATGCCCGCAGGCGTGCACATGTCTCGCCTCACACAGGGGGCGTGCGCAAGTCAGGTGGGGCTAGGACAGTGATGGTGCATCAATATGCGCAAATTCTGAATAAGTTATCAGATCGAAGTGTCTGAATGATGAACTCCCCGGCCCTGTGCGCAAACGCATGTTGCCAGCACAGGGCGGATCAGCGGATCAGCGGATCAGCGTGAGGCCCGGAGAGCGGGAGGGTGAAAGAGCGGAAGCGCTGAGGATCTGAAGCACTATGGGATGAAGCGTAGGGCAGCCTCTCGAGTCATCTGGCGCGAGCAGCGCAACCGCAAGAGGGCGCGGCAGGGACGGGTGACCAGGGGCGGAACGCCGTGAATTGCACCACCAATGGGGCAAGGCTTGCGCGGTCCTCCGGCAGCTGTGGTTGGCGCAGCAGGCGCAGGCAGGGGCGATCAGCGAAGGCCTCCTCCAGTCTGGCGGCCCAGCGTTGCTGCTGTTCTCGCCAGGTCGCGACCCAGTCAGCCTGCGGCTCGTGGGTCGCTGAGAGAGTCTTGCCAGCCTCTTGCGCGGCGGGTTCCGGCAGGCACTGATTGATGATCAAGCCGCCGACGGCCAGGCCATGAGCTTCCAGCGCCTCTCGTGTTCGAGTTGTCTCCAGACACGGCAGCTTCTCTGGCGTGCTGACCAGAATCACGCGCGCCCGGCGGGTATCGCTCAAGCGCTCACGCAATGCTGCGTAGCGCGTACGGCGTTGCTCCAGCGCCTCGCTGATCGGGTCTTCCGGCGCTTCTTCGCCTGGCGTCTCTGACGCCTGCTGACTGTCCAGCCACAGGCTGCGTTCGGCGACGGCACGCCTGCGCTGACCCAGCATGCCCTCCAGCCAGCCGCCCAGTACTTCGGGCAGGCTGAGCAGGCGAATGGTATGCCCGCTGGGAGCCGTATCGAACAGGATGTGTCGATACGATGAGCTGTCCGGTGTCAGTGGGGTAGGCGGAGCAAGGATGATCCCGACCAGCGCATCGAAGAGTGCCGCTTCACTGGTGCCGGGAGCGTGGCGTGACAGTTCGAGCTGGCGCATCACCGTGGCACTGCGCTCGCCACTCACCAGGGGGGCGGTCCGCTGGCGGACCGCCTCCAGGTAGCGCTCGCATTCCCGCTCGGGGTCCAGTTCCATCACGTCGAGTCGCAGCGCGATGTTGCAGGGCTTGCCACCGACAGCACCGAACAGATCGCCGAGATTGTGCGCGGGGTCCGTCGATATCAGTAGGGTCGCTTCGCCTTTCTCCGCCAGTGCCAGCGCCTGCGCGGCCGCGCAGCTGGTCTTGCCGACACCGCCCTTGCCACCGAAGAACCAGATCTCGGGGGGCTCCGATTTCCCGGCTTGCCCCGGCGCTCGGCCAGGCTGAGGAGTGTGAGTCTCGTAAGTCTCGCGAGCCGCTGACGGCTGAGTGCCTGCCCAGACAGCCGTATCTTTCGCCGTGCGGGATGCCACGCGTTTCCAGAGCCTGCTCAACAGCACTTGATGCCCTCCAGCGGTGAATGCTCAAGCCCCTGACGCAAGTGCCAGTCATGCATGCGTTCCAGCATCAGTGGCAGCATCTCCAGCGAGACGGCCGGCGCCGGATTGGGGATGCCCATCAGCTCCGCGAAGCTCATCATCATGAAGATGTCTTCCTCCTCACGGGCAAGCTGCGCCAGATCGCGCTGCTGGTTGACGCGCAGCATGGCCTCCCAGCCATCCCGCAGCTGAATGGCGCCTGTCAGCAGGCGCCTTGTCAGACTCGGCAGGCGTGGTGATGACGCCAACAGGGTATCGTCATCAGCTCTCATGAGCGCTCACCCGGGCGGGAGACGTCAGGCTGCGGCTGGCCTCGAGCAGAATCCACAGCGCAAACACCATGATAAGGCTGCCGAAGGTGAACAACAGCCATTGTGGGTCGTTGCTGCCCATGCCCGACCAATCCAGCACCACCTGTTGCACCATCGCCCACAGCGTCATGATCATCAGGAAGACCATCGGGGCCAGGGTATAGATGACAGGGCGGCCCTGACGCTTGAGCCACACCGACACCAGCATCAGCGAGATGCCCGCCAGCAGCTGGTTGCTGGTGCCGAACAGTGGCCACAGCAGGTAACCGCCGGAGCCGAAGCCCTTGGGCCCCTGCGGCAGGATGACCAGCGCGGCACTGGCGATGACGGCGATGCTGGTGGCGACATGCTTGTGGCTGAGTGCCGGCATGCCGTATTCGCTGCCCAGTTCCGCGATGATGTAGCGCATCAGCCGTACGGCGGAGTCCAGTGTCGTGGCCGCGAAGCTGACCACGATAACCGCGACCAGCGTACTGCCGACATTGGCGGGCAGGCCGAGATGCGAGATCAACTGACCGGAGCCCTGCACGAAGCTGGAGAGGCCGTTGGCACCGGCGGCAGCGAAGCTTGAATAGGTCGCGCTGAAATCGGCCTGGGTGGCGAACAGGGTCGCCACCGCGATGATGGAAATCAGCGCCAGCATGCCTTCGCCCAGCGCGCCGGAGTAACCGATCAGGCGCGCATCCGGTTCATGGGACAGCTGCTTGGAGGTGGTGCCGGAGGCGACCAGCCCGTGGAAACCCGAGATGGCGCCGCAGGCGATGGTGATGAACAGCAGCGGGTAGAAGGACATCTCGGCCTCGGCGTTGAAGGCCGGCGCCGTCAGCTGCGGGCCACCCACGGCCAGCCCCAGATACAACAGTACCAGCCCGACCACCAACTGGTGCGAGTTGATGGTGTCGCGTGGCTGCAGCAGCTTCCAGACCGGCAGCACCGAGGCGACATAGACATAGGCCATGAGTGCGATGATCCACACCAGGAAGGCGCTGGCGATGGGGGAGAGGCCAAACAGCAGAGTGCCATCCTCGCCACCGGCCATGGTGGTGAAGGCACCCGCCAGGTCGATCTGCAGGAACTCGAACTGACCCGCCAGCAGCGCGGCGGCATACATCACCATCAGCGCGAGCAGTGAGGGAATCAGCATCTTGCCGCCGCGACGATAGACGCGATGGCCGATCCATACCGCCAGCGGAATCTGGATCAGCACCGACATCACGCTGGCCGGGAAGTTGATGAACAGGTTGGCGATCACCCAGGCGAACACCGCGTTCAGCATCAGGACCAAGATCAGGATGATGAACAGGAACAGCAATTTGGCGCGCTTGCCGATCAGCTTGTCCGCCAGGGTGCCGACGGACTGGCCGCGATGTCGCGCCGACAGCGTCAAGGTGCCGAAATCATGCACGCCTGCCGCGAACAGACTGCCCAGCACGACCCACAGCACCGCCGGCAGCCAGCCCCAGTAGACCGCGATGGCCGGCCCGACGATGGGCGCCGCACCAGCGACAGAGGTGAAATGGTGCCCCCACAGTACCCAGCGATTGGTTGGCAGGTAGTCGGTGTCATCGCGCAGCGCATGGGCCGGCGTCACAAAATTCGGGTCGAGGCGGAAGATGCGATCGGCCAGAAAGCGGGAATAGAAGCGATAGCCGATGGCGAAGGCAACGCAACCGAACAGGGCAAGCCAGATGGCGTTCATGGCAGATTCCGAGTGGCGTAGTGATGGATCGAGTAGGGCGTGCTGGCGTATGTCAGGTGTCTGGTCACGTGCCGGAGGGCTCTCAACACGCTGGTGCAGATCGGCGTGACGCTAACATCGATAAATGCGCATATAACTTCGCCATTGGTCGCCCCGACGCGCGCCGACATGTCGCCAGCAAACCGGCAGGACATTGCTGAATCGCCGCCTTCCTGCGTGGACTGAACGCAGAAGCGCTCCATTGCCTTGTGCTCAGGCGGTATCACGCGCGGGGTAGCCGTTTTTGCCTTGCTCTGCCTTGCGACCAAGGAGTATCAGTGGGTTGATCCACGCGACCTTGTGTTCCGCCAAGCTCTTCTATACTCGAAGCAAGTCGGAGCACGGGGAGCCGCTCAGCGCCGTCATCTGGGTGAGGCTCTCGATAACAATGATAAGGAGGCGCCGATGTCATGGATCGCGGAATGCCTTTCCCGTGTCACCAGGCCAATGCATCTGCGCTTGCGGCGTACAGTGACGACCCTGTCACTGACGACCTTGTCACTGACAGGCCTTTCCCCTTCGGTGCTGGCAGTCGAGTACAACATGCCGGTCGGGGTCACCGCGGTCAGCCGCGAGATCCACTCGCTGCACATGATCATCTTCTGGATCTGTGTGGTCATCGGCATCGCGGTGTTCGGCGTGATGGGCTACGCGATGATCAAGCACCGCAAGTCACGTGGCGCGGTATCGGCAAGCTTTCATGAAAATACCCGCATCGAGATTCTGTGGACCGCCATTCCGCTGTTGATCCTGGTGGTGATGGCGGTGCCTGCCACCGCCACGCTCAAGGACATGTACGACGCCTCCGAGTCGGCGCTGGACGTGAAGATCACCGGCCATCAGTGGCGCTGGCAGTACGAGTATCTGGGCGAGGATGTCGCCTTCACCTCAAGCCTCGCGACCCCACGCGAGCAGATCAACAATACCGCCGCCAAGGGCGAGCATTACCTGCTGGAAGTCGACAACCCGCTGGTGTTGCCCATCAATCGCAAGGTGCGCTTCCTGACCACCTCTGCCGATGTCATCCACTCCTGGTGGGTGCCGGACTTCGGCGTCAAGAAAGACGCCATCCCCGGCTTCATCAATGAGGCCTGGACGCGTATCGAGACCCCCGGCACCTATCGTGGCCAGTGCACCGAGCTGTGCGGCAAGGACCATGGCTTCATGCCGGTGGTCGTAGAGGCGTTGCCGGAGGACGAGTTCGATGAGTGGCTGATCGCGCGCAAGGCCGAAGCCGAGGCCGCGCTCAACGATGCCGGTCGTGACTGGAGTCTCGAGGAGCTGATGGAGAAGGGCGAGAAGACCTACGCCACCATCTGCGCCTCCTGTCATCAGCCGGACGGCCAGGGCATGCCGCCGGCGTTCCCCTCGCTGGTAGGCAGTGCCATCGTCACCCAGGACATGCAGGCGCACATCGATATCGTGGTCAACGGCAAGGCGGGCACGCCCATGGCGGCCTTCGCCGATGTGCTGAGCCCGGTCGAGCTGGCGGCTGTCATCACCTATGAGCGCAACGCCTGGGGCAACGATACCGGCGAGCTGGTGCAGCCAGCCGTCATCAAGGAACAGCTGTCTCAATAGCGTGCAAGCGACGCATTCAGGAGGTGTGTCATGGCCAGTGAACAGCCACGCAAGGCAGTACTTCAGGCCAGCGAGAGCGAGGGGGCCACCGCAGGCGGCGCTCATGTGGGCGAGGGCCACGGCAGCGCGCCGCGCGGCATGCTGCGCTGGCTGCTGACCACCAATCACAAGGATATCGGCACCCTCTATCTGATCTTCTCGCTGAGCATGCTGTTCATCGGCGGCATCATGGCGCTGGTGATCCGCACCGAGCTGTTCCAGCCCGGCCTGCAGATGGTGCAGCCGGAGTTCTTCAACCAGATGACCACCATGCATGGGTTGATCATGGTGTTCGGCGCCATCATGCCGGCCTTCACCGGGCTGGCCAACTGGATGATTCCGCTGCAGATCGGCGCGCCCGACATGGCGCTGCCGCGCCTCAACAACTTCAGCTTCTGGCTGTTGCCGGTCGCCTTCCTGTTGCTGCTCTCCACCCTGCTGATGGAGGGCGGTGGCCCCAACTTCGGCTGGACCTTCTACGCGCCGCTGTCCACCACCTATGCGCCGCCTTCGACCAGCTTCTTCATCTTCTCGCTGCACATCGCCGGCATCAGCTCGATTCTCGGCGCCATCAACATCATCGCCACCATCCTCAATCTGCGTGCCCCGGGCATGCGCCTGATGGACATGCCGCTGTTCGTCTGGACCTGGCTGATCACCGCCTTCCTGCTGATCGCGGTGATGCCGGTGCTGGCGGGCGCCATCACCATGATGCTGTTCGACATCAACTTCGGCACCAGCTACTTCAATGCCGCCGGTGGCGGCGACCCGGTGCTGTTCCAGCATCTGTTCTGGTTCTTCGGGCATCCCGAGGTCTACATCATGATCCTGCCGGCCTTCGGCATCGTGTCCGCCATCGTGCCGACCTTCTCGCGCAAGCGGCTGTTCGGTTACGCCTCGATGGTCTACGCCACCGGCTCCATCGCGATCATGTCCTTCCTGGTCTGGGCGCATCACATGTTCGCCGTCGGCCTGCCATTGGTGGCGGAGCTGTTCTTCATGTACACGACGATGCTGATCGCGGTGCCTACCGGCGTGAAGGTCTTCAACTGGATCGCCACCATGTTCCGCGGCTCCTTAAGCTTCGAGCCCCCGATGCTGTTTGCGATCGCCTTCATCGTCCAGTTCACCATCGGCGGCTTCTCGGGCCTGATGCTGGCCATCGCCCCGGCGGATTTCCAGTACCACGACACCTACTTCGTGGTGGCGCATTTCCACTATGTGCTGGTGCCCGGCGCGCTGTTCGCGATTCTCGCCGGAGCCTACTACTGGCTGCCCAAGTGGACCGGCTTCTATCCCCACGAGGGGCTCTCCAAGTGGCATTTCTGGCTCTCGGTCATCGGCGTCAACCTGACCTTCTTCCCGATGCACTTCTCGGGGCTGGCCGGTATGCCGCGCCGCATTCCGGATTACGCGCTGCAATTCGCCGACTTCAACATGCTGTCCAGCATCGGCGCCTTCCTGTTCGGTATCTCGCAGCTGCTGTTCCTGGTCGTGATCGTCAAGTGCGCGCGCGGCGGCGTCAGGGCGCCGGCGTGTGCCTGGGAGGGCGCGGTGGACCTGGAATGGAGCGTGCCGAGCCCGGCGCCGCTGCATACCTTCGAGATTCCTCCGCAGACCCGCGATGGCCAGATCATCCGCTGAGCGATGGACAGCGGCCAGGAGAGTGACATGCCCTCACGCGATCACGCAGCACAGCAACAGGCAGTGGCACGTACCGTGCGGCGCACGCTGCTGGCGCTGGTCGCGATGCTGGGCTTCGCCTTCGCGCTGGTGCCGCTCTATGACGTCTTCTGCAATCTCACCGGCCTCAATGGCAAGGCCGCCAGTCAGGCCAGGGCCGCAGTGGCGATGGAGATCGACGAGAGACGCTGGGTGTCGGTGCGCTTCATCACCCAGCAGGGGCAGGATCTGCCGTGGACACTCGAGGCGCTGGATGAACAGTTCCGCATCCATCCCGGTGGCCAGTACAGCGCGCGCTTCGTGTTCACCAATCACGCCGATCATCCGGTGCGTGGCCGCGCGGTTCCCAGTGTCAGCCCTGCCGAGGGCTCACTGCATTTGCGCAAGATCATGTGCTTCTGCTTCCAGGAGCAGACGCTGGCAGCAGGCGAGCGGCGCGAGCTGCCGCTGGTCTTTCAGGTCGACCCTGACCTCCCGGAGGGCATTCGTGATCTGACCCTGGCCTACACGCTCTATCCGGTCACGACGCCGTCATCCGCGGGGGACGATGGTGCAGAGCATTCTGCAGGAGGTGAAACATGAGCAGTGGCAGCTATTACGTCCCGGCCCATAGTGCCTGGCCCATCTTCGGCGTGCTGGCGGTGGGCGGCATGATGATCGGCACCGGAATCTGGATGGTGTACGGCAGCGCCGCCTGGTTGTCAGGCATCGGTCTGCTGGCCGTGGTGCTGGTGATGGCGGGCTGGTTCCGGGATGTGGTGCGCGAGTCGATGGGCGGCCTCTACGATGATCAGATGGACCGCTCGTTCCGCTGGGGCATGGCCTGGTTCATCTTCTCGGAATTGATGTTCTTCGCGGCCTTCTTCGGGGCGCTGTTCTATCTGCGAACCTTCGCGCTGCCTTGGCTCGATGGTGAGGGCGCCAAGGGAGTGACGGCGCTGCTGTGGCCGGACTTCACTGCCAGCTGGCCCCTGATGACGCCGCCGGATGCCAGCATCGCCGGGCCCAGAGAACTGCTGTCGCCCTGGCAGCTGCCGCTGGCCAACACGCTGTTGCTGGTCAGTTCCAGCGTCACGCTGACGGTGGCGCATGAAGCGCTGAAGATGGAGTTTCGGCGCACCGCGCGCAACTGGCTGGCGGGCACCGTGGTACTGGGGCTGTGCTTTCTGACCCTGCAGGGCATCGAATACTACGAGGCCTGGCACCACCTGGGGCTGACGCTGCAGGCGGGGGTCTATGGCGGTACCTTCTTCCTGCTGACCGGTTTTCATGGTCTGCACGTCACCATCGGCACCCTGATTCTGATCGTGATGCTGGTGCGCGTGATACGCGGCCACTTCTCGAGTGAACGTCACTTCGCCTTCGAAGCGGCTGCCTGGTACTGGCACTTCGTCGATGCGGTGTGGATCGGTCTGTTCCTGTTCGTCTATGTGTTCTGACAGCACGCGGCGTGATGTCAGTCCAGCATTCCGGTGGAGAAGCCAATGACCAGCAGAATCACCAGACACACTGCCAGGCCAACCCGCCATTTGAGAGAGGTCAGCAGGCGTCGACTGCGGCTGCCATCGCGCAGCAGAAAACCGGCGCCGGCGACCAGGCTTGCCAGCATGCCGATAAAGACCAGTGCGATCAGCGATTTGAGCAGCATGTCACCTCCCCGGGCGCAGACAGTGGCGGGCGAGCAGGGCGCGCCACTCGCTTGTGACAGTCGAGCTCATCCGGCAGACAAGCGCAAGTCAGCGCCAGCGGCGCAGGTGTCATCCACAGCGGCGCAGGCGTCTGCAACGGCGGCGACGCAGGAGCACCAGGTCGGACGCGGCTGGTGGCTGTTCTGGGGATGCCTGATCGTGCTCGGCCTGTGCCTGTGCAGCTGGCAGGTGATGCGTGGCCAGGCGCGTGCCCAGCATCTGGAGGATACCGCCAGCGCGCCGGAGCTGGTGATGCCGACGGCACCGCCCGCCAGTGCCAGCCTGATCGAGCTGCGCGGCGAGTGGCTCGCGGAACACAGCCTGCTGCTGGACAACCGCACGCTGGACAAGCGCCATGGCGTGGCGGTGCTCACGCCCTTCCGAACGCTGGATGGCCGCTGGTGGCTGGTGGAGCGTGGCTTCGTGGCATCGCCGGCCCCGCGTAGCGACCCGGAGTTCACGACCCCGACAGGCTCCGGGGTGATCAGTGGTCGCTGGCAGTGGTTGAACGGTCAGGGCACCAGCGGTGGCCCACTGTTCGGCCCCAACCGCGAGGGGCAGCGTCTGCAGCAGGTCGATCTGAGCGCCTGGCAGGCGCTGGGCACACCGGCCTTTGCGGGTGTCCTGCACCAGACGAGCGGGGAGGGGCGATTCCTGCCCTGGTGGCAGCCGAGCAACATGACGCCGGAGCGCCATTACGCCTATGCGCTGCAGTGGCTGGGGCTCAGCCTGGGGGCGGCGGTGGTCATGATTCTGGGTGCGCGCCGTCAACGCCACTCCGCGCTACGTCAGCGCCAGGCCTAGCGCCCGGTGCTTGTGTCTTGAGTCTGTTGTCCGCACACCCGGGCAAGCAGGGAAGCCGTCGTCAGGAGGAGAGCGATGACACACGTGATGCGACAGCGTCTGAAACTCGTGGCCTTGCTGGGGCTGTTGTCCGCCCCGCTGCCCTTGGCGTGGGCCATGCTGAGCGCACAGGTCGGGATCCCCGAGGGGCGGGTGGCAAACGGTGCCTTGCTGCCAAAGGTCAAGCCGCTTACGGACTGGTCGCTCGACTACCTCGTGACAGAAAACGCCACTGACAACGTCACTGAAAACGCCACAGGAAACGCGACTGACAGCGCTGTTGGCGCGAAGGAGGCCCCCGGCATGCCGCCGCTGGCCGCCCGAGGCGCGGATGAGCAGCGTTTCTGGCTCAGCTGGCCGGAGCCGAACCAGCCGCAGCTGGCCGCGGCGCAGGCCGAGCGCTGGTGGCGCCTGCATCGCGCACTTGGCAAGGAGGCGCCGCGCCTGGGCCGTCTGGTGGTGGCTGAAAAGGCCTTTGTGCATCCCCAGGTGCCGGGCGAGCAACGGGCGCTCGGGCACTGGCCGTCGCCAAACGATGCCACTTCTGCGCCGCACCAGTTGCGCCTGATCGACCCTCACGGGCAGGTCGTGGTCGCCTACGGGCCCGAGATCACCCCGCAGGCCGTGATGAAGGATGTGCGCCGGCTGCTCAAGCGTAATCCGGTCGCGCCTCGCTAGGCCGGGCCTCGCTAAGCCAGACCTCGCCAGGTCGGGCCTAGCCAGGCCGGGAGTGATCTTCTTTCGCTTCACCAGGGAGATATGCCATGTCTCGCCTCGCCATACAGAAGCGCCATCCACCGCGGGCCTGCGCCGCCTCGCGGGTTCGCCAACGAGGGGCGGCGTTGCTGCCCCGTCCGTCATTTCTGCGTCATGTCACCGCGGATGAAGCCTCAGCCACGCAGGCCTTCTTGATGAGGACGCCTGAGCTGACATCTGATCTGGTGCATGGCCCTGCCGTCCGGCAGGCGGCGAGCCGATGGGTAACGGCACGCCTGTGGCGCAGCAGTCAGCATCTGGTCGCCAGCATGCTGGGCCTGGTAATCCTGGTGATCGGGTTGGGAGCCTGGACGCGGCTGGTGGACGCCGGACTGGGGTGTCCCGATTGGCCGGGTTGTTATGGCGCTCTGGTCGTGCCGGATGCCCGGACCGCGAGTCTGCACAGCCCGCATCATCCGCTCGAAGGCTACAAGGCGTGGGCGGAGATGATCCATCGCTATGCGGCGAGCCTGCTCGGGCTTGCGGCGATCGCATTGCTCGCGCTGGGCTGGCGGATTCGCCGTCGCGAGGTGCGTCAGACGCAGGTCCTCGAGGGTGGCAGTGGTCAGGCAAAGGCTGCTGATCACTGGGGCACGCAGGCAAGCACTCGTTTTCCGATGGCCGGCTGCTGGCTGTTGTTGGGCATGTTGTTGGTTCAGGGCGCGTTCGGGGCCTTTACCGTGACGTTGAAGCTGTGGCCGCAGGTGGTGACGCTGCATCTGCTGGGCGGCCTGAGCGTGTTGAGCCTATTGCTGTTGCTGTGGCTATCACTTAGACGGCGGGCGGCGCACCTCAAGGTGACGGCTGAGCAACAGAATGCGGACGCTGATGCAAGGCACATCCGGCGTCAGCCCTGGCTGGCTACTCTGGCTGCGGCTCTGCTGCTGGGGCAGCTGGCCCTGGGAGGCTGGACCTCGAGCAATTATGCTGGGCTTGCCTGTGAAGGTTTCCCGTCCTGCAATGGTGCCGCCTGGCCGGCGATGGACTGGGGAGAGGGCTTCCACCTGACCCAGGATGTCGGCCCCAGCTATCTGCATGGGCAGCTACATGGTGAGGCGCGCACTGCCATCCATATGGCGCACCGTGGCGGGGCCGTGCTACTGGGGGCGGTGCTGTTGGCGCTGTATTGGCGCCAGCGCCGCCACTTGCCGGGACGGACGACAGCGTACGACAACCCCTGGCGCTGGGCGCTGGGGTGTTGGCTGGTGCAGGCAGGCCTGGGAATCGCCAATGTGCTGTGGTGGTTGCCGCTGGATCTGGCGCTGGCGCATACCCTGGGGGCCGTCGCGCTGACGCTGGCGATGGTATGGGCGCTGGATCAGATGCGCCAGGCGACTCGTCGCAAGCGGGCACCCGTCTCGCAGGCGCTGGCCTGATGAGAGGCGAAACGAGGGGCTCCCAAGCGCGTGATCGCGCCCACCAGACCGCAAGAGGCCGCTCATGAGAGCGGCCTCTTGCGGTCTGTGTCGTATCAGCCTGTGTATTGTCAGGCCGCGCTACCGAAGCGCTCCTGCAGGTAGGCATTGATGGTGTCGGATTCGTATATCCACTCTTCGCGACCATCGTCATGAGTGATCAGCAGGCACGGCACCTTGACGCGGCCGCCACCCTGTTCGAGGGCCTGGCGGTGAGTGGCATTGTGCTGGGTGTCGCGCTGCTCGACATTCAGGTTCAGCTGATGCATGCGCTTGCGCACCTTGATGCAGAACGGGCAGGTCGAGAATTGATACAGCGCCAGCTTGGCCGTCTCGGCGTCCACCTCGGCCTGCTGGGCGGGGCTGCGCTCGAGCGCGCTGCCGCGGGTCAGCTTCTCGCTGAGCAGCATGAAGGGAGCCAGCACCAGACGCAGGGTGCGGAAGAACAGGCGGATGATGGAGCGCATGGCAGAACCTCATGGGACGTGCGGGTATCGACGCCAGTGCCGCAGGGCGGGTGGCGAATTCACAATGGGGCCATTCTAGAGCTCAGCGGCCTCGGCGTCTTCCCCATGCGCGTTGCGGATGTGCGTCAGCAGGGACTGTCGCAACCAGCGGTGCCCGGGGTCCTGCGCGTGGCTGGCATGCCAGATCAAGCGGTAGCTGAGCGCGGGCAGTCGCATCGGTAGCTCAAGGATCGCCAGCCCATGCAGCTCGCTGCTGGCCTGGGCAAAGCTTCTGGGTGCACAGAATACCAGCTCACTGTGCGCGACGATGCTCAGGGCATCGCGGAAATCCGGCACCAGCACGCTGATGCGGCGTGGTGCGCCGTGCTGTTCCAGGCGCTCATCCAGCGACCAGCGTGAGCGCCCCTCGCAGGTGGCCTGCACATGACTCAATGCCGCGAATTCGTTCAGCGTCATCGGTGTCTGGCGCCGCGTGAGCGGATGATCACGTCGCACCAGAATCACATGGTCGTCGCGCCACAGCAGGCGTGATTGGAAGCCAGCGGGGAGGGCTGGCGGCTCGCCCGGGGTCTCGGCACTATGATCGTGTCCGGCAAGCCCGATATCCAGCTGGCCCTTTTCCATCAGGCTCAGGCAATCGGCCTGCCAGCGGCTGAGCTCGAGGCTGCCATGCGGCAGCGCATCGGTCAGTGCCCTCGTGCAGGATGGCATCAGGGTCGCCCAGGCGCTTTCCAGCACCGCCAGCTGAAAGCGTCGCTGGCTGGTGGCGGGGGTGAAGGTGGCAGGGGCGCTCAGATTCTCGAGACGCGAGAGCAGCTCGGCCAGCTCACCACGCAAGGACAGAGCACGCGCCGTGGGGCGCAGACCATGGCGTTCGCGAATGAAAAGGGCGTCATCAAACATCACGCGCAGGCGTGCCAGACTCTTGCTGACGGCAGACTGCGAGAGGTGCAGACGGCCCGCCGCGCGCGTCACGCTGCACTCTTCCAGCAATACCTGCAGCACCTGTAGCAGATTGAGGTCGATGCGCGTGTTGAAGGGCGTGGCCGCTGGTGCTGAGCCCGAAGACGCAGACAGCGAAGACGCGGCTGAAGACTGGGCGGCAACCGGCCTTGCGGGTGTCTGCGGAGCTGTCGCGCTCATGAGTTTCTCCAGTGGAATATCAGGCCTGAAATAATATCATTTTTCTTCATAAGTCGCAGGCGCTAGGCTCTGCGGATTCTTGATGGCCCCTCTGTCGGGCCGCCCTTGGCTTCTGACTCTCGAGATTATCCATGTCCGTGTCCTCCTCTGCTGCCGCAAGGCCCATGCCCAACGCACGACTATTGCTGTTGTTGCTGGTCGGCTGCGTGATGTTCTCGCCGCTGGCGATCGATATCTATCTGCCCTCATTGCCGGCGATGGCGCGTGAATTCGCTCAGCCCACCGATGTGATGCAGATGACAGTGACGCTGTTTCTGGGCGCTGTGGGGGTCGGGCAGATTCTGGTCGGCCCGTTGACGGACCTCTACGGACGGCGTCCGGCGCTCTTGGGTGGCGCGACGGTCTATCTCGTCGGCGCGATGGTCGCCGTGCTGGCCCAGGACATCAGCATGCTGTATCTCGGGCGTATCCTGCAGGGGCTGGGGGCATGCGCCACGGTGACGGTGGCCTTCGCGGCCGTGCGTGATTGCTACACGCCGGAGCAGGGCGCCAGAATGTACAGCTATCTCAATGGTGCGCTGTGCATCATTCCGGCGCTGGCGCCGGTGCTGGGCGGCCTGCTGGCGGTGCAGTTCGGCTGGCGCTCCAACTTCCTGTTCATGGCCGCCTTCGCGCTATGCGTCGGCCTGATGGCGTGGAAGAGCTTTGGCGAGACGCGTCCTGCCACGACGGTCGTGGAGCGTCCGCTGTACAACTGGGCGCGCTATCGCCCCGTGATGACCAGCTGGCGCTTCCTGTATCAGGCACTGGTCGCGATGGCCGCGATGAGCGCCATCCTGCTGTATGTGTCGTCGTCCTCCGAACTGCTGGTCGAGCGCCTCGGTCACTCCGAGCTGGTCTTCAGTGCCCTGTTCGGCGGCAATGCCGTGATCAATATCATCACCTTCTTCTTCGCACCGCGCGTGATCACGCGCCTCGGCCGTCAGCCCACCGTGCGTCTGGGGCTGGCGATCATCCTGCTCTCCGGCCTGATGCAGGGCGCAGCCTTCGCCTGGCTGCCACTGTCTGCCGCTGCCTTCATGGTGCCGGTGGCAGTGCTGTCGGTCGGCTTCTCTCTGGCACTCGGGGCGGCATCAAGCCTGGCGCTGGAGGCCTTCGCTGAGCGTGCCGGCACTGCGGCGGCGCTGCTCGGCAGCATCCAGCTCGGCGGTTCGGCAGTAGTGGCAACGGCGCTGCTCAATACGCCGCTCGCCCCTCAGCAGGGCCTGCTGCTCATCAGCGTGGTGATGGTGCTGCCGTTGTTGCTGTTGGGCGCGCGACGTCAGCCGGGCGTCTAGTCGTCAGGACTGGCCGGTGCGGCTGATGGGCATGAAGGACTTGCTGGCTGACAATCGCGGCGGGTCACAGGGCCGAGATGGTTCATTGAAGGCCCCCGACCAGAGTATGCTTGTCGCTCGATCCGCATGTCGCCAAGGAGGCACCATGGAATCAGCGGCGCGTGTGCGCGTGATACTCAACGGGGACAAGGCTCAGCAGCCGGAGCTGCGTGAGGCCATCTTCGCTCAGCGTGAGCGTATGGCAGGGCTTGAAGTGCGGTTGACCTTCGAGGGAAATGACGTCGCGAGGCTGGTGAGCGAGGCAGTCGATGAAGGCGTCACGCGGCTGGTCGTTGGCGGCGGTGACGGCACCCTCAACCTGATCACCAATGCATTGATGCAGCATCCACTCGCGAGGCGCCCGGAAGTCGCGATCCTGCCGTTGGGCACCGCCAATGATCTGGCGACCTCGCTCGGCATCCCCGAGCCGGTGACGGAATCGCTGGCGCTGGCCTGTGAAGGGGAAGCACGGGCTGTGGATGTGGTGCAGCTGGATGATGCCTACTTCCTCAACATGGCCTCGGCGGGCTTCGGTGCCGAGGTGACGCGTTCGACGCCCGGGGGCCTCAAGAAGCTGTTCGGTGGCGGGGCCTATTCACTGATGGGCGTGCTCAAGGCATGGGACTTCCGTCCCTATCGTGGCAGCGTGACCCTCAACGGGGTGGAGGAGGAGCTGGCGTTGTTCGTGCTGGCGATCGGCAATGGTCGTCAGGCGGGCGGCGGTCAGGAGCTGGCGCCTCGGGCGCTGCTCGATGATGGCTGCTTCGATGTGCTGGTGATTCGCGACTTCCCCATCGCGCGTGTGGGTGAGGTGATCGAGGAGCTGGAGTCGCTCCCTGACAACGGCCATTTCGTGCGGTATGTGCGTACTGATTCGCTGCACTATCGTGGTGGGTCGCTACCGGTGAATCTCGATGGCGAGAGCTATCTGATCGAGAACAGCGAATTCCAGCTGATTCCCGGCGCTCTGCGTCTGGTCGCCCCGCAGGACGCCGCCCTGCTGACACACTCATGAGCCCGCAGTTGAGCCATTGAGCGCTGGCTGAGCCATGAGAGCTGGCTGAGCCATGAGAGCTGGCTGGTACACGAGCGCAGTCTGAGGTTTACTCAGGCTGCGCTCGTTGCGTTGGTGGCAGCGTGTTCTTCCAATCTCTCGGCCGCGCAAGGCGGGAGTCAGGACCTCAGGGAGTGATTGCATGGTCGGTTTGGCGGCATGGCATATCTGGGTCATCCTCGCGTTGGCTCTGGCGGGGCTTGAGTTGCTGGG
Organism: Cobetia sp. BMC6; assembly: GCF_029991385.1. NCBI lineage: Bacteria > Pseudomonadati > Pseudomonadota > Gammaproteobacteria > Oceanospirillales > Halomonadaceae > Cobetia > Cobetia sp. BMC6. The sequence continues at coordinate 435,272 of NZ_JAKUMF010000002.1, forward strand.
GGCGCAGTTCGTGTTGCTGGCACTGGGTGTCAGTGCCCTCGGGGGCGCTCTGGCGGCAGGGCTGGGGGCGGGGCTAAACATCCAGTTGATCAGCGTCGCGATCACGGCTCTGGTGCTGGTGCCGCTGTTCGTGCGCAAGATCCATCCCTATCTGTTGCCCAAGACGCCCTACGGCACCCTGGGCAGCGGCGCGGAGACTGGGCAGCTGGCCAAGGTGATCATCGGCAACGGTGGCAAACCTGCCGTACGCGTGTCAGGCAATGAGTATCCGCTACGCTGGGAGGGGGAGACACCGCCGGCAGCGGGGGACACGGTCAGGATCGTCAGCGTCGAAGGCATCACCGTCTGTGTCGAACCTGTCTCGAAGGAATCGGTCTCGAAGTAGTCTGTCTCGAAGTAGTCTATCTCGAAGGAAACTGCACAAAGACGCCATGAGATCGCGGCTCGACGGCGCGGTCGTGGTGGCAGCGGGTCAAGCGTGATCGGATATCTTACAAGGGCTTGCGGATACGGCCCAGTTCAAGGGAGTTGAGCAATATGATTATCAGTCCGGGACTCATCATCATTCTTTTCATACTGGCGCTGGTGGTAATCCTGCTGGCCAAGGGATTGATGATTGTCCAGCAGTCGGAAGCCGTCGTCATCGAACGCCTCGGCAGCTACAGTCGCACACTGGAATCCGGCGTGAATCTGGTGATTCCATTCATCGACAAACCGCGCTCCATCACCATTCGTCGTTATCGTGAGGTCAAGGGTGACAACCTGCCGTTGGTGGTGGAAGAGACGCGCATCGATCGCCGTGAGACGGTAATGGACTTCCCCGGCCAGAGCGTGGTGACGACGGACAACGTCACCGTGACCGTCAACGGGGCACTCTACTTCCAGATCGTCGATCCCAAGCGCGCCGTCTATGAAGTCGAGAACTTTACCCAGGCTGTCGAAGTCCTGGCCAAGACCAGCCTGCGCTCCGAGATCGGTCGCATGGAGCTCGACAAGCTCTTCGAGAGTCGCAAGGAGGTCAACGACGCCTTGCAGATCACCATGGATGAGGTCGGTGACAAGTGGGGCGTCAAGGTGACGCGCGTCGAGATCCAGGACATCAGCATGCCCGAGGAAGTCGAGGATGCGATGCGGCTGCAGATGGCGGCCGAGCGCAAGCGTCGCGCCACGGTGACCGAGGCCAATGGCCAGCGCGAAGCCGCCATCGCGACCGCCGAGGGCGAGAAGCAGTCTTCGGTGCTGCGCGCCGAGGGTGACAAGCAGGCCGCGATTCTGCGCGCCGAAGGTGAGCGTCAGGCCATCTATCAGCTGCGCGATGCCATCGGTGCGCAAGACCCGCAGCTGGTGGTCGGCTACATGCTGGGCCAGAAATATCTGCAGGTCCTGCCGGACATGGCGAGGGAAGGTGATCGCGTCTTCATCCCCTATGAGGCTTCTGCCTTGCTGGGTGCCATGGGCAGTTTCCGCGAGCTTGCCACTGAAGTCGGCGAGCCCACCAACGCCAGCAATGAAGGGCTGAGACGCGCCCGTCAGATGATGACAGGCGAAGCGGGCCTGGGCTGAGTGTATTGTGCCGAGCAGTGAGTGGCAGTAGGCTGCCGCTCCACTGAATATTCACCGCATCTGGAGCAAGACGATGACAGCAATGACTACCGATCATGAGCGCTTCCTGCAGGCCGCCATTGAAGAGGCGGAAAAGGGTTATGCGGCAGGCGGCGTGCCGATCGGCTCGGTACTGGTCCATGATGGCAAGATCATCGGTCGTGGCCACAATCAGCGCCAGCAGAAGGGCAGCACGGTATTGCATGGCGAAATGGATGCATTGGAGAACGCCGGTCGCCTGCCGGCCAGCGTCTATCGTGAAGCCGTGCTCTACACCACGCTGTCACCGTGCCCGATGTGCAGTGGTGCCATCCAGCTCTACGGTATCCCGCATGTCGTGGTCGGTGAAAACCACACCTTCATGGGCGCGGAAGACCACCTGCGTGGTCTGGGAGTCAAGGTCGATGTCGTCGACAACGCGCGCTGCCGCGAATTGATGGCGACCTTCATTCGCGAGCAGCCGGACGTCTGGAACGAAGACATCGGCGAGTGATCACGGCGCGGTTGTTGGTGGTAGCTGATGTAAAATGGTGTTCGTTAACACTATTCTGCTGTGAAAAGAGCGAAATGCTTGAAAAGCTGTCGGTCTGGCACCATGTCTTGAATATCAGGCGCCAAGCAACGCTTTCGCTTGCATGACTACACGACCTTTGTTGCAATGCCACTTGCAGGAAACAGGGGCTGGCAACTCCCCACCTATCATGGAGAAGACGATGAAACTCAAGCAATGGATGATTCCCGCACTGGCCGCTGGCCTGTCTCTGGCCATCGCTGGTTGCGATAACGGCGATACTGACCAAGCTGCCCAGAACGCCGAGACTTCTGCCGAACAGAGCGCCGAAAAGGCTGAACAGAGCGCCGACCAAGCGACTGACGCCGCTGCCGAGGAGATGGACCAGGCAGCTGACGAAGCGGCCGCAGAGATGGACCAGGCAGCTGATGAAGCGGCCGCAGAGATGGATGACGCTGCTGACAAGGCCGACAACATGGCTGACGACGCTGCAGAATCTGCCGATGCCATGGGCGATGAAGCTGCCGCCGAGAGCGAAAGTGCCCTTGAAGCAACCAAGAACGCTGCTTCCGAGACCTATGAGTCTGCCAAGGAAGGTGTCAACGATGCCGCTGACGCCACTGCCGATGCTGCCAAGAACGCCTATGAATCCACCAAGGAGCAGGCTGCCGAGCTGACCGACTCCGCTGAGCAGACTGGCGACAACGCTGCTGCCGAAGCGAACGAGAAGATCAACGCGGCGCAGCAGGATGCCAACGAGTCCATCGACGAAGCGCAGCAGTAATCACTGGCCAGCGCATGCTGGCGTGACGCCTGTCGCAAGCCGTGTCACTGGCTGAGTGCGATTGACATGGCCGCCGATAAAAGAACGCCGCGACCCGGGAGGGGCGCGGCGTTCTTTTATCGGTGATTCTTCGTCAAGCGCGAGTCAGGCCAAGGCATGGCCACAAAAAAGCCCGCCAGAAGGCGGGCTTTTCCATGACTGTCTTGCTGCCATCATCAGGGCGCCGGTGAGGGCGGCCTGACCAAGCTGATCGAGAAGATCAGACCGGCTTGATGTTTGCGGCCTGAAGGCCTTTCTTGCCCTGGGTGACGTCGAAGGAAACCTTCTGACCGTCTTGCAGGGACTTGAAGCCTTCTGCCTGAATTTCAGAGAAGTGCGCGAACAGGTCGTCGCCGCCGTCGTCCGGAGAAATGAAGCCGAAACCTTTGGTGTCGTTAAACCACTTGACTGTGCCAGTTGCCATGATTCTTTCCTTGCTTACGAGATGATGTTGGTGGTCTGCCCATCAGACCGGATTGCGTTGGTGCGGCTAGGGGGAATTCCACCAGAGAGACGCGTTACGTCCTGCGACGACATCCTTTCCTGCTTGACCTACGCATGCAGCCTGGGCTGCACGTGCTTGCTTCCATTCGAACAGAAAGTTGTCGTATTGGCGACTCCTTCCGGCTCAAGTAGGATGCTCACACAGAGCCAACATAGATGGAAATGCCATGAAGGTCCAGAACGTAGATTACCGCTCGGCCGATGCCGCCGAAAAATTTGTCGAATCCCTGCGTACGACGGGCTTCGGTGTCATCCGCAATCACCCGATCTCTCATGAATTGGTCGAGAAGATCTACGCCGAATGGGCCGAATTCTTCGCGAGCGCCGACAAGCTTGATTGGCGCTTCGACCCCAAGACCCAGGATGGACTCTTCCCGGTAGATGTCTCCGAGACCGCCAAGGGCCATACGGCGCGTGATCTCAAGGAGTATTACCACATCTACCCGTGGGGCAAGATTCCGGACAGCCTGCGCGAGAATGCCATGGAGTATTATCGCCAGGCCGAAGCCTTCGCGGCAGAGCTTCTGAGCTGGGTAGAGGTCCATTCACCTGCTGAAGTGGCTGAGCTCTACCGTGAACCGCTCTCCAACATGATCAAGGACAGCGGTCAGACACTGCTGCGTGTGCTTCACTACCCGCCGATGACCGGCAGTGAAGAGCCGGGCGCCGTCCGTGCCGCGGCACATGAAGACATCAACCTGCTGACCGTGCTGCCGGCGGCCAACGAGCCGGGCCTGCAGGTAATGGACGTCAATGGCGAGTGGATGGACGTGCCCTGTGATCCGGGTCAGCTGGTCATCAATGTCGGCGACATGCTCCAGGAGGCTAGCGGCGGCTACTTCCCGTCGACCACGCACCGCGTGATCAACCCGACCGGCGAGGGCTCCAGCCAGTCACGTCTGTCACTGCCGCTGTTCCTGCATCCGCGTCCCGAAGTGGTACTGTCTGACAAGCACACGGCGGACTCCTACCTCAAGGAACGTCTGCGCGAGCTGGGCGTCATCTAGCGCTGTCTGCGCTCCCGGTGCTGCTGGATAGACAACAGTTGTTCCGACGCCATCCGTGCCAGTGCGCGGATGGCGTCGTCGTTTCCGGGCGTGGCCTCTGGTGGCAGAAGGCTTGATTCATCGACGTCAAGACCGCATTGACTGTATTCGCAATCATGATCTGCCGCATCGCGGCTAAGGCTTACCTGATGACCACATCGCCTGTTGTACAGGACACGCATTCCAAGACCATGGGCTATCTGCTGTGGATCTTCGGTTTCCTCGGCGCGCACCGCTTCTACTATGGCAAGCCGGTCACCGGCACCATCTGGCTGTTCACCTTCGGTTTGCTGGGCATCGGCTGGTTGATCGACCTGTTCCTGATCCCGGCGATGGACCGCGAGGCGGACTTCCGTTTTCGCGAAGGCTCGATCAATTACTCGCTGAGCTGGATTCTGCTCACCTTCCTGGGCGTGTTCGGCATCCATCGCATGTACATGGGCAAATGGCTGACCGGCTTGCTCTACCTGTGCACCGGCGGGCTGTTCTTCATTGGGGTGCTGTATGACTTCTGGACACTCAACGAACAGATATCGCTGCGCCATGCCGAGCAGAAGCCAGCCACCCAGCGCTAGAAATCACGCCTGCGTTGCATCCAGTGGGACGGAAGTGACGTAGCAGGAAAGGCAGTGTCGAGTTTCCGCATGTTCTAATGTGTCGGGGCTCGGATGTTTCCATCAACATGACGACAAGGAAGTGAACATGATCTGGTTGAAAGCCTTCATCGCCGCCTTTCTGGCGACCCTGATCTTCCATCAGGGCCTCTTCGGTCTCTTCTATCTGGCCGATATTCTGCCCAAGGCGCCCTATAACATGACGCCTTCCGGGCCGCTGGGCGTCCCGTCAGTGCTCTCGCTGGCCTTCTGGGGCGGGCTGTGGGGGCTGCCGCTATGGGCACTGGTGCGCCGCAGGACGGGCGTCAGCCATTGGCTGATCAGCCTCATCTTCGGTGCAGTCGGTCCGACGGCCGTGGCCATGCTGGTCGTCTTTCCCCTCAAGGGAATTGAGGTCGCGCCGCTGATGGTTGTCGGTGGTCTGATTCTGAATGGCGCCTGGGGCGTCGGCACCAGCCTGTTGATGCGTGTCCTGGGCGCGCGACCGAGTCCTGCGACCTCGGCGACGGCATGATGGCATCGATTCCATGGACCATGGTGGCGCTCGCCTGGGCTGCCGGGTTGTGCATGCCGCTGGGTGGCGTGATCGCCCAGCTGGAGCGCAGTCACGAGAGTCACGTCAAGCGCAGCTGGCTGGCGGGGATCACCGCGCTCGGTGGCGGCATTCTGTTGGCCGCCGTGTCGCTGGTGCTGGTACCGCATGCCATGCAGGCGCTGTCCATCGCGACGCTATTGGGGCTTTTCCTGCTGGGCGCGCTGATCTTCATGCAACTGGACCGCTGGCTGGCACGCGGGGGCGGCGCCAAGGGCCAGTTGCTGGCGATGCTGATGGACTTCATCCCCGAGGCGATCGCGCTGGGCGCATTGGCCTCTGCCTCTCCCGCCGCGGCGATGTTGCTGGCACTGTTCATCGCGGTCCAGAACCTGCCGGAAGGCTTCAATGCCTATCGTGAGCTGGAAGGGGCCGGGCTGACGGCGCGTCAGGGGCTTGGGGCCTTCGTGCTGCTGTCACTGCTGGGCCCGCTGGCGGCATTGGCCGGCCATCTGTGGCTTGCGGATGCGCCGGGCGTGCTGGGCGGACTGATGGCTTTCGCCGCCGGCGGCATTCTCTACCTAGTCTTCCAGGATATTGCGCCCCAGTCGCGGGTGGCGCATCACTGGTCGCCGCCATTGGGCGCCTCGCTGGGGTTCATGATCGGCATGCTGGGCGATCGCCTGGTCGGCTGACGATTCACTGTGGCGGGGCGGCACCAGCTGACTCGCCACGGCTCGAGACTTTCACACCCTCCGTCATCTTCCCGATAGGGAGCTCGCATGAGCAAGCACGCCAATGAAGGCAACCTCACGGGGTTGCTGGAAGAGCTGGACCGCGAGATCGAAGGGGATATCTCGCTGGGCGACATTCTGGAGCATTTCAACTCCCGGGGTTTCGGCCCCTTGCTGGTATTGCCTGCCTTGCTGGTACTGCTGCCGACCGGGGCGATCCCCGGCGTGCCGACGACCTGCGCGCTGTTCATCGTGCTGATCGCGGGTCAACTGTTGCTGGGGCGCAAGATGCCGTGGTTGCCACGTCGGCTGGCGCGCTTCAGTTTCGAGCATCGACGCCTGACCCATGGCGTCGAGCGGGCAAGGCCCTGGACGCGACGCCTCGATCGTCTGCTCAAGCCACGCCTGAGCTTCATGACGCGCGGCGTTGCCTATCGCGGTATCGCGATGCTGACCATCCTGCTGGCCACGGCCATGGTGCCGCTGGAGCTGGTGCCCTTCGCCGCGGCCTTGCCGGCGGCAGCCTTGCTGCTGCTGGGGCTGGGGCTCATCGGGGAAGATGGCCTGGTCATCCTGCTGGCCTTGCTGGTGCTACTGCTGGATATCGCCACGGGGTTCTGGTTGGTTGGTTGAAGGCTGCGTTGGTCGCTCAACAGCGACGCAGCGTATTTTAGGAGTCCAGGCTCGTATCCTTGATGACGCGAGATGGCTTCTGCATGCCATCAGCTGCGGGCTCATGAGAGCGCCTGCGCCGTTGTGTCGCAACGCCGTAAGACAAAAGACTGAAGTGCACCACTCAGAGGCAAACCGGGCTGTCATCTTGGTGTGGATGGCTTTGCAGGCTGGCCGTGCTCGCCTAGACTGGTCGCCTGTTCAGTGCCATGGGGGCACGAATTCGGCTACTGAAGCGGGTCTGTCGCAAGGACGTTCGTCATGTTTGATTTCATCCAGTTCGATGCTGCCTTCTGGTCCTTCGTGGTGGCCATCACCTTGCTGACGGTCACGCCCGGGGTCGACACCCTGCTGGTGATTCGCAATACCTCGCGCGGCGGCCTGCGTGACGGCGTGCTCACCAGTCTCGCGATCTGTGCCGGTCTTTTCGTGCACGCGCTGGTGTCGTCGGCGGGCATCTCGCTGATCCTGTTGCAGTCGGCATGGGCGTTCTCGGCCCTGAAGCTGATCGGAGCGGGCTATCTGATCTGGTTGGGCATCAAGAGTCTCAAGAGTGCGCGGCGCGCACGCGGGCTGAATGTCGACGTCACGGTGACACGTCAGCAGGTATCGTGCTGGCAGCCGTTGCGAGAGGGCTTCCTGTCCAATGTGCTCAACCCCAAGACGGTGGTGTTCTACATGGCCTTTCTGCCGCAGTTCATCGCGCCGACCGACCCGGCCGTGCTCAAGTCATTGTGGCTGGCGGGTGTCCACTTCGTGATCGCCAACCTCTGGCAGATCAGCGTGGCGCTGATGGTCGGCGGTGCAGGGCGCTGGCTGGCAAGGCCGCGAGTCGCCTGCTGGATGGAGGGCATCACCGGATCCGTCATGGTGCTGCTGGGGGCGCGGCTGGCGCTAGGTCGCTAGGGATGAGCGGCCACTCCCGACATTGCAACGGAGCGCATGGGATGACGGTTCGTATCCTTGATGACACATGGACCCTGTGACATTGACGCTGGCGGCCTTTCTCAAGGTCGTCACGCACCTTGAGGCTCGGGATGTCAGTGATGTCTACGATTCCCGCGTACAGCAGGTACGGGTGCTTTACTACGGCTACACCATCGACTTCCGCCACCAGCTGTGGCGCATCGATGATGAGTCGGTCTGTGCACATCTGGAAAAGACCGGTACCGCCGTCGAGCAGCGCGAGTGCTCGCGCATGGCAAGCCGACTGTTCGTCGAGACCTGCCATGCCTTGCAGCGTCGGGGACGAGCGGCGCATATCGACACCCGCACCATGTATTGCAAGGCCGCAGCGACCTTCAAGCCCCGGCGCGACCCCTATGCGGGCATGACACCGGCAGAGCGCAAGGCGCGCAAGGCGCTCGAAGCGGCGCATCGAGAAGCCGAGCAGGCCTGCAACCGTTACGTGCTGGATGCCCTGTCCTCGAATTCACTGGAGATTTTGCGTCTGCGGCAACGCTACTGTGACAAGAGCAATCGATTGGCAGCACGGCTCGAACGACAATGATGCCCGGGCCGGTGCTGACGCCTGCCCGAGCCAACGACAGCAGCGGTAAAGTGCTGCATTCATGACATGAAGACCGGCCCATCAAGGCTGGCATTGGCAGGGAACGCAATCGGATGAGTCTTTCATATACCTTTCGTCGCCGTCTGGGCGGGTTGAGTGCCGTGGTGCTGGTGGTCGCCGGGATAGCGGCCTGGCTGTTCGCCGTCGATGAGGGGCGCTGGGTCGGCCGCGTGACCACGCGTCCCGAAACGCTGAATCTCGAGTCGGTGGAGCAGGGCAATCTGCCGGTCAATCAGTTCGTCTCGCTGCGCAATCACTGGGCAGTCTATCGCGAGCATACCGAGACCTTTCGCCTCGATGCCGATGCAGACGGGGGGCGCCGGATCGAGACGCTTTACTATCCCGTCATCTCTGACACGAATCCCTATCTGCTGGAGCTGGCCGGTCTGTCACGCGCCTTCGGGGGCATTGATGGCATTCCCTCGGAAGAGTGGCCGCGCATCGAGCGCATGGGCGTGCTGGTGCGAACCGACTCCGTGCAGAGCCTGGAAAACGTGCCGCCGCTGATCGAATTCCCCGATGGCCTGTTCGGCACCGTCTTGCATGCCGAGACGGACCTGCCGGGCGATGAGCGCTCACTGCTGGCCGAGCGCTGGCCTGACATCGATCTGTCGCGTGTGATCATCATCAATGCAGGCCACCGCCCCGGCAATGCCTGGGCGATGATCGTCTATGGCGTGCTGGGTACGCTCTGCTGGGCCCTGGCGGTCTGGCTGATGGTGCGATTGATGCGTACACCGCGCGTCACGCGCTCCCAGCCTCTGGCCCATTCCGCTCGAGCGGCATCGGAGCCGGTGGTGTCACAGGCAAGCCCGAGTAGCGAGGCAGAGGGCGAAGAGGGGGGGCAGCACCATGTCGGGGCCCGCTCCCATGCGACATCTCAGGCCTATGCGGAATCTCAGTCCCATGACGACGCATCACGGCCTCGGGGCGCCGCCGGCAAGCGTCAGGGCTGGCGTGGCAAGGGCAAGGGAAGCGATGAAGGGCGCCCCCTGAGCTATGCCGAGGCCTTGGGTCGTTACACCCCTCAGCAGAAGCCGCCGTTCGGCAATGGTGTGGCTACCTCGCGACCGGGAGAAGCCAAGGGCGAGAGCCAGTCCGGACCTTCGTCTGCCATTCGTCCAGGTCGCGATGACTGACTGAAGGAATGGCTGGATGGCGTGATGAGTTCTGACGCCACAAGTCCTGATGTCATGAGTCCTGATGCCATGAATATGAAAAACGCCAGCCCCATGGGGCTGGCGTTTTCGTTGCGGGATGCTGCGGTTCGGCTCAGCGGCGATCCACCAGGGCGGTGGTGTAACGCTGGCTGACTTCGCGGTCGCTGACCACCTTGACGCCCTCGCTGGTGCCCTTGGCCAGGCTTTCGAAGATTACGCGGTAGGCCAGCACGGCCTTGACGTATTCGCGGGTCTCCTTGAAGGGGATACGCTCGACGAAGCGGTCGTATTCCCCCGGGGTGTCGGCGAGCCAACGATCGACGCGTCCCGGCCCGGCGTTGTAGGCCGCGGCGGCGGCCAGGCGGTTGCCGGAGTAGCGGTCCAGCATCTCGCGGATGTAGGTGCTGCCAAGGCGGATATTGGTGACCGGGTCCCCCAGCGCCGCGTTGCTGGGCGTGGGCAGTCCCAAGCCGCGACTGACCTGAGCGGCGGTGCCCGGCATCAGCTGCATCAGGCCACGTGCCCCCACCGGCGAGGTGGCGGTGGGGTTGAAGGCGCTCTCGCGACGCGCGAGTGCCATCAGCATCCACGGGTCGACGCCGGCATCGGCACCGAAGCGCTGGAAGTCCTGCTGCCAGGCCGGGGGGAAGCGCCAGGAAAGGCCATCCCACAGCTGGCCACGGATGGTGGCGAAGACGGTCAGGTCATACCACTGCTGCTGGAGCGCGTAGGCTGCAAGACGGCGAGCCCCGGCGTCATCCGCCTGGGTGACGGCATTGAACCACTCGGAGCGAGCCAGACCGATCTCGTCGATGTTCATCAGTGCTCTGACGCGCTTGACGGCCGGCGTCTCGGCGACCTCGGCCAGCTCCGCGTCGGAGAAGTCCTGATCATCACGATTGAGCGAGTAGGCCTGGCCGATACGGTCGGCGGCCAGGAAGCCGTAGAAGTTGCGCTCGGTCGCGGCGCGCGCCCAGGCGGCACGTGCTTCCTGCGGGCGACCCAGACTGTCATCGGCACGCCCCAGCCAATACTGGTAGCGGGCTTCATTGCGGAAGCGGTCCGGCATCTTCAGCACCCATTCACGCACCTGCGGCCAGTCGCCAGCACGCACCGCGTTGCGCATGCGCAGATCGAACAGCTCCTCGTCATCAAGGATGGTCAGGCGCTGATCGACCCAGCCGCGGTTGTTGGGGATGTCGCGCACCAGTGAATACCAGGCCAGGTCGCGCTCGACCGTGTGGCGCTGCTCATCACTCATCGGCATGTGCGGATTCACCTTGCGCCAGGCTTCCAGTGCGGCCTCGGTGTCGGCACGCACGAAACCATGCATGGCGGCGACGCTCAAGGCGGCGAAGGCATGACCGCCGTGGCCGAGATTGGTCGGCAGGCGCGTGATGGCGGCAAAGTTGCCCTCAAGCTGCTCGCGTGCCGCGATGGCCCGCTGCCAGTTGCTGGGCAGCTGGCGCTCGAGGTAGCTGACCATGCCACCCTGACCGGCAGCCCAGGCGAGCATGGCGCGCTCCCAGATGGCTTGATCGTCGATCACGCCACGCTCGCGCAACGCCGAGAACAGCGGGTCACAGGCCGAGTCCTGTGAGCCGGGCACATGCCAGAGCTTGAGGCCGCCTTGCGATGCGCTCGCGACATCATTGCTCAGCTGCGCCGTGTAGTAATAGCACTGGCGCTGCGCACCTGCGGGGACACCGTCGCTGACTTCCAGCAGGGCATCATGACGGCCGGTACGCCCGTAGGCGGAGATCGCCTGGCCCCGCATCCACTCGGCCAACGGCGAGTCCGCATGACGCTCGATGAAGGACAGCACTTCCGCGGCGGTGGCGTACGGCAGGCGGGCCTTGAGCTGGTGATACTCGATGTAGCCCTCCAGCACGTGGCCATTGACGGCGACCTGCTGAATCTCGTCAAAACGCTTGGCGCGTGCATCATCGAAGGCGGCGCGGAAGCTCTGGTCACTGGGGGTGGCGGCCTGCAGGGGCAGGCTCAGTCCCAACAGCAGGCCTAGGCCGGTGAGGTGCCGCAGCGCCGCGAAGCGACGGCTGCCACGGGGTCGAAGAATTTGCTTGCCTGGTGTCACCTGGGACTCCTGCGACTGTCGGTAAAGGGGCGTGGACTGGCTGCGACCTTGTGGTGGCGGTTCAGTGCCCCGATGTTGAACAAGTGCCCCGATATTGGCTATCAGGGGTTGCCGATTCAGTAACGATAGTGGCTATCGTGGCAGTGGTCGGCGCTGAATAACAGCACCATCTGATACTGTTGGTGAATTATCCGAGAGTGACATCGCGGATGTGCTGCCGCGAAGATGGCAAGCTCAGTGAACGAAATTTGTGCTACCCGTGAGGAGTCCACTATGGGCAAGGCATTATGGTTGACGCGATTGTTTGGCCGCCGTCATGTGCTGGGCAAGGCAGGCGCCGCCTTGCGCACCATGGGGCCCTTGCTGCGCGACGTGGTGAGCGGACGTTATCGCCCGGTGCCGTGGAAGGCGCTGGGGTTGGCGGCCGGCGCCTTCATCTATCTGGTCTCGCCGCTGGATCTGATCCCGGATCTGCTGGTGGGGCTGGGGCTTCTCGATGATCTGGTGATCGTGACCTGGTTGCTCGGCAAGCTTGATGATGCGCTGGTCGACTATCGCCTGTGGCGTGGCGAGATTCCCGAACCTGATCCCTCCGATCCGCCGGCTCCCTGAAGGCGTCCAGCGTGGAAACGCCATTCATCTGCCAGCCTGGATATAGGTACTGGCCATTGGCCGCATGGCAGGGACGCGGCGACCCTGCCATGCTCGTAACACGCTAACAAACACCAGTTTGAATGGTGTGCCGTCAGTGTCGGGTCTGCCGTTCATTACAGGGCGGTGCGCAGTTTTATCCCAGGTGGTGCGTCGTTTTATCAAGGTAAGGCGCGCCGCTGTGGCGAAGCCCTGAACAACGCCTTTCAAGGAAACTCTGCATGCTGATCTATGCCTGTCTGCTGTTTGCGGCACTGATGCTGGTGCTGACCAAGATGCCGGTCGCCTGGGCACAACAGCGAACCGGTCGCTATGACAACCATGACCCGCGTACACAGCAGCGTGAGCTGACCGGCTTCGGGGCCCGGGCGCTCGCCGCACACCAGAACACCATCGAAGCCTTTCCGCTGTTTGCCGCCGGAGTGCTGGTCAGCGTGATCACCGCGCCGGGCGCGCCCATCGCGACCACGCTGGCGGTGGTCTTCGTGCTGGTGCGTCTGGGCTATTGGGGCTGCTATCTGGCCAATATCGCCTTGCTGCGATCACTGCTGTGGGGCGTCGGCTATCTGGTCTCCCTCACGTTGATGGCGATGCCGCTGTGGATGTGATGCATGCAGTGCCGCAGAGCCTGCTGGGGCTGGCCGTCAATCCCGCTGACGTGCCGGCTGCGGGTGGCGTGTTGGATGACGCCAGCTGGGCGCGGGCGCTGACCGGTTTCTTGAGTTTCATTCCGCACACGGCGCGCTTGAATGTCAGGGTCGAGGAGGTCGCCGCGCCGGCCATCCGCATGCAGCTGCCGTGGCAGCCGGCCTTGATCGGCGATCCGCATCGCAGGCTGGTGCATGGCGGTGTGCTGACCATGTTCGCCGATACGCTGTGTGGCAGCGCCGTGCTCACGGGATTGTCGGCACCGGAAGTCTGCCCGACGCTGGATCTGCGCCTCGATCACTACCGACCCGGCGTCGAGGGTCTGGCATTGGTCGGCGAGGCGCGCGTGCTGCGGGTCACGGAATCGATGGTGTTTACCGAGGCGCAGATCTGGCAGCAGCCGGGCAAGATCCTGTGTCGCGCGATCGGCAACTTCGTCAGGCTCGGCGAGCGCAATACGCCCAGCGGCTTTGCCGAGGCGCTGCTGGCGGCGGCCAACGCTCAAGCCCCCGCGAACCCCTCCATGCACGAGTCGGGACCGCACGGGCAGCCATCACAGGCTGCACAGCCAGCAGGCGAGAGGGCGGAGCCGCAGGCTCCGCGCGATACCCGGGACCCGCGCGGCCTGCTCAGTGCGCGGCGTTTCGTCGAAGGACAGCGCACTCACGCCGATCTGGCGGCGCTGCTGGCGAGTCTGCCCTACGCGCAGGCGATCGGGCTTGGCTTGTGTGCCATTGACGGGCAGCAGGCGGGCGCGGCCAGTGATGTCGAGCTGCATCCCGAGCAGGCGTTGAGCTATTCCATGGCGGCGATGCCCGACAATGTCGGCAACCCGATGCTGCCGGCGGTGCATGGCGGCGTGCTGGCCGCGGCGATGGAAACCGCCGCCACGCTTGAGGTGCTCAGGCGGCATGGGCGCGGCGGGCGTGAAGCGCGCCTGCCCAAGTTGATCGATTTCTCCATCGATTATCTGGCCACGGCGCGCGGTGATCAGGTGACGCGCATCGACTGTGAAGTGATGCGTGAAGGTCGGCGCATGACCAATGTGCGCGTCAGCGCCTGGCAGAAATCCCGCAAGCAACCGGTCGCCAGCGCGCGCATGCACTTCGTGCTGGAGTCAATCGCCTCCCCATGATGGACAGGCGATATCTGCTCTGCAGACGTCACACCTGAGAGCGCCTTCCTGAATGCCAGCGCTTCGTTGGCTCCCTCCGTTGGCTCCTTTCATTGCTACCCAGGGGGCCGCTTGGGTGTTTCTGTGGCACATGCTTGGCGCGTATGGCGCAATCATCTGTCGCTAGTGCCTTGAAATCCCTCACCCTTGCCCCATATCTGATCCACGAGTGCTTCCTTCGATCTGCCGCCCAAGAAAGGCAGGCGTCGGCGAGCCGGTTCCATTGTTGCGGGGGCGCTCTGGCCACCGCGAATCTTCTTTTCAGGCATCCACGACATAGAGGTCCTTTTCGATGACGACCGCCACTCACACCGAAACGCATGGCTTCCAGACAGAAGTGAAGCAGCTGCTTCACCTCATGATCCACTCGCTGTATTCCAACCGCGAGATCTTCCTGCGCGAGCTGGTCTCCAACGCGGCGGATGCCTGCGACAAGCTGCGCTACCAGGCGCTGGACAACGACGCCCTCTACGGCAACGACAGCGAACTGCGCATCGAGATCGAGCACGATGCCGAGGCGAAGACCATCACCCTGCGTGACAACGGCATCGGCATGAGCCGTGACGATGTGGTCGCCAACCTGGGTACCATCGCACGCTCCGGTACCGCCGAGTTCATGAAGAACCTGTCGGGTGACCAGCAGAAGGATTCGCGTCTGATCGGTCAGTTCGGGGTCGGCTTCTACTCCGGCTTCATCGTCGCCGACGAGATCACCGTGCGCACCCGTCGCGCCGACCTGGACGCTGATCAGGGCGTCGAGTGGAAGTCCCGTGGCGAGGGCGAGTTCAGCGTCGCCGACATCGAGCGTGCCGAGCGCGGTACCGAGATCGTGCTGCACCTCAAGGAAGATGCCGTCGAGTTCGCCGACGATTATCGCCTGCGCAACCTGGTCACCAAGTACTCCGACCACATCGAACTGCCGGTGCGCATGAAGCGCGTCGAAAAGGACGAGGAAGGCAACGAGCAGGTCCACTGGGAAACCGCCAACTCCGCCACTGCGCTGTGGGTGCGCTCCAAGTCCGAGGTCAGTGACGAGGAGTACAAGAACTTCTACAAGCACGTCTCGCATGACTTCTCAGACCCGCTCAGCTGGAGTCACAACAAGGTCGAGGGCAAGCTCGAGTACACCAGCCTGCTGTTCGTGCCGGGCCGTGCGCCGTACGATCTCTACCAGCGTGATGCCGCGCGTGGCCTGAAGCTCTACGTGCAGCGCGTCTTCATCATGGACGACGCCGAGCAGTTCCTGCCGCTGTACCTGCGCTTCATCAAGGGTGTGCTGGACACCAACGACCTGTCGCTGAACGTCTCGCGTGAACTGCTGCAGCAGGACCCGCAGGTCGACAAGCTCAAGTCCGCGCTGACCAAGCGTGGCCTGGACATGCTCAAGAAGCTGGCCAAGGACCCCGAGCAGTACCAGACCTTCTGGAATCAGTTCGGCTCCGTGCTCAAGGAAGGCCCGGCGGAAGACTTCGCCAACCGCGAGAAGATCGCCGAGCTGCTGCGCTTCTCCACTACCGAGACCGATAGCGCGACCCAGGACCAGTCACTGGCCCAGTACGTCGAGCGCATGAAGGAAGGCCAGAGCAAGATCTACTACCTGGTCGCCGACAGCTTCAATGCCGCCAAGTCCAGCCCGCACCTCGAGATCTTCCGCAAGAAGGGCATCGAAGTCCTGCTGCTGACCGACCGCATCGATGAGTGGCTGATGAGCCACCTCACCGAATTCGATGGCAAGTCCTTCGCGGATGTCGCCAAGGGCGATCTCGATCTTGGCGATGTCGAGAACGAAGAAGAGAAGAAGGCCCAGGAAGAGACTGCCAAGGCCAAGGAAGATCTGGTCAAGCGCGTCAAGGAAGCGCTGGCCGAGAACGTTCAGGAAGTGCGCATCACGCACCGCCTGACCGATTCCCCGGCCTGCGTGGTGCTGCCGGAGCACGAGATGGGCTACCAGATGCGCAAGATGATGGAAGCCGCTGGTCAGCCGCTGCCAGAAGTGAAGCCGATTCTCGAGCTGAACCCGGAGCACGCCCTGGTCACGCGTCTGGAAGGCGGTGAAGGCGATTACTTCACGGACCTGGCGCACGTGCTGCTCGATCAGGCCATCATCGCCGAAGGCGGTGCGCTGGAAGATCCGGCCGCTTACGTGCGCCGCCTGAACAGCATGCTCAGCGCCTGAGACGGCGGAACGATCGAGTCACTGGCTTGATCAGGCATGTCCGCAACGACGCCCTCGCAGCCTATGCTGCGGGGGCGTTTTGCGTTGGGTGTGTCGTCAGCGATAGCGTCCAGTGCGAGGTGCAAGGTGTGCAGGTCAGGAAGGCGGCAAGGCAGGAAGGGAGGAAGGGGAAAGGAAAAAAGGGGAGGAAGCGCAGGGAGCTCAGAGAGCGCGCCGCGTCAGTAGCGCGAAAAGGCGGGCACCGTCTGGCGGTCTGTCGGTGACAGACGACAGGGCTTGCCGTGTCTTTCCTCGCTTGGCCGACCGCGCCATCTTCTCGCCCACGCGTTTTTAGGGTTTCATGCAGCCTCATGAGATACGCTGATGGTATCTCGCGTCTTGCTACTGCATCCCTCTTGATGAGCGCAGCACATGACTTACCTACCTTTCTCTGCGGATTGGCTGACGGGCGGAGTGCGTGGCCAGCCACGCCTGGCTGCGTGGGCGTGGGCCTGGCCGCGGTGTTCGTGGTGCCTGAGGCCTGTTCGTCCGGGCTCTGTCCATCCGGGCTCTGTCCATCCGAGCTCTGTTCGTCTGGTCAGCGCCGCCTTGCTGCTGGTGATGGGGCTGGGTTCGATGGCGCAGGCGGCGCGGCTGGATGATGAGCTGCTGGCCCGCGACAAGACCCATCAGATGCCGGACCTGCGACCCTATCCCGCGGGCAACCAGCGCAAGGTCGCATTCTTCGAGCTGATGATTCCGCTGGTGGTGGCCGAGAACCAGCGCATCACCGAGCAGCGCGACTGGTTGCTGGCGATGCGCAAGCGCGCCGGTGACGGAGGGCGTGACTACAGCGAGCGTGAGCAGGAGCGCCTCAACGGGTTATGTGATGAGGCCAATCTGCCCTGTGATGTCACGCGCGAGGACATCGGCGTCAGCTGGACGCGCCTGCTGCTGCGTATCGACACCCTGCCGCTGGATATGGTGCTGGTGCAGGCCATCGAGGAGTCGGGCTGGGGGACGTCGGGCCATGCCCGTGAGGCCAACAACCTGTTCGGCATGCGCTGCTTCTCGCGCGGCTGCGGTATCGGGCCGCCGGGACGTGAATATCGGCGTTTCGAGAGCCTGGAGGCCGGTATCGCCGCCTATTTCGACAACCTCAACTCCCAGCGTAGCTATGCCGAGCTGCGTGAGTTGCGCGGGCGTCTGCGCAACGCGGGCCAGCCGGTGCGTGCCGAAGACCTCATCCCCACGCTGAGTACCTACTCGACGCGGGGCAGCGCCTACTTCACCACGCTCCATGATCTGTTGCGCTGGAATCGTGGCCTGATACGTACCGTGCGTGAGCGCCTCGCGGCCAATGGCGCCCTGTCCTAGTCATGATCGCGCAGCGAAGGTCTTGCCCCCCGCGCTGCCACAGGGGATCATGCCGCCATGCATCTGAGCAATGATCAACGGCGAATTCTCGCCCATCCCTTTCCCTCGCGCCTGCGCGATCGCACACCGGCCAACAGCGCCGAGCACAGCGATTGCGTGGTGGTGCGTGCCTGCGCCGGCAGCGGCAAGACCGTACTGATGGTCGAGCTGGCGCGTACCTACGCCGACGAGACCCTCATCTATACCTCGCTCAACCCGGCGGTGGCGGGGCGGACTGCCAGTCAGCTGCCTGCCAATGTCCAGTCGCTGTCGCTGCATCAGCTGGCGCGCCAGGCCTTGATGGAGGAGTACGGCGACAAGCTCAAGCGGCAGCCCGACATCACACGTCGTCTGGCGCCGCAGAGTCTCAGCTGGCTGGGCAGTCTTTCCAGCCAGTCGCGCAGCCTGATCGCCCAGGGCCTCAACACCTTCTTTGCCGAAAGCGATGCGGTGCCGATGCCTGAGCACCTGCCCGAAGGCGTGGCACAACGGTTGAGCGCCAATGAACTGCGCCAGCTGGTCGAGAGCATGCGGCTGGTATGGGAGTGCCTGCTGGACCCCGCCGATCATCAGCAGAGCCTGTCGTTCAATGCCTTGCTCAAGCTGTGGTCACAGCATGGCCAGTCGCTGGAGGCCGACCTGGTGATGCTGGATGAGGCGCAGGACGCCACGCCAGCGCTGTTGGCCATGCTGCGTCGCCAGCGCTGTGACCTGCTGCTGATCGGCGACCCGCATCAGAGCCTGTCGCGCCAGGTGGAAGGCATGAGTTCGCTGGATTCGCCGCTGCTGGCCGATGCCACCGTCTACTCGCTACCCGGCGCCTGGCGCTTCGGGCCGGCATTGGCGGCGCTGGGCACGCGGTTGGCGGCCTGTTCACCCACCGCGCGTGAACAGGCCATGAGCGGCCTCGGTCCGGCGACCCGTCTGGCGCTGCCCGCAGTGCGTGAGGCATTGCTGCACTCCGGCAAGCGCCACGCGGTGATCAGTGCCGGCCCGGTGGCGGCGTTGGGGGAGGCGCTGGCACTGCACCAGCGCGGCATCGCGGTGGCCTGGCTGGATGGCATCGAAGGCTATCCTCTGGCGGGGCTGCTGGATCACTGGCGACTCTGGCGCGCACATCAGCTGGCCGAGCAGGGCGACAGGGCCAGTCAGCGTGAGTGCTGGCGACTGCTGCCCCCCTCCCTGACGCGGCTCGGTCAGACTCCGGCGCAGGTACTGGGGGCTCTGGCGCGTCTCGATGATCATCAGGCGCGCAGTCTGCATGAGTTGGCCTCCTGGTATGCCCAGGCGCCACTCGACCAATGGATCGGGGAGTTGCGCAAGCACGATGGCGACCTGCAGGCCGCCATCGTCAGTGCTCACGCGCGGGGACAGTCGGTCGAGCTGCCCACGGTCATGCTGGGGACGGTGTTCCGCGCCAAGGGTCTCGAATTTGATTGCGTGGTGCTGGCCGATGATCTGGCATTGCCAAGCGAGCGCCAGCAATTGCCCAATCAGGTGCTGGTCACCAATCTCAGCTACACCGCCGCCACGCGGGCACGCCAGCTGCTGGTACTCAATGAGCGCCTGAGCCACTGGTGGCAGGCTCAGGATGAGAGTGAGCGCTTCCCTCTGCTCGAGGCACTGCCACAGGCCTGGCTGAGCGAGTCCACGCATGGCGTGCATGCACCCCACCCGTGGTGGGGCAAGGCACGTCTGTCGGAGTTGGCGCTGACACCGCGCAAGCGACTGCTGCTGCGCCGCCATGAGACATCGCTTGAGAGCACGTCTGCCGCAGTGTCGCCCTCGGCTGGCACGCGCGATCAGGCGCAAGCCTCGGTCGACTCTGCCAGCCATGATCAGCACCTGGGCCATGATCAGCACCTGGGCCATGCCCGGGGCTCCGACGATGCCCTGCAGGCGCTCAAGCGTCAGGCACGCACCGATACGACGGCGCGCAAGCTGTATGAAATGGCCAGCAAGCTGCCGCCCGGGCGACCCTCCGGCGGTCTGCGCAGCCTGTTGACCCCGAGTGATGCCGCCGCGTCCACTTCTTCCCCCAGCGAGTCGCCGACCCCCGGCGGCCCGACGGAGCCTCTTGATGAGTGAGTTTGCCCCTACGTCCGCCGCGCACATGCACGACCTGGCGGCGCTGCGCTTCAACAACCGTTATGCCCGCCTGCCTGAGCACTTCTTCACGCGTGTCACGCCAGAGCCGCGACAAGGCACGCGCCTTGCCGATGTGAGTCCTGACTGCGCCCGTCTGCTGGGGCTGGAGGCGCCCTTGACCTCCGACGCCTCCAACGAGGAGGCGCTCGAGCAGCTGCGACTCTTGATGGCCGGTGAGCAGTTGTTGCCGGGCATGGACGCATTGGCCCAGAAATACACTGGCCATCAGTTCGGTCACTACAATCCGCAGCTCGGCGACGGGCGAGGCATTCTGCTCGGCGAACTTGAGGCTGATTACGGCAAGACCTTCGATCTGCATCTCAAGGGCGCCGGTCGTACGCCTTACTCGCGCTTCGGTGATGGTCAGGCGGTGGTGCGCTCCAGCGTGCGCGAGTACCTGGCCAGCGAGTACATGGCGGCGCTGGGCATTCCTACCAGCCGCGCGCTGGCGCTGGCGGTGAATGGCGAGCGGGTCCAGCGCGAGACCGTCGAGCCCGGCGCTACCGTGTTGCGCGTCTGCGAGAGCCACCTGCGCTTCGGGCATTTCGAGTGGCTGGCCCACTCCGGCCGGCATGAAGACCTCAAGACGCTGATCGATCACGCCCTGCGGGAGCACTTCCCCGAGAGCCTGCCCGAGATGCCGGATGAGGCTTCCGACATGGGCGAGATCGGGCGCGAGCCGCTGGATGAAGCGACACGTATCGCCGCCGCGCTGGCCATGTTCGAGATAGTGATCACTCGCACCGCAAAACTGATCGCGGCCTGGCAGGCCTACGGCTTCGTGCATGCGGTAATGAACACCGACAACATGTCGCTGCTGGGGCTGACCTTCGATTACGGGCCCTACGCCTTCCTCGATGGCTATGAAGAGAATCTGGTGCCGAATCATACCGATCAGGCCGGGCGCTATGGTTTCGCCCAGCAGCCGGGCATCGGGCTATGGAATCTGGAGCGTCTGGGGATCGCGCTGTCGCCGCTGATCGATGTCGAAGCGCTCTCCGCTGCGCTGGGCGCCTATGAGGGCGAGTTGCAGCGTGAATATGCCCGCCTGATGCGCGCGCGTCTCGGGTTGCCGGATGCTCGCGATGAGGACATGACGCTGGTGCAGCAGTGGCGAGAGCTGCTGGCGGCCGGTAAGGTCGACCACACCCATGCCTACCGTCTGCTCAGTCATTGGGATGTCACGCAGCCCGTGCCGGAAACGCTGGTCGTGCGCCTGGCCGGCGAGCGTGGGCCGCATGGCAATTCGGCCCAGGCGCGCGATGAAGCCTCGGCGTGGCTCGAACGCTATCAGGCGCGCGTCATGGTCATTGGGCTCTCTGCCGAGAATGAGCGCCAGCGTCGTCTGGCCATGCTCGGCTGCAATCCGCTCTATGTGCCGCGCACGCATCTGCTGCTGGAGGTGATCGCACGGGTCGAGCAGGGTGATGACGCTACGCTAAAGGCCTTGCGTCAGCGTCTGACGGCACCCTTCTTCCGCCCCGAGGAGGGTAGTCTGGAGGCGGCGCAGGAGCTGGGGCAGGCGCAGGGCGTCGATGCCGAACTCGTCGATGACTGGACACGGCCACCGGCGGCAAATGCAGCGCCGATCTGCATGAGTTGCTCTTCCTGAGCGGATCTCCTGAAGGGGGCCTGAACTGCATCGCTGACAGCGCAAGCCGCGGCCGAGCATCCGCTTGGTGCAATGCAGGAAACACGCGCTGACACTCAAGTCATCGTCACGAAAATGGGATGCTGCTGCGGCGGTATCCCATTTTTCATGGCAGCCGCTGTCGCAGCCATAAGCTCGAGATTATGCGATGCATAACACAAAGCTGAGCTATTCTTGGTGAGGTGCCTTTTGTAAACTCATTGCAAATCAGTCACTTGGTAGTGCCGCAAGGCGCCTGTCAGCATAAGGTGGCTGTTATGGCTGTCATAACGATAGCTTTATGCTTGATTTTATTGCTTTTTTTGCACTGCAGCGCTTGACCCTGATGCACCGACAAGAAAAGACTGATGCTGGACACTCATCGTGTCGCGGGTGATGTCAGGCCTTCTGGCCATGCGTGAGTCACGGCTTGCGGTTCAGGCAAGTCTCACCTGTGACAGGCAATAACGTCGCTGAAAGCGCCTCCGGCAGGCAGGATGGCGCGAATCAGCGCTCAACAGGAACGACGCCATGAACCTTTCAAGGCTGGCAGCCTCAGGCATGAACACGGACGTGAAACGAGGTGCGCGATGCTGAATATTCTAGTCGTGCGCGAGATGCGTGCACCGGACCTGGTGACACCCGACGAGGGCGTGAGCAGCACACTGGCGCGCGGGGAGTGCCGCGTCGCGCTGGACCCGGTGACGGCCGGCAAGCTCGCGCGTCACCTGGACAGCAGCGTCAGTGACACCAGTGACGCCATCGTGCACGTGGAGAGCGGTGCCGGACGTCATGCACACTTCGACGATGCGGCCTACACCGCCCAGGCCGGGGTGGCGGTCGTTGCCGAGGCCGATATCGCGGCGGCGCGTGCCGCGGCGGATCTCGTGCTGTGCGTGCGCACGCCCAGCGAGTCACAGATCAGCGAGTTCCGTGAGGGTGCGGTGGTGGTGGCATTGATGACGCCGTACCAGAATCCGCAGCTGATCAGCAAGCTTGCCAGTCAGGGACTGACCAGCCTGTGCATGGAATTCGTGCCGCGTATCTCGCGGGCCCAGAGCATGGACGCCCTGTCCTCGCAGGCGGGTGTCGCGGGCTATCACGCCGCGCTGCTGGCGGCCAACGAGTCCTCGGTGTTCTTCCCGATGCTCACGACTGCTGCCGGTACCGTGCGTCCGGCGCGTGTCGTGGTGGTCGGTGCCGGCGTCGCGGGTCTGCAGGCCATCGCGACTGCCAAGCGTCTCGGCGCCCAGGTGTGGGCCTATGACATTCGCGCTGCCGCGCGTGAGCAGGTCGAATCGCTGGGCGCCAAGATGATCGATACCGGCGTCGATGCCTCCGGCGAGGGCGGCTACGCCCGCGAGCTGACCGATGACGAGCGCGCCCAGCAGGCCGATGCGCTGGCACGTCACATGGGCGATGCGCATGTGGTGATCTCCACCGCCGCGATTCCTGGGCGTCCGTCGCCGCGCATCATCAGCCGCGAGATGGTCGAGGGCATGAAGCCCGGCGCCGTGCTGGTCGATCTCGCCGCCGAAGGCGGTGGCAACTGTGAACTGACCGAGCCAGGCAAGCGTGTCGAGCACGCCGGCGTCACGATACTCGGCCCGCTGGACATGGCCTCGAGCCTGGCGGTCAATGCCAGCGAGATGTACGCCAAGAACCTCTTCAACCTGCTGACCCCCTTCATGAAGGACGGCGAACTGACGCTGGACTTCGAAGATGCGGTGCTCGGCCCGATGCGTCTGACCGATGGCGGCCGCATCACCCACGATGACGTACGCGCTCGCGCGGAGGACGCCGCATGATCGAAGGACTTTCTGCCGTATACATCCTGATGCTGGCGGCCTTCGTCGGCTACGAGGTCATCTCGCGTGTGCCGGTGATTCTGCACACGCCCCTGATGTCCGGTTCCAACTTCATCCACGGCATCGTGCTGGTCGGGGCGATGATCGCCCTCGGTCAGGCCGAGACCGGCATGCAGCAGTTCATCGGCTTCATCGCCGTGCTGCTGGGCGCCGGCAACGCGGTCGGCGGTTATGTGGTCACCGAGCGCATGCTGGAAATGTTCAAGACCAGTGATCGCAGCAAGGGCACAGACGCTGCCAATGGCATCAACGACAAGGAGGCTCGCTGATGAACTGGCTGGTCGAAACAGGGTATTTCGCGGCGGCGGTGGTCTTCATCCTCGGTCTCAAGCGCATGTCACATCCTTCCACGGCACGCAGCGGCATCCATTGGGCCGGTATCGCGATGGTCGTGGCAACGTTGCTCACCTTCCTGCATCCGCAGATTGATGGTCGTTATGGTCTGATGCTGCTGGCCATCGTCATCGGTGGCGGTATCGCCTGGTACTCCGG
Organism: Cobetia sp. BMC6; assembly: GCF_029991385.1. Classification (NCBI taxonomy): domain Bacteria; kingdom Pseudomonadati; phylum Pseudomonadota; class Gammaproteobacteria; order Oceanospirillales; family Halomonadaceae; genus Cobetia; species Cobetia sp. BMC6. The sequence goes on from NZ_JAKUMF010000002.1 coordinate 459,317, forward strand.
CAACAAGGTCGAGATGACCGACATGCCGCAGATGATCGCCATCTACAACGGCATGGGTGGCGGTGCGGCAGCGGCGATCGCTGCGGTCGAGCTGATGCGCATGAGCGACAACCCGGCATTGATCGAGCAGCACGGCTCGCTGGCGCTGTGGCTGGGCGTGCTCGGGGCGATGATCGGTGCGGTGGCCTTCTCCGGTTCCATCGTGGCCTGGGCCAAGCTGGATGGGCGCCTCAAGAAGGCGTTCAACTTCCCGAGTCAGCAGCTGATCAACATGATCGTGCTGGGTCTGACGGTCTATCTGGGCGTCGTGATCGCGGCGGTGGAACCGTCCGGCTCGCTGGTGCTTGTGTTCTTCGTGCTTGCGTTGCTGTTCGGCGCGATGCTGGCACTGCCCATCGGTGGCGCCGACATGCCGGTGATCATCTCGCTGTTCAATGCGCTGACCGGCCTTGCGGTGGCAATGGAAGGCTTCGTGCTCGGCAATGCCGCGATGATCATCGCCGGTACTGTCGTCGGGGCGGCCGGTACGCTGCTGACCCAGCTGATGGCCAAGGCCATGAATCGTCCGCTCCGCAACGTGCTGTTCAAGCAGTTCGGCGGCGCCTCCGGTGTCGAGCAGGGCGAGATCGAGGGCAGCATGAAGGCCTCCGATCCGATGGACGCCGCCGTGCAGCTGGCCTTCGCCGAGCGCGTCATCATCGTGCCGGGCTACGGCATGGCGGTGGCACAGGCGCAGCACAAGGTCTGGGAGATGGTCGAGCTGCTGGGTGAGCGTGGCGTCGAAGTGCGCTTCGCGATCCACCCGGTCGCCGGTCGCATGCCGGGCCACATGAATGTGCTGCTGGCGGAAGCCGGCGTGCCCTACGACATGATTGCGGACCTGGACGAGATCAACAACGACTTCGAGACCACCGACGTCACGCTGGTCATCGGCGCCAATGACGTGGTCAATCCGGTCGCCAAGAACGACGCCTCAAGCCCGCTGTACGGCATGCCGATCCTCAACGCCGATCAGTCACGCAACGTGCTGGTGATCAAGCGCGGTCAGGGTTCCGGCTTCTCCGGTGTCGAGAATCACCTCTTCTATCTTGACCACACGCGCATGGTGTATGGCGATGGTCAGAAGGTGGTCGGCGACATGATCACGGCCCTCAAGACGCTGTGATCTGATGCCTCGGCGTGATGGGGCAAGTCTGCCGCCATCCCGCCAGCGCTGAACAGACCGGCAATTTCTGCGCCTCAGGGGGCAGGGATTGTCGGTTTTTTGTATGTATCGAGAGTTCATGCATAACGATCGTTCATGCAAGTCGATGGTGCATGCCAGTCGATTGCTTGCGAGGCGCGCTTGGCAGGTACGCCACTCAGGTGTGTCACCCAGGCGCAGCCCCCTACGTTGGCCACGAAGCCTGCGCAGACATCTCTTGTTCAGCATTCTCTGACAAACTATGAGTACAATGCCTGCCATTCACTGAGCACATCGTCATCCAAGGAGTCTGCATGTCTGCCACTACCCCTTCACCTCGTCGGGCCATTCGTGATCGCGAGGTAAGCGAAACGACCCCTCAGGCGGTGGGACTCAATGTCTGCGTGCTGGGTGGCGGCAGCTTCGGGACCGCGATCGCCTCGATTGCCGCCGACAATGGTGCCAGCGTCACCCAGTGGATGCGTGATGCCAGCCAGGCCGAGGAAGTCAACACCCGGCACCGCAACTCTGGCTATCTGCCGGGCTTCGAGATCAATGCCTCGGTGCGTGCCACCACCGACATGGCCGATGCGCTGGCTGAGGCCGAACTGGTGTGCGTGGCGATTCCTTCCAAGGCCTTCCGCACGGTGGTCCGCCAGGCGCGCGCCCACCTGCGTGAAGGGCAGATACTGGTGGCCACCACCAAGGGCATCGAGAGCGAAGGCTTCACCCTGATGAGTGAGGTGCTGGAGCAGGAAACCGGCTTCACGCACATCGGCGTGCTGTCTGGCCCCAATCTGGCGGCCGAGATCGCCCAGCGGCAGCTGACAGCCACGGTGATCGCCTCCGACGACGCCTACACCCGCGCTCGCGTGCAGACGGCCTTCGGCTGCGACTATTTCCGTGTCTACGCCAGCAATGACCGCTACGGCGTCGAGCTGGGCGGGGCGCTGAAGAACATCTACGCCATCGCGGCCGGCATGGCCGCGGCCCTTGGCATGGGCGAGAACACCCGTGCCATGCTGATGACCCGCGCGCTGGCCGAGATGAGCCGCTTCGCCGTGGCCAAGGGCGCCAATCCGATGACCTTCCTAGGCCTTGCCGGCGTAGGTGATCTGATCGTGACCTGCTCCTCGCCGTTGTCGCGCAACTATCGGGTCGGCTACGCACTGGGGGAAGGGCGAACCCTCGACCAGGCGGTCGAGGTGTTGGGCCAGGTCGCCGAGGGTGTCAACACCGTGCGATTGGTACAGGATGAATCCGAGCGACTGGGCATCTACATGCCGCTGGTCAGTGGCATGGCCAAGGTGCTGTTCGAGAATGTCGACCCGCATCACATGGCCCGCGCGCTGATGGGCGGTGAGCAATCCAGCGATGTGGAATTCGTGCTGTCGCGTGAGTCGGTGCAGCAGGCGCGGCAGTTGGAACCCGACGGCTCCTGAGGACTCATAGCAGGTAGCGGTGATGGAGTGTGTTTCGCCATCCCCTTGTCTGACTCGTGCAACGCTCCGGTTGGCGAGTCCCTGGTCATCGGCCGCAGCGACAGAGCGAGTGATTTGGCGCTTGCGCTGCGGCAGTCATCTTTTCAGGAGAATGTCATGAGTGTACTGATCATGCGTCACGGTGAGGCCCAGGCCGGCACGCCGGACCCCAGCCGCGAATTGAGCGAATATGGTCGCGAAGAGGCGCGCCGCATCGGGTGCTGGTTGGCCCATCAACTGCCTGCCGAGCGTCGTGCGCGCCTGACGCTGGTCGTCAGTCCGTTCACCCGCGCCCAGCAGACCGCTCAGGAGATCTCCTCGGCGCTGGAGCTGAGTGGAGAGCAGCAGACCACGCTCGAGATCATCACCCCGGACGACCCGCTGACGCCGGTGCTCGACTGGCTTCAGACCCATGTGCCGCCCACTTCTGAAGGGCGCGAGCCGCGCGACTGGCTGATCATCAGCCACAATCCGCTGGTCTCGAATCTGGCCAGCGCCCTGGTCGATGGCCCCGGCAGCACCCAGCTGGCCTTTGCCACCGCAAGCCTCGCCTGGCTGGACGCCGATGTCTGGGCCGCCGGTCTGGCGGATCTGCACCAGTTCGTGAGCCCGGCGGAACTGGCGTAAGTCACGCGCGGCTGTCATGAACCAAAACCATTGAGCCGCAACCATTGAGCCAAAGCGAAACGCCCCCGCCAGTCTGCACTGGCGGGGGCGTTTCGCTTTGGCATGCAACCAGACTGCTGCCTGATCAGAGTGCTGCTGCTAGACCAGACCGCTCAGCTTGAGCACGAAGATGCCTGCCGTGATGGTGATGCCCGCCATCAGGGTGCTGATGGCAATGATGTTGGCGGCCAGGCGGTCATTGCCGCCCATCGCCCGCACCATCACGAAGCTTGCCGCCGCCGTCGGTGAGGCGAAGAACAGGAACAGCACCCCGAGTTCGGTACCGCGGAAGCCCAGCAGCACCGCGACGGTGATCGCCAGCAGCGGCACGCTGATCATCTTCATCAGGCTGGCACTCAGCGCCAGCTTGCGGCCTTCACGCAGCGAGCGCATCGACAGGGTGCCGCCGATGCAGATCAATGCCAGCGGCAGCGTCATGCGCGCGAAGTAGTCGCCGGAGGTCTCCAGCCACTCGGGCAGCTGCCAGCTGAATGCCGCGAAGGGCAGGGCGGCCAGCACGCCGAGAATCAACGGGTTGGTGATGATGCCACGCGCGATGCCGCTCCAGCTGGTGCGGCCATCGCCGAGATAGCTCGACAGCACCACCACCGACAGCATGTTGTAGGACAGGATGACGACGCCCATCAGGATGCCGCCCATCGAGAGGCCGAGATCGCCATAGAGATTGGCGGCCAGTGCCAGCCCGACGATGGCGCAGTTGCCGCGAAACGAGCCCTGTACCACCTCGCCGCGTTCCTTTCTCGGTACGCGCAGGATCGCCCAGCCCCACAGCAGCAGGAAGGTGCCCAGTGTCGCCAGCGCGAAGTAGGTCAGCATGCCCGGGCGCAGGGCGTGATCCAGGTCCGCGCGCACGATGGAGAGGAAGACCAGCGCCGGCATGGTGCCCTTGAATACCAGCGATGAGGCGGTGCCGATGAAGGTGTCATCGATCCAGCCGAGGCGTTTGAGGCCCAGGCCCAGAAATACCATCGCGAAGACCGGAACGGTGACGTTCAGGGTCGCGACGAACAGCGCCAGCATGTCGTTCATGAAGTAGTCTCGCTCATTTCAGCCCTTGTCCTGTGAGTGTTGCGGTCTGTCTGGTGAGGCTTTTGGTCAGCGCCTGGCGAGCGTCGCGCGATCGCCCATCGTGAACTGTCGTGTCAGCCCGTTGCGAGCTGTCGTATCAGCCCCGTCGTGAACTGCCGCGGCGGCCTGGCTCAGGCTAGCCAGAAGCCCGTGATCAAGGCCGCTGCCAGCAAGGCCCAGAACAGCCCGTTGCGCAGGCGGGTATCGCGGCGCGGCCTGGAAGACGGCGAGGAAGTAGCGGACTGCTTGTCATGCTTGGGCATCGAGGGGTCCTGTCCAGCAAGGTGAAATGTTGGCTCAGCGAGTGAAGGCTCTGGCAGCCACACGGCCGGCCAGCAAGACCTTCTGCCAACAGCGCGTGACTGTCATCCGTCCAGCATATCAGGCTTTCCTTAGACTTAGGGATAGTCGTGCAGCTCTGGTGACAGCACCAATGTCAGGTTCTGTTGACCGCATGCCGCCAACCAGGGGGGGGGATGGTGGTCGAGAAGACCGGCGCCGCGATAGGCCTTGAGGGCCGGCAAAGGGTGGAATAGCCGCCATAACCGCGCGAGTGGCGACTGTGCGTGTCCTCCTGCTTGGCGAGCGCTGGCTGTCCGCTTACCCTGTGCGCTGCATTGTCATCTGTCACGGTTATCTGCCGGTGCCACGGTCATCTTCCGGCCTCATGATCACCTGCCGGAACCATCAGTCCCGGCTACGCATTGCCCCTATCAAGAAAAGTACAAGGAGCGGGTATCTTGCAGGACCCATACACGACCTCTGCGTCATCCTCTGCCGCGACTCGCTCTGCGGCAGCTCGATCTGCGGCAACCCCCGAGCGCGCGTCTGACGATCCGTCCGCTTCCCCGGCGTTGTTGGTCAGTCGCGGGCTCGGGCGTCAATTCGGTCAGCAACAGGCCGTCACCGGGCTGACCTTCACGGCCTCGCGTGGTGAGGTCATCGGTCTGCTGGGGCCCAATGGCGCCGGCAAGACCACCAGCCTGCGCATGCTGGCGGGCACGCTCGCCGCCACCCAGGGCCAGCTGGAGCTGGAAGGCGAATCCTTCGATGGTCGCGCCAGTCAGCGCCAGCTCAACCGCCTCAAGCGTCGCATCGGCTATCTGCCGGAGGGCGCACCCCTGTGGCCGCAGCTGACGGTGCGCGAGAGTCTCGAGTGCGTGGCGGGTCTGCATGGGTTGTCGCGCAAGGTACGCAATGATCGCCTTTCGGCATTGATGGATCGCCTGGATATCACGCCTTTCGCCAATCAATTGTGCGCCGTGTTATCCAAAGGCTATCGGCGTCGCGTGGCGCTGGCGATGGCGTTGACCCATGATCCGGACATTCTGCTGCTCGATGAGCCCACCGATGGGCTGGACCCGCTGCAGAAGGACAGCGTGCGCGCCTTCATTCGTGAGCTGGGTCGCGAGCGTCTGATCATCGTCTCCACCCACCTGCTGGAGGAAGTGCCTCGCATCTGTGATCGCGTGCTGGTCATGGCCAATGGTCAGCTGGGCTTCGATGACACGCCGGAGGCGCTGGCCGCGACCTCCGTCAGCGAAGGCATCCTGGGGGGCAGTCGTTCGCGCTACGGCGCGGGGTATGGCGCGAGTTCCAGTCTGCCTGTATGGCGAGTGACGTTGAGTCGGGCCTTGAGCGAGCGCGAACTGGCCAGTGTCTCGCGTCTGCCGGGCGTGGCGGCCATCACGCCCGTCAAGCCCGGCGATGCCATGGCGCGTGACAAGTCGCCGCTGGTGATCTCGACCGGTGCCGTGCTGCGCCTGGCCGGGCGTCTCCATCAGGACCCGCGCCCCGCGCTGGCACGCTGGTGCAGCTATATGGAAATCCGCCTCGATGAATGTGTCCATGAACGGGGCGATATCGAGGTCGCGTTCCGCCAGCTGGTGACGCGCATGGCGGAGCAGCCCTCGCCGCTGCCGATGCGCAGGCAGGCACCGCGCGCAGATCAGGAGGTGTCGTCATGAGGGCCGTTCTCGCGCTGGTCCGCCGTGACCTGCATCAGGCACTGACACAGGGCGCCAGCTGGTCGCTGCTGGTGGTGATGGCGGTGCTGGCGCCGCTGGGGGCCTTCGAGGTGGGCGATCTGCTGGCACGTGATCGCGCCGATCTTGGCTCGCTTTGGCAGGTGTTGCCCTGGCTGCTGGTGCTGTGGACGCCACTGCTGGCCCTGCGTGGCTGGCCGGAAGAGCGCGCCAACGGCCTGCTCGAATGGCTGTCCGGCCTCGGGCTGGGGTCGTGGCGGCTGGCCAGCGCACGCCTGATCAGTGCCAGCGTGCTGGGATGGCTGGGGCTTGCGATGACGGCGCCGCTGGTGGTGTTGGTCCATTGGCTCGGCACGCCGGATCTCGGCCTGATGCTCAGCGGCTATCTGGGCATGGCGCTGCTGGTGATGGCGCTGGCCAGTCTCGGTCAGGCGCTGGCGGTGCGCGCGCCTTCTGCGCTGTCGGCGTGGCTCGGGGCGCTGGTGCTGGGCCTGGCGCTGATGCTGCCGGGCACACCCGCGGTGACGAGCCAGCTGGCTCAGCATCTGGCACCGCACTGGGTGCAGTTGCTCGATCTGATCAGCTTGCCGGCGCATCTGACGCCTTTCAGTGAAGGCCGGCCGACCTGGCTCGATGCCAGCTACTTCCTGCTGCTGACCCTGGCCGGGCTGGTGCTGCAGGCGCGCGGCCTCAGTCAGGAACGCCATGCACGCAAGCAGGCGCCACAGTGGCTGGTCACGGCGGCACTGGCGGCTGCGGTCACCGCGCTATTGCTGGCCGGCGTGCGCCTGCCGCCATTGCTGAGCGCCGACGGCCACAACCCGCTCACCCGCGCGCATGATCTGACCGCCACGCGTCAGCACAGCCTGAGCCCTGCCAGCCGCGCGGTGCTCGGTGGCCTCGAGGCACCGGTGACGCTGACCTTCGCCTACAGCGAACGTTTCGCCGCCGATCTGCCGCAGCTGCGTGAGCTGGCGACACGGATCGAGACGCGTCTGGCCGCCTTCGCGCGTGAACCGCAGATACGCCTCAAGCGTGTCGACCCTGCACCGGACAGTGCCGACTTCGCGGATCTCGAAGCGCAGGGCCTGACCGCACTGTCATTGCCGGGCGGCGAAGAGATGCTGTTCGGGCTGGTGGTGGATGGCCCCTATGCCGAACGCCGCGCCATCCCGCTGCTCAAGGCGGCGGATATCGGCGGGCTGGAGGCGCAGGTGACACGCCAGATCCAGGAAGTCTCGCGCACCGAGCCACCGCGCCTGGGTGTCGTCTCGCGTTTGCCGGTGATGGGCCAACCCAGTCTGGAGCAGGGCAGAGCGCTGGGCAGCTGGGGCCTGATGGAGCATCTCAATGCACGCCTGCGCATCGACTGGCTGTCGGCCGGTGATGATGCCGCGCGCCCGATCGCCGATCAGGATGCGTTGCTGGTGATTGCGCCGCGGCTGTTGCCGGTCAAGACGCTGGAGGCCATCACGGCCTATCTCGAGCGTGGCGGCCGGGTGTTGATGCTGGTGGACCCGCTGCCCGAAATGCTCGACCAGCCGGCGCCGGCTTCCGAGGCGCTCGAGGCCTTGCTGGCGCGCGCCGGGCTTGAATCACGCGCGGGCGAGGTGGTGGCGGATGCACAGCTGGCCTTGCCGATCGGCTTGCTGGACGGCACCCGTGCGCTGAGCCCGACACTGCTCGGGTTAAGCGCTGCGCAGCTGTCGGACGCCGCGCTCAACCTCAATGTCGAGCAATTGGTGATGTCCAGCGCGGGCTGGTTGGCGCCGCTGTCTGATGTAGCAGACGCATCATCGAAAGGCCCGGGAGCGCAGGAAGCGCCGTTGCAGTGGCTGATTCGTGCCAGTGATGAGGCGCGCCTGATTCCGGCGGCACGTGTCCACGCCAGCCGCATGGACCCGCGTCCGCTGTCGGGACTGGCAGGGGAAACGCCGCCGGCCGGTGGGCTGGCCGTGCTGGCGCAATGGCCGGCAGCGGGCGCCAAGAGTGGCCAGTTGCTGGTGGTCAGCGATGTCGATATGGCCAGTGACCGTCTGTGGCGACGCACGGCAGCGGATGGCAGCGAGCAGGCCCTCAATGCCAATGCGCGCTGGCTGGAAAATGCCGTGGATCTGCTGGCAGGCAGCCCCGAGCTGGTCGCCCTGCGTGCGCGTGCCCATCAGGTGCGCGAGCTGACGCGCCTGCATCAACTGGCCGATCGTCAGGCCGCCGAGGAGACCCGGCTGCGCAATGACTGGCAGACGCGTCTGAGTGCGCTCGGCGCGACGCCGGTATCTGGCAAGGCCGAAGCCGCGCAGCAAAGCGACGCCCTGGCGGCGATGCAGAATGACTTCGAGGACGCGTTGTCACGTCAGCAGCGTGAGGCGAATGCCGAGCGTGATGCCCTGCGCCGCGAGCTGCGCCTGTGGACGCTGCTGGCCTTGCCGGTGGCGTTGAGCCTGCTCGGCGAGCTGATCTGCTGGCGCCGCTATCGCGCCAGCCGTCGCGCGGGCTATCAGTCGACAGGGCGTCTGTCGGGCCACGGGCAACCCAGCGGGAAGCGCAGCGCAGAACGAAATGAACAGCGCAATGCACAGCGCAATGGACAGCACAGCGCCCGCTTTGCGAGTGACGCCGTCACAAACGTGCCGACAGGCTCTAGCAAGTCAGCCGCAGGCAAGGCAGCTTCAGGCAAGGCAGCTTCAGGCAAGGCGACGCCGAGCGATACTACCCAGTCGGGAGGTGATTGATGGGGCGCTTCAATCGGGCGGGATGGGCACTGACGGCGTTGGTCTCCGTGGCCGCGGTGACGGCGCTCACCGCAGGGCCGTCACTGCTGGAATCGCTGCGCTCAGGCGTCGCCACGGGCGGAGCAGCCCCTGCCCAGTGGCAACGTGATGCGCTGCTGAGCGAGTCGCTGACGACAGTCGCCGCGGGCCAGTCAGGCGTCTTGCAGCCCTTGCCGCTGCTGGCGCAGGTGGCCGCCTCGGCGCAGCGTATCGGCATTCGGCGTGGCACAGATGCCAGCCAGGACTGGTTGAGCCTGGCGCGTGGGCCCGCAGGCGACTGGCAGATCACCTCATTGGCTGGCTGGCCTGCCCGCCAGAGCAAGGTGGAGGCGCTGGTGAGTCAGCTGGGCGAAGCACAACTGCGCACGCGCAAGCCGGCCACGGACAAGGCACTTGAAGCGCTGGGCTTCAGCGCGCAGTCGCCGCTGCTGAGCGTGAAGGGCAACGGCGCTCAGGTGAGTCTGCAACTGGGCGCCAGACCTGCGGCGGCAACGCAGGTGAACAGCGCGGGCAGTGCTGAGTTGGCGGGGCGCTACGTGCGATGGGTGCCATCGCCCTCGGACGCGAAAGTCAAAGGCTCCCCCACCATGAATGGGGCGGATGGCGCGCCGGTCTGGGAGTTGACGCGCGATATCGGGTTGCCGGATTGGCGCGGCGGCATGGCGCCCAGTGAGGTGCTGGATGTCACCGAGCTGCGCAGTGACGCCGCGGTGTACAAACCGCTGAGTCGCCTGGATATCTCGCTGGCGGCGTCTACGCTTTCGTCTTCTGTCCGAGGCGCGTCAACACGGCAAGCGCCGCTGGTGCGAGGCCTGGCACCTGACAGCGACGCTGCCCATGAGATTCTCGCTGCGCTGTCGCCACTGACGCAGAATGACCTGCGCCCCCGCGCCTCCACGCCTGAAAGCGGCGCAGCCCAGGCAGACGGCTGGCAGCCCGCCGTGACGCTGACCCTCAACTGGTCGCGCCCCTCGCTCTATTACCGTCAGCATGAGCAGCTCAGTGATCGCACCCAGCTGGTGCTGGCCATCGCGGCCGGCAGCAAGCCCTGGGCGCGACTGACGCTCTCCGGCAAGGGGTGGCCACCTGAACTGGTCGCGCGCTTGAATGCCGTCGAGATACAGGTCAATGGCGCGCTGCGTGATCATCTGCTGGCACTGGGCGCGAGGGCGTTGCAAGACGAACCCATTGAGCTCACGGCTGTCGCGATTCAGGCGGCACTGGCGGTCAGTCGTGCCTTGGCGCTGCCTGAGGCGGAAGCCGCTGAGCCGAGCACGGAAACCGTCGGTGCGCTGGTGCCGGCAGCCATGGAGGAGGAGTGAGGTGCTCCATGGGCCAAAGGGAGGAGTAGCGCCCATGGGGCGGGGCTGGCATGCTGTTGACTATATTTAAACAACCGTTTGTCTGGGCGCGTCAGGGACGGCGGCCCGTGGTAAGGAGACCTTGCGATGAATGCCACCTCACGGCAACCCCGGCCCGGGCAGCACTTGTCCGAACGTGCCTTGTCCGAACCTTCCATGTGCGAAAAGACCTTGTCCGAACAGGACGGCACTGACCCGGCCAGCTTGAATGCGGACACCGAGCGTCCGGTACTGGCCTTCGCGCATGCCAATGGCTTTACCGGTGCCTGCTACAAGAGCCTGCTGGCGCCGCTGGCCGAGCACTTCAATCTGCTGCCGGTGGACCGACTGGCGCACGACCCTGCCTACCCGGTCGGCAACAATCTGATCTCGCTGCGTGATGAGTGGCTGGCGTGTCTGGATGCCGCGCTGGGGCCGTTGCCCGCGGCGGGCGGCACCGGGCGCAAGGTGATCGGGGTCGGCCATTCGCTGGGAGGCATCGTCAATTACATGGCGGCGCTCAAGCAGCCGGAGCGCTTCCACTGCCTCGTGCTGCTCGATCCGCCGTTGATGCTGGGCCGCGATGCGCTGGGCATGAAGGTCGCCAAACGCTTCGGCTTCATTGATCGTGTCACGCCGGCGGGCCGTACCCGTGGGCGTCGCGCACGCTGGGATTCCCGTCAGGCCATGCAGGATTACCTGCGCCGTCGCTCGCTGTTCGCCAACTTCACGCCAGAGGCGCTGGACGACTACATCGACAACGCCACCCATCGTCACGCGGATGGCAGCCTGTCGTTGAGCTTCGATACCCGTCATGAGGTCGAGATCTTCCGTCACCTCAGCGATCACCTGTCAGGCTCACCGGCGAAACTGGCGGTGCCGGTCAGGATTCTGGCCGGCGCCCAGTCTGATCTGCTCACGCCGGCGCGTCAGGCACGCCTGCGCCGCGCCGGGCTGACGGTGGAGCATGTCCGGGGAGGACATATGTATCCCTTTGAACACCCACAAGAGACGCGCGCCGCGCTGCTGGCGGCCATCGCGGACCTCGCGCCGCCGAATATACTTCCGCCAGGTCTGCTGGCCGAGAGGCAATCATGAGCATTGATCACACCGTTCGGGACATCGCTGCAGCTCCCCTGAGCGCCAACGTTACGTTGCGTGAGCGTCGCTTCCCACGTCGTACGGGCGGAGAGCTGGCGGCCCTGGAGTGGGCGCCTGCCGAGCACGCCGAGCAGGCACCGACGTGGCTGGCGCTGCATGGCTGGCTCGACAATGCCGCCAGCTTCAGCCGCCTGGCGCCGTTGTTGTGTGAGCGGCTCGGCATTCGTCTCATCGCCATCGACATGGTCGGTCACGGGCGCTCGAGTCCGCTGGGCGAGCACGGTGATTATGCGGTGTGGGATTACTGCCACGATGTGATCGAGGCGCTGGAAGGCCTGTATGACGAGGGGCTGCCGCGTGCGCCGGTCACGGTGATGGCGCACTCGCTGGGGGCAGCGGTGTCGGGGCAGGTGGCTGCGGCGCTGCCGGAATATATCGCGCGCCTGGTGCTGATCGATGGCATCGGCGCACTTGCCACGCCAGCCTCGGAGGTGGTCGACCAGCTGCGCCGCGGATTGCTGGCACGCCATGCGCAGCCGGCCAGACGCGCCGCTACGCGACGTGCCCATTATCGTCATGTCGAGGACGCCGTGGCGGCGCGGGTTGCGGGAGGTGTCACGCCCATTGATGCCGATACGGCGCGGCCGATCGTCGAGCGCAATCTCGAGGTGCTGGAAGACGGTGGCCTGCGACTGAGAAGTGACCGTCGCTTGCTGCGGCCTTCATTGATGCGCTACACCCCGGAGCAGGTGCTGGCGTTATTGGCGGCGTTGACCCAGCCGGTACTGCTGATCGAGGGCGAGCGGGGTATTCTGACCATAAGGCACGAAGCACAGCAGGCGCGTGATGCCGTGAAGCGGCTGGAACGTCGCGTCTTGCCGGGTGGCCACCACCTGCATCTGGAGCCACCGCATGTGGCGGCGGTCGCCGATGCCATCGTCGAGTGGGTCAGCTCGCAATGAGTGATGCACCCTGTGCCGTATCCGTTCATCTATCATCATCTGCAGCGGGAGACATGCCATGGCCAAGCGCAAGACCATCGCCCTGGCACTGGGGAGTGGCGGGGCTCGAGGCTATGCCCATATCGGCGTCATCGAGGAAGTGCTGGCGCGCGGTTACGACATCCGCGCCATTTCGGGCTGCTCGATGGGCGCACTGGTCGGGGGCATCCATGCCGCCGGCAAGCTGGATGCCTATCGTGACTGGGTCTGTGAGCTGGATTATTTCGACGTGCTGCGGCTGGTGGATGTCACCTGGAGCCCGATGGGCGCCATCCGCGCGCGCCGCATCATGGAAGAGCTGGAAGCCCTGATCGGTGATACGCGTATCGAGGATCTGCCGATTCCGGTCACCACCGTCGCCACCGACCTGATCGCCCAGAAGGAGGTCTGGTTCCAGAGCGGCAATCTGCTCGAGGCGATCCGGGCCTCCATCGCGGTGCCCGGGGTGATCACGCCGGTGCAACGCGACCGCAAGGTGCTGGTGGATGGCGGCCTGATGAATCCCTTGCCGATCACGCCGCTGGTCGCCGCCCACGTTGACCTGGTGCTGGCGGTCAATGCTACGGCGCATTCGCCGCGTAACCAGACGTTGGAACAGATGCTGCCACCGGCCGATGCCGCCGAGGAAGAGGCGCGCGAAGCTGCCCTGGAAGCGCGCGGCGGTGGTTTCAGCGACTGGCTGCGGGGAGTGCGTCGCGGTGCCGAGCGCATCTTCTCTGCCGAGAAGGAGCAGGCGCTGGAGGACCAGCAAGGCATGGCGTTTGCCAGTCCGGTCGGCGGTGTCCCGCTGCCACCGGGCGATGCCTCGCGCTTGAAGTTCGAGGCACTCAAGAGCAGCGATGCCGAGCCAGTGCCGGGCACGGAAGCGTTGGCAGAGCCGCAGGCAGAGGCTGGTGCCGTGACCCAAGGCAAGCAGTCGTCGCCTGCGAACGACGTCGAGCCTGAACGGGTCGATGAAAACGCGCCGGAGCTTGCCTGGGGCAAGCTGGACATGATGATGCGCTCCTTCGATATCACCCAGGCGACGCTGGCCAAGTACAAGATCGCCGGCTATCCGCCGGATATCCTGGTCGAGATTCCCAAGACGGTATGTGGCGCCTATGAATTCCACCGCGCCGCGGGCCTGATCAAGCTGGGGCGGCACCTGGCCGCCGAAGCGCTGGATCGCTACGAGAAGGGCAGCGATGGCTAGCCTTTTTTGAGTTGTCCTTTGACGAAAAGCCCCCGCCAATCGGCGGGGGCTTTTCGTTGCAGTGCTCTTCGTTGCAGTGCTCTTCAACACGACGCTCTTCAATACAGCGCTCTTCGTTGCAGTGCGTGTGACGGAGCCTGAGCGAAATGTCGTCTCAGCCGTTGATCCACTTGTCGAAGATGGCGGCCTGCTCACCGGTACCCTGCATCTGGGTCAGCCACTGATCGACGTAGGCCTTCCAGATGTTGTCACCCAGCGGCAGCAGATAGCCCTTCTGGGAGAAGGTGAACGGCGAGTCCGGGTGCACGCTGCACAGCTCCGGATGACGGCTGGCCTGCAGCTGCGTCTCGATGGCGTCGGTGACCATCACATCGGCACGGTCTTCGATGATGTTGTTGAAGATGGTGCGGTTGTCGTCGTGCGCGACGCGAGTGGCATCGCTCAGGAATTCATTGGCGAAGCGCTCGTTGGTGCCGCCCGGGTTGACGGTGATGCGCACGCTGGGCTGATTGATCTGCGCGACGGTCTGGTACTTGTCGACATCCTCGCAGCGCACGATGGGCGTCTTGCCACCGGTCTGGTAAGGCTGGCTGAAGTAGGCCTGCGCCTGACGGTCCAGCTTGACCGAGATACCGGACATGGCGATGTCGCACTTGCCGGAGGTGAAGTCTTCCATCAGCGTCGGCCAGCTGGTCGGCACGGTCTGTACCGTGGCGCCCAGGCTCCTGGCCAGTGAGGCGGCCATGTCGATGTCGATGCCTTCGAAGTCGCCATTGTCTTCACGGTGGCTGAAGGGCGCGTAGTCACCGGTGGTGCAGACTTTCAGCACCTGGTCTTGTTGCACGCGCGAAAGCGTACTGTCGGACAGTGCATCGCTGGCGGCGGCCGGCATGGCGAAGGCCAGTGACAGACCGGCGGCGGTCGCGCCGCCGAGAATGACAGCGGAAAGAGCGCGGCGTGAAGAGAGGCGAGTTGGCTGTTCAGCGTTGGGTGTCATCAGGGTGTTCCCTTGTCGTTATGGCGGCAGGCTCGGCATGAGCCCTGCCTCTGCTGCTCAAGTGCTCGGCTATTCAAGCACTCCGTTATTCAAGTACTCGGCTATTCAGATGCTCACTATTCAAGTGCTCGGCTATTGTCAGGTGCTCTGATCATCAAGTTCTCGGCGGTGTGGCGAGCGCGGGATTCGCTCAGTCGAGCAGCGGGTCACGGCCCTTGCTGCGCAGCAGGACATAGACTGCGCCGCTGCCGCCATCCAGCTCCAGTGACGAGGTGAAGGCCAGCACGTCAGGCCATTGGCGCAGCCAGGCATTGACGTGGCTCTTGATGATGGGGTGATCGGCCATGCCGGTCCATGCCTTGCCATGCACCACCAGCACGCAGCGTGAGCGACGGGCAATGGCATCGTCGATGAAGGACTCAAGCTCGATGCGAGCCTGCTCCAGCGTATAGCCGTGCAGGTCGAGACCCGCTTCCCAGGCGATCTCGCCGCGCTTGAGACGCTGACGCTGGCGGTAGGGGAGATCGGGCACCGCGAAGTCGAGCAGCTGGCTGGGCGTGACCGGCTCGACCTGGCCATCGGTGGTGCGCGATGGCGTGCCGAGCGAGTCGGTCGAGGCTTCACTGGCGGCCGCGCGGCGCGCCGCCAGACGCGCCTGCTCTTCCTTGTCGACGGGCTTGCGACCGGGATCGGCGCGGTTGGTGGTGATCTTGCGTACGCCGGCCTGCTTGAGGGCGGCACGGAAGGCGTTGAAGTCGTCGCCGGTATCCGAGCTGTCGTCGTGGTTGGGTGGCATGGCCGGGCTCCGCGGGCAATAAAATGGCAAGTCGCGCAGTATAGCGCGGCTGTTGTCGCTGTCGAAGACACGCGATTGTCACTGTCGAAGACAAACGGTTGTCGCTTGCGAAGACAAAAGCGACAGGCACACCAGCAAGGCATGCCAAGGGTCGCCGCCACGCCTCGTGAACGCTACAATGCCTGCGCGAGACGCCCCGCTTCCTCACGACTGGTGGCGCTCGTTGTCCATCTGTCCGCTTACAGGAATCATCGTGTCCACATCTTCCGCGTCCGACCTGCGCCATCCTTCCAGCCTCAGTGAGCCGGACTCCCGTCTCGTCGAGGAGCTGGTGACCCTGCGCGACCTGATCCGCTGGGCGACCAGCGAGTTCCACGCGCATCGCCTGCACTTCGCCCATGGCACTGACTCTGCCTGGGACGAAGCGGTGGCGCTGGTGCTGGGTGCGCTGCATCTGCCGTGGGACACGGACCCCGCCGTGATCGACGCGCGCCTTCTGACCATGGAGCGTGCGCGCATCGTGGCATTGGTGCGTGAGCGCATCACCACTCGCAAGCCGCTGCCGTATCTGCTGGGCGAAGCCTTCTTCACCGGCGTGCCTTTCGATGTCGATGAGCGCGTGCTGATTCCGCGCTCGCCAATCGCCGAGCTGATCGAGAGCGGCTTCTCGGCCTGGTTCCCGGAACTGCCGCCGACCCGCGTGCTGGACATGTGCACCGGTTCCGGCTGCATCGGTATCGCCACCGCGCTGGTGATGCCGACCGCCGAGGTCGACCTGGTCGATATCAGCAGCGATGCGCTGGAAGTCGCGCGACGCAACATCGAACGCCACGACGTGGCAGGGCGTGTCATCGCCGTGCAGTCGGACCTGTTCGCGGGCGTGGCGGGCAAGCGCTATGACCTCATCGTCTCCAATCCGCCCTACGTGGATACCTTCGATCTTTCCAACATGCCGCAGGAATTCGGCCATGAGCCGGCGCTGGCGCTGGGCGCCGGGGATGATGGCCTGGATATCGTGCGCCGTATCCTGCGCGAGGCGCGTGACTACCTGACCGACGACGGCGTCTTGATCGTCGAGGTCGGCAACTCCGAGCGTCACCTGATGGAAGCCTTCCCGGAAGTGCCTTTCATGTGGCTGGAGTTCGAACGCGGCGGCAATGGCGTCTTCGCCATCGATGCCCAGACGCTGGAAGTCTGCGCGCCTGAATTCGCTTGAGCTGGCGGGCGCCTGTTACGGCGGGATTCGCCTGAGCTGGCAAGATTCGACAGAAGCACGGGCGCAGGCCGCCAGGCTCTGCAACGCTTACGACAACTATTATCAGAACGCCGTCGGCCATGACCGGCGGCATCGCCTGAGGACCCCCTGAATGTCCGGAAATACCTTCGGCAAGCTGTTCACCGTCACCACCTTCGGCGAAAGCCATGGCCCGGCACTGGGCGCCATCATCGATGGTTGCCCGCCGGGTATCGAGATCAGCGAAGCGGATCTGCAGATCGATCTGGACCGCCGCCGTCCCGGCACTTCGCGCCACACTACCCAGCGTCGCGAGCCGGACCAGGTGCGCATTCTTTCGGGCGTGTTCGAGGGCCGCACCACCGGCACGGCCATCGGTCTGATGATCGAGAACACCGATCAGCGTTCCAAGGACTACGGCAAGATCAAGGACCAGTTCCGCCCGGCTCACGCCGACTACACCTACCACCACAAGTATGGTGAGCGTGACTACCGTGGCGGCGGCCGCAGTTCGGCCCGCGAGACCGCGATGCGCGTCGCCGCCGGGGCCATCGCCAAGAAGTATCTGGCGGGCCTGGGCGTGCAGGTGCGTGGCTACCTGTCCCAGCTCGGCCCCATCGAGCTTGAGGTCAAGGACTGGTCGCTGGTCGACACCAACCCGTTCTTCTGTGGCGATGCCGAACGCCTCGAGGAGCTGGAGCAGTACATGGATGCCCTGCGCAAGGAAGGCGATTCCGTGGGCGCCAAGGTCACCGTCGAGGCGACTGGCGTGCCGGTCGGCCTGGGCGAGCCGATCTTCGATCGCATCGATGCCGAACTCGCGCATGGCCTGATGAGCATCAATGCCGTCAAGGGCGTCGAGATCGGTGACGGTTTTGCCGTGGTCAGCCAGAAGGGCACCGAGCACCGTGACGAGATGACGCCGGAAGGCTTCCTCTCCAATCATGCCGGCGGCATTCTGGGCGGCATCACCAGCGGCCAGACCATTCGTGCCAGCATCGCACTCAAGCCGACCTCCAGCCTGCGGCTGCCGGGCCGCAGCATCGACGTCAACGGCGAGGCGGTCGAGGTGATCACCACCGGCCGTCATGATCCGTGTGTCGGCATTCGTGCCACACCGATCGCCGAGGCGATGGTCGCTCTGACGCTGATGGATCACCTGCTGCGCCATCGTGGTCAGAACGCTGACGTCAAGGTCGATACGCCGGTGCTGCGCGAGGTGTAAGCCGCATGCGGCGCGGCTGAACTTTTGACGCTGCCAAGCCGCTGAATTTGTAAAAAGACACGCCCCAGCCGTGGAGTGATGCCCAGCATCCTTCGTGGCTGGGGCGTCTTGCGTTGTGGGCTGGCTTGCACAAAGTAAATAAGAAAAGGCGTAAGTAGCGGGCTGCCCCGTGTCATTCTCGCTGCTAGACTCGAATGGCATGCATGCCAGCAGACTCGCGCACCACGCCGTGTGCGGGCAGACAACACAAGGAATCTGCCATGAAGATCAATGTCGAATTCGACCTCACGCCGCAGGAATTTCGCCAGGCGATGGGCCTGCCGGACGTGGAAGCCTTCCAACAGGAATTGATGGAGCGCTTTCGTCGCCAGATGGAGGCGGGTGTTGAAGGCTATGACCCCATGAGTCTGCTCAAGCCGCTGACGGCGCCGGGCGCGGGCACGCCGTTTGCCAAGTTCATGCCGCCGGGCATGGCCGAGGGGATGATGGGTGGCGCGTCTGGCGCTGGCAATGCCGGACAGGGCGCAGCGGGCGGCATGTCCGGCGACATGGGCGAGAGCATGGCCCAGGGCATGGCCGCCTTCAATCAGTATCAGAAGATGATGCTGGATACCCTGCAGCAGTTCGGTCAGGGAGGTGCGGAAGGCAAGGAGTCTGACAAGACGGAGTCTGCCGCGCGCAGGAGTTCAGGGCGCAGTAGTGATCACGGCGCGGATCAGAAGGCAGAGCAGAGCGCCAACCGGGCGGAGGATGCGAAACCGGCCAGTGCGCGCTCACGCGCCAAGCGCAGTTGACGACTGGCAGGCGCGAAGAACGCGCTTGGCTGACAGGGGAGTGGGTCAAGCACGGCCAATCTCATGACAGAGAATGTCGTTTGACAGTTTTCTGTCATGGGATTGCAACCACCTGAGGAGCAGACTAGGCTTTGTGCAGTGCAGCATATCGCTGTGCTCCACAGGTGGCGCAGAGACTTCTGCGCGCTGTCCCGGTACGGAATCCATGGGAGGAACCGTCATGCAGCAGGATCAGATGTTCAACGCCTTTGCCGAGCAAGCCCGCAGCTTCTACCAGCCGATGCGCAAGCTCAACACTCTGATGCTCGACCATATGGGCAAGATTGCCGATTATCAGATGGACGCTGCCAAGCGCTATACCGAGACTGGTCTCGAGCGTGCGCGTGCTGCCACTGAAATCAAGGGTATGGAAGAGTTCAGCGAGTTCAGCAACCGCCAGCTGGAAGTAGCGACCGAGCTGTCTCAGCAGATGATGGATGATTCCCTGAAGCTGGCCGAGATGGGCAACGAAATGCGCGCCCAGCTCGAACAGGCCTACTCTGACGCTGGCAAGGAAGCCACCGACAAGGCGTCCGCTGCCACAGAGAAAGCCGCTTCAGCAGCAGAGGACAAGGCATCCTCCTCTGCCAGCAACAAGCCGGCTACCGCGACAAGCCGCGCCAAGAGCTAAGGTATACCTCGAAAAGGCTGGCGCTTGCGCCAGCCTTTTTTTTGCCGTTTTCAGGCATTGCCCCTGCCGTGCTGGAAGGCGCATGCTGGAGATGAGTACGCTGGCGCACAGTCTGTTTTGCTCTCGTATTTGCCGCGCGCGAATCCGATGGAAAGCAGACCTGCAGGTGGCAGGCCATCGTAGCTGACAGGGCATTACCGCTGACAGCACACTGCGCTTGCCTTGGCATGCTCACCTGCAGCGCCCTGAAATCAGTCATGAACGGAACTGAAAACAGCCGTGAGCGAGCTTGAATACAGCCGTGAGCGGGCTTGAAAACTGCCGTGAAACGGTCTTCAAAACAGTCTGGAAAGCAGTGTCCGTCGCCAGTGAAGGCGCCCGTCCCACGAGGGATGGCATGGCACTGCTCAGTGGTCAGGAAGGATTCGATTCGATGAAATCGTGCCGCCGACGACGTTCGGCAGCCAAGCTTCGATAGCCAATGACGTGATGGTCAATGACAAGGAGGAAGGGCGATATGGACTCAGCCCAGCAGCAGGCGTTCTCGCAGACATTCTCTCAGGCCTTTGCCAATCTGTTCCCCGACGGTGCTGAAGGCACGGAGTGGGCCAGCGTGATGCAGCAGGCCAGTGCCCAGTATCAAGCCTTGATGAGTGACATGCTGGAGCGCCTATGGCCCAGCGCTGCCGCTTCCACCATCTATGACGAGATGGGTCGATGCTTCCAGGCAGGGGCCGAGGCCCTGGCACGCGACCCGCAGCTGTTGATGTCGACCCAGACGCGCCTCTTCCAGGACCAGATGGCCCTGTTGCAGAGCACGTTGCGCGAGCTGAATGGCGAGAGCGTCGAGCCGGTGATCACGCCTGCGCGCTCTGATCGCCGCTTCCGCGATGAGGCCTGGCAGAGCGAGCCCTATTACCACTTCCTCGTGCAGCAATACCTGCTGTTCTCGCGCGCCGTGGACGACATGCTGGCCGGCATTCAAGGCCTGCCGGAGAGCCAGAAGCGCAATCTCGAGTTCTACGCGCGCCAGTACGTCAGCGCCTTCTCGCCCTCCAACTTCGCGTCCACCAACCCGGAAGTGCAGCGCGTGACCCGCGAGACCGGCGGACAGAACCTGCTCGACGGTCTGAAGCGACTGCGTGATGACCTGGCCAATTCCGCCGAAGGCATCAATGTCGCGATGACCGACACCGAAGCCTTCCGTCTCGGCGATAACATCGCTGTCACGCCGGGTGACGTGGTCTTCGAGAACGAGCTGATCCAGCTGATCCAGTATCGTCCGGCCACCGAGAAGGCCTTCAGCACGCCGTTGCTGGTCGTGCCGCCGTGGATCAACAAGTACTACATTCTCGATCTGCGTCAGGACAATTCGATGATGCGCTGGCTGGTGGAGCAGGGCCACACCGTGTTCCTGATCTCCTGGCGCAACCCGGGGCCCGAGCAGAGTGATCTCACCTGGGCCGATTACATGCAGATGGGGCCGCTGGCCGCGATGGATGCCATCGAGCAGGCTACCGGCGAGAAGCAGGTCAACATCCTGTCCTACTGCATCGGCGGCACGCTGACGGCCAGCACCATGGCCTATCTGGCGGCCGAGAAGCAGTCCGACCGTGTGCGCTCGGTCAGCTACATGGCGACGTTGCAGGACTTCTCCGATCCCGGTGAGATCGGTGTCTTCCTCAACGAGCCGGTGCTGCAGGGGCTCGAGAAGCAGATGGCGCAGGACGGCTACCTGGATGGCCGCGTGATGGCGTTCTCCTTCAATCTGCTGCGCGAGAATGACCTGTTCTGGTCGTTCTACGTCTCCAACTATCTCAAGGGCGAGGCGCCGACCGCGTTCGACCTGCTGTACTGGAACACCGACGGCACCAACCTGCCGGCCGGGACCCATGCCTGGTATCTGCGTCACATGTATCTGGAAAACCGCCTGGTACAGCCCGGCGGCATCGAGCTGGACGGCGTGCCGATCGATCTCTCGCAGATCGAGACACCGAGTTACTGGGTCTCCGCGCGCGAAGACCACATCGCCAAGTGGCAGACCACTTACAACGGCACCCAGCTGCCCAAGGCCTCCATCAAGCGCTTCGTGCTCGGTGGCTCCGGTCATATCGCGGGCATCGTCAATCCGCCGCACAAGAACAAGTACGGCTACGCCACCAATGACAGCCTGCCGGCAACACCGGATGAGTGGCTCGCAGGTACCGAGCTGCACGAAGGCTCCTGGTGGAATGACTGGCAGGCGTGGATGACCGGCAATGGCTTCGTGGAGCCGGAACCGGAAGTCGCTGCACGCACGCCGGGTGAGGGCAAGCTCGACGTGATCGAAGCGGCGCCGGGGCGTTATGCGCGCCAGACCATTCCCGAAGTGCTGGGGCAGAGCGTGCCGGAAGAGATCACCAGCGTGGCGGATGCGCAGCTCAAGGCCGTGCGTGATGTCCAGCAGACGGTCGAGAAGAGCGTGAATGAAGCGCTCAAGCAGGTGACGCTGCCGCTGGAAGAAGCCATGACCGCGATGACTGAAGCCGTCACCGGCAAGGCCGCCAATGATGCCAGCAGTGCCTCTGCTGCCAAGTCGTCTACCGCCAAGCCTGTCGCTTCCAAGGCCGCATCAGCGTCCACTGACTCAGCAGCACCGGCAAGCAAGCGCGCTGCTCCCAAAGGCACAGCCTCCAGGAGCACTGCTGCCAAGAGCACGGCTGCCAGCAGCGCCGGTAGCTCAGCGACCAGGACCAACACGGCCAGAAAGACTTCCACGCCGCGCAAGACGGCTGCCAACAAGACGACCACAGCCACCAAGTCAACGGCGGCCAAGACGACTGCAAGCAAGACGACGGCGAGCACGTCAGCCTCTGACAGCAAGCCGCCTGAATCCGGCACCTCGAACAGCAGCACTTCTTCCGCGGCCTCCGGCTCCAGCGCCACGAAGCCAGCGACGACGCGCAAGAGCACTGCGAGCAAGACGACTGGCACCAGCAAGAGCACTGCGGCCAGCAAGCCAGCCTCCAGTTCGACAGGTCGCACGGGCACTGGAAGCACTGCCAAGACTGCTGGGTCTACCGCCAAGAGTGACACTGGCAGCACGGGCGCAGATGCCAAGAGTGTTACCAGCAGCCAAGCGCCCAAGCCGCGCCGTGGCCGTCCCTCCAATGCCAGCAAGGCCGCCGCCGCCCAGGCAGCGGAAGAGGCGAAGAAGGACGATGCGAAGCCTGCGGCCAGCAAGACGGAGGGTTCGTCAGGCAAAGCCAAGGATAGCGACAAGAGTTGATCCGCGGCGCCACAAGCGGTAAGTCAGAACGCACAACGCCAGCCCTCCGGGGCTGGCGTTGTGCGTTCTGGCGGTATTTCCAGGCGGGGCTTTCGAGCGCGCTAGAGGCTTCTCGATGCCGCGTCCCTTGCGCCTTCCAGCAGTTCGATCATCGCGCTGGCGGCGTTCGAGAGTGTGCGGTTGTTGTGATAGAGGTAGCCGAGCTGGCGTTCGATGGGGCGGTGGTCGATGGGCAGGATCTCGATCTCGTCATCGATCATGCTTTCTGGCAGTACGCTCCAGCCCAGGCCGATGGCGACCATCATCTTGAGGGTTTCGAGGTAGTTGGTGGACATCGAGACTTCCACCGAGAGGCCGTCACGCGCGAAGGTGTCGATGACGATGCCGCGCGTGAAGGTCAGGTGGCCCGGCAGCACGGCGTCGTGCTGTGATAGGGCGGCCAGCGGCAACGCTTTATGGCCGGCCAGCGGGTGGTCCCGTCCGCACACGAAGCGCATTTCATCCAGCCACACCGGCACCACCGTCAGATTGGGGTCGCGATGCGGTGCCAGGGTGACGACGGCCAGTTCCAGCTCCCCATCCAGTACGCCCTGATAGGCCTGTTCCGAATCCAGAAACCGCATGTCCATGCGCACCTCGGGGTGGGCCATGGTGAAGGCCTTGAGCAGTGGCGGCAGCCGGTGCAGGCCCACATGGTGGCTGGTCGCCATCGTCAGGCTGCCTTTTACCTCGCCGGACAGATTGCGCAGCGCACGCCGGGTGTCATCGTGCATCACCAGGATGGCGCGGGCGCGGGGCAGCAGGATATTGCCGGCCTCCGTCAGCGAGACACGCCGTCCGATGCGATCGAACAGCCGTGCGCCATGCAGTTGCTCCAGCTGGGCAATGCGCTTGGAAACGGCCGGCTGGGTGAGGTGCAACTGCTCGGCGGCCAGCGAGAAGGAGGTGGTTTCGGCGACGGCGACGAAGGCCTGCAGAGAGGGTGTGTCCATGTGGGCCAGCTATCCTGTGATGACGGCGTTCAGAGAGGCATTCAGAGGCGCATCAAGCGGGGCGGTCTATGCCGTCCCAGGCGGATGAATTCCTGATCAAGACCTGATGAGTAATGTTATTCCTTTTGGGAATCCAAAGCATGAAAAACATGAATTGCTTTTATTCATGGTCGCCGAGTACTCTTGATGGCACAGGACGCGGCGGCGATGCTGGAGCCTGCAAGCAAGTGGTCACTATCCACGGGCTCGCACGACCGCCCCGCCATCAACACTGGACGACACACCCTCATCAAGGGGCCGTTACGAGCCCCGAGGCAGCAAGCGCGCTCTTACCGTAAGGCGCCACGAGGAGACACGACATGGCTAGCCAGACCCTTTATGACAAGTTGTGGGATCAGCACCTGGTCAAGCAACGCGAAGACGGTACTGCACTCATCTACATCGACCGTCACCTGCTGCACGAAGTCACGTCGCCGCAGGCATTCGAAGGGCTGCGTCTGGCCGGCCGCAAGCCGTGGCGTCTGGATGCCAACCTGGCAACGCCGGATCATAACGTGCCGACGTCTCTCAAGGAGCGTGCTGCCGGTATCTCGGGCATCGAGGACGAGACTTCACGCATTCAGGTGCAGACCCTCGACGACAACTGCAACAGCTTCAACATCGAGCAGTTCACCATCAATGATGCGCGCCAGGGCATCGTGCATGTGGTCGGGCCGGAGCAGGGCGCGACCCTGCCGGGCATGACCGTGGTATGTGGCGATTCCCACACCGCGACCCACGGTGCCTTCGCGGCATTGGCTCACGGGATCGGCACCTCCGAGGTCGAGCACGTGCTCGCCACCCAGTGCCTGATCCAGCGCAAGATGAAGAACATGCTGGTGCGCGTCGATGGGCGTCTCGGCACTGGCGTCACCGCCAAGGATGTCGTGCTCGCCATCATCGGCGAGATCGGCACCGCCGGCGGTACCGGCTACGCCATCGAATTCGGCGGCTCTGCCATCCAGGACATCTCCATGGAAGGCCGCATGACCATCTGCAACATGGCCATCGAAGCCGGTGCGCGGGTCGGTCTGGTCGGTGTCGATGACATCACCATCGATTACCTGCGCGATCGTCCCTATGCGCCGAACGCCCAGCAGTGGGAAGCGGCCGTCGCCGACTGGCGCAATCTGGTCTCCGATGCGGACGCCGAATTCGACAAGGTCGTGGTGCTCAAGGCCGAGGACATCGCGCCGCAGGTCACCTGGGGCACCAGCCCGGAGCAGGTCACCAGCGTCAATGGCGTAGTGCCGGACCCGGCTGCCGCCAGCGATGACACCGAAGCGCGTGGCATCACGCGTGCGCTCGAGTACATGGGCCTCAGCGCTCAGCAGAAGATAACCGATATCAAGCTGGACCGCGTGTTCATCGGTTCCTGCACCAACTCACGCATCGAGGACTTGCGTGAAGCGGCGCGCGTGGCCGAAGGCCGCACGGTCGCCAAGAGCCTCAAGCAGGCGATGGTCGTGCCGGGCTCTGGCCTGGTGAAGGCGCAGGCGGAAGCCGAAGGACTGCACGAGATCTTCCTCGCCGCGGGCTTTGAATGGCGCGAGCCGGGCTGCTCCATGTGTCTGGCGATGAACGCCGACAAGCTGGGCAGTGGCGAGCATTGCGCGTCCACCTCCAACCGCAACTTCGAAGGCCGTCAGGGCTTCGGTGGGCGTACGCACCTCGTCAGCCCGGCCATGGCCGCCGCTGCCGCGATTGCGGGTCACTTCGTTGATGTTCGTGACTTTGCCCCCATCCCTACCAACAACACTCAAGTCGCCTGAGGAGGCCCGACATGGAAAAGTTCATTCGCCAGCAGGGCCTCGTGGCACCGCTTGATCGCGCCAACGTCGATACTGATCTGATCATCCCGAAGCAGTTTCTGAAGTCAATCAAGCGTACCGGCTTCGGGCCGAACCTCTTCGATGAGCTGCGCTATCTCGATGAGGGCTATATCGGTCAGGACATCAGCAAGCGTCCGCTGAACCCGGACTTCGTGCTCAACCAGCCGCGTTACGCGGGTGCCAGCGTATTGCTGGCGCGTCGCAACTTCGGTTGCGGCTCCTCGCGTGAACACGCGCCTTGGGCACTGACCGACTTCGGCTTCCGCGTCGTCATCGCGCCGAGCTTCGCCGATATCTTCTACAACAACTCGTTCAAGAACGGTCTGTTGTTGATCACCCTCGACGAGGACACGGTGGACCGTCTGTTCAAGGAAGCCGAGGCGTTGGAAGGGTATCGTCTGGATATCGACCTCGAGGCGCAGGCGGTCATCACGCCGTCCGGTGAGTCGATTCCCTTCGAGGTCGACAGCTTCCGCAAGCATTGCCTGATGGAAGGCCTGGACGATATCGGTCTGACCCTCAAGGACCAAGACGCCATCGACAGCTTCGAGAAGTGCCACCGCACCGAGCGCCCGTGGCTGTTCCGCGATGGCAAGACGGCCTGATCTGGCCAGCCGCGCGCCAATCAGCGCCTGAAATCGCAACATATTCGTCATGGCTCGCCGTCCAGAATGGCGGCGAGCCCAGTCTCAGCACCGACGGTGAACCGTCGGTCTCGCCGGAAGACTTCCGGCCCAAGGAGAGTTCCAGATGAGCCGCAATATCCTGATTCTGCCCGGTGATGGCATTGGCCCGGAAATCACTGCTGAAGCCGTGAAGATCCTTGAAGCCGCCCGCAGCGAAGGTCTGGACATCACGCTGAGCGAAGGCAAGGTCGGTGGTGCAGGGTATGACGCGGCCGGTCACCCGCTGCCGGCGGAAACGCTGGAGGCGGCCAAGGCAGCGGACGCCATCCTGCTCGGTGCAGTCGGCGGCCCGCAGTGGGACAAGCTCGAGGACATCTCGCTGCGTCCGGAACGCGGCCTGCTGGGGCTGCGCAAGGAGCTCGAGCTGTTCGCCAATCTGCGTCCGGCGATTCTCTACCCGCAGCTGGCCGAGGCCTCCAGCCTCAAGCCGGAAGTGGTGTCCGGGCTGGACATCATGATCGTGCGTGAACTGACCGGCGGCATCTACTTCGGTCAGCCGCGTGGCATCGAGACGCGTGATGGCCAGCAGGTCGGCTACAACACCTACGTCTACTCCGAGTCCGAGATCGAGCGCATCGGTCGCACTGCCTTCGAGATGGCGCAGAAGCGCAACAAGAAGCTGTGCAGCGTCGACAAGGCCAACGTGTTGGAAGTCACCATGCTGTGGCGTGACGTGATGGAGCGCATCTCCGCCGACTACCCGGATGTCGAGCTGTCGCACATGTACGTCGACAACGCCGCCATGCAGCTGGTGCGTGCCCCCAAGCAGTTCGACGTGGTGGTCACCGGCAACATGTTCGGCGATATCCTGTCGGATGAAGCCGCGATGTTGACCGGCTCCATCGGCATGCTGCCGTCCGCCTCGCTGAATGCGGGTGGTCAGGGCATGTACGAACCATGCCACGGCAGCGCGCCGGACATTGCGGGCCAGGGCATCGCCAACCCGCTGGCGACCATCCTGTCGGTGGCCATGATGCTGCGCTACTCGCTCAATGAATCCGCCTGGGCCGAGCGCATCGAGAAGGCGGTCGGCGTGGTGCTGGATGAAGGGCTGCGCACTGCCGATATCGCCTACGCCGGGACCCGCAAGGTCTCCACCTCCGTGATGGGCGATGCCGTGCTGGCTGCCTTCAAGGCCCAGGCGTGAGGCAATACCCGCGCGAACGCCGCAAGCCAGCGGCGTTCGCGCGATGATCATGGGGGAGCTCGGCGTGCGTCGCCGGGTTCTCATGTCAGGACCTGCGGCTGGAGCGTTGGGCAAGGCTCGCCTCGTGTGAGTTGCCTGTGCTCGCTGCGGGTCATTCCTGTGTCGGGAGCGGTGGTGTCTTCCCTGCTTCCGGCCGTGCATGAACAAGGAGAACAAGCATGTTGAAAGTCGGATTTGTCGGTTGGCGTGGCATGGTCGGTTCCGTGCTGATGCAGCGCATGCGTGATGACAACGATTTCGCCGGTATCGAGCCGGTATTCTTCTCCACCTCCCAGGTCGGTCAGGCCGGTCCTGATGTGGGCACGCCGGTGCCGGCGCTCAAGGATGCCAATGACATCAATGAGCTGAAGTCACTGGATGTCATCGTCACCTGTCAGGGCGGCGACTACACCAAGCAGGTGTTCGGCCCGTTGCGCGAAGCCGGCTGGAAGGGCGACTGGATCGATGCAGCCTCCACCCTGCGCATGGACAAGGACGCCGTGCTGGTGCTGGACCCGGTCAACCGTCACGTGATCGATGAGAAGATCGGCGCCGGTGCCAACACCTTTGTCGGCGGCAACTGCACTGTCAGCCTGATGCTGATGGGTCTGGGCGGCCTGTTCGAGGCTGGCATGGTCGAGTGGATGACTTCCATGAGCTACCAGGCGGCGTCCGGCAGCGGTGCGCGCCACATGCGTGAACTGCTGACCCAGATGGGCCAGCTCAATGGCAGTGTGGCCTCCGAGCTTGCGGACCCGGCCAGCGCCATCCTCGATATCGACCGCAAGGTGACCGCCACCATGCGCGGCGATGACTTCGCGACCCAGCAGTTCGGTGCGCCGCTGGCCGGCTCGCTGCTGCCGTGGATCGATTCCGCGATGGAATCCGGTCAGACCCGCGAGGAGTGGAAGGCCGGTGTCGAGGCCAACAAGATTCTCGACAGCCAGGGCAACCCGATCATGATCGATGGTCTGTGCGTGCGTATCGGTGCGATGCGTTCCCACTCTCAGGCCTTCACCGTCAAGCTCAAGCAGGACGTACCGCTGGACGAGATCGAAGACCGCCTGGCCAAGCACAACGACTGGGTCAAGGTCGTCGCCAACACCAAGGAAGACAGCCTCAAGCACCTGACACCGGCCGCTGCCACCGGCACCCTGACCGTGCCGGTCGGCCGTCTGCGCAAGCTGGCGATGGGTGGCGAATACCTGTCCGCCTTCAGTGTCGGTGACCAGCTGTTGTGGGGGGCCGCAGAGCCGCTCAAGCGCATGCTGACTATCCTGCGTGAACATCGCGCGGCCTGATCGCACTGCGTAGCGGCATGTCGTCGGGTTCATTGTGAGCCTGAACTGAAAACGCCCT
Organism: Cobetia sp. BMC6; assembly: GCF_029991385.1. Lineage (NCBI taxonomy): Bacteria > Pseudomonadati > Pseudomonadota > Gammaproteobacteria > Oceanospirillales > Halomonadaceae > Cobetia > Cobetia sp. BMC6. The sequence goes on from NZ_JAKUMF010000002.1 coordinate 488,204, forward strand.
CGGCTCTCTGGAGTCGAGGGCGTTTCGCTTTTGCACGTCGCGTCGTGGATGGTCGGTGATTTCAGGTGAGAGATAGGTCACTGATGTCACGGCGAGTACCAGATATCTCAGTCCTTGCTGCGCATTTTTTGCGATTTTGGCTGGCGCTTTTGATGCATGATGGCAGGGAGGTGTTTTTTACGGGTATCGTAATGGGGAATATCGTCGAGCTGGTCACTCGCGATATGACGCCTCTGCGGCCTTTATCGATCGTGGGCCGACACTCTATCGTTGAAACTTTTTCCACTTTGCCAATGGCTTCCCGCACTCTTGGGACGGACTCTCTGGTATCTTGTGTAAGTATACGTAACATAATGCGCAGGTCGGGCGATGATTCGGCCGCATACGAAGGGACACTCAATGGGACGCAAGCTTCCTCTCGCACTGGCGGTGTCGTTCGCCGTCTACAGTGCTCAGGCCTTGGCAGTCGGCATGGAATCGCCGCGGTTGCGCTCGAATCTGAATCAGCCACTGGACGCGCGCATCGGCCTCACGGATACCTCGGGCCTCGATGCCAGCCTCATCAAGGCCGGCGTTGCCGATTCTGCCGCCTTTACGCGAGCGGGCGTCGATCGCAGCTATGTCAGTGATGACATCAAGGTTGCCGTCAAGCAGCAGGGCGGGCGCTACTACCTTCAGCTGTCTACCAATGGCGCGGTACGTGAACCCTATGTGGACCTGCTGCTGGATGTCGAATGGCCCAATGGCAAGCTTCAGCGTCAGGTGACTCTTTTGTTCGATCCGGCGGGCTATTCGAGTCAGCCGTCATTGGTGACACCTGCCGGCGCGCGTTCTCGCCCGCTGGCCACCGATGATTCCTCGCCGACACGTTCCGTGGTGTTCCGCGACAATGCCCAGCCCAGCCAGGCCTCCTCGCGCAGTGCGTCATCCAGCACACCGCCGTCCAGCATCAAGGTGCGCAACGGTGACTCGCTGTGGACGATCGCGCGTCGCGTGCGTCCGGATGCCAGTGTCAGCATCCGTCAGGCCATGCTGGCGATCCAGGAAGCCAATCCCGCGGCCTTCCCGGGCGGCAACATCAACAAGCTGCGCGCGGGTGTCGTCCTTCAGGTGCCTGATCGAAGCACCATGTTGGGGCGCTCGCGTACCGAGGCCGACAGGGAAGTGCGTCAGCAGTATCAGCAGTGGGTCGCGGGCGCGCAGGGCAAGACCGTACCGGCTCCGGCCAGCAAGAAAACTGCTGCGGCCAGCACATCGAACGAACCCTCCGCCAGTGCTGCACCTGCGGCCACGGCTGCACCGAGCGGGCCTGCCAGCGCGGGTGCCGATGGCAAGCCGCGTCTGACGCTGCTGGATGAAGACGGCAGCAAGCCCAAGGCGGCAGCAGCCAGTGGTCAGATCTCAGCGGGTAGCCAACAGGCGATCGATGAACTGTCCGATCGCCTCGAGTCGCTGGAAGATCAGCTGCTGACCAATCAGCAGCGCCTCGATCAGCTGGAGCAGGAGCGTGATGATCTGCGCAGCGAAGTGGCCTCGCTGCGCAACGAAGTCGGCGAGCTGCGAGCGTCGCTGGCAGAACGTACCGAGCAGCTCGAGACGGCCAAGGTGCTGCTCGCCAAACAGAATCGTCTGCTCGTCAACAGCGGTATCTCGCCGTTGGCCTTGCCGGAAAGCCTGATCGCCGCCGGGGTGGACCTCGGTCAGCCACGCGACGGCGAGGGCAATCTGGTGTTGCCCAAGCAGCCGTGGCCTCAGGCGACCTGGCAGTGGGTGCAGGATAACCTGGCCATCGTCGGCGGGGCGGCAGGGGCATTGCTGCTGCTGTTGCTGTTGTTGCTGCGCCGCCGCTCCGGTTCCGGGGGCGACGAGAACATGAGCTTTGCCGATGCGGTCCGCGGCAATGAAGAGCCCGACCAGGACAAGCCACGCGTCTTTTCGGATACCTTTGCGGCCTCGACTGCCGCTGCTGCCGCGGGTCACAAGTCATCCGCGTCTGAAGATGCCAATGTGGCGGTGCGCCGGGGTTCCGGTAGCCTCGAGCCGCTCTCCCAGCCGGAAGCGGCTGCGATCAGCGAGGCGGACATCTTCATCGCCTACGGCCGCTTCGATCAGGCACAAGCCCTGCTGGAAGCCGGTCTGGTGGAGGATCCCGCACGCCAGGACCTGCGCCTCAAGCTGATGGGAGTCCATGGCGAGCTTGGCAATGCCGAGGCCCTGCATCATGAAGGGGAGCAGGTGCTGGCGGCCGGTAATGAGGAAGAACGCTTCGAGGCCCAGGCGCTGCTGGATCGCTACAGTGTCTCAAGCAGTGCGCTGCGTGCTGTCGCAGGCGGCGGCGCGAGTCAGGTGGGGCGCAAGGTCTCCTATCTGTCAGGAGTGGCAAGCCAGCAGGCGGCGGCACCTCGCACGCCGCTTGAAAGTCGCGACAAGACCGATGATGCGGCTCACGGCATGGCAGATGTATCCGCCACGGGCTCTGACGCCTCCCTTGACGACCCGGAAGATTCCGTGGGGCTGTCTGACAGCGAACAGCATGCCGGTGACGGCGTGAGCGAACCACTGGACGAGCGTGCTCCCGACCAGGGCGTCGCCTTCGAGCCGGGCCTCAAGGGCGAGGACCTCGAGAAGGCGCCCGTGCGTGAGAGTCACTTCAACAGCGACAACGTGATCGATTACCAGGCGCCGGAATTGACGCTGGGGGATGCAGGTCAGGCTGATGGCGAGAAGGGCACTGATACCGCGGCATCCAAGGCGGCGGACAGTGCGCTCAAGGGCGAGTCCGTCGAGTTCACCTCACTGCGTGAAGAGCTGGATGACAACGCTGCGATCGAGAGCAATGCAGCAAGCCAGAAGCCGCATGGGGCGTCCAGCAAGTCGTCAGCTGCAGTTGATGGCATGGATGAGTTGCCGTCACTGGATAGCATGACGCTGGAAGAGGTGGAGGTGCCGCGGCGTGATATCTCGGAATTCGAGGTCGAGGAAGTGGCGTTCGTGTCTGGGGATCAGGATAATGCCTATCCCTCTGTCGAGTCGGCAGGGTTTGGGGCTGGCGCCCAGGATACCAAGGCATTCCAACAGCTCGAGGAAGCCCGTCAGTTGTTGGTGGATGGCGATGATGATCAGGCGGCTGCGCTGCTTGAGCCGCTCGCTACCGCCAGTGATGACATGGTCCGTGAAGAGGCGCTGGCGTTGATGGAGCGCTTTGGTCTGACCTGATGCCCTTTTTTACACCGTTGGATGATAACGAGAAACGCCCGGGGCGCATTGCTCTGGGCGTTGAATATGATGGCACCCGCTATTGTGGCTGGCAGCGTCTGAGCCACGCCCCTTCCGTGCAGGAAGCGCTCGAGAAGGCCTTGTCCAAGGTCGCCTCCACGCCGATTACCGTGCATTGCAGTGGCCGCACCGATTCCGGTGTGCATGCCGTGCGTCAGGTCGTGCATTTCGATACTCCCGTGGGTCGCAGCCGCAAGGCCTGGCGCATGGGCGGTAACGTCAACCTTCCCCCCGATATCGGGATTCATTGGGCCGTGCCGGTGCCCGATGATTTCCATGCGCGTTTCAGCGCCATCGCCCGTCGCTATCGCTACATGATCATCAATCAGCCGTTTCGGCCGGTGATGGAGCGCAACAATGTCACCTGGTGTCGCGAGCCGCTCAATGTCGCCGACATGCAGGCCGCGGCGGCGCATCTGGTGGGCGAGCTGGATTTCTCGGCGTTCCGCGCCGCAGGCTGTCAGTCGCGTTCGCCGCGCCGCCACGTGCACTTCATTGAAGTCAGTCGTCATGGCCATATCGTCATGATCGATATCCAGGCCAATGCCTTCCTGCATCACATGGTGCGCAATATCGCGGGCACCTTGATGGCCATCGGGCGTGGCGAGAAGCCTGTCGAGTGGATCGTCGAGCTGATGCGTGGGGGAGATCGCACGCGTTCGAGCGCGACGGCAGCAGCGACAGGGCTTCACTTCGTCGATGTCATCTATCCGCCGCGCTATGCGCTGCCCAAGGAACCCCTGGGGCCTGGTCTGGTCGCACATCTTGGCGAGTGGACGGGCGAGCGCCCGTTGCCGGACTGCCCGATGGTGCGCTCACGCATGGCGCGTGCCGAGGCCGAGGGGGCCGAAGAGGCGCGCGCGGCAGGCAAGCTCAGTGAGCAGGAGGCCATCCGGCTGGGCAACGTGGCCCGTGAAGCCGAGCGCCTCAGCCGCGAGCATGAGCAAGCGATTCCTGCGGCAGGCGGCCCTGCGGCAGGTGCCGAGAATGACACGCTGACTACTGACCCCCAGAATGAATCCTCACGTTGAACGGAGCGATCCCATGACCGAGATGAGCGCTCGAGAGAGCCAGCGTACCCGGATCAAGATCTGTGGCTTGACGCGTGAGCAGGATATCCATGACGCCGTGGCGGCAGGTGCCGATGCGCTGGGCTTCGTACTGTGGCCGGGCAGCAAGCGTGCGGTTGATGTGGTGCGGTTGGCCGAGCTTGCCGCGTGCGTGCCGGCCTTCGTGACGCGGGTCGGCCTGTTCGTGGATGCCAACGCCGAAGAGATTGCCGCAGCGGCGCCACATCTCGATCTGCTCCAGTTGCATGGCAATGAGACGCCGGAGCAGTGCCGAGCGGCAGGGCGGCCCTATATCAAGGCGTTGCGCATGCGTGACGGGCTCGATCTCGCCGCGGAGGCGGCGCGCTACCATGACGCGCGTGGCTTGCTGCTGGATGCCTATCGTCCCGGCGTGCCCGGTGGCACCGGCGAGACCTTTGACTGGTCGCGCATCCCGGCCGATCTGCCGCTGCCGGTCATCCTGGCCGGTGGTCTCGAGTCAGGCAATGTCGCCGCAGCGGTGGCGCAGGTCGCCCCTTACGCGGTCGATGTCTCCGGCGGTGTGGAAGCCGCGCCCGGCGAGAAGAGTGCCGAGCTCATGCAGGCATTCTGTCAGGCAGTCCGCCATCAGTGCTGATTTGCCGGCAAGCGTTGCGACCCTTGCATTGCTTTCGTCCCGGGCGGCGAGGGCCGCAACGCTCAATTGGCATCTCGCACTACCCGCAAGGGGGGCGAAGCCGCTACAATGACCCCCAGAATTCGGAAAAGTGGCCGTACGACCAATGGGTTGCACGGTCTTTTCCATTGGCACTGCCCTGTGATGGTAGCTGCCTGCCATATTGCCGGGGCGTGAACGCTCTGGAATATGTGCCAACTCGCATGGCCGCCGACAGTCGTCGAGCGGTGCCCAGAACAGCAGCAAAACGGAAGCCTCCCCACCATGAGCTGGCTTGACAAGATTGTGCCGTCAATGAGCCGTATCCAACGCAAGGATCGGCGTACCTCCATTCCTGACGGCCTGTGGCGTAAATGCCCCAAGTGCGAAGCAGTCCTGTACCTTCCGGAGCTGACCAAGCACGACAACGTCTGCCCGAAGTGTGACCATCACCTGCGTCTCACTGCGCGTGCACGTCTGTCCTGGTTCCTCGACAGTGAAGGCCGCGAGGAAATCGCGGCGGATCTCGAGCCGGTCGATCGCCTCAAGTTCCGCGACTCCAAGAAGTACAAGGATCGCCTGAGCGCTGCCCAGAAGCAGACCTCAGAGAAGGATGCGCTGGTCGCCATGCGCGGTGCTCTCTCCGGTCAGCCGGTCGTGGCCGTGGCCTTCGAGTTCAGCTTCATGGGCGGCTCCATGGGCGCCATCGTCGGTGAGAAGTTCGTGCGTGCAGCAGAACTTGCGCTGGCCGAGAACATCCCGCTGGTCTGCTTCGCCGCCTCCGGTGGTGCTCGCATGCAGGAAGCCTTGTTCTCCCTGATGCAGATGGCCAAGACCTCCGCGGCGCTCGAAAAACTCAAGCAGGCTGGCGTGCCGTACATCAGTGTGCTGACTGACCCGGTCTTCGGTGGCGTCTCCGCGTCGCTGGCGATGCTGGGTGACCTGAATGTCGCCGAGCCGAATGCTCTGATCGGCTTTGCTGGTCCGCGTGTCATCGAGCAGACCGTGCGCGAGAAGCTGCCGGAAGGCTTCCAGCGCTCCGAGTTCCTGCTCGAACATGGCGCCGTCGACATGATCATCCACCGCCGCGAGATGCGTGAGCGTTTGTCCAGCATCCTGCTCAAGCTGCAGGGCATGCCGGTCAACGCCGCCAACCTGCCGGTCGCGGATGCGGTCGTCGAAGAAGAATCCGCCGAGGCGGATGCGCCTGTCGAAGCACCGGCCGAGCCGCGCTCCGCCGTAGACAGCGTGCTCGACGAGACCTTTACCAGCGAGAAGCCGCAAGGCGAACGTCGCGATGGCTGAGCAGGGCTCCGCCCCGGCAAGCTGCAGCACCGACGAGGTGCTGCAGTCTTCCTCACTCCCTCCGCTGGATGCCGCTTCGTGGCAGCTTTCTCCTCTGCATGATGCTGTGCCGCGCGGCCTCTCGCTGGATGAGTGGCTGACGCGCCTCGAGCATCAGCACCCCGTCAGTATCGATATGGGCCTTGCCCGAGTGCTGTGCGTGGCCAGGCGTCTCGGTCTGGTCGGGGCGGGCGCGCGTCGACTCGGTGGCCGCATCATTACCGTGGCGGGCACCAACGGCAAGGGATCGACGGTTGCCATGCTCGAGGCGCTGGGGCGTGCCCATGGGCTGAGCACCGCCACCTATACCTCTCCGCACCTGCTGCATTACAACGAGCGTCTGAGCTTCAATGGCCACGACGTCGGTGATGCCGCATTGGTCACGGCCTTCGAGCAGGTCGATTCCGCGCGCCACTCCGGGCTGTCAGCCAGTGGTGAGCCGGTGGATGACGAGGGCGTGATCAGCCTGACCTACTTCGAGGCCGGTACACTGGCCGGGCTGTGGTTGATCGCTCAGCAGCAGCCGCAGCTCGCGATTCTGGAAGTCGGCCTGGGCGGGCGTCTGGACGCCGTCAACATCATCGATTGTGATGTCGCGATGATCATCACGGTCGCGCAGGACCATGCCGCGTTTCTTAGCACCGATCTCGAGAACATCGGCTTCGAGAAGGCCGGTATTCTGCGCGCCGGCAAGCCGGCCGTGTTCGGCTCGGATGTGCTGCCGTCCAGTTGCGCGGCGCACGCACGCTCACTGGGCGTCACGCCGCAGGTGCTGTGGCAGGACTTTCGCTGGCAGGCCGCGGCTGACCTTGTGGGTAGCAGTTCAAACAGCAGCCTGGATGGCAGTACGAGCAATTCGGCTACCTCGCGATGGCAATGGCAGCGCCTGTCGGCGCCGGCGCTGACATTCGATTCACTGCCAGACCCGGGCTTGCCGCGGGACAATGCGGCCAGTGCGCTGAATGCTCTGGTCGAGGCCGGTATCGAGCTCAACGCCGAATGCGTGCGGCAGGCCATGGCGAGCGTCAAGCTCAAGGGGCGCATGCAGTGGCTGACCCGCCACGGGCGTGACTGGTGTCTGGATGTCGGTCATAACCCGCATGCCGCGAGTTATCTGGCCAGTCGTCTTGCCGCTCATGACCTGCGTTGCGCGCGGGATTCTGCCAGCCAGCCGCGGCGGGCGTTGCTCGCCATGCTGGGCGACAAGGATGCCGCTGGCGTGATTCAGGCGCTGGCGCCGGTGGTGGACGGCTTCGTCGTCGCCACCCTGGATGGCGAGCGTAGTCGCCAGGCCAGTGAGCTTGCCGCCGTGGTCCGCCACTGTGGTGGTGAGGTGCTGGCGGAGTGCGAGACGGTCACCGCTGCAGCCGAATGGCTGGCGCGCGAGACGAGCGCTGGAGAAGTATTGGTCTGTGGTTCCTTCTTCACGGTCGGTGAAGCATTGATGTGGCTCGACGCCCAGACCTGATGCAGGCCGGCGGCGGGTCCGGGATTTCGGGTGCAAGGGAGATGTCACAATGAAATATGGCAAACGCGAGCGAATCAGCGGTGCGGTCATCCTGCTGGCGTTGGGGGTGATCTTCATCCCGATGCTCTTCGATGAGCCGCCGGCCCGTGATGAGCGCCCGAGTCCGGTGATGACGCTTGGCAAGCCGGTGGATATCGATCGCTCCAACGTCGATGAGCCGCAGCCGCCCAGTGAGCTGAAGATCGGCACGGATGTGCCGATTACCTTCGTCGATAGCAACGGCAAGGTGCGTGACAGTGACCCGGGTGCTGGCAGTGGCAGCGGTTCCGAGTCCCCAAGCCGTGTCGCCGAGGCCGAGCAGTTGTCGCCGACCCGCTCTGTGGCCAGCAGCGAGCCGCAGTCAAAGCCGAAGCCGGAACCCGCTGCCAAGCCGGAGCCCAAGCCCACTCCCAAGGCTGAACCCAAGCCCGCGCCCAGTTCTGAGCCAAAGCCTGCGGTGGCCTCGAATGCGCCTTCGTCTTCCGCCGGTGGCTGGGCCGTGCAGGTCGGCAGCTTCGGTGACCCGGCCAACGCCGAGCGTCTCCAGAAGGAGCTGCAGGGCAAGGGCTTCGCGGCATACCGGATTCCGCGTGGCAGCAAGTTGACCGTTGTCTTCGTCGGTCCGTACAAGTCCTCCGAGATCGGTGAGTCCGCACGCTCGCGCCTGCAGCAGCAGGTCAATATCAAGGGCCTGCTGGTACGGCGCAAGGAGGGTGAGTGAACGAGCTGGTCTGGATCGATTGGCTATGTCTGGGCTTGATCGGGATCTCGGTACTGCTGGGGCTGATGCGGGGCCTGCTCAGCGAGGCCCTGGGCCTGGCGGGCTGGCTGGTGGCTCTGGTAGCGGCACGCCAGTTCGGCGCCGAGGTGGGTGGCCTGCTCGATGAGGTGATCGTCTCGCCTGGCATTCGCACCGCGGTAGGGTTCGTGCTGGTGGTGATCGCGAGTGTGCTGATCTGGGGGCTGATGCTGCGCCTGCTGGAACGCTTGATTCATGCGGTCGGCATGGGCGGTTTCAATCGTCTGCTCGGTGGCGTGTTCGGCGCATTGCGCGCGGCGGTCATACTGGTATTGATCACCGCCGTGGTAGGGCTGACGCCCCTGCGTGACAGCGCCGACTGGCAGGCCGCGCAGCTGCGGCCGACGCTTGAGCAGCTGCGCGACTGGTCGTTGGCTCGCTATCGTGAGTGGGATACGAGCGGTGACTGGGGCCAGAGCGTGTCGCTGCCGGATTCCGCCAGTGGCACCCGGCTCAAGCAACAGGCCAGCGGCCTGATCGACAGCGCCCAGCGAGAAGGGCGTGAGTTGAGCGACAGACTCAGCCAGCAGGCGCTGCAGTCGTTCACGCGCCAGGATTCCGCGCAGGAGCAGCCCTCGCTGGAGGCGTTGCTCAGAGGCAGTACCGCTGGCGAGGCCGAAAGCCGCAATGTGGGCGGTGAGCAGTGACAGGCAGGTTTTTCAGCGCCGGGCATCGTGGCCCGGCGTTGTCGTTTTCAGCATTCGGCACGTGTTGCTGAAGCCTCATGCCGGCAGTCGAAGGGGTTGACCCATCGGTCAGGTGTTGCCTGCATGGGGGGCAGGCCTGACAATTGCGCCGTGTGAGCACTCATATTGCCATATGGACGGGCGCCGGCAGCCGCCAGCGTGCGCTTCCCTATCCAAGTGTGTATTAGTGAGGTAATGACGGGATGTGCGGGATTGTAGGTTTGATGGCCAACGCCTCGGTCAACCAGGCGCTGTATGACGCGCTGACCGTATTGCAGCACCGCGGGCAGGATGCCGCGGGCATGATGACCTGGCACGAAGGTCGTTTCCTGCTGCGCAAGAGCAATGGTCTGGTGCGTGATGTCTTCCGCACTCGTCACATGCAGCGTCTCAAGGGCAACATGGGGATCGGCCATGTTCGCTACCCGACCGCCGGCTCCTCCAGCGAGGCGGAATCACAGCCGTTCTATGTCAACTCGCCTTACGGCATCACGCTGGCGCACAACGGCAACCTGACCAACTCCGAGCAGCTCAAGCAGGAGTTGTTCTCCTCTGATCTGCGTCACATCAACACCAGCTCCGATTCCGAGGTGCTGCTCAACGTCTTCGCTCACGAGCTGGGCAAGCAGGGCATGCGTCTGGGTGCCGGTGATGTGTTTGATGCCGTACGTCGTGTGCATCGTCGCTGCAAGGGCGGCTACGCGGCGGTCTCGATCATCAACGGCACTGGCCTGGTCGCTTTCCGCGACCCGCACGGTATCCGTCCGGCGTGTTTCGGCAAGCGTGACTCCGCCGAGGGCGTCGAATACATGATCGCCTCCGAATCCGTGGCGCTCGACGTCGCCGGCTTCGAGCTGATCCGTGACCTGGCCCCGGGCGAAGCGGTATTCATCGATATGGAGCGTGAGCTGCACACCCTGCAGTGCGCGGATGATCCGGTTCTCAAGCCGTGCATCTTCGAACACGTCTACCTGGCGCGTCCGGATTCCCTGCTCGATGGCGCCTACGTCTACGGCACCCGCATGCGCATGGGCGAGAAGCTGGCCGACAAGATCGTGCGTGAATGGCCGGAGCAGGACATCGATGTCGTGATTCCAATCCCCGATACCTCGCGCACCTCCGCCCTCGAGCTGGCCCAGCATCTGGGAGTGACTTACCGCGAAGGCTTCATGAAGAACCGCTATATCGGCCGTACCTTCATCATGCCGGGGCAGACACTGCGCAAGAAGTCGGTGCGTCAGAAGCTCAATGCCATCGATATCGAGTTTGCCGGCAAGAACGTGCTGCTGGTGGACGATTCCATCGTGCGCGGTACCACCTGCAACGAGATCATCCAGATGGCGCGCGAAGCGGGCGCCAAGAACGTCTACTTCGCCTCGGCAGCACCGGCGGTTCGCTACCCCAACGTCTACGGCATCGACATGCCGGCGGCGGAAGAGCTGATCGCCCATGACCGTACCGAGAAGGAGATCGCGGACCTGATCGGCGCTGACCGTCTGTTCTATCAGGACCTCGATGACCTGAAGGACGCCTGTCGTGAAGTCAACCCGGCGCTGGATGAGTTCGATTGCTCCGTGTTCGACGGCGTCTACGTGACCGGCGATATCGATGAAGCCTATCTGAACGACCTGCGTGCCTCGCGCAATGATGGCGCCAAGAGCGCTGGCGAGACCCACGCGGTAGTGGATCTGCACAACGATTCCGAAGATATCGACTGATCCGGCTGCCTGTCATCCTTGGCTGGCAATCACGCGATGAGCGAACCGCAACGGGCTCCGGAGAAATCCGGGGCCCGTTGCGCGTTCAAAACCGGTAACATTGGCGCATCGCTTTTCCTTCTTCTTGCTGTCGACGCGACCCGAAATGCTGAAGACGCGCCATGTCACAGCGGCGCGTGGCGCTGAATCGTGATTCACAGGGCAGTAGATTCCATCAGTAGAGGTACTGGACACCATGCACGACGACAATCTTTCCCGCGCCGATCTTTCCCGCGATGAGCTGGGCCTCGAGACGCTTGCCATCCGTGCCGGTCACCTGCGCGGTGCCGAGCAGGAACACGGCGAGCCCATCTACACCACCTCAAGCTTCGTCTACGGCAGCGCCGCTGAGGCCGCAGCCAAGTTCGGCGGTGATGAAGCCGGCAACATCTACTCGCGCTTCACCAATCCGACGGTGCGCTTCTTCGAGGAGCGCCTGGCGGCGATGGAAGGCGGTGAGCGTTGCGTGGCGACCAGTTCCGGCATGGCCGCGATCATGTCCACCGTGCTGGCGTTGCTGGAATCCGGTGATGAAATCGTCGCGTCGCGTTCCATCTTCGGTTCGAGTGTCAGCCTGTTCACCAAGTACTTCGGCAAGCTGGGCATCACCACGCGCTTCGTCGAACTGAAGGATCTGGACGCCTGGCGCGAGGCGATCACGCCGGCCACCAAGCTGCTGTTCGCCGAGACGCCATCCAACCCGCTGTCCGAGCTTGGCGATATCAAGGCTTTGGCTGCGCTGGCCCATGAGAACGACGCCTGGCTCGCCATCGACAACTGCTTCTGTACGCCGGCTCTGCAGCGCCCGCTGACGCTGGGCGCCGATATCGTCATCCACTCCGCCACCAAGTATCTCGATGGTCAGGGCCGGACGCTGGGTGGCGCCGTGGTCGGAAGCTCTGCGCTGATGGAGGAGGTCTATGGCGTGGTGCGTACCTGCGGACCGTGCCTGAGTCCTTTCAACGCCTGGGTCTTCCTCAAGGGCCTGGAGACGCTGAACATTCGCATGGAAGCCCACTGTGCACGCGCGCTGATGCTGGCACAGTGGCTGGAGGCACATCCGGCCATCGAGCGGGTGCATTATTCCGGGCTTGAGAGCCATCCGCAGCATGAGCTGGCCAAGGCCCAGCAGAAGGCCTTCGGTGCGGTGCTGGGTGTGGTGGTCAAGGGCGGCCGCGAGGCGGCCTGGTCGGTGGTCGATGCGACGCGCATCCTGTCGATCACCGGCAACCTGGGCGATGTGAAGACCACCATCACGCACCCGGCCACCACGACGCACGGTCGCCTCAGCGATGACCAGAAAGCGGCCGCCGGCATCGAAGAGGGCCTGCTGCGTGTTGCCGTTGGCCTGGAAGATCTTGATGATATCAAGCGTGATCTTGCGCGCGGGCTTGATCGGCTCGCGAGCTGAGTCCCTTGACGTCTGCCTTTGCGCACCCACGCCCGGTTCTGCCGGGCGTGGGTGTCTCTGGACAAATGTCGCTGGTGTTGCCCGCGAGGGTTGGCGTCCGTTCGGGCACTGGTTAAGCTCTTGCTCAAAGAACCTGTCAGATCGATGATCAGGTGGAGACTGTCATCAGGAGCACCTCATGTGGCGTAATTCTCGACGGGGCTGGGGCTGGCCTGTCATCGTGATGCATTGGCTGTCGGCGCTGGCCATCGTCGGACTCTTCGCGCTGGGCTGGTGGATGACGTCGCTTGGCTATTACGATGCCTGGTATCAGCTCGGCCCGTGGTGGCATCGCTCGGTCGGGGTGATATTGCTGGTACTGACGCTGGTGCGGCTTGCCTGGCGCTGGAGCCAGACGACCCCGCAGGCTCATGGTACGCGCAATGAGCAGCGCGCGGCCCTGATCGGACATGTGCTGCTCTACGTGCTGATGCTGGTGGTGATGATCTCGGGCTACCTCATTTCCACCGCTGACGGGCGTGGTATCAAGGTATTCGATCTCTTCGAGGTGCCGGCGGTGATCTCGGGGCTGAAGGATCAGGCATCGCTGGCAGGTGAAGTGCATTGGTATGCTGCCTGTGCGCTGATCATCCTGTCGCTGGGGCATGCGGCGGCAGCATTCAAGCATCACCTGCTGGATGGGCAGGACACGTTGCGGCGCATGATTCGGCCGCTGCGCTGACGAAAAGGAAGGCGTTGGGTACGGCTCGAACGCCAGATGTGACGAAACCTCTCAAGGAGCATCAACATGAACAAGATATCCTTCCTCGGCAAGTCACTGGTGGCGGGCCTCATGGCGGCGTCGTTGCCACTGATGGCGGGTCAGGCACAGGCCTCCGATTACACGATCGATACTGATGGCCAGCACGCCTTCATCCAGTTCAAGATCAGCCATCTGGGCTATTCCTACGTGCTGGGGCAGTTCAAGGAGTTCAGTGGTGATTTCTCCTATGATCAGGGCAAGCCGGAAGACGCAAAGGTGTCGGTGGAAGTCGATGTCGATAGCCTGGACAGCGCCCACGCCGAACGCGACAAGCATATCAAGTCGGCCGACTTCCTGGATGTCTCCCAATATCCGACGGCGACCTTCACCTCGACCGGTTTCGAGTCCACCGGCGATGGTTCCGGCAAGCTGAAGGGTGAACTGACGCTGCACGGCCAGACACAGCCCGTGACTTTGGACGTGGATCATATCGGCGGTGGTGAAGACCCGTGGGGCGGCTATCGTCAGGGCTTTGAAGGTACCACCACGCTGAAGCTCGCCGACTACGGCATCGACACGTCCAAGCTCGGCCCGAATGCGGCTACCGTCGATCTGTATCTGGTCATCGAAGGCATCCGCCAGTAAAGACGGCAAGCGCAGGGTACTGGTACTGACTTCAGCGCCGACAGCGTGCACTGACGCCGTGGACTGAGCACCAGCGCTTTGCTACCCAATCACATGCCTCTCGACACGAACGCCCCTGCCAATCGGCAGGGGCGTTCGTGTTTGTGCAAGGTGCTCGTGTCACGGGGAGCGTCGTTCAGGCGTCAGCCGCGCAATGCCAGATAGCCACCCGCCCCGATCATCAGACCGCCGGCGCCGCGATTGAGGCGTTTGACCGCCTTCGCCGAGCGTAGATAGCGGCGGACACGGCCCGCGAGATAGCCCACCGGCACCACGCCCAGCAGCAAGGCGCTCAGGTTGAGTCCGGCGGCGATCACGATATCGCTGCCGGACAGCCGGGTGATATCCATGAAGGTGGGCAGGAAGGCGATATAGAACAGGATGACCTTGGGGTTGGACGCCGAGATGAGAAAGCCCTGCAGAAAGCCTTTCCACCAGTTGCCGCGTAGTTTGGGAATCTCAGCTTCCTCCAGCGTCGGTGAGCTCGTCCATAACTGGTAGCCGAGATAGAGCAGGTAGGCGGCGCCCAGGATACGGATGACCACGAAGACCTCGCCCCAATGCGTGGCCAGCGCCGACAGGCCGAACACCGCCGCCAGCATGTAGCAGACATCACTGAGACTCATGCCCACGGCCATCGGCACGCAGGCGTTGCCCCCCTGACTCATGCCGCGTGCCAGCAGCGCCAGGATGCCAGGCCCGGGGGTGATGCCAAACAGGAAGATGGCAACGAAGAAGGTCAGCCCGCTTTCAAAGGTCATGAGAGATTCCTGATGCATAGAGGGGAGGACAGCGCCTCCAAAGCGACGATGCAATCAAGCGCGTCGCGACGACTGCGATAGCGCCAAACGCAAGCCACCAGAGTAATGCAAAGTGCGGCGGCGGGGGAGTGCTGAAGGAAGAGGAAAGAAAGGAGAGAAGAGAGAGTAGAGAGAGTAGAGAGAGTAGAGAGAAGAGAGAGAAAAAGGAAGAATCGTGTAACAGGGCAGCGGCATGATCCAAGGCAAGCGCGAAGCAGGCGTTCTGTGGCATATAAAAGCGCCAGCCGGTCGCCCGGCTGACGCTTGGTGCTGCATATGCACGTTTTCGTCGGCGCGCACCTTGTGACAGTGCGTCACCTGATGGTGGCTCTCCTTCTTCATTCCTGCATCTGTCGCCAAGAGGCTCAGGCGCTCAGGCACTTGGGCGCTCAGGCGCTCAGGCGCTCAGAACAGGGTTTCACGTATCGGGGGGCATCGGCATCGTGGCTTCTGCGCGGCGGGGCTTCAGATGAGACGACGCCGCAAGTTGCGATGCGTCTCGCTGCGATGGCTCGCGAGCAGTCCGTTGCTCACTCGCAGTCGTTGAGGACGGCGTCCGGGAAATGACGACGCAGCATGCGGTTCTGGAACTCGTCGATGAACGAGCAGTTGATGATAATGATGAAGCGTTCGAAGTGCTCGCCGGCGTTCTCCTGGGTGATGGAGCTGACACTGTGAAACAGCTGGTCATCGTGGATATGCAGGACCTCGCCCGGTGCCAGCTCCGTGGTGGTCAGCAGCTCTTTGCCCGCCTTGTCCTGATAGAGGGTGTTGATGGCGCCGCTGACATTCTCGCGGTTGAGCACCAAGATGCTCAGGTACTTGCAGCCATCGGCGTGGATGCCCTGACCCTGGAGAGGGTCGATGGTGCCATCACCGCGCACGCCGGTGATCTGCATCAGGATCGGTTCACGCGGGCCGATACCCCACATGTCGGCCCATGCCTTCACGAAGGCGCGCACATCCTCGCGCTCGGTGAAGCTCTCTTCCAGCGGTGCGTAATAGCGCAGACGGTCAGCCATGCTGGCGGCGTCATTGAACTTGCCGCCCTGTGCCATCGGACATTCGCCCAGCGTCTCGACCTCATGCTGGTCGTTCAGGTGCAGCCAGGACATGCGCTTCCAGCGGGTGTTGACGTAGGGGTCGCGCGGCAGATCCTTCAAGAAGCCCTGCCAGGCCTCGAGATCGATCTGGGAGGTGATGGAAGCCTTGCTCCAATGCTGGCGTGCCAGCTCCTCGTGGACTGCCTCCGGCCAGTACTGCGAGGCAAGCGGTAGGCGCAAGGGGGCGGTGTCCGTCTTGGGGGCCGGGTAGTGCTCCACCAGGCCGCCCTGTTCCAGGGTGATCTTGCGGGAAGAGTCGGCCAGTTGACGTACGCCACGATTTGCGATGTTCATATGAAATTCCTCGACGTTTTGTGCGCTTGGGCGCAGATGGAAGGTGTTGCGTTGGCAACGTCGAGGAGAATGGGAAGGTGCGCACGAGATAGTCAAACCCGTACCATGGCGGTAACACGCTAATCTCGCGCAAGTATCATCAATATGGGTACATGGCCAGTATCGAGGTATGAGTAATCTAATCGACTGGTATTATGTAAGTCATTGGCGCTATTCTTCGCCCTTTGCAGACGAGCAGCGCAACGCATGTTCAGGCCGTCTGGCACTGCATGAAGCGTTGAGGATAGTCATCGAGAGGCGCTGCAAGACGCTGGGTTTACGCGCAGCAGACCCTTAGACTTTTCTCATGACGACAAGAGCTCGTTCTGTGTGTGAGAGAACTCGTTCGAAGTGACATTCCGTCACGAGTTGATCTGCTCCGCCGAAGTCCGGCGAACAGGCGAAGGACGGCAGCGGAGGTATCCTTCAACATGGCTAAAGGGTTCCGCCAGGCCAGCAGGGTCGCCGGAATATTGTGCTCTCGTCCCGTCATCATTGCCGTGGTACTGACGTTGATGGCGGTGGTGGTGTGGAGCCAGAGCATGCTGGGTCGATGGCCAACCGCGTTACTGATGGTGATTCTTGGCGCAACTGCGGGCATCATGCTATCTCGCAAGCGTCAGGTGTCACATCATCAGCATACGCAGGAGGCGGTCATGCAGACGAGTATGGTTGGCCTCTCGACCAGCAAGGGACTTCCCGTCAGTGATCAGCGCTTTCGAGAGCTGTTGGAAAGTCTGCCGCGCGTCGCCGTTCAGGGCTATGACAGCCAGCGCCGCGTCATCTACTGGAACGAGGCCAGCGAGCGGCTATACGGCTATAGCGAGCAGGAAGCTCGTGGACGATGCCTGGAAACTCTGGTGATCCCGGAGACGATGGCAGATGTCGTGGTGGACGCACACCATGCCTGGGTCTCTCAGGGTATCGAGATTCCCTCCAGTGAACTTGAGCTCAAGCACAAGTCGGGTGCCCCCGTGCCTGTCTTTTCCCACCATGTGATGTTGGGGGAGCGCACTGACAACCCGCTGATGTTCTGTATCGATATCGATCTGGCGGGTGAGCGCAAGGTCCAGCGTGATCTGGATTACATGACGCGTTTCGACCCCCTGACGGAGCTGCCCAATCGCCAGACTTTCGAGAGCGAACTCGGTGAGGCGCTCAGTGAATGTCAGCGTCATGACGACACCCTGATGGTGCTGTTTCTCGATATCGATCATTTCACCGAGATCAATGACACCCTTGGTTACGAGATGGGGGACCGTGTCATCCGCAGCGTGGCCAAGCGCCTGCAGGGCTTCCAGCGCAGCCAGGATCTGCTCTCGCGCTTTGGTGGCGATGAATTCGTGCTGGCGATGCCACGTCTGGACTACGAGAGTGATGCACTGTCGGTGGTCGAGCGCATTCGCCAGGACTTCCAGCGACCCTTCGAGATCGAAGGGCGCCAGTTGCTGCTGCGTCTGAGTATCGGCATCAGCCTGTATCCCGAGAATGGGAGCGAGGCGGCCGAGCTGGTGCGCAATGCCGATGTCGCCAAGCATCGTGCCAAGCTGGCCGGGCGCGATGGCTATCAGTTCTTCAATCAGGAAGTCCGCAACGAGATGCTGCATCAGCACCATCTGGCCGGACGTCTGCAGGCGCTGTTGAATCAGGATGGCGGTGGGGAATTGTCGCTGCATTATCAGCCGCAGGTGGCGGCGCGCAGTGAGCGCATCGAATCCTTCGAGGCGCTGCTGCGTTGGCATTCTCCCGAGGGCTATATTCCGCCCTCAGATTTCGTTAAGGTCGCCGAGCGTACCAATCTGATCGAGCGTCTTGGAGACTGGGTCATCCGCCAGGCGTGTCGTCAGCAGGCCGAATGGCGCGCCATGGGGCTGAAGGGCTACCGGATCGACATCAACATCTCCGGACGCCAGGCCATCAGTTCAGATGTCTTCACCCGCCTTGAGGCCTATGTCGAGGAATACGGGCTGACACCGCGGGACATCGGTATCGAGCTGACCGAGAACGTGTTGATCGATGCCGATATCAAGGTGCGCGACAGCCTACGGGCGCTCTACGACCGTGGCTACAAGATCGCCATCGATGACTTCGGCACCGGCTATTCCTCGATGAGCTATCTCAAGTTGTTGCCCGTGACGGCGCTCAAGATAGATCGCTCCTTCGTGATCGAGTGCGCCCAGGAGCCCAAGGACCGCGCCATCATGGAGGCCACGGTCTTCCTCGGTCATCGCCTCGGGCTGGAGGTGGTCGCGGAAGGGGTCGAGAACGAACAGCAGCTGGAGTTGTTGCGCGAGATGCGTTGTGACTTGATCCAGGGCTATTACTTCTACAAGCCGATGGCGGCCACGGATATTCAGCGTCTGTTACTCGGCGGCAACAATCCGCCGAATCGCGCCTCGGGGGGGCTCGCCTCGGACAAGGGCGCTGCAGCCCCTGGCTGTCACTGATACCGGTCGTCATGCGAGCGATTGATGGTGCTTCTCCAGCAAAGGTCTGTTGCTGTTTGGGCTCTTTTTTGTTCGCGGACTAAAAGATATGATGCTGACAGTTGAAGCGCGTCAGGCCGTCACTCTTCATCTCGAGTCCTCCATCTCGGATAAGGACTGGCCACCTGACGTGAAGTCTTCGAGTTGAGCCTGCCATGGCTCCTCGATCATTTCTGCCGAGGATGGCTGCGTCGTTCAATGCGCAGGGTTGTTCGCCCATCCTCGCTTCCAGCCTGCGTTGCAGGTTGCGATGGTTCCTTGAGCGGATTCACGATCTTTCCGGCGTTATCCTCTGGATACATGGCCGGGCAAGCCAGTCCTTGTGACTGGCTTTTTTTATGCCTGTCACAAAGTGTGGCGGCTAGTGGGGCGGAGCCGTCGCCAGTTCCCGGGCGAGCCATTCGCCCAGCGCTTCGGCATGCGGATGGCGAGCACGAGCGCGGCCGACCTGCGGCAATGTCAGTGTCAGGCATGCCTCGGTCTCGACGAAGCCCCAGGGGGCCACGAGGCGCTTGCTGCGCAGGTCTTCCTCCACCAGATAGTCCGGTGCGATGCCGACGCCCAGCCCGACCAGTGTCGCCTCGAGCAGGTAGTTGAGGTGTTCGAACCCTTGCGCGTAATCAAGCCCCTCACTGGATAGCCCCTGGCGTGAGCACCAATCCGGCCAGGCTTGCGGGCGTGATCGGGTATGCAACAGGGGCAGGCCCAGCAGTACCTCGGGGGAAGGGGCGGTGGAGGCCTTGCCCAGCCACTCGCTGTCGGGCCGCAGGACAGGGCCGATGCGCTCGGTGCCCAGCACGCGCGTCTCCTGATGCTCGGCGTCGTCAAAGGGCGGCGTCTGAAAGCGCAGGACACCGTCCACGCCATTGCGCAGCCCTTCGTTGTCCTCACTGGCGGTCAGGTGCAGCTCGAGTTCCGGCAGGGCGTCCTTGAGTGCCCCCAGCCGCGGAATGAACCAGCGTGCCAGAAATGACCCCGGGCAGCTCAGCACGAAGGGCGCCCGCGCATCACTGCGTGCCAGTGCTCCGCACACGCGTGCCAGACCGCCAAGGTGATGACGGGTCGCAGTCGCCAGCTCACGGCCGGCCTGTGTCAGTGTCAGGCCACGTCCGGCGCGATCGAACAGGCGTGTGCCGAGTGCGTCTTCCAGCTGGCGAATCTGACGGCTGACGGCCCCGTGGGTCACATGCAGCTCCTCTGCGGCGCGCGAGGCGCTCTCATGGCGAGCCGCCACATCGAAGGTGCGCAGGGCATTGAGGGGCGGCAGTAGCTCGGTGCGCTCCATGGTGTGTCTCCTGAGCAAGTGCTGGGCGAATGCTGGACGTGTCATTGGTACGGAAAGGTTCACTGCGCGGCAATGACCGTCTCGACCATCTGTGAGATTTTCTCACACATCTTGGCGAATTTATCGTTTTTCTTCCAGTGCCTGCAGCGCTAGGATGATCACCATATCGCTGGCCCCGCAATTGCCTTGCGCATTCTGTGCGACCAGCCACTGACACGATTTCGAGGAGTTCAGCATGAGCCAGACGACTGCTACCCCCAGCCTGCGCCAAGGGCCTGATGCCAAGGGTTTCTTCGGTGATTTCGGCGGCCGCTTCGTTGCCGAGACGCTGATGCCGTTGATCCTGCACCTTCAGCGCGAGTATGAAGCCGCCAAGCAGGATCCGGCATTCGCCGAGGAGCTGGCTGGTCTGTCCGCGGACTATGTCGGCCGCCAGAGCCCGCTGTATTTCGCCGAGCGTCTGACCGAGCAGCTGGGCGGCGCCAAGATCTATCTCAAGCGTGAAGACCTGATGCATACCGGGGCTCACAAGATCAACAATGCGCTGGGCCAGGTATTGCTTGCTCGCCGCATGGGCAAGAAGCGAATCATCGCCGAGACCGGCGCCGGCATGCACGGTGTGGCGACTGCCACCGTGGCGGCGCGTTTCGGGCTGGACTGCGTGATCTACATGGGCTCCACCGATATCCATCGTCAGCAGCCCAACGTGCAGCGCATGCAGCTGCTGGGCGCCAAGGTCGTGCCTGTCACCGCCGGTGATGGCACGCTGAAGGACGCCATGAACGAGGCGCTGCGTGACTGGGTCACCAACGTCGATGACACCTTCTACATCATCGGTACCGTGGCCGGCCCGCACCCGTATCCCCAGCTGGTGCGGGACTTCCAGTCCATCATCGGTCAGGAAACCCGCGTGCAGCTGCAGCAGAAGGAAGGGCGCCTGCCGGATTCGCTGGTCGCCTGCATCGGCGGCGGCTCCAACGCCATGGGCCTGTTCCACCCGTTCCTCGATGACGAGAGCGTCGAGATCATCGGTGTCGAAGCCGCTGGCGAAGGCCTGGAAACTCCGCGTCATGCCGCCAGCCTCAAGGGCGGCCTGCCGGGCGTACTGCATGGCAACCGCACCTTCCTGCTGCAGGATGAAGAAGGTCAGATCGGCGATGCGCACTCCATCTCCGCCGGGCTCGACTATCCGGGGATCGGTCCGGAACACGCATGGTTGCATGACATCAAGCGTGCCGAATATGTCGCCGCGACCGACCAGGAAGCGCTGGACGCCTTCAAGATGCTGTGCCGTCTGGAAGGCATCATTCCGGCGCTGGAGTCCTCTCACGCGCTGGCGGAAGTCATCAAGCGTGCACCGGGCCTGCCGAAGGACCATCTGATGGTGGTCAACCTCAGCGGCCGTGGTGACAAGGACATGGCCACCGTGACTCATCACCTGGCCGACGAACTGGGCCTGAACCCTGACGGCGAGTAAGCCCGGGTCTGTCACGTGTTGCCCGGCGTCAGAGTCGTCAGTCGCTGATCGAGTCTGAGCGCCCCATGCCTTCTTCGCCTGCAGGTGTCATCGATGCCTGTAGGCCAGCAAATTCGGAGTCTATTGATGAGCACTTCCGCTATCGACACTACTGCCAGCCGCCGTCTTGACCGTCGTTTCGCTGCCGTGCGCGCCGAGAATCGTGCTGCGCTGGTGACCTACATCACTGCGGGCGACCCCGGCTACGATGCCAGCCTCGCGACCTTCCTCGGCATGGCGGACGCCGGCGCCGATGTCATCGAGCTGGGCATGCCGTTCACGGACCCGATGGCCGATGGTCTGGCGATCCAGCATGCCACCCAGCGTGCCCTGAAGGCCGGCCAGACCATGGACCACACCCTGGCGATGGTCAGCGAGTTCCGCAAGCGCGATCAGGACACCCCCATCGTGCTGATGGGCTACTACAACCCGATCTATCGTCGTGGCGTGAGCCGTTTTCTCGAGCAGGCGAGCGAGGCCGGTGTCGACGGCCTGATCGTCGTCGATCTGCCGCCGGAGCACGATGACGAGCTGTGCGTCCCGGCCAACGAAGCGGGCATCAGCTTCATTCGCCTCGCTACGCCGACCACTGACAGTGAGCGCCTGCCGGGTGTGCTGGCCAACACCTCGGGCTTCCTCTACTACGTCTCCAGCAATGGCGTGACCGGCGGCGCGGCACCGACTGCCGAGAAGGTCGAGGCCGAGGTCGGTCGCATTCGTGAACATACCGATATTCCGGTCGCGGTCGGCTTCGGTATCCGTACCGCTGAACAGGCGGCACGGATCGGGCGTTTCTCCGACGGCGTGGTGGTCGGCTCTGCCTTGATCGATCTGCAGGCCAATGCCGAGACACCGGAGCAGGGCACTCAGGCCGTACACGCCCTGACCCGTGAACTGGCTGATGCCCTGAAGACCGCGCGTCAGTGATCGCTGGTTAGCGGTCAGCATGCTCCTCACAGGGGCGATAATTAGATAGATAGACAGCAACGCCTCGAACTCTGTTCGGGGCGTTGCTGTTTGTAGGGCACGCGCTATCGGCATGAGTCGGCGTGTCACGGCCATCGCCTCTTTCTCGCTCTCGCTCTCGCTCTTGCTTTCATTCTTGTGAAGCGTGCGCCGGCAGGAACTCGGCCAACCAGTGTGCTATCCGCCCACGTACCTGCTCACTGTCGTGCCATTGCAGCAGCAGGTGGGGTGCCTCGGGCAGGTAATGTATCTCGAGCGTATCGCGTGAGGCGCTCGGCCAGTCATTGACCAGCCGCTCGATGGCCACACGGGGCACGGTGTCATCGCGATCACCGTGGAGCAGCAAGGTGTGCGGCAGCCGTGTGTCTGCAGAAAGCGCCGCGATGTCATCGCTGGCGTGATCCGTGAAGCGGATCAGACCGTAATAGGCATCAAGGCGCACGGAATGCACGACGCGGGAATCCTCGGCCAACCGCCTGGCGGCCACGGGCTGAAGTTCTCCTTCGGGGTACCTGCGGGGTACCTCCACGCTGGTTGCGGGGATCAGGTGCGCCGCTGTCCAGAGCCCTGCGTTGTACAGATAGCGCCAGCGGATGCCACCGCGGACGCCCGGGGCAGCGAGCAGGCTGCCATCGATCGACAGCTCCGGGTGGCGGGCGAGGGCATTGAGTATCACCGAGCCGCCCATGCTTTCGCCCGCCACGATCAAGGGGAGGTTCGGGTGGCGCTGGCGCAGTACCGTGATGGCGTCCACCAGGTCCTCGACCAGCAACGGGGACTCCGGCCATCGCCCTTGCTGGCCGGACTCCCCGAAACCGCGTTGATCATAGGCGTAGGTCACGATGCCTTGTCCGGCCAACCACGGACCCAGATCGGAAAATGCCAGGCGGAAGTCGCCGTAGCTGTGCAGGCCAAGCAGCATGGCGCGTTGAGGGGTTGCCTGCGCAGGTTGCCAGGACTCCCATGCCAGCGATGTGGCGTCGCGGGTCACGAGATGGGATGAGGGGGAGGATCCATCAAGGTAAGGGGCCTGGTGGATGTCATTGGTCGCAAGGTAGCGCGGGCCGCATCCCGATAACAGTATGCAGAGTGCGACTGACACAAAGGGCAGCAGAGCGTTCAAGGAGTGGCTCTCCATGGCGAATGGCGTGATGTGTGTACTACGCCCGAGGCTTCCGTGTGGATCATGCTGTCAGGCATCTGAAGTCTGAGCTGTCAGAGTTGTGGGAGTGATCGCGCTCGATTCAAAGGCCTGTGTGGCGCTCGAGAGCCGGATGATGGTCAACGCCAGTGCCGATTGAATGACGCTGGACTCATATTCAACGCATCGCAGTGGGTTACTATCACTGCTACATAGGCCGCATACTGGTGCCGAGGATCAGGCACGCTGGTGCTGGTAATTCGCCGAGTCCCAAGGCTCGGCATGTCATCCAGCCAGGATCGCAGAGGAGTCTGCTGAGGATACGCCAGTGAGTGACACCACATCGTTTGGCACCATGCCGAGCACTTCACGGCCCGCCAATGGCCAGGAAGCCGAAGGCTTGCTGAACCAGCTGCTGGATCACACCAGCAACGGCGTCTGTTGCTACGACCTCGAAGGGCGCATTCGCTGGGTCAATCCCGCCTTTGAGCAGCTTCTCGGCTATCGAGAGCAGCAGGTGGTCGGCAAGGTGCCCAGTGAATTCCTGATGGGGCCGGCATCCGATCTGCTGGTCATCACCCGATTGCGTGAACAGCGCCGCCGCGGCGAACCCAGCGATGAGGAGCTGGTGCATTACGACAGCAATGGCCAACCACTGCGATTGCGGCTGCGCTGCATTCCGCTCAAGGATTCCGGGGGGCGGGTGGATGGGTATCTGGGGTTGCAGACGGACATTACCCAGATGCACCGAGCCTTGATGTTGAGTCACTCCCAGCTTGAGCTGCTGGAAGCTGTGGCGGCAGGCCAGTCTCTGGACAAGACATTGCGAGACCTGTGCCTGACCATCGAAGGTGCCGCGGTTCAGGTGCGCTCCTCGTTGCTGCTGCTGGATGATGTGGGCCTCACCATCGTGGCAGGGCAGGGGCCCAGTCTGCCCGCAAGCTTCATGCTGTTCACTTGTGGCTTGATGATCGGGGAAGGCGTGGGCACCTGTGGGACGGCGATGTGGCGGCGCAAGCCGGTCATGACGCCTTCCATCGCGCAGGAACCTGCCTGGGAGGGCTTCCGTGAGCATCCGCATGCATTGGGGTTGGATGCCTGCCTGTCGATGCCGATTCTCGATGGCGACGATAACCCCCTGGGCAGCTTTGCCTTCTATGCCGAGACAGGCGAGGTCTTCGATGCGACTCACCATGGCTTGCTCGAAGTCGCGGTCAAGGTGGCCAGACTGGCGATCGAACGCTATCGACGTGACCAGCAACTGACGCATCAGGCCATGCACGACTCGTTGACCGGTTTGCCCAACCGGCGTCTCGTGCGTCGTCATCTCTGTGAGCTGGCGGAGCAGGCCCAACCCGGCGAGATGGGCGCGCTGATGTTCCTGGATCTCGATCACTTCAAGCGTCTCAACGATATCCTCGGACACGATGCCGGTGACCTGGCGCTCAAGCAGGTCGCCTCGCGTCTGGCTGAGATGCTGGGCCCGCAGGACTTCCTCGCGCGCCACGGGGGAGACGAGTTCATCGTGCTGCTGGCACCGAGAGCCGGTGGGCCGCGCGAAGCGGCTAGCCGAGCGCGCCAGGTGGCGGAGCAGATGCTGGAGCGACTGCAGGGGCCGCTGGAGCTTGAAGGACGAACGCATCAATTGACCGGCTCGTTGGGCATCACGCTCTATCCGCGTCACGAGGAAGGCTATGGCGCCTGCTCTCAGCAAGTGCTGCCGGCCGGCAAGGCGGAGCACGACGAGATCGACAGAGAAGAGGGCGATGCCTGGAGCCACCTCCTGCATCAAGCGGATATCGCGCTCTATGAAAGCAAGGGGGCCGGGCGTGCACGGCTGTGTTTCTTCGCACCAGAGATGCGCCAGCGCATCATCGATGCCGCCCAGATGGAGCACGCGCTGCGTGAAGCCGTGTCTTGCCAGCGGCTGAGCGTCCACCTCCAGCCGCAATTTTCCCTGCCCGAAAGTGGTGAGCCGCAATTGTGTGGCGCCGAGGCATTGCTGCGTTGGCATGATCCGCAGCTGGGGATGGTCTCGCCAGCGACCTTCATCCCCATCGCGGAGGAGTCCGGGCTGATTCTCGAGCTGGGGCATTGGGTGCTGGAGCAGGTCTGTCGCGAGCTTGCCGCCATGACCGCCCGAGGGCATGCACTACCGATGGCGGTCAACGTCAGTCAGGTACAGTTCCGTAGCAGCGAGTTCGTGCCGCAGGTCACCAGGCTGCTGGCGCAACATGACTTCGCGCCTGAGCTCTTGCGTATGGAAATCACCGAGAGCCTGGCGACGGATGATGAAGCGGCAATGCTCGAGAAGATTGACCAGCTGGCAGCCTTGGGTCTGAGCTTCTCGATTGATGATTTCGGCATTGGCTACTCGAATCTGTCGCGTTTGCGTCGTATGCCACTCAAGGAGCTGAAGATAGATCGCAGCTTCATCAATGACCTGTGTCTAGAGGAATCGCCAGACACGCATGCCACGGGCAACGAGATCGTGCGTGCCATGCTGATGATGGCGCGCGCCCTGTCACTCGATGTCGTGGCGGAAGGCGTGGAAGAGGTGGAGCAACTCGAAGTCTTCCGGCGCATGGGTTGCTCGCGAGTTCAGGGCTACCTGCTGGGGCGCCCGCGCCCGATGGCAGAGATGATTGGCGACGCGGAGGCCCGGCTGTCGGAAGGATAGGGGAGGCAGGTTCATGAGGTTGTCTCAGCCTGTCAGGGGGCATGGCACCGAAATCAGACGTGGAGTATGCACTCAGGTTATCGATCCTGCGCCTCAATCATGTAGCTGATGACAGGGGGCGTGATGCAGGCGTCGCAGCAATTGTCGGGTTTATCTCGCCACTTCAATGGCTTATACTTCCGCTCGCTACGCCTCCTTAGCTCAGCTGGATAGAGCGGCCCCCTCCTAAGGGGCAGGTCGCAGGTTCGACTCCTGCAGGGGGCGCCAGCATCCCCACCTTCTGGACGACGTCGTCTGTCCTGCCTTCTGCGTCATCGCCTCATCGTCTTCTCTGTACCGTGCGTTGCGTGCTCGGCCCTTGCCGTGAGCAGCATCCGGCCCGGCTTCAGGCTCGCCTCAAGAGCTGCCGCACTTGGTCTTCCTGTCCGATTACCCGATTCACAATGTCCTGGTTCTCGGTCTGGACCTCGTACCGTCGTGTCTGTCGATCGCTTTGTCACTCAACCGATTCGACTTGTCACTCAATCGTCGCGGGAAGGCGCAAGAACAAGCCCTGCAGGAAAGTCTCTCGATAAATGCAGGGCGTTGGTGTCAGCGGGAGTCTGATGTCAAGGCATCAGTGGGCAGGGACAGAAACTCCTGCATGATGCGGGTATCGCGGAAGCGTTCGATCAGCTCCGGATCCGAGTCGAGTGCCGGCGGGTTGGCGAGACCTTCACGAATCTTGGCTGCCAGCGCCTCGATGGAGTCTTCGGAGATCAGACGCGCCTGATCATGGATCAAGACATTGCGAATGCCGCCGGGGACATCCGGTGCCACGCATGGCGTGCCACAGCACATGCTCTCCACCAGCACGATGCCGAAGGCCTCACTGCGTGAACTGAGCACGAACAGGCGGGCGTGCTTCATCCATGGGTAGGGGTTCAGGCGGCTACCGATCAGGTGGACCCTGTCGCCGACACCCAGCTCGCGGATCAGTGCTTCGGTGGCTTCCCGCTTGGGGCCATCACCCACGATGACGAGGTCTTCCTCGATACCTGACGCGAGGTATGCCTTGATCAGCACATCCTGGCGCTTGACATCCGAGAGGCGACACACCTGCACCACGTAGGGACGGGGGGGGAGCTCCACCTCTTCCTCTGCCATGGCGGCGATGGCATCCAGATCACAGACATTGCCGATGGTCGCGAGTCTCGCCGCCTTGATCCCGTGATGGTCCAGCAGGTTTTCCAGTTGCTGACGCACATTGTCGGTATTGCACACGACCTGTTTACCGCTATACAGGCGGCTCAGCAGGAAGCGTTGTCGCCAGCCCTCTTTCAGGTCGCCGGGCCATGACACCGCCACCTGCCACAGGCGAGGGTCCCGCCACGACCAGAAGGTCTCGAAGGCGCCCTGGCCGCGCGTGATGACCCGGTCGATCGGCCCGTGCTCCTTCTCCAGACGCGCGACGAAACGGCGCAGATAGTGACCGCCATAATAGCCTCGCCAGACGTAGCCTGAGCCCTTGATCCAGGGGGTCAGCAGCAGGCGGGTGAACAGGTCGTAGAACAGGCCGATGCCCGTCTTGCGAAATGCCTTGTCAAAGTCGACCTGATGAAGATGCACGCCGGCATCCGGGACGAGCTCCAGTTCACCCTTCAGTACCAGTACATGAACCTCATGGCCTTCGCGGTGCAAGACATTGGCGAGATTGACGGTATTGCGTTGGATGCCGCCGATGTTGAGCTTGCGGACGATTAGCAGAACGCGTTGTTTCATGGCTGAGGTCTATGTCGGAAGTGGAGTCGATGTGCACAAGTCAGTCACGTTGAAGCCTTAGCTGCTCAAGTCGATCAAGTGTCGGTCTTTCTCTGCCCCATGACCGCTTTCCTCGCCATGTGCCGTTCCTTGGCCCCTCGATGCAGGCGCCATTCTACGCCGATCCCTTTGGCGGAGGAAATGCGTGGCAGCAGGCCATCAGCGGCATCACATCGCGGTTCATCCGCGCCGAGAAGTGCCTTTGGCGAGTGAGTGAGGCATTATCTGCACCATCGCAACGTCAGTTCTTTCTCCTTCGCCAAGATATTCTTCATGCCTGAGCCGAAAACCTCGTCCCGCGCTGGCGCTTCCCGCGTTCGCCGTGCCACCGCTGATCGTCATTTCGACGGTCTGGCCGACAAGTTCGAACGTGGTTTCTACACCACGGAGCGCGGCCGTGTTCGTCTTGCGCTGACCCAGCGCCTGATGGATGAGCGTTTCTCGCACCTGCCGCCTTCCCCGGTATTGGAAATCGGTGCGGGGCTCGGGCAGACAGCCCACTGGTGGCTCACGCGTGGGCACCATCTCACGTTGATCGAACCCTCAGGCGAGATGCGTGAGCGCGCGAAACGCTTCCTGAGCACTGCCGCGCCGCAAGGCCAGGGGCTGTCCGCTGGTTCGACGGCTGATCCCTCCCGGGCGGCTCAGGCAATGTCAGATCCGCAAATGCCAGGTCAAGCCGACGCGCTGTCGAGTGATGAGCCGTTCGCTGGGCGATTGGTCTGGGAGGGATGTGATCTGCAGGGCTTCGCCGCCGTGACTGACCAGCAGTGGCCGGTGGTAGTGTGCCACGCCGTGCTGGAGTGGCTGGTCGATCCGCGAGAAGGGTTTGCATTGCTCGCGGAGTTGCTGGCGCCCGGCGGTGTCATGTCACTGAGTGTCTTCAATCGCGATGCGCTGGCGTTTTCCAATGTCAGCAAGGGCAATTTCGACAAGGTGCTGGAAGGGCGCCTGGCGGGCTGGGGTACCGGCAAGCGCTTGACACCCATCTCACCGCTTCGCGATGGCGAGATACGTCAGTGGGCCGCAGAGGCGGGGCTTGAGGTGCGCGAGCTGACCGGGCTGCGCGTCTTCCACGACTATCTGCGTTCACGCGACCCGCTGAGCGAGGCTGACATGCAGAAATTGCTGGCGCTCGAATGCCAGCATTGGCGCACGCCACCTTTCGTCTATCTGGGCCGCTATCTGCACTATGAGCTGGTGCGTCCAGCCTGAGGCGGCGCCTGCACAACCGTATTGTTTCGATATCCGGCGCTCTCGCCGTTGTCCGTATCTTCTTACCCTGTTGGAGTCTTCATGTCTGCTCAAACCCCCGCCTGTCAGCTGCTCGAGCGTCAGGACAGTGATTTCCGTGATTGGCTGTGGGTCGCTGCGCCGCGTGATGACTGGTGGCTGTCATCGGATCGTCAGCGGCGTGTCTGGGGGCATGATACCGGCATCGTGAATGCCGCGCGGGAAGCAGGGCACCGGGTCAGCCATGCGGTGTCCTTCGCTGATGCGCGAGCTGACGACACCATCGCGCAAGCTGCGGGCGCCATCATGTTCTGGCCCAAGGCGCACGCGCTGGGCGAGTGGTGGCTGGTGGCGCTGTGTCATGTGTTGCCGGCTGGCACGCCGATCAAGGTGGTGGGCGAGGTCAACGGTGGCATCAAGCGCGCTGAGCGCATCCTCAAGGCGCTGGGAATGACGGCGCGCAAGGAGGATACCGCGCGCCGTTGCCAGCTGTGGTCATCCGCTACGCGTGAGTTGACGGCCGAACAGGCCGCCAGCAGTGGATCGCCACTGGCAGTGGCTGGACAATGGACAGAAGGCTGGGGCGAATTCGAGGCGCTGGAGATGCGACTGACCAGTCATCCGGGACTCTATGGCAATGCCAAGCTGGACCCGGGGACCGCACTGCTGCTGGAGAACCTGCCGACCCGTGGCTACAAGCGTGCGCTGGATATCGGGGCGGGAGATGGCATCATCAGCTGCTGGCTGGCGCGTCACGGTGCGCGCGTGATGGCAGGCGACGTCAGTGCCTTCGCGGTGGAGGCGACCCGTCGCAGCCTGGCGCTCAACGGGCTTGAGGCGGACGTACGCCTCAGCGATGTCTTCGCGGCGTTCGAGGGGGAGCGGTTCGAGACCATCGTGGCCAATCCGCCGTTCCATCATGAGCGCGATATCGATTACGGACCGGCGGCGCGCCTGATCAGTCAGGCACCGGATCATCTGATGCCCGGCGGCACCCTGACGCTGGTCGCCAACGCCTTCCTGCCGTATCCCGATCTGCTGCAGGCGGCCTTCGGCGAGTTTGAAGTGCTCGCGGAAACGCGCCAGTTCAAGGTCTATCGTGCGCGCAAGGCGCGCTGATTCCCTGCGACCTGAGCCTCTGCGGCCTGATTCCCTGAGGACTGATTCCCTGAGGACTGATACCCAGCTCGCCGCTTACGCCTCCGGCGACTGATAGCGGATGGCCGTGATGATGTAGGTCGTCTCGCCCCCCGGTGCGGCCACGCTCACCTCGTCATCCAGCCCCTTGCCCAGCAATGCCTGAGCGAGGGGCGCATCGACGCTGATCCAGCGGCGCGGATTGTCGGTCTCGTCAGGGCCGACGATGCGGATCTCCATCTCCTCTCCCTGCTCGTCCTCCAGCGTCACGAAGGCCGCGAAATAGACGCGCTCCAGATCCGCGGGCAGGCGATCGACGACCGTCAGTTCATCCAGGCGTTTCTCCAGATAGGCGATCCTGGCGATGGTCTGATTGAGCGCCTTCTTGTTGTAGGTGTAATCCGCATTCTCGCTGCGATCCCCCATGGCGGCGGCCTCGCCCGTCTTGCGTGAAAGCTCAGGGCGCCTCACGCGCCTCAAGTGGTCCGCCAGCCCCTTCATCTTCGCGTGGCCCTGCGGGGTAATCACGTTGCTCTTCTTTTCCTGGCGCGGGTCCGTCTTGGGGTCGCGCCAGCGTGTCATGTTACGACCTTGCATGGTCTGCTCCGCTGGTTCTGTGGGTAAGGCTCAAGGCGTCGTGTGCGATGTTCGCTAGCGTTGAGACCTGCGACCAAGGGTGATTGGCGGCCGATTCAAACGTTCGTTACAGTCAATGTGTGCTCGCCGGAGCACTTGCGCGTCACCCATGCTGAATCTGCCAACAATAACGAAAATCAGGGAGCTGTCCATGCCCATGCTGCCATCTTCACACCCGTCTTGCCGTGTCATGTCCCGTTGCTGTCGCGTACTGCTCTCCGGGGGCATGGCGCTGGGCATCACGCTGGCCGGCATGACCGGAGTCCATGCTGCCCCGGGCGATGATGACGTCTTCCCGCTCTCCAAGCGCTGGGCGCAGATCAACTATCAGGTCTCCGGTGATGCTCAGGAAAAGGGCATGGAAGCCCTGGGCAAGGAGGTGCGCGCGCTGGCGGATCAATATCCAGACAACGCCCATGTACTGACCTGGGAAGGCATCATCCTGGCCTCATGGGCCAAGGCGCGCGGTGGCCTGGGAGCACTGGATCTGGCCAAGGAAGCCAAGGCCGCGCTCGAGAAGGCGATCACGCTCGACCCCGAGGGCGACAATGCCTCAGCCTATGTGACGCTTGGCGCACTCTATGACAAGGCGCCCGGCTGGCCGGTGGGCTTCGGGGATGATGAGAAGGCGGGAGAAGTGCTGCGCAAGGGCCTTGAGGTCAACCCGACAGGCATGGATACCAATTATTATTACGCCGATTATCTGGCTTCCGAAGGCCGTGATGAGGAAGCGCTCAAGCATGCGCGTCTCGCTCAGGACGGGCCGCCACGACCCAATCGTGAGCTGGCCGATCAGGAATTGCAGAAAGAGATCGCCGCGCTGATCAAGCGCCTGCAGTGAGCCTCTGGCATCCGTATCGCTTGCATGGCTGTTGGAAGTGGAGACTGTCTGGAGAGACATCAGTGAGCCCTGCCAGTGAACGGCAGCGCTGGTGTCAGGCGCTGTTCTGACAGCCTCGAAGGAATTCCCGATTCCCTGAATTACTGAGTCCTTGAGCCCCACGGTCCGAGCGGAGATCCCGCTCGGGCCGTGTCGTTTACCGCTCTGTGGATGAGAAGTCGCCCAGATGCCTTCAAATGGCGCTGATGACTGACTCAGTACGACGCGCCAAGCAAGTCTGCAGGTGACGGGCTGGCCAGTCTCGCGGCAGGACAGGATAATGCCTGCTCAGCCAAGGAGGATGCATGAGCGAGCAACAAGAGCACGTCGCAGGGCAACAGGCCTTCGCACATGATGATGTCGAACTGGTCGAGGCCAGGGTGTTGCAGGACGGCTTCTTCCGCCTCGAGCAGCGCGAATTCCGCCACCAGCGTTTCAACGGTGGCTGGAGCGATGTGATCCATCGCGAGGTGCATGTCCGTCACGATGCAGTAGGCGTATTGCCCTACGACCCGGTCAACGACCGCGTGGTCTTCGTCGAGCAGATTCGTGCCGGCATGCTGGAAGACGCACGCACGCCCTGGAGTCTGGAGCCGATCGCAGGGCTGGTGGACAAGGACGAACAGGCCCATGAGGTCGCGCGGCGCGAGGCGATCGAGGAGGCCGGATGTGAGCTGACGGACCTGATCGAACTGTACCGCTACTACCCGAGCCCCGGCGCCTGCACCGAGGAGGTCACGCTGTTCATCGGTCTGTGTGACAGCAGTGGGCTGGGCGGCGTGCATGGTCTGGCCGAGGAGAATGAAGACATCCGCGTGCATGTGCTCGATTTCCAGGCGGCCCTCACGCTGCTGGAACAAGGGCGGTTGGGCAATGCGATGGCCATCATGGCCATGCAATGGCTGCTGCGTGAACGTGCTTCGTTGCGCGTCATGCATGCCTGAGGCAGTGAAGGCGAAGCTTGGCAATCCCTCGTGTCTCACGCAGGCTTCCTCAACCTGTGCGTCAGAGCTGCTATTCTAGAGGCTTGCTGAAAACCGGCAGCCAGCAACAGATCACTGTCTGCGTCAGTGTCCGTATCAGTCTCGGTTTTCGTCTCAGCTTCAGTCCCGAGAACTGGAGTCGATAGCCGAGAGCTGATGGCTGAACGTCGACAGCCTGAGCGCTGGCGCAGCGCTTGATTTATCGCGCGGTGCCCGCATCTTGCCACGCACGATGGCGGGCGTGCTTTGACAGACAACATGCCAATGTTCTGAGATTCGCAAGGAGATCGCCCATGCAGGTCAAGAAAGCCTATGTGGCTGACCTAAAAGCACTCCATGCCGAGTGCGGGTCCAATTATCTGCGCCTCACGCGCATCCTCGGCAAGGCCGAGGCCGGTGACAGCTTCGCCTTCCCGCTGGCGGGCAACCAGGGCCACTTCGGCACGCTGCTGCTCGAGGTGGTCGAATGCGCGCCCTATACCACCATGGTCACGGTCGCCCAGACCGGCGTGCTGGACCACATCATCGATTCGCCGCGCATGAGCGTGCACCTTTACCACGACGTGCGCATGGCGGAGGTCACCGACTTTCAGCGCCAGCGTCACTTCTCAGGGCGCAATCGTTACCCGAATCCGCGCATGCACCAGCCGGACGAAAAGCTGCAGCTCAATCGCTTTCTCGGCGAATGGCTGACCCATGCCCGCGCCTTCGGGCAGGCGGACGTGCCGGAATTGCCGTGACGCTCAACGCTGGCATGGCGCACAGGCGCTGACACCCGATGGATTAACCGTCTTGATTGACAGAACCGCGATGGCCCGGCCGTCGCGGTTCTGTTCATTTCCCTGCTGCTCGAGAGACCGATGCGACTGATTCAGATAAGTGATTGCCATCTGCGCGCCGACCCTGACGCGCGTTCACGGCTGGGCTTCCCCTGGCGTCAGCTGGAGGCGGTGATGGCGCATGCCTCGCGCCTGCGGCCCGATATCCTGCTGGTGACCGGTGATGTCAGCCAGGACGAGAGCCCTGCCTCCTATCGCATGGCGGCAGAGCTGTTCGATGGCCTGGGCTGTCCCTGGTTCTGGTTCGCGGGCAACCACGATCACCCTGAATTCATGCAGGAGCTGCGTCCCTTCCATCACGAGCTGGATCTGGGCGACTGGCGACTGCTGTGTCTGGATTCGCGCGTCACCGGGCAGGCCGGGGGTGAGCTTGGCGAGGAGCAGTTGAGCGAGCTTGCGCAGTCACTGGCGCTTTCCGTCGAGCTGGACCCGCGCCCGATCCTGCTGGCCATGCATCATCATCCACTGCCGATCGGCTCGGACTGGATGGATGTGCTGGGTCTTGCCGACCGCGATGCACTGTGGGAAACGTTGCGCCCATACCCGCAGGTGCGGGCCGTGCTGTGTGGGCATATCCATCAGGCCTTCACGCAACTCAAGACGTGTGGGCAGGGAAGTGTGGCCGTCTATGGCGTTCCCTCCACCTCCGATCAGTTCGCTCCGCTGAGCCATGATTTCGCCGTGGATGAGGCGGCGCGTCCCGGTTTGCGCGTGGTGGATCTCGATGGCGAGCATCTCGAGACCTGGGTGGAGCGGGTCACGCTCTAGCCAGGCTCGCAAGAAGGGGCGGGCAAGCTTGCCCCAGGCGCTGGTGCTGCCACAGCATCAGCATGAATGTTCTGGACGTCAGCGTGAATGCCCTCGGCGTTGATGAGTCTGGTGCAAGGCCCATGGGTATCAGGTATGCCTTTTTGGTCTTAAAAGATAGTTTCTGATTCTTTGACGTTATCAAGGCGGCGCGGGTACCGTAATGGTATCCAGCATGCTCCGTGGGACGAGAGAGTGAGGCTCTCCTGGCTCGTCATGACCTTCGGGCATGCCCTGTCTGTCACGGGCCGCCTTTCGGGGCGACTCCCAGCGCTCATGAGGTTGCCGCACGCGATGCTTACCCCCGAACGTCAGACCCACCTCAAGCAGCTTGAGGCCGAATCCATCCACATCATCCGTGAAGTGGCAGCGGAATTTGCCAATCCGGTCATGCTGTATTCCATCGGCAAGGATTCCGCCGTCATGCTGCACCTGGCGCGCAAGGCTTTCGCGCCGGGTGTCCCGCCGTTCCCGCTGATGCACGTCAACACCACCTGGAAATTCCAGGAAATGATCAAGTTCCGCGACGAGATGGCCGCGGAAGTCGGCATGGAGTTGATCGAGCACATCAACCAGGAAGGCGTCGAGGCGGGCATCAACCCGTTCGATCACGGTAGCGCCAAGTACACCGACATCATGAAGACCGCCGGTCTCAAGCAGGCACTCGACAAGCACGGCTTCGATGCTGCCTTCGGTGGTGCACGTCGTGACGAGGAAGCCTCGCGGGCCAAGGAGCGTGTCTACTCCTTCCGTGATCAGTACCACCGCTGGGACCCCAAGAATCAGCGTCCGGAGCTGTGGAACATCTACAACTCGAAGATCAAC
The DNA here is from genome assembly GCF_029991385.1 of Cobetia sp. BMC6. Lineage (NCBI taxonomy): Bacteria > Pseudomonadati > Pseudomonadota > Gammaproteobacteria > Oceanospirillales > Halomonadaceae > Cobetia > Cobetia sp. BMC6. Next base: position 523,564 of record NZ_JAKUMF010000002.1, read on the forward strand.
AAGGGCGAGTCCATCCGCGTCTTCCCGCTCTCCAACTGGACCGAGCTGGACATCTGGCAGTACATCTATCTCGAATCCATCAAGATCGTGCCGCTGTACTACTCCGCCGTGCGTCCGGTAGTGAAGCGTGATGGCCTCGACATCATGGTCGACGACGACCGTCTGCCGCTCAAGGAAGGCGAAGTGCCGGAAATGAAGTCCGTGCGTTTCCGTACCCTGGGCTGCTACCCGCTGACCGGCGCCGTGGAATCCACCGCCGCGACCCTGCCGGAAATCATCCAGGAAATGCTGCTGACGCGTACCAGTGAGCGCTCCGGGCGTGCCATCGATCACGACCAGGCAGGCTCCATGGAGAAGAAGAAGCGCGAAGGGTATTTCTAAGGTCGCCCCAGCATTTTGCCTGCAAGCGCCGTCACATGGTGCTTGATGACCCGAACGAACAATTCGCCTGATGAGTCGGCTCGCAGCCTCACGAGACATTGGTTCGCGATACTGGCTCGCCACTCATCAGGCTCATGACAGCGGCAAGGAGAAGAGTGTGTCCCACGCGTCAGACAAGATTTCCGCGGATATCGAAGCCTACCTGCAAGAACACGAGCGCAAGGACCTGTTGCGCTTCATCACCTGCGGTAGCGTTGATGACGGCAAGTCGACCCTGATCGGTCGTCTGCTGTTCGATTCCAAGCTGATCTATGAAGATCAGCTGGCCTCCATCACCCAGGCCTCCAAGACCAGCGGCACCACCGGTGACGAGGTCGATCTGGCCCTGTTGGTCGATGGCCTGCAGTCCGAGCGTGAGCAGGGCATCACCATCGATGTCGCCTATCGCTTCTTCTCGACCGACAAGCGCAAGTTCATCATCGCCGACACGCCGGGGCACGAGCAGTACACCCGCAACATGGCCACCGGCGCCTCGTCCGCGAGCCTGGCTATCATCCTGATCGACGCGCGCTACGGCGTGCAGACCCAGACCCGTCGTCACAGCTTCATCGCCGACCTGCTGGGCATCCAGCACCTGGTGATCGCGGTCAACAAGATGGATCTGGTCGATTATTCCGAGACGCGCTTCAATGAGATCGTCGCCGAGTATCAGGAATTCGCCAACAAGCTGAACGCGCCGGACATCCGTTTCGTGCCGATGTCCGCCCTCAAGGGCGACAACGTCGTCAACCGCAGTCCAGCACTGGGCTGGTACACCGTGGATGGCGAAGCGGGTCCGTCACTGCTTGAGGTGCTGGAAACCGTCGAACTGACCCACGACCAGAATCTCAGCGATCTTCGCTTCCCGGTGCAGTACGTCAATCGTCCCAACCTCGATTTCCGCGGTTACTGCGGCACCCTGGCGGCCGGTGTCGTGCGCCCGGGTGACAGCGTCAAGGTGCTGCCGTCCGGCAAGACCTCGACCATCGAGCGTATCGTCACCTTCGATGGTGATCTCGAGATCGCCTACCCGGGTCAGGCCATCACCCTGACGCTTGATGATGAGATCGACATCTCGCGTGGCGACTGGCTGGTGGCGGCGGATGCCGAACTGCCGCTCTCCAATGCACTGGAAGCGGATGTCGTCTGGATGCACGAGAAGCCGCTGCAGCCGGGCCGTCAGTACGATATCAAGCTGGCGACCCGTGATCTGACCGGTCAGGTCAGTGCCATCGACTACCTCTACGACGTCAACACGCTGGAGCATCACGAGGGCGACAGCCTGGCGCTGAACGCCATCGGTCGCGTCCAGCTCGAGCTGACCCAGGCGGTGCCGGTGGATGACTACCGTTCAAGCCCGGGCACCGGCAGCTTCATCGTGATCGATCGTCTGAGCAACGTGACCGTCGGCGCGGGCATGATTCGCGGCGTGGGCCGCTCAGGCACCCAGGCCACTACCCAGCAGACCGACTGGGCCGCGTTTGAAGCCGACCTCAACGCGCTAGTGCGCAAGCACTTCCCGCACTGGGAAGCGCGAGATGTGCGCGAGCTGCTTGGTCGCACCAACTGATTCCATCCTGTAGCGACAGCAGAATGGAAGTCAGCGAGATACCAACAACAACGCTGGACACGCAATAACAACACGGCCTGCTGGAATGAAGCCGGAGAACGCAAAAGCCCCCATGGCCGTAAGGCGATGGGGGCTTTTTGCATGGTGCGGCTCACACCTGGCGCATCAGGCGACAGCCGTGTCGATGGCGAGCGGGGCGGAGGGACCGAAGTGCTCGTGGTGACACTGGCTGAGCGGTACGCCGATACGGCTGAGGTGCTGGATCATGTTCTGCATGAAGCCATGCGGGCCGATCACGAAGGCCTGCAGCGACTCGGCGCTGGCACCGGTCGCGGCGATCTGCTGCGCCAGCCAGTCGCGCTCGATGATGCCTAGCTGCGCATGGGGCGGCAGCGTCTCGGCCTGTTCGTAGCAGACCTGATAATGCAGCTGCCTTGGATACTGCGCGACCAGTGCCTTGAGGGTGGCATCGAAGGCATGCACCTCGGGATTGCGTGCCGCATGCAGGTAGATCACCTGGCGGCCCGCCGCCAGCGCCGCCGTCAGCAGCGGCAGCATCGGCGTCTGGCCGACACCGGCCGACAGCAACAGCACCGGGGCATCGGCGCTCTGCGGGGCAGCATGTTCGAAGGTCAGCTCGCCGGCCGGCGGCAGCAGCTCGATCTCGTCACCTGCCTTCAGCGCATGCAGGTACTGGCTGGACTGGCCGTGGGCCTCGCGCTTGACCGAGATGCGGCAGAAGCGCTCGTCCGGCGCGTGGGACAGGCTGTAATGACGATGGATCACGCCCTGCGGTGTCGTCAGGCGCATGCCGATGTACTGGCCCGGCAGGAAGGAGAACATCGGGCCTTCCACCGGCGCCAGGTACAGCGAGCGAATCTCGCGGCTCTCGTCCTGTGTACGCACGATGCGAAAACGGCGCAGCCCCTGCCAGCCGCCGCGAGTGGCGGCGAAGCTGTCGTAGCGGCCCTGCTCGGCGGCGATCAGTACAGCGGCCAGTTCCCCGTAGAGGGCGCCCCAGGCATCGGCGATCTCCGGGGTGACGGCGTCCCCCAGCACCTCACCGATGGCGGCCATCAGGCATTCGCCGACGATAGGGTAGTGCTCCGGCAGGATATTGAGCGAGACATGCTTGCTGACCACGGGCGCCAGCAGGCGGTCCACTGCCTTACGCGAGTGGCGCGCGCCGACATAGGCGAGTACGGCGCCGGCCAGTGCACGGGCCTGGCCGCCGCTGGCCTGGTGGGTCTGGTTGAACAGCGGCTTCACCTCGGGATAACGCTCGAACATCAGCGGATAGAAGCGCGCCGTGATGGCATTGAGATGCTCGGCGACGACGGGAGCGGTGGCGGCGATCAGGTCTTCCTGGGCGTTGGTCAGCATGACGATACCTCTGATTGATGTCCCTCTCTCCATGGCAAGGGGCGTGCCAACTCTTGAGACCAGCCGTCATGCACTCTGTGGGTCCATGATGTCAAAATGACATGGTCATGTGACGTGTTCCAATGACATCAATCGTGTCATGATGACATCAATCTTCAGCCCTCTCGCTCCCGACACCCGCAAGGATGACCGCATGCCCGATGCCCACTTGACCCAGAACGATACGCCGGTCGCGGCCGTGAATGCCTGGCTCGCCGCCTGGTTGTCCCTAGAAGAGGGCGGCGAGCGGCGAGCGCTGCCATGGACGCGTCTGCTGGCCGCGATCATGCAGCAGCTGCCCGGTGAGGCGGCGACCCTGATGCGCTACCTGCCCGAGCGTGACGAGCTGTTGCCACTGGCCACCTACGGCCTGCCTGCCGAGGTGCGCGGGCGACGCTTCGCGCTGGCGGAGCACCCGCGGCTCAAGGCGATCGCCGAGCACACGGGGGTACATCGTTTCGCGCTGGACAGCGACTTGCCAGACCCCTTCGATGGTTTGCTGGGGGACGTGCATGGGCCGGATCTGCTGGTGCATGACTGTGCCGGTATCGCGCTGCGTGAGGGCGATACCCTGCTGGGGGTGATGACTTTCGACGCGCTGACGCCGGGGGTGCTGGCCCCGCTGGAATCGCTGTGCGCCTCTGCGAGCACGGACGACCTGGCACTTCCGCTTCAGGAGTTGCAAGCCTGGTTGTCACTCCCCGCACATTGTCTGTCGCTGTCCCTGCGACAGGAGTGGGCCGCGGGGGCCACGGTCGGCAGGTCAGGCCTTTCGGCTTCCATGGTCGTGTCACAGGCAGACATGGCGTCACAGAGTGCTGTGGCCTGCCCGCAGCGTGGCCCGGCGATGACCAGGCTCGAGGCGCAGCTGGAGGCGGTCGCCGATACCGAGATGACGGTGCTGGTGCAGGGCGAGACCGGCGTGGGCAAGGAGGGCGTGGTCCAGCGGCTGCACGACGCATCCCGGCGGGCTGCGCGGCCGCTGGTGCGCATCAACTGCGCCGCCTTGTCGCCGGACCTGGTCGAAAGTGCTCTGTTCGGTCATCGGCGTGGCGCCTTCTCGGGCGCGACCCATGATCACCGTGGCCACTTCGTGATGGCGGATGGCGGCACCCTGCTGCTGGATGAGATCGGCGAGCTGCCGCTGACGCTGCAGCCCAAGCTGCTGCGGGTGCTGCAGGAAGGCGAGCTGCAGCCGCTGGGCAGCGATCGCGTGGTCAAGGTCGATGTGCGCGTCATCGCGGCCACCAATCGCGATCTCGAGGCGGAGGTTGCCGCCGGGCATTTCCGTGAAGACCTCTATCACCGCCTGAGCGTCTATCCGCTCAGGGTGCCGCCGCTGCGTGAGCGCGGACGTGCGGACCTGCTGGCGTTGGCCGGCACCTTTCTGGAACACAACCGCACGCGCCTCGGACTGGCCAATCTGCGCCTGACGCCGGCGGCGGAGCGCCTGCTATGTGACTACCCCTGGCCCGGCAACGTGCGTGAGCTGGAGCACTGCCTGAGTCGCGCCGCCCTGCATGCCCGGCTCGCGCATGGTGCACTTCCGACTCGCCTGCGCGCCGATGGGCGCCAGCTGGTGGTAATCACACCGGAACTGCTGGGGCTGGAGGTCAACGCTGAGGTGTCACTCAGGCGGGCCACCAGTGTGGCGCAGGAGATTCAGGACGCGCAGGTGGGGAGGACGGATCAGGTGGAAACAATGGCTCTGATGGCAGGGGCGAGCCAGACAGGAGGAGCAAGCTCTGCACAGCGCGCCGCCTGGCAGGGCGGCGATGAGACGCTGGGGCTGCGCGATGCCACCGAAGCGTTCCAGCGCGAGCACATCTCGCGGGTCTGGCAGGCGAGTGATCGCAACTGGGCGGAGGCGGCGCGCAGGCTCAAGGTCGATCGCGGCAATCTGTACCGGCAGGCGCAGCGTCTGGGAATCGTCTGAGGCGCGAGGCAGTGTCTGATATGAGAAATACAAGAACGGCGATGCTCCCAGAGCATCGCCGTTCTTGTATTTCTGCCGCCGTCGGCCCTGGGGCGATGAGAAGTCCGAGTCTCGAGCGCCAGTTCAGGCGCGAGTGGCGATCAGCACCGCACGCCGTGGCGCCGGGTGGCCTTCGCGGGTCAGGCTCGGGTCAGCGGGATCGAGGAAGTCACTCAGCGAGTGGTAGGTCATCCAGTCGGTGGCACGCTGCTCGTCCAGGGTGGTCACGGCTTCATCGACGATGCGCACGTCCTTGAAGCCGGCGCGCTCGCACCAGTGGGCCAGCGCCTGCGAGGAGGGCAGGAAATAGACATTGGGCATCGCGGCGTAGCGCTCGCCGGGCATCAGTACCGTTGTCACGTCACCTTCCACCACCAGGGTTTCCAGCACCAGTTCGCCGCCGGGGCGTAGGGTATCGCGCAGCTGGAAGAGGTGGTCCATCGGCGAGGGGCGGTGATAGAGCACGCCCATTGAGAACACGGTATCGAAGGCGCCTATCTTCGTCGGCACATCCTCGATGCCCACCGGCAGGAAGTGCAGGTTGCGGCCCTGGGGGTGATCCGCGCCGATGAAGTGGCGCACGGCATGGAACTGGCAGTAGAAGCGCGGCGAAGGGTCGATCACCAGCGTGAAGGCCGCGCCTGCACCGACCATGCGCCAGCCGTGGTAGCCATTGCCGCCGCCGACATCCAGCACGCGGCGATGGGTGAGATCCGACAGGTGCGGCGCGAGACGCTGCCACTTCCAGTCGGAGCGCCATTCGGTGTCGATATGGATCTCGTCGAGCTGATAGGGGCCCTTGCGCCACGGTATCATCGCGCGCAACAGGTTTTCGCTCTGGCGCAGCTGGCCGGTGCTCAGGCCAGTCGGAAAGCGTGCACCGACCCGATCGGCATCCAGCTGTACATCGCGCGCGTCGGGCAGGGCGGGCAGCTTTTCCAGCGCGCCATGCCAGGCCTTCAGATCAGCATGGCGCTTGCGGTCCAGGCCAGTGGCCAGTTGCTCGGGCAGGGCGCCCAGCCAGCGGGCGAAGCCGTCGCCGACGGCGCCTGGCTCACAGGCAAGCGCGGTGAAGGCGCGGTAAAGGTCGCGGTCATACGGGGAAATGCTCATGCGCTGGGTCGAGTCCGTGCAGGCGTAGCGGTCATTCGGCGGCTTTGAAGGCGACCATCGAGGCGAAATTCAGGTATTGCAGCCAGGTATGGCTGCGCTGGAAGCCGGCGCGCGCCAGGCGCTCGTGATGCGTGTTCAGGCTGTCGGGCTTCATCACGTCCTCGAGGGCCTCACGTTTCTGGGAGATTTCCAGATCGGAGTAGCCGTTGGCGCGCTTGAAGTCATGATACCGTTCGATCAGCCAGGCATTCTCGACCGGATCATCGCTGATGATCTTCTCGGAGAGGATCAACACGCCGCCGGGTTCCAGCGCCGCGAACAGCTTGTCGATCACGGCATCGCGGTCTTCCGGCGGCAGGAACTGCAGCGTCAGATTGACCACGATCATGCCGGCCGGCTGATAGTCGAGGGTGCGAATGTCGGCTTCGGTGACGTTGATGCGGTGGTCGGGGAAGGCCTCGGCGAGTTCACGGCTGGCGCGCTCGACCATCGGTCGGGACAGATCGACGGCTTCGATCTCGATATCCTCGGCGGCCATCTCGCGGGCCAGCGCCATGCTGGCAGCACCCAGTGAGCAGCCCAGGTCATAGACCCGCGCGCCGGGGCGCAGGTGAGCGCGGGCCATCAGGCCCAGCATGGCGATGATCTGACCGTAACCCGGCACCGAGCGGCGCAGCATGTCCGGAAAGCAGCTGACGACCTGCTCGTCGAAGGAGAAGCTGGCGACACGGTCAAGGGGTGTCGTAAATATCGCGTCACGGTAAGATGCATCACTCATGGATCAAGACTTCATCGGGCAGTGGGCCAGGGCGACATGCCTGTGGCCGAGGACCGGCCGGGCAGAGTGCCCCGTCGGGCCCGCCATTCTACGCATTCGGCGCCCGTGACGCACCCGTCACGGCTGTCGGGTGATGCCTCCATCAATCGATTTCAGGCCGGGCCATGCAGGGCCGGTCATTACACTTCAAGGAGAGAGGTGGCCATGTCCACTCAATCAGCGGCACGTTCTGCGCGTCGTAATACCCAGGCTTGGCAGGCTCTCGCGCGCCATCATCAAGAGCAGATGGCCGATGTGCATATGAAGGACCTGTTTGCCGAGGATGCGGCGCAAGGGCGTGACCGAGTGGCGACCTTCACGCGCTCCGCTGCGGGGCTGCGTCTGGATCTCTCCAAGCAGCGCCTCAAGGGCGAGACCCTGGAGCTGCTGCTGGATCTGGCGCGCGAAACCGGCGTCGAGCAGGGCATCAAGCGCCTGCTGGCCGGTGAGCATGTCAATCGCTCCGAAGACCGTCCGGCGCTGCACGCCGCGCTGCGTCTGCCGCGCTCCGCCAGCCTCGAGGTGGATGGCGAGGATATCGTGCCGGCCATCCATGAGAGCCTCGAGCACCTGGCCGAGATGGTCGATACCTTCCACAGTGGCCAGTGGCGTGGCGCCACCGGCAAGCCGATCACCGATGTGGTCAACCTCGGGGTCGGTGGCTCGGACCTCGGCCCGCTGATGGTCTCCAGCGCCCTGAGCGATTGCCGCCCCAAGGACATCCACGAGATCGGCGTGCACTTTGCCTCGACCATGGATGGCTCCCAGCTGGCGGACTATCTGGAATCCTTCAGCCCGGAAACCACGCTGTTCATCCTGTCCTCCAAGTCATTCTCGACCATCGACACGCTATCCAATGCCCGCACCGCGCGCGACTGGCTGAAATCGCGTCTCGACCCGGAAGGGCGCCTGGAAGCGCTGATCAACCGTCAGCACTTCATCGGCGCTTCCGCAAAGCCGGAGAAGATGACCGAGTGGGGCATCGCGCCGGAACATCAGCTGCTGTTCTGGGATTGGGTCGGCGGCCGCTATTCGCTGTGGGGCACCATCGGCCTGCCCATCGCGCTCAACGTCGGCATGGAAAACTTCCGTCGTCTGCTGGCCGGGGCGCATGAGCTGGATGAGCACTTCCGCACCGCGCCGCTGGAAGACAATCTGCCGGTGCTGCTGGCGCTGGCGGGTATCTGGAACAACAACTTCCTCGATATCCGCGCCCACTCCATCCTGCCCTACGACGGTCGTCTGGAATACTTCGCCAGCTACCTCGAGCAGCTGGAGATGGAATCCAACGGCAAGTCAGTGACCAACGATGGCGAGATGATCGACTACTCGACCTGTCCGGTGCTGTGGGGCCAGCTGGGACCGAACGCCCAGCACGCCTTCTATCAGCTGCTGCACCAGGGCACCCAGGCGGTCGAGTGTGACTTCATCGCACCGATGTGTCGTTATGATCATGTCGAGGACGCCGAGACGCGCGCCCACCTCAAGGCACAACACCGCCTGACGCTGGCCAACTGCTTTGCCCAGTCACGTGTATTGATGCTTGGCGATGACGCCATCCCCGGTGATGAGGCGCAGCCGAACCACAAGCGCTACCGTGGCAATCAGCCGTCGACCACGCTATTGCTGGAAGCGCTGACACCGGAAACGCTGGGGGCGTTGATTGCGCTCTACGAGCAGAAGGTCTTCGTGCAGGCCACCATCTGGGATATCAACCCGTTCGATCAGTGGGGCGTGGAGCTGGGCAAGCAGATCGCCACCGCCACCGAAGCGACCATGACCACCGGCGAAGGCTTCGAGATGCTGGATGCCTCCAGCCGCGCGCTGATCGAAGCGGTGTGGGCAGCACAGGATCAGGACCCGCGCTGAACCCGCGGCGGATGTGAGTGAGGGGGGCGAGTGAGAGAGTGTGTGAGGGCATGCCGATATGCCGTGCAAGACGAGTGGCGGCGCCAGTCGCCGCTCTCTGTTGATTTATACAGTATTCTCGCTATCCTATAAGCGAATCAATCGTTTACACTAGACAGCACGACGCGGACCGTCGAAAACCCTGCTTCCAGCGCATGAACGCTCGAGAGATTCCTAGCCATCTTGAAGCGTGGGAGGGGCGGTGTCGCGGGCTGGCGTGTTGTCGGGAGTGCTGATGGCCAATTCCCTCTTTCCGTCAGATACGGCAGCGATGCACACCACCGCGCCCGTCAAGGGGCTGCTGTACCTGCACGGCTTCAATTCGGCCAGTTGTTCGCCCAAGGCGCGCTTGATGCAGCGCGCGGCAGAGCAGTTCGGCCTGCCGTGCGTGATGCCGGATATCCCTCCGGCGCCCGATGCGGGTCAGGCGGCGGTCAACGCAGCCTATCTCACGCTGTGTGAGCGCCTGGCGCTGGACCCCGCAGACCCCGCCTGTGATGACGCCATCATGGTGATCGGCAGTTCCATGGGCGGTTTTCTGGCCACCTGGCTGGTCGCGCGTGAGGCCGCACGCCTCGAAGGGCCGGCTGGTCCCTCCCAGAGCGTCTTGCGTCTGGGGCCACGCAGTGTGCTGATCAATCCGGCCGTGCGTCCCGCGCGACTGGTCAGCGAATGGCTCGGCTCGGTGCATGCCAATCCCTATACCGGCGTGACGTTTACCGTCACCGAGGATTTCGGCCCCGGGCTGCTTGCATTGGAAGCGGAGCCTGTCACGGCGCAGCGCACCCTGGTGCTGTTGGCGACGGCCGATGAGACATTGGATGTCAATGATGCCGCAGGGCTCTATCAGGGAAGCCGCTTGATCATCACGCCGGGTGGCGATCACGGTTTTGCGCAGTTGGCGGAATATCTGCCGGCGATCATGGCGCATGGCGGACACCGGCTGGCCCCCGCCACCGCAGCGGCGATGCATGTCGCGCCGGACTAGCAGGTCACGTGTGTGGTGCTTTCTGCCAGACCCGCCGCCACCCGCCACGACCTGGCTGGACACGGCATCTCCTGGCATGACATGGATTGCCACGACATGGATCGCCACGATACGGATTGGCACGACATGGCAGGGCGTTTGATGCTGAACGCCAGGCGCCGGTCTCTCATTTTTCAGGAATTCGTTGTTCGTCTCGCGCACGTGAAATGGCGAGTCGGATGGCGGACGTCAACACCAAGGACACAAGGCTGCGATGAGTCAGTACAGCGCCAGTTCCATTGAGGTCCTCTCCGGCCTCGAACCGGTCCGCAAGCGGCCCGGCATGTATACCGACACTTCTCGGCCCAACCACCTGGCGCAGGAAGTCATCGACAACTCCGTCGATGAGGCGCTGGCGGGGCACGCGAAGGAAATCCGCGTGCGCCTGCTCGAGAATGGCGGTATCGAGGTCGGCGATGACGGTCGTGGCATGCCCACCGACATCCACCCCGAGCATGGCGTGACCGGCATCGAGCTGATCCTCACCAAGCTGCACGCGGGGGGCAAGTTCTCCCAGGACAGCTATCGCTTCTCCGGCGGCCTGCACGGCGTGGGCGTCTCGGTGGTCAATGCGCTGTCGACGCGTCTGGAAGTGGAAGTGTGCCGCGATGGCCTGCGTCAGCGCATCGCCTTCGAGAATAGCGAGAAGGCCGAGGAACTGACCCGGATCGGCACCGTCGGCAAGCGCAATACCGGCACCCTGGTGCGCTTCTGGCCGGACGAGAGCTACTTCGACAGCCCGCGCCTGGCGATGCCGCGTCTGCGCCACCTGCTGCGTGCCAAGGCCGTGCTGTGTCCGGGGCTCAAGGTCGTGCTCATCGAGACCGATGGCAGCGAGACGACCTGGCATTACGAGGATGGCCTGCGCGATTACCTGCTCGGTGCCACCGATGGCTTCGAGCGTTTGCCGGAATCGCCGTTCGTCGGCCATTTCGAAGACGAGGAGCACGGGGTCGACTGGGCGATCCAGTGGCTGCCGGAAGGTGGCGAGCTGGTACAGGAGCCCTACGTCAACCTGATTCCCACGCCGCTGGGCGGTACTCACGTCAATGGTCTGCGCTCCGGTCTGCTCGAGGCGCTCAAGGAATTCTGCGACTACCGCAGTCTGCTGCCGCGTGGCGTCAAGCTGAGCGCGGATGACCTGTGGGAGCGCGCCGCCTTCGTGCTGTCGGTGAAGATGCTCGATCCGCAGTTCGCCGGCCAGACCAAGGAGCGTCTGTCCTCGCGCAGCGTCGCCGCCTTCGTCTCCGGCGTGGTCAAGGACGCCTTCTCGCTGTGGCTCAACCACCATGTCGACCAGGCCGAAGCGCTGGCGGAACTGGTGATCTCGGCGGCCCAGCGCCGCCTGAAGAGCGCCAAGAAGGTCGCGCGCAAGAAGGTCACCTCCGGGCCCGCGCTGCCGGGCAAACTCTCGGATTGCGCAAGCTCCGACCCTGCCGAAAGCGAGCTGTTCCTGGTCGAGGGTGACTCCGCCGGCGGCAGTGCCAAGCAGGGGCGCAACCGCGAGACCCAGGCGATCCTGCCGCTGCGCGGCAAGATCCTCAATACCTGGGAAGTCGAGTCGCATGACATCTACTCTTCCCAGGAGGTCCACGACATCGCGGTCGCCATCGGCCTGGACCCGGGCTCGGATGACCTCACCAAGCTGCGCTATCACAAGGTCTGCATCCTGGCGGATGCCGACTCCGATGGTCTGCACATCGCCACGCTGCTGTGCGCGCTGTTCGTGCGTCACTTCCCGGCGCTGGTGGATGCCGGGCGCGTCTTCGTCGCCATGCCGCCGCTGTACCGCATCGATCTGGGCAAGGAAGTGCACTACGCCCTGGACGAGAGCGAGAAGGCGCACATCCTCAAGCAGCTCGAAAGCAAGCGTGGCACGCCCAATGTGCAGCGCTTCAAGGGTCTGGGTGAGATGAATCCGCTGCAGCTGCGGGAAACCACCATGGCGCCGGACACCCGCCGTCTGGTGCAGCTGACGCGCAGTGTGGATGATGGCACCCACGAGATGCTCGACATGCTGCTGGCCAAGAAGCGCGCCAGTGATCGCAAGAGCTGGCTCGAGGACTACGGCAACATGGCCGATATCGAGGTCTGATCATCGGTTGAGCTTTCACGGCCAGTTGGACTTCGAAAGCCAACCGGGCTGCGAGGGCAGCTTAACTTCGAAAGCCAGACAAGCTGCGCGACAGCATTCTTTCGGGAGCGCCACAGTCAGACGCTCCCCGGTTTTACGCTCGTAATCAAGGTCAAGCGCCCATGAGCATGGATATCATGGTCGCGGAGGGTGACGTCGAACGTCTGGCCCTGCGCGACTACACCGAAAAGGCGTACCTCGACTACTCGATGTACGTGATTCTCGACCGCGCCCTGCCGCATGTCGGCGATGGCATGAAGCCGGTGCAGCGCCGCATCGTCTACGCCATGCGCGAACTGTCCCTGACGGCCAACGCCAAGTACAAGAAGTCGGCGCGTACCGTCGGCGACGTGCTGGGCAAGTTCCACCCCCATGGTGACAGCGCCTGTTACGAGGCGATGGTGCTGATGGCGCAGCCGTTCAGCTATCGCTATCCGCTGGTGGATGGCCAGGGCAACTGGGGTAGTCAGGATGACCCCAAGTCCTTCGCGGCGATGCGTTACACCGAATCGCGGCTGTCGAAGTACTCCGAGGTGCTGCTGTCCGAGCTTTCCCAGGGCACCGTCGACTGGGTGCCCAACTTCGATGGCACCATGAGCGAGCCCAAGGTGCTGCCGGCGCGTCTGCCCAATGTGCTGCTCAACGGTACTACCGGCATCGCGGTGGGCATGGCGACCGACATCCCGCCGCACAATGTGCATGAAGTCGTGGCCGCCACCCGCCATCTGCTGCGCCATCCGGACTCTGACAGCGATCAGCTGATGGAGCACCTGCCGGCACCGGACTTCCCCACCGAGGCAGAGATCATCACGCCGCGCACCGACCTCGCCAAGCTCTACCGCACCGGTCGTGGCAGCGTGAAGATGCGCGCCCGCTACGTGCTGGAAGAGGGCGATATCGTGATCACGGCGCTGCCGTATCAGGTCTCCGGCGCCAAGGTGATCGAGCAGATCGCCGCCCAGATGCAGGCCAAGAAGCTGCCGATGGTCGCGGATCTGCGTGATGAGTCCGACCACGAGAACCCGACGCGCCTGCTGATTCAGCCGCGCTCCAATCGTGTCGATATCGAAGGCCTGATGGCGCACCTGTTCGCCACCACGGACCTCGAGAAGAACGCGCGCGTCAACATGAACGTCATCGACCTCAAGGGGCGTCCACGGGTGATGGCGCTGCACGAGATGCTGGCCGAGTGGCTGCGCTATCGTCGCGCTACCGTGCGTCGCCGCCTCGAGCATCGTCTGGCCAAGGTCGAGGATCGTCTGCATATCCTCGAGGGTCTGCTGACGGCTTACCTGAATCTCGACGAGGTCATTCGCATCATCCGCGAGGAAGAGGACCCCAAGGCCAGCCTGATCGAGACCTTCCAGCTCTCCGAGCGTCAGGCCGAGGCGATCCTCGAGCTGCGTCTGCGTCACCTGGCACGTCTTGAAGAGATGAAGCTGCGTGGCGAGCAGGACGAGCTCAAGCGTGAGCGCAAGCACCTCAAGCATCTGCTGGGCAATGACGAGGCACTGATGGACCTGATCGACAGTGAGCTTGAGCAGGCCGCCGCCGACTTCGGCGATGCACGTCGCTCACCGCTGGTCGAGCGTGGCGAAGCCAAGGCGCTGTCTGAAGTCGAGCTGATGGGCGCCGACCCGATCACCGTCGCGCTGTCCGAGAAGGGCTGGATCCGTGCCGCCAAGGGGCATGATATCGACCCCGAGGGTCTGTCCTACAAGGCCGGCGACCGCTTCCATCTGGCGGCGCGCGGCAAGACCAATCAGCCTCTGGTGCTGCTGGATGACACCGGACGTGCCTACACCCTAGCCGCGCACAATCTGCCCAGTGCACGCGGACAGGGCGAGCCGATCACCGGGCGCATGAATCCGGCGGCGGGGGCGGCGATGGTCGGGCTGCTGCTCGATGCGCCTTCCGCACGCTATCTGCTGGCCTCCGATGGCGGCTATGGCTTCGTGACCACGCTTGAGCAGCTGACCGGCAAGAACAAGTCCGGCAAGGCGGCACTGACTCTACCGCGCGGCTGTGCGGTGCTGCCGCCGGTGGCGATTCCCGAAGTGCCTGAGTCAGCGCAGGGCGATGGGGCTGCGCTGGAAGTGGCGGTGGTGTCCAATGAAGGGCGCCTGCTTGTCTTCCCGCTCTCCGAGCTGCCTGAGATGTCCAAGGGCAAGGGCAACAAGATGCTGTCGATCCCGGGCGAACGCGCCGCCAACCGCGAGGAGTTCGTGCGCTCGCTGGTGGTCTTGCCCGCCGGCACGACCCTGGTGGTGCATGCCGGCAAGCGCAAGACCCTGCTCAAGGGGGCGGATCTCGATTATTATCGTGGCGAGCGTGGCCGCCGCGGCAGCAAGCTGCCCAAGGGCTTCCAGAAGGTCGACCGTCTGGCCGTCGATAGTTGAATCCGGGCCGGATGGCCTGGCTTATTAGCAGAGGTGCGTCGGCATTGACGCCGACATGCCCCGTGGGCGACACCTTGATGATTCATTGCTCAGGAATGATTTTCCAATGACACAACGTATCTTGATCCGTGCCACCGGTACGGCTCGTCCAGGACAGCTGGCGGGGCTTGGTCAGGCGCTGGCGCGCAGCGGCGCACGACTGCTGGACATCAATCAGAGCGTGACCTTCGGGCTGGTGTCGCTGGAAGCGCTGGTGGCTCTCGGTGCGGAGTCCGATCTGGAGGCCGCGCTGGCCGCCGCCGGTGAACAGCTGGGGCTGGATGTGCAGGCCGTGCAGGTCGGTGCTGAGGAATATGCGCGCTGGAGCCATCAGGCGGAGCGCCCGCGCTGGATTCTGACGCTGCTGGCGCCGTGCCTGCCGGCCGGCATTCTGGCCGAGGTCGGTGGCCTGACAGCCGAATTCGGGATCACCGTCGAGCTGATGCATCGTCTGTCGGGGCGTGAGCCGCTGGATGGCGAGTCACCGGCCGAAGGCGCCTGTGTCGAGTGCTGGCTGCGCCTGCCGGAGAGTGACACCGACATCGACGCCCTGCGCGAGAAGGCGCTGGCGCTGGGCGCGCTGCACGGTGTCGATATCGCGATCCAGGAAGATGATATCTGGCGTCGTCATCGTCGCCTGATCTGCTTCGACATGGATTCGACGCTGATCCAGACCGAGGTGATCGACGAGCTGGCGCGTCGTCACGGTGTCGGCGAGGAAGTCTCGGAAGTCACCGAGCGGGCCATGCGGGGCGAGCTGGACTTCAAGCAAAGCTTCCGCGAACGCATGAGCAAGCTGGAAGGCCTGGATGAGTCGGTGCTGGCCGATATCGCTGCCAATCTGCCGCTGATGGATGGGGTCGAGCGCCTGATGGCCAACCTCAAGGCGCTGGGCTATCGCACCGCGATCCTGTCCGGCGGCTTCACCTACTTCGCGCGTCATCTTCAGCAGCTGCTGGGCTTCGATGAGATCCACGCCAATGAGCTGGTGATCGTCAATGGCAAGGTCACCGGTGAAGTGCGTGAACCGATCGTCGATGCCGAGCGCAAGGCATTGCTGCTGCGCGAGATCGCCGAGCGTCATGGCCTGCGCATGGAGCAGACCATCGCCGTCGGTGACGGTGCCAATGACCTCAAGATGCTGGCCGAGGCGGGGCTGGGCATCGCCTTCCGTGCCAAGCCGCTGGTGCGTGAACAGGCGCGTCAGTCGATCTCGACTCTGGGCCTGGATGCCGTGCTCTACCTGATGGGCTATCGTCAGCAGGATCTCGAGCACTGATCCGTGATTCAGCCGCTGAACGCCCGGGCTGAGTCACAAGCCAGTGTGTGAGTGATACCGCCTCCATCGCCGCCGCGATGGGGGCGGTGTCGTCTGGTCATCAGATCGCAGAATAGTCCCAAAGCAGCAATGCGCTTTCAGGTGTGAGGGCTAGACTGGAGGGGAAGCGCCGACGACTCGTCGCTCGTCAGTTGACGCCATACTGAAATGCCACTCGCCACGCCGTCAGGAGTTTGCCCATGCCGTCACCCTATGACGATGAACTGCACCTGCTGTGCCTGTTTCCGCACGATGCCGCTCTCAAGGGCTTGAAGATTCGCCACGATGCCAGCCCTGACATGGTGGCCGCCGCCGAGCGTCTGCATGCCAAGGGGTTGACCACGCTGCCGGATGGCGGCTATCTGACGTCGGTGGGCCGTGAGGCCGCCGAGCACGCCCATCGTCTCAATGACCTGCTTCACGTCCCGATGGCCATGACGGGCACCTGAGTTCGCCCACTGGCTTGAATCGCTGATCGCGAGAAGGAAAAACGCCCCGTGGCTTTCGGCCACGGGGCGTTTTCGTATATGGCCTCAGGGGCAGTGAGGAATCCGTGCGCTCAGGCCTTGTGCTTGCGATAGGTCGCGCGGGTGATCTCGACGATCTCCACGCTGACTTCGCGGGCTGCCTCGCAGTGAGGCTTGAGGGCCTCCATCAGGATATCCGCCAGACGTGACTTGTCGTCATCGCTGCGGCCTTCCAGCTGATGGCAGTGCAGATTGACGAAGCCGTGCTTGTGCGCCAGCGGTGCCTGATTGCCGGCCAGACGCCAGTGACGCCAGCTTTCCGCGCGCACCTTGATGTCGGTTTCCTTGAACAGGCCGCTTTGCATGGCAGCGGCATGCAGGTCATCCATGATCGCGTCCATGTCGAGGCTGGGGGCCAGACTGTCGGCATAATCAATGACGAGATGAGGCATGTGATGGGCTCCTTGAGCGCGGCCACGCCTCTCGGGGCGTGTGCCGATGATGAAATTGGCCAGCGATAGTAGCAAATTTTGTGCGGCACGCCGCCTGTTGTTGCCTCACGCTGCCAGTGCGCCAATCACGCACTGGCGATGATACCCGTCAGGTTGAGCGAAGATGGCTCGCGCTCGTCGTCCGCAGGGGAAGACGCCGAAGGGTGAGTGGTGGCGTCGACTCCCGGAGGTGTCCTGGACACTGTGGTCTTGGACACAGAGGGCTTGGACACAGGGGGCTTGGACAGAGGTGTCTTGGAGCGTCGTCCTGGCACTTCACGTACCAGGCGCGGCATCAGGAAGCCGGGTAGATGCTCAAGCAGCGCTTCCATCAGGTTGCAGGCCTCGTCATCGCTGACCGCGAAGTGGGCGGCGCCCTGCACCGGGTCGAAGGCATGCAGGTAGTAGGGCAGTACGCCGCACTCGAAGAGACGCTCGGCAAGGGCCGTCTGCACTTCCACGCTGTCATTGACGCCGCGCAGGATGACGCCCTGGTTGAGCAGGGTGACGCCGGCGCTCTTGAGGCGAGTCATGGCGGCAGCGACGGCATCGTCCAGCTCGTTGGCATGGTTGGTGTGAATGACCAGCACCTTCTGCAGGCGTGTGGTGCCCAGCCAGCCGAGCAGCTCGTCATTGACGCGGTCCGGAATCACCACCGGCAGGCGCGTGTGGATGCGCAGGCGCTTGAGATGCGGGATCTCGTCCAGTGACTCCACTAGCCATGCCAGGCGCTTGTCGGGGGAGACCAGCGGGTCGCCACCGGACAGGATCACCTCGTGGATGCGCTCGTCGGCGCGCAGGTAGTCGAGGATATCCTGCCACTGCGCGCGGCTGGGCTGATGGTCATCATAGGGGAAGTGACGGCGGAAGCAGTAGCGGCAGTTGATCGCGCAGCCACCGCTGGCCATCAGTAGTACCCGGTTGGTGTACTTGTGGATCAGCCCCGGCAGTGGTGTATGTTCGGCCTCTTCCAGCGGGTCGGTGACGTAGCCGTCGAGCACGTCGGTCTCGGCGTCCAACGGCAGCACCTGGCGCAATAGCGGGTCGTCGGGGTCATTGGCGCGGATGCGGCTGGCATAGGCCTCGGGCACGCGGATCGCGAACAGCTCATGCCCGTCGCGGGCGCCCGGCAGCCACTCGCGCTCCAGCCCCAGACGCTCCAGCAGAGCCTGTGGAGAGCGGATCACGTCGCGTAGCTGTGCACGCCAGTCATTCGGGGCAGACGGGGTTTCAGCGGCAGTCGAGAAGGCCTCTGAGGCACGACTTTCGTGGCTGTTGTGCGGGATGGTATGCAAGGATGCAGGGGTTCGGGTTATCATGCGCATCACTTCTAGTCATGATTGCAGCCAATTGACTGCAATCTGGAATTCATGGCGGGCAAGACCCGTTAACGAGTCGAGAGCGAGCAAGATGGCCAACTATTCTACCAACGAATTCAAGTCCGGTCTGAAAGTGATGCTGGACAATGATCCCTGTGCCATCGTCGATAACGAACTGGTCAAGCCGGGCAAGGGTCAGGCCTTCAACCGCGTCAAGCTGCGCAACCTGAAGACCGGTCGTGTATGGGAGCGTACTTTCAAGTCCGGCGAGAGCATCGAAGCCGCCGATGTCATGGAAGTCGACATGGAATACCTCTACACCGACGGTGAGATGTGGCACTTCATGCGTACCGATGGCTCCTTCGAGCAGTACGCTGTCGATGGCAAGGCGCTGGGCGACAACGTCAAGTGGTTGAAGGAGCAGGTCGTCTACACCATCACGCTGTGGAACGACAACGCGATTGCCGTGACGCCGCCGAACTTCATCGAACTGGAAGTCGTCGAGACGGACCCGGGCCTCAAGGGCGACACCGCCAACGGTGGCTCCAAGCCGGCGACCCTGTCTTCCGGTGCCGTGGTGCGTGTGCCGCTGTTCATCAACCAGGGCGAAGTCCTCAAGGTTGATACCCGCAGCGCCGAGTACGTGTCTCGCGCCTGAGCCCTTTCGCTCACGTCGTGAACACCCTGATGCCTCGCCTCGTGCGGGGCATCATCGTTTGTGCTGCTCATTTGTGCTTCTCTTTCGTGCTGGTCATACGTGGAGGGTGATCGTGTCGATCAGCCCTCTCGGTTGGCCAACGTCTTCTGCTGGTCCCTTCCTCGAGCTTCCCATGTCTGATGCCGATTCTTCCGCCGCTGCTTCACCTCTTTCAGCCGCTGCCGCGCCAGGCGCTGCCCTGGTAGAGGACTGGGCACCCACTGCCACGCGCGAGCGACTCGTCCAGCGCGCGCGTCTGATCAGTGAGGTGCGGGCCTTCTTCGCCGAGCGTGAGGTGCTGGAGGTGGAGACCCCGGTGCTGGGGCGGGCCGGTTCGACGGATGTCGGTCTCGCGTCATTGTCCTTGACCGCGCAGTTGCCGGGTGAGCGTGTGCCGCTGTGGCTGCAGACATCGCCGGAATTTCACATGAAGCGTCTGCTGGCGGCCGGTAGCGGGCCGATCTTCCAGATCGCGCGTGCCTTCCGCGATGGCGAGGTCAGCCGTCGCCATAATCCCGAGTTCTGCATGCTGGAGTGGTACCGCCCCGGCATGAACCTTGAGGCGATGATGATGGAGACCTGCGAGCTGATCCGGCGCGTGATGGCGCTCGGGGCACAGCTGACCGGCCAGCCGTCGCTGCTCAGTGAGTCTCAAGATGCAGAGGCCAGGCCTGCCATCACGCCTTACCGTGCGCTGTTTCGCCGTGTGCTGTCGCTGGACCCCTTCACGGCCACGCTCGAGGAACTGCGAGCCGCCTGCGCACGCGAATGTGAGGTCGCGGCTGATAGCTGGTCGCATGAGACCTGCCTGGATGCGCTGATGAGCCTGGTGATCGAGCCGAGCCTGGGCTCTGGGGCGCAGGGCGCAGAAGCACAGGGCGCAGAAGCGCAGGGACAAGCCA
Organism: Cobetia sp. BMC6; assembly: GCF_029991385.1. NCBI lineage: Bacteria > Pseudomonadati > Pseudomonadota > Gammaproteobacteria > Oceanospirillales > Halomonadaceae > Cobetia > Cobetia sp. BMC6. Next base: position 543,582 of record NZ_JAKUMF010000002.1, read on the forward strand.
CCGTGGAGCTGGTCACCGAGTACCCAGCTGCGCAGGCTGCCTTGGCGCGCAAGCACCAGGACAGTGAGGGGGATTGGGTGGCATCGCGCTTCGAGGCCTACGTGGCGGGCATCGAGCTGGCCAACGGCTATGACGAGCTGACCGATGCCAGTGAGCAGGCGGCGCGCTTTGCCGAAGACAATGCCGCGCGAGTCGCCCGGGGCCTGCCTGAGGTAGCGGCCGACCAGCGCCTGGTGGCGGCCCTGCAGGCGGGCATGCCCGCGGGGAGCGGGGTGGCGCTGGGGCTGGATCGTTTGATCATGCTGGCGCTGGGGGAGCGCGATATCTCGGCGGTCATCGCTTTCCCGGCATCACGTGCTTGAGAGTAGGCTTTAAAGGCAGCTTTTGATGTGATTTGCGTGAATCCCAGCGTTTATTGCCGACACGCTTGCCGAGCGTGCATTGACTAGACTGGAGAGGTCAGCGTGGAGGGTTGGCGCTTGCCGGCGAAGCCGCAGGCAAGGTGATGGCAGGACCAGGGCAATGGTCGCAGCGGGTCTTCTTTTATCGGGCATGGTGAAAGAAGGCGACAGATGATGGCTCGAACCCTCGGAGCCTTCGAGGCATCATCCGGCAGTCGCGTCGTGAGAGCGTGACGCCTGTCATGGAGGACTCTGATCTGTTTGGGCACTGAAGGTAGTGATCACCCCGATGGCAGCGTTCATCGCGGACAAGGCAAGAAGACGAGGAGCGCAGTCAGGCTCCTGTCGTTAAAAAGGGAAGCCAGGGGCTTCCCTTTTTTTATGCTCGATTTTCATGTGCGAGTTTTATGCGCACACGTTGTGCTCGCGCTGCGCCAGGCCTGGCGTTATTTCTCGTCTGCGGTCGGCGTGTCCTGCGCTGTCTCTGCCGCATGCGCTTCTGACTCGCTCGGGGCCGGTGCTGTCGCAGGCGGGCGCATGCCGAGTGACTGACCCATGCTGACCTTCTGGCCCGGCGTCAGGGCGTCATCGAACTCGACGCTGTCCGGGAAACACATCACCACGGTGGAGCCGAGCTGGAAGCGGCCCATCTCGGCGCCATGCGCCAGCTCGATGAGTTGATCGAAACGGGTCGTCTCGACATCACCGGAAAGCGGCGTGACCTGACCACTCCAGACGGTCTTGATCGCTGCGACGATCATCGCGCCCACCAGCACCATGGCCATCGGGCCATGCTCGGTCTCGAAGATGCAGACCAGGCGTTCGTTGCGCGCGAAGAGGCCCGGTACGTGCTTGGCAGTGGCTTCGTTGACCGAGAACAGGCGTCCCGGAACGTAGGCCATCTCGATCAGGCGACCGGCCACCGGCATATGGACGCGATGGTAGTCCTTCGGTGACAGGTAGACGGTGGCGAAGCGGCCGTTGCGGAAGGGTGCGGCGCGCTCTTCACTGCCGCCCAGCAGCTGGGTCAGCGAGAATGCCTGACCCTTGGCCTGTACCAGGGTGCCATGTTCGATATTGCCGAACTGGGACAGTACGCCATCGGCCGGTGATACCAGGCCTTCACCGATGGGGCGGGCGTCCGCCTTCAGGGCGCGGGTAAAGAAGTCATTGAAGCAGGCATAGGCACGTGGATTCTCCTCGAGCGCCTCGTTCATGTTGACGCCGTAGGCCTTGATGAAACGCTCGATGAAGGTGTTCTTGACCCACGGGTTGGTGCAGGCGGCGACACGGCCGATGAGGCGTGAGATCAGGTGCTGGGGCAGTGGGTACTGGCTCAGGGAAAACAGCTTGGCGCGATCCACGATGGCGATCCTTGCAGGCACTTCAGGAATGAAAAGCCCGCTCCTCGAGAGGGCGGGCGTTGGCCGGCAACAGCGGCGGCCAGCAGTTGGGCTGCACCTTAGCCCATCGCCAATAACGGCTCAAGCCTGCGAATTGCCGCAGTCGTGGGCCTGGTGACAGTTGCCAGGCAGGCCATGCGTGTCATTCCGGCATGGCTTGGCTTGGCGTGCTGGCGTTCGAAAGGGGCATTCCAGTCTACGATCAAGCGCCCTCAGCGTTCGATGGGCGTGTCGTCACGGTTGCCCCATTCCTTCCAGGAGCCCGGATAGGCGCGCACATCGCTGAAGCCAAGCGCTTGACCCACCAGCCAGGTCAGGCCGGAGCGGTGATGGCTCTGGCAGTGCGTCACGATGTGCTGTTCGGGGTTGAGGCCGCGAGCGCCCAGTTCGGTCACCAGCTCCGCATAGTCGCGGATGCGCAGGTTGCGTTCACGGTCCATGGCCTCGGTCCACTCGAAATGCACGGCGCCCGGAATATGGCCGAGGCGGGCGTTCTGGCCCTTCTCGCCGCGATATTCCTCCGCCGAGCGTGCATCCCAGATCACGACGCTTTCCTGCGGGTCCTCGGCCGCCAGCCGGTCGAGAATGTCCTCCCGCGTCGCCATCACGCTGGTGTCCATGTAGGCGGCGTGATACTCGCTGGGACTCCAGTCGCTGGTGGCGTCACTCAGCGGAAGGCCATCGCCTTGCCATGCGTGCAGGCCACCATTGAGGTAGCTGTAACGGGTATGGCCGAGCAATGCGAGGGTCCATAGCAGGCGTCCGGCCCAGCCGCCGCCTTCATCGTCATAGGCCACCACATGGCTGTCACGGGTGATGCCAAGGGCTGACATCACCTCAGACAGCGCCTCGGGGCTCGGTACGCCGGGAATGTCATCGTCATTGCTGCCGACCAGCTGCTTGAAGTCGAGCAGACGAGCGCCGGGCACGTGACGCGCATGGCTCTCGGCTTTCAGCGGCACGTCGACGATCACGATATCAGGATGGTCGAGCATCTCCGCGAGTTGCTGCGGTTCGACGATCAAGGGCAGCAGGTCGGCTTCCGAGGGGGAAGGGTGTGAAGAATCGTGAGACATGGCGTAATCCTTGCTTCTACGAAGAGAGTGATCCTCCCGGCATCATGGCACGTCGGCTGGCACTGTGGTCAAGTCACTGTGATCAAGAGATGCAATCAAGTGACTGCGGTGAGTCGAAGTGTCGTCGCGCCAGATTCCTTGCCATCTTGTCCCCTGAAACGACATGTTTTCAGTATAATGCCGCGCGTCACATTCTGGGGCGAACGTGTGAAAGCCCAGTGTGCGCCACGACCTGACCTCCTGGACAGCCTTCCGGATTCCGGACAGTTTCAAGGACGGGTTTCTGGTCAGCTGGTGAGATAGACCAGTAGATCCAGTAGATCTTGTTTCAGCCCAGCGCCCGGTGGCGAATGCAACATTGGCCCTCGAGGCATCCTCTTCGCGGCCTCAGGCAATACACTGTCTGTCGCCAGTGGCGCTGCTGCACTTTTCGGGTGCGGTGCTGGCGCTCAATGTGTGTCATTTTGGTGCGGCGTGTCGGCGACCCGTCGACGCTGAGCTGCTACTCAATCGCTTCATCCTGAACGGGAGTCATCATCTTGCTCGAGCGCCTATTCTCACTGCGTGCCGAAGGCACCACGACGCGCACGGAAGTGCTGGCGGGCATCGCCACCTTCATGGCGTCGATGTACATCATCGTGGTCAATCCCGGCATCCTGTCAGCCGCCGGCGTGCCATTCAGTGCGGCCCTCACGGCGACCGTGCTGGTCAGCTTCTTCGGCAGCCTGATGATGGGGCTGTACGCGCGCAACCCGATCCTGGTCGCGCCGGGCATGGGCATCAATGCCCTGTTCGCCTACACCATGGTGCTGGGCGGCGGCATGAGCTGGGAGGTCGCGCTGGGCTGCGTGTTCTGGGCCGGCGTCATCTTCGCAGTACTGGCCATGTTCAACGTGCGCCGCCTGGTGATCGATGCGATTCCCGCTCAGCTCCGCTACGCCATCGCCTGTGGTATCGGCCTGTTCATCACCTTGATCGGTCTGGTGAATGCCAAGCTGATCGTCTCCAACTCGGTCACCGTGGTCAGTGTGGCGCCGATGACGCCTTCGTTGGTGGTCTTCCTGTTGGGGCTGGCGCTGACCGCCATTCTGGTCGCGAAGCGCATTCATGGCGCACTGATCATCGGCATCATCGTCACGACCCTGATGGCGACCACCATCGGGCGTCTGTGGGGGGATGGCAGTGCCTACTTCCCGCCGGAGATCGCTCAGCCGACACTGGTCAACTTCACCGGTATCTTCGCCGCGCCTGATTTCAGTGGCCTGCTGGCGCTGGACCTGCTCGGTTCGCTCAAGGTGGCCTATGCGCCGTTCATCTTCGTCATCCTGTTCACGGTGTTCTTCGATGCGCTCTCGACCTTCATGGCGGTGGCCGAGGCAGGCAACCTGAAGGACGAGAATGGTGACCCGCGCAATATCCGACGCTCGATGATGGTCGATGCCTTCTCGGCGCTGGTGTCCGCGCCACTGGGCACCAGTCCGGCGAATGCCTACATCGAATCGGCGGCCGGTATCAGTCAGGGCGGACGCACCGGGTTGGTCGCGGTGGTGGTGGCGCTCTGCTTCCTGCCGTTCCTGTTCCTGGCGCCGCTGCTGTCGCTGGTGCCGTCCATCGCGACTGCTCCGGCGCTGATCCTGGTCGGCGTGTTCATGATGGAGCCGATCGGCAAGATCCATTGGCACCAGTTCGATGATGCGATTCCGGCCTTCATCGCCATGGTGATGATCCCGCTGACCTACTCCATCACCCACGGTATCGTGTTCGGCTTCCTGAGCTTCGTGGTCATCAAGCTCGGCGTCGGCAAGGCGCGCGAGGTCCGCCCGACCATGTGGGTGCTGTTCGCACTCTCACTGCTGCTGTTGCTGGAAGGCTAGCCCTGGAAAGCGGCAGTGATGTGTCTCGAGGCTGTGATGTGTCTCGATGATGTGATGCATCCCGAGAGTGTCGAGCATGAAAAAGCCCCGCCAGGCAGTGACTGCCTGGCGGGGCTTTTTTTGACGGCTTCTGGATCGCGCCTGATCAGCTCTCGGTCAGCGAGAGCAGAATCTTCTTGTAGCTCTCGAAGCGTACGCGGCCGATCTCACCATTGTCCACGGCCTTAAGCAGGGCGCAGTCCGGCTCCTTCTCGTGCTTGCAGTCGCGGAAGCGGCAATAGCCGAGATAGTCGTGGAACTCGCGGAAGCCGTCGGTGACCTGCTCGGGAGTCAGGTGCACCAGGCCGAATTCGCGGATGCCGGGCGAGTCGATCAGGTCACCGCCATCCGGCATATGATAGAGCCAGGCGGTGGTGGTGGTGTGCATGCCCTGGCGTGATTCGGCCGACAGCGGGCCGACGCGAACCTCTTCCCTGGGCAGCAGCATGCCGATCAGGGACGACTTGCCGACGCCACTCTGGCCGACGAAGACCGAGGTGCGATCGCTGAGCTGGGCCTTGAGGGCATCAAGCCCCGACTCGCCACGGGTGGTACAGGCAACGACTTCGTAGCCGAGTGCTTCATAGCGTGCCAGCAGGTCGCGCAGTTCACCGCCGCTTTCCGGCAGCAGATCGACCTTGTTGAGCACCAGCACCGGCGTGATGCCGGTGGCTTCCGCGGCGATCAGATAGCGGTCGATCAGGTTGGGTTGCGGCGCGGGCTCGGCGGCGAACACGATCAGGATCTGGTCGATGTTGGCCGCCACCGGCTTGAGCACGCCGCGCATGTCGGGGCGTTCAAGCTCGGTGGTACGTGCGCCACGCGCGACGACGACGCCGCTGGCATCGCTGGCTTCGCGCCAGATGACCCGGTCACCGGTGACCAGCGTCTCGAGGTTGGCGCGCAGGTGGCAGCGGTGCAGGCTGCCGGATTCGCTCTCGACTTCCAGGCTGCGCCCGTAGTGGGCGATGACACGGCCATGCTGCTCCGGGCCATATTCGCCGGCGTCGAGCTTGTCGCGGTCCTGCGTCTCGCGCTTTTCGGCGCGCTTGGTACGCTCGGCCTGCACCTTCTCGATTCGCCATTGCTGCTGGCGGCTTAGCTTGCGTTTACTCATGCTTGGCTGGTGACTCCGGTCGCCGTTCGTTCGCCAGGGATGGGAGAGTCTTCCCCCCTTTGCGGCGCGATTGTACCCTTTGCGCCCTCGGGTGTCGTGCGACGCCCCGGGATGGCGTGTGATACTGCTGTCATCGACTGGCGTCCCGCGCCATTCCATCATCTGTTCAGCAAGGAGTGACCCATGGCAAATCCCACCGCGCAGGCCGACCGCCTCGTCTGGATCGACCTGGAAATGACCGGTCTCGACCCGGCGCGTGAGCGCATCATCGAGGTGGCCACGCTGGTCACCGACGGCGACCTCAATCTGATCGCCGAAGGCCCGGTGCTGGCCGTGCATCAGCCGGACAGCTTGCTGGAGGCGATGGATGAGTGGAACACGCGCACCCATGGTGAATCCGGGCTGGTGAAGCGCGTCAAGGAAAGTCAGATAGATACCGCCGAAGCCGAACGCCAGACCCTCGAGTTCCTGGCCCGGCACGTGGCGGCAGGCGCTTCGCCGATGTGTGGAAACAGCGTGCATCAGGACCGTCGCTTCCTGCAGCACGAGATGCCGTTGCTGGAAGAATTCTTCCACTATCGCAACATCGATGTCTCGACCCTGAAAGAGCTGGCCAAGCGCTGGAATCCGGCCGCGCTCGACGGCTTCAAGAAGCGTGCGACCCACCAGGCGATGGACGATATCCGCGAATCACTGGCGGAGCTTGCGCATTACCGCAAGACCTTCCTCAAGCTGACCCAGCAGGGCATCGTCTAAGCATCGTTCCTCAATTCAAAGCGATAGCCCACGAGGCAACGGCTCTTAAAGCGCGGTGGCCAGGCGGGCGCCGCGCTTGATGGCCTGCTCCTTCAGCGCCCAGCGCACATGCTCGCGCAGCGGCTCGCTGGGGTAGGCCAGGCGGGCGCGCAGCACATGCTCGACCTGCTCCGACCAGGGCGCATTGCCCAGCCCGATGGCGATGTTGGAGAGCCACTTCTCGTAGCCGATGCGTCGGATCGGGCTGCCTTCCGTCTTGCTGAGGAATTCCTGCTCCCCCCAGCAGAACAGACGGATCAGCTCGATGCGATCCAGATCATGACGCGGCGAGAAGTCAGTCTCCTGGGTCGCCTTGGCGAAGCGTGTGAAGGGGCAGAACAGCTGACAGTCATCGCAGCCGTAGATGCGGTTGCCCATCGGGCGGCGGAATTCCTCGGGGATGGCGCCATCGAGCTCGATGGTCAGGTACGAGATGCAGCGCCGCGCATCGACGACCTTGTCCTCGACGATGGCATCCGTCGGGCAGGCGACCTTGCAGGCGTTGCAGCTGCCGCAGTGTTCCTTTTCAAAGGGCGTGTCCACCGGCAGGGGCAGGTCGGTGTAGAGTTCGCCCAGGAAGAACAGGCAGCCGGCCTGCTGATTCATCAGCATGGCGTTCTTGCCGAACCAGCCGATGCCGGCTTTCTGTGCCAGGGCACGCTCCATCACCGGGGCGGAGTCGACGAAGGCGCGATAGCCGAACTTGCCGACCTCCTTCTCGATCTGCTTGGCCAGGTTGGCCAGTCGCTTGCGCATCAGCTTGTGGTAATCACGCCCCAGCGCGTAGCGTGACACATAGGCGCGCTCGGGTTGGCTGAGCACCTGAGTGGTCTCGACCTCAGGCGGCAGGTAATCGAGGCGCACGCTGATGACGCGCAGTGTCCCGGGCACCAGCTCTTCAGGGCGAGTGCGCTTGGTGCCGTGCTTGGCCATGAAGTTCATCTCGCCGTGATGGCCGTTGGCCAGCCAGCGCTCCAGATAGGCCTCATGGGCCGTGAGGTCGACATCGGTGATGCCGATCTGCTGAAAACCCAGCTCGCGCCCCCATGTCTTGATGCGCGTCGCCAGCTCCGCCATGGCCTGTTCATCGGCGGCGGGGCTCCCGGTGTCATCAGGTGATGCGGCAGCAGTGGAGGAGTGCGGAGCAGACATGGGGTTTCCAGCGAGATCGAGGGCAGAGGCGCGCCACCTTAGCGCAACTTGCCGGTCAGCCCAAGCGTGCTGCCTGTCGGGGCGTGCACGGCAGGTAAAGGTGGTAGAAAGGAAGGCGGCATGCAACGCCGTGCCTCACGATAGGCAACGAGCGTCCAGACAGGCAATGAGCGTCCAGACAGGCAACGAACATCCAGCCAGGCAACGAATACCCAGACAAGGAGTGTAGGCATGGCAGTGCACGAATCGACCTCTGAGCAGACCTGCCCCCCGGCATCTTCGGAGACCATGACGCTGTGGCGTTCGGTCAACTGCCTGTGGCCGTTGGCGGCGCTGCGCGATCTGGAGTATTGGATGCTCGCGGAGGAAACCGTCGCCGCTGACAGTGGCCAGAGCGAAGCGCCGGTGGAGAAGCGCCTGATGGGACGCGCCGCGCAATCGGCGTTTGACCTGCTGCGTCAGCGTTGGCCGGAGACGCGCAGGATGTGCGTGTTGTGTGGCGGCGGCAACAATGGCGGCGATGGCTATCTGCTGGCGCGCCTGGCATTGCTGGCGGGCTTCGAGGTGCGGGTCATCGCCTTGACGCCGGAGGATGCCTTGACCGGTGATGCGCAGCTGGCCGCGATCGCGGCGCGCGAGGCGGGCGTCGAGACGCTGGCATGGCCAAAGGCCGATGAGGGTGCGGCGGATGCGCTGCTCAAGGGTTGGCCCTTGCTGGTGGATGCACTGACCGGCATCGGTCTGCGCGATGCGCCGCGCGGCAGCGTGGTTGAAGCCATCGAGCGCATCAATCACGCTCATCGGCTGGGCGTGCATGTCATGGCGCTGGATGTGCCCTCAGGCTTGAACGCCGCGACGGGCGCGGTCGCCGGTGTCGCCGTGGAAGCGGATGTGACGCTGACGTTTCTGGTCGACAAGCCGGGCCTGCATACCGGGCGCGCCGAGCTGCATGCCGGGCATGTCAGTCTGGCGCGCCTGGGTGCGGCGCGCGTGTTGCCGGAGGTGGTCGCGCAGTCGCGAACCGCGGCATTGCTGGCCCAGGATGCCGTGCAGCGCCTGACACCGCGCTGGCTGGAATCCGAGCTGGTGCCGCGCTCGCCGCTGGCCCACAAGGGCGATACCGGCAGCGCGCTGGTCTTCGGCGGCGGGCCGGGGCTGGGGGGCTCGGTGTTGCTGGCCAGTGAGGCGGCGGCGCGGGCTGGTGCCGGCAAGGTTGCGCTGCTGACGGCGCCCGCGCATATCAGTGCCAGCCTGACGCGCTGCCCCGAGGTCATGGCGCGCGGTCTCAAGAGTGGCCCGGAGGGCAGCAGCCACGATGGCTTCGCCGTGCTGGAATCACAGCTGGCTCAGGCCAGCGTGACGCTGGTCGGACCGGGCATGGGTACCGAGAGTCTTGAGAGCATGCTGTGGGGCTGGGGCGGCATGTCGCGGGTGCTGGCGGCGGGTCAGCCACTGGTCGTGGATGCCGATGGGCTGAGCCTGCTGGCCTGGCGCGCGAGCGAAGGCGACATCATCCACCGCGACGACTGGGTGCTGACGCCGCATCCCGGCGAGGCCGCACGTTTGCTCGATTGCAGTGTGGCGGACATCGAACACGACCGGATCGCAGCCGCAAGAACGCTTCAGCAGCGTTTCGGCGGCAGCGTGGTGCTCAAGGGCGCGGGCAGTCTGGTGGCGAGCCCTGAGGGGGTGCTCGAGGGGCCGGCGGTGGCGCTCTGCCCCTACGGTAACCCGGGCATGGCCAGTGGCGGCATGGGCGATGTGCTGGGTGGCATCATCGCGGGTCTGGCGGCGCAGGCGCTCAACGGCGGTTTCGATGCACGCCAGCTGCGTTCCACCCAGGATGAGGCGGCGCAGGCCCGGCGAGTCACGCGTGCCATGGCGCAGGCGGCACGGCTTGGGGTGCTGGTGCATGCCCTGGCCGCCGATCAGGCGGTACAGGAGCGTGGTGAACGTGGCCTGCTTGCAGGTGATCTGGCATCCTATATGCATTTATTGCTCAATCCACGGGCCCGAGATGCGCATACTTCTGTCTGATGAAAACGCCCAGGTTGCCTTCGGCACTCAATTGGGAAATATCCTTGCCGGCCGCGGGCTGGTATTCCTGGAGGGCGAGCTGGGGGCGGGCAAGACGACCCTGACCCGCGGCGTGCTGCGCGCCTATGGCCACCAGGGCGCGGTCAAGAGTCCGACCTACACGCTGGTGGAACCCTATGTGCTGCCACGGGCCGAGGGTGGCGAGTGGCACATCAACCACTTCGATCTCTACCGCCTCGCCGACCCTGAAGAGCTCGAGTTCATCGGGGGGCGCGATCTGCTCGCCGCCGACAGCCTGGCGCTGATCGAGTGGCCGAGCTGTGGTCAGGGCTTTCTGCCCACGCCGGATCTGCGCATCACGCTGTTCGTCGCCGACGAAGGACGCGAGGCCGAATTGACTGCCCTGACACCGCGAGGTGAGGGTTGGTTGGCAACACTGGCCGAGCGCCGAACCTCTCAGGCATGATGACGCCGTTCCGCTTGCGATGTCTGGCGGCGCAGTGTCCGATCATTCGTTATCTTCATTCATGTTCTTTCTGTCTGGGTCATCCTGTCTGATGCCTGAAATAGCGTCCAAAATCCCCCGTATGTGTCTGGCGCGCAGCTTCCGTCGATGGCTGGCGGGTGGCGTCGTCTGCTCGCTTGCCAGTCTGGTGTTGGCGCCGCAGGCGCTGGCCGCCAAGGTCGAGAACCTGCGCCTGTGGACCGCACCGGACCACACGCGGCTGGTGTTCGATCTCGACAGTGCCGCCAAGGCCAAGGTCTTCGGCCTCGACAATCCGCGCCGTCTGGTGATCGACCTTGCCGGCAGCGAAGTGGCCAGTGCCGCGGTCGAGCGCAAGTTCGCCGCGCTGAATCTCGAAGGCAGCGCCATCAAGTCGATCCGCAGCGGACGTCAGGGGGATGCCCTGCGTGTGGTGCTCGACCTGACGCGCCCGGTCAATCCCAAGGACTTCACGCTGGCGCCGAATGCCAAGTACGGCAATCGCCTGGTAGTGGATCTCGAGTTCCCCGGCGAGTCGGCGGTCGAGAATCCCATCGACCCCATTGAGGCCCGTATCCGCGAGCAGGAACAGGCCGCGGCCAAGCGCAAGCTGAAGGGCGAGCCGGCGGAGCCTGTGGTCAATACCCAGGCGGCGGCACATCCCAAGCGTGACATCATCATCGCGATCGACCCTGGCCACGGCGGGGAAGACCCGGGCGCCAGCGGCCCCAGCGGGACTCGAGAGAAGGATGTGGTGCTCAAGATCGGCAAGCGCCTCAAGCGCATGTTCGATGCCCAGCCCGGCTTCAAGGCCATCCTGACCCGCAACAGCGATTACTACATTCCGCTGCGCAAGCGCACCGAGATCGCGCGTGAGCAGAAGGCAGACTTCTTCGTCTCGATTCACGCCGATGCCTTCAACAGTCCGCGCCCGCACGGCAGCTCGGTCTTTGCGCTCTCAAGCCGCGGCGCGACGTCCGAGACCGCACGCTGGCTGGCCGCCACCGAAAACCGTGCTGACCTGATCGGGGGCGTGGATGGCAATCTCAGCCTGAATGACAAGGATGAGATGCTGCGTGGCGTGTTGCTCGACTTGACCATGACCGCGACGCTCAACGATTCGCTGGCGGCGGGTAGCGGCGTGCTGGCCAACCTCGGGCGCATGAATTCCCTGCACAAGCGCCAGGTGGAGCAGGCGGGCTTCGTGGTGCTCAAGTCGCCGGATATCCCCTCGCTGCTGGTGGAGACGGGCTTCATCTCCAATCCCCAGGAAGAGCGCAACCTCAACAGCGGCCCCTATCAGGAGAAGCTGGCGCGCTCGATCTTTTCGGGAATCCAGAGCCATTTCGAGCGCAATCCGCCGCCCGCAAGTCTGCTGGCATGGCAGCGTAGCCAGGCACGCGGTGGCAACGGCGGTGAGTATCGCGTCAAGAGTGGCGATACGCTGTCGGAAGTGGCCCAGCGCCACAACGTGAGCATGGCGGCCATCAAGCAGGCCAACAACATGAGTGGCGACACGGTGCGCGTGGGCCAGCTGCTCAAGATTCCGCGCAGCTGACCCCGACGCCATCAAGTCGTCCTGACAGCGCCATGCGTTGGCGGGGCGCAGACACTGTCCGCTGATGCAGTTCCGGCATGCGTTGCTTGCCGTGGCTGGGTCGGCGGACAGTATCGTTTTCAGAGACGCGGCGTTTTTCGCTTGTGTATCCAGGAGTCTATCGATGTCTGACGAGCTGACCGACATGCAACCCGCTCGCCCTGGCGAGCGACGGATCCGCATCCTCAATCCACGCCTTGCCAACCAGATCGCGGCGGGTGAGGTCGTGGAGCGGCCGGCTTCCGTGGTCAAGGAGCTGGTCGAGAACGCCATCGATGCCGGCAGTACCCGCATCGAGCTGGAGCTGGAAGGCGGCGGTGCGCGGCTGATTCGCGTGCGTGACAACGGCTGCGGCATCACTGAGGAAGATCTGCCGCTGGCGTTGTCGCGGCATGCGACCAGCAAGATCGAGAGCCTGGATGATCTCGAGGGCGTGGCGAGCCTCGGTTTCCGGGGCGAGGCTCTGGCCTCGATCAGTTCGGTCTCGCGGCTGGAGCTGTTCTCGAATGTCTCGGATGAGCCTGCCAATGGTTGGCGAGTGGTGGCGGAAGGGCGCGAGATGGCACCGCGTGTCTCCCCGGCGCCGCATCCGCGTGGCACCAGCGTCGCGGTGCGTGATCTGTTCTTCAATACACCGGCGCGCCGCAAGTTCATGCGCACCGAGAAGACCGAGTTCGGCCATGTCGAGGAAAGCTTCCGGCGGCTGGCATTGTCACGCCACGATATCGGCTGGACGCTGCGCCACAACCAGAAGGTGGTGCATCAGCTGCGTGCCGGTGAAGACACCCTGACGGTGGAACGGCGCATCGGAGCGCTGCTCGGGCGCAACTTCCTCGAGCATGCATTGCACCTGGATATCGAGGCCTCCGGGCTGCGCCTGTCCGGCTGGGTGGGCTTGCCGACGCACTCGCGTGCCCAGGCCGATCAGCAGTACTTCTTCGTCAATGGCCGCGTGGTGCGCGACCGCCTCGTCGCGCATGCCGTTCGTCAGGCCTACCGCGATGTGCTGTTCCATGGTCGGCATCCGGTGTTCGTGCTCTATCTGGAGCTCGATCCGACGGTGGTGGATGTCAACGTTCACCCGACCAAGCACGAAGTGCGCTTCCGGGACGGGCGACTGGTGCATGACTTCCTGTTCTCGAGCCTGCACAAGGCGCTGGCCGAGGTGCGCCCCGGTGACAACAGCGCCGCGCCTACCGGCATCGACGGGCAGGAGAAGGAGGAGGACCCCGGCTGGCAGCAGCAGGGCATGCGTCTCGGTCGTCAGGAACAGGATGCCCAGCAAAGTGCCGCCACTGAACAGCAATCGTCATCGGCCGGTCCGCAGGCCGGGGGCGACTCGTCAGCCTCGCCGAGCGCGCCTGCCGGCGCTGCGGCCCCCTGGCAGCCTTCCTCGCAGCTGCCGCCTGCCGGTGATGGACGCTCCAGCGAACGCCTGAGTGCCGAGCGTGTGCGTCAGTTCATGGCCGGCTATCGGGCACTGCACCCCAGCGAAGATCATCTGCTCACGCCGGGTGGCGGAGCAGGCGGTGCGGGCGTGGCCAATGATCCGGCGGCGATCGCCAGTGCCGAGCGTGAGGCGCGGCGTGCGCCACGTGTCACGCTGGGCGAAGGTGGCCGCGAGGGTGACGGGCCAGGGCAGGGCGCAGGACTGGGGAGTGCGCAGGCCGGTGTCGGGGAGTCTGCGCCCGGCTGGCGGGTCGACACGCCTCAGGTGGGTGGGCCGTCCGGTGGCGCGCCTTCCAGCGACGCAGGGCCTGGCATGTCGGTGCAGTCTGTCTCTAGTGGCTCGGACTCAGGCAGTTCGGCAGTGGTGATGCGAGGCCTGCCGGCGCAGAGTGACGACGATGACACGCCGCCGCTGGGCTACGCCGTGGCGCAGCTGCACGGCGTCTACATCCTGTCGCAGACCTCGCGCGGGTTGGTGATGGTCGACATGCATGCTGCTCATGAGCGCATCACCTATGAGCGCATGAAGCAGCACGTTCACGGTGGCGGCCACTTGGAGGCCCAGCCGCTGCTGGTGCCGGTGTCGCTGGCGGTCAGTGCGCGCGAGATGGGCACCTTCGAGCGCGAGTCCGAGGCGTTCACGCGTCTGGGCGTCGAGCTGGACGCTGCCGGGCCGGAAACGCTGCTGGTGCGTCAGGTGCCGGTCGTGCTCGGCAATGCCGATGTGGAGCCCCTGGTGCGCGGCATGCTGGAAGATCTTGAGCGCTATGGGCGCAGCGACCGCATGGAGGCGCACATGAATGAACTGCTCGCCGACATGGCATGTCGCGGTAGCGTGCGCGCCAACCGCCGTCTGACGATTCCGGAAATGAATGCCCTGCTTCGTGACATGGAGCGCACCGAGCGCTCCGGGCAATGCAATCATGGCCGGCCGACCTGGACCGAGCTTTCGATGCATGAGCTCGACAAGCTGTTCCTGCGTGGCCAGTAGATGACGCCCCGTGTCGTCGCGGTTCACCCCTGATTCACCTCCCAGCCCAGACAATAGGCCATGACCCAGATTCAACCCCCTGAAGATTCCCGACACCACGCGTCTGAGGTGGCTGACAAGCCGCCTGTCGTGTTGTTGATGGGGCCAACGGCCTCCGGCAAGACCGACCTCGCCATTCGATGGCACGAGGAGCAGGGCGCGGAGCTGGTCAGTGTCGATTCGGCGCTGATCTATCGCGGCATGGATATCGGCACGGCCAAGCCGAGCGCGGCAGAGCTGGCCCGAGCGCCACACCGCCTGATCGACTTTCTCGACCCGCTGGAGAGCTATTCCGCCGCCGAGTTTCGTCGCGATGCGCTGGCGCATATCGCCGAGATCCAGTCCCGCGGCAAGATGCCGCTGCTGGTCGGCGGCACCATGATGTACTTCAAGCGTCTGTTGGAAGGCGTGGCGGAGCTGCCGGCAGCGGATGCCGAGCTGCGCGCGGAGCTCGAGGCGCGTATCCAGTCCGAGGGTCTGCCGGCGCTGCATGCGCAGCTGGCGCGGCTTGATCCGGCCACGGCACAGCGCATTCGGGCCACTGACCCCCAGCGGCTGACACGCGCGCTGGAGGTCTGTCTGATCAGCGGGCGCCCGATGAGCGAGCTGCTCGCGGAGCAGCCAGAGGCGGAACTTCCGTTCCGGCCGATAGCGATCGCACTGGCGCCCCACGATAGAGCCGTGTTACATGAACGTATCGAGACGCGTTTTGATCAGATGTTGGAACAGGGCTTCATTGCCGAGGTCGAAGCGCTGAAGGCACGTCCGGAGCTGCATGCGGGCCTGCCCTCGATACGTTGTGTCGGCTACCGTCAGGTGTGGGATTTTCTCGATGGCCATCTGAGCCGGGACGAGATGCGTGAACGCGGCATCATCGCGACGCGTCAACTCGCCAAGCGACAGTTGACCTGGCTGCGGAGCTGGCAGGGGATTCACCCGGTGGATTCCATGGGTGTAGATCCTTACAGTGAAACCTTGAAAATCGTGCGCCAGACCTGCACTTAGCGTAACATGAGCGGTCACGACCCGCGCCCGTGAAGCCCCCTCAAGAGGGCAACCCGGAGCGCTGGCGAACATAACCATACTTACCTCGAACGAGACATTTTTACGGAGAGTCACATGTCCAAAGGTCAATCACTCCAGGACCCGTACCTGAACATCCTGCGCAAGGAACGTATCCCGGTCTCGATCTTCCTGGTCAACGGCATCAAGCTGCAGGGCCAGATCGAATCCTTCGATCAGTTCGTTATCCTGCTGCGCAATACTGTCTCCCAGATGGTTTACAAGCACGCTATCTCGACCGTGGTGCCGTCGCGCAATGTGCGCCTGCCGGCCCAGGATCCGAGCGTGCCGTCCACAGAAAGCTGAAGTCAGAGGCGCTGATTGTTCTTCGAACGACCTGAAGCCGGTGAAACGGCCGTCCTGGTGCATGTCAATTTCCGGGACGAAAAAGAACGCGAGGATGCCGGTGAGCTCCTCGAACTCGTACGTTCGGCAGGCGCCGTGCCGGCGACCCTCATCGAGGGTAGCCGGCCCCGCCCCGACTCCCGTACGTTCATCGGAGAAGGCAAGCTTGAGGAAGTGCAAGAGGCCCTGGCCGTGCACGAAGCCGAGCTGGTCATTTTCAACCATTCATTGAGTCCTTCCCAGCAGCGTAACCTCGAAGCCACGCTCAAGTGTCGCGTCATCGACCGTACCGGTCTGATTCTCGACATCTTTGCCCAGCGTGCGCGGACCCATGAGGGCAAGCTGCAGGTGGAACTCGCACAGCTCGAGTACATGTCCACCCGCCTGGTGCGGGGTTGGACTCACCTTGAGCGTCAGAAAGGCGGTATCGGTCTGCGAGGCCCGGGGGAAACCCAGCTCGAGACTGACCGTCGCCTGTTGCGCGCCCGCATCAAGTCGATCCACAAGCGACTCGAGAAGGTGCACAAGCAGCGCGATCAGAACCGCCGTGCCCGTGCGCGTGCCGAGATCCCGAGTCTGTCGCTGGTCGGCTATACCAACGCCGGCAAGTCGACGCTGTTCAACGCGCTGACCACCTCCGAGGTGTACGCCGCCGATCAGCTGTTCGCGACGCTGGACCCGACGCTGCGTCGTCTGGAGCTCGAGGATGTCGGCTCGGCAGTCCTGGCCGATACCGTCGGCTTCATTCGTCATCTGCCGCACAAGCTGGTGGAAGCCTTCCAGGCGACCCTCCAGGAAGCGGCGGAAGCGGATCTGCTGGTACATGTCATCGACGCTGCAGACCCGGAGAATGACCGCAATACCGAGCAGGTCAATCACGTCCTGAGCGAGATTGATGCCGGTGATGTGCCGCGTCTGTTGGTCATGAACAAGATCGATCGACTCGACATGGCACCGCGCATCGAGCGTGATGGCTTCGGTCGTCCGCTGGCGGTGTGGCTGTCGGCACGCGATGGCAAGGGGCTGGATCTGCTGATGCAGGCCTTCGCCGAGTTGCTGTCCGACAACGTCATCTCCATGCAGCTGACGCTGGGGCCTGCCAAGTCCCGTCTGCGGGCAGGTCTGCATGAGCTGGATGCGGTCAAGGACGAGCAATATGACGAGCAGGGCAATGCGCTGCTGGACATTCGTCTCGAGAAACGCGATTTTCTGCAGTTGTTGTCGCATCTTAGTGAATCGCCTGAAGATTATCTCGGCGGTGAACATGACGACCGCGAAGCCTGGCAGCGTGAACTGTCCGCCGAACGCGCGGAAAAGCATCGCGTGTCGGTCACGCACAAGTCCTGATACCGTCTGGTAACGAGACTTGCGCTGGTGCGCTGCGCAGCAGCTCGATGAGAAGTGGCGTACACGCAGCATCGCACCGTTGTCGCAACGCAGTGGCAAGCACTACCCGGCATCCATCGCCGCGCACGAATGACGATGGATGCCCTCGCGCAGGGCATGCCCTGCGCGTCAGAGCAGCGGGCATTCAGCAGGATTGGCTGGATGCCGTCCGACGGACGATGGCCGTCGGGCAGGGCCATGGCCTTCTCCCGCAAGGGACGCGTCGCCATGCCGTACGAGAGAATCGGTCGCCGGAGGCCATCAGGCTCAAGGCACGGAACCGGTCGCAGCTGGCAGGGCGGCGTCATCATAATGACGAGCGGAACATCGACTGAGTGGAGACGACGTATGGCTTGGAATGAGCCGGGTGGCGGCAACCAGCATGACCCGTGGAGCGGCGGCGGTCGCAACGGGGACAAGAAGGGGGGCGGGGGTAACGGCGGTGGCAATGGTGGACCGCCCGACCTCGACGAAGCGCTGAAGAAATTCCAGGACAAGCTCAACGGCATGCTCGGCAATGGCCGCAAGCGTCGTGGCGGTGCCGGTGGCAATGGCGGCAACGGTGGCAGCACCAATGCCTTCGCGCTGCCGGGTATCATCGGTGTCATCCTGGTCGCCATCTGGGCGGCTTCCGGTTTCTATCTGGTCGATCAGTCAGAGCGTGGCGTCGTGCTGCGTTTCGGCAAGTACAACGACATCGTCGGCCCGGGCCTGCATTGGAATCCGCCGATCATCGACGATGTGCGTGAGGTCAACGTCACCAAGGTGCGTTCGCTCTCCCAGACCAAGTCGATGCTGACCCAGGACGAGAACATCGTCGAAGTCCAGATGTCCGTGCAGTATCAGGTGTCCAACCCGCGTGACTTCCTGCTCAACGTCCGTGCGCCCGAGATCAGCCTCGAGAACGCCATGGACTCTGCGCTGCGTCACGAAGTCGGCAGTGCCGACATGAACGACATCCTGACCTCCGGTCGTGAATTGCTGGCCAGCAACGTCAAGTCGCGCCTGCAGTCCTATCTGGACAACTACGGTGTCGGCCTGACGCTGCAGACCATCAACGTCGAGTCCACCTCTGCGCCGGCAGCGGTCCAGGATTCCTTCGATGACGTCATCAAGGCGCGTGAGGATCGTCAGCGCACGATCAACCAGGCACTGGCCTACGAGAACTCGATTCTCCCGGAAGCCCAGGGTCAGGCGCAGCGCATCATCGAGGAAGCCGAGGGTTACAAGGAGTCCGTGGTCGCGAAGTCCCAGGGTGAAGCCAACCGCTTCACGTCCCTGCTGACCGAGTACCAGAAGGCACCGGAAATCATCCGCGAGCGCATGTATCTGGAAACCATGGGCGAAGTGCTCGGCAAGACCAACAAGGTGCTTGTGGATGTCGAGAACGGCAATTCCCTCATGTACCTGCCGTTGGACAAGCTGGCCAACAAGTCCAGTGCTGCCGCCGAAGACAGCAGTGGCATGAGTCGTAGTGAGCTGGACCGTGTGTCCCGACAGGCGAGTGATGCCCTGAGCCGCAGCCAGAGCACTGACAGCAGCAACAGCATCCGTCGGGAGGGTCGTTAATGATCAACAATCGCTCACTGATGGCCGTCGCCGGTCTGGCCGTAGTGGCCTGGCTTGGTAGCAACAGCCTCTACACGGTTGATGAGACCCAGCGCGCCATCAAGCTCAAGTTTGGTGAAGTGGTGGAAGACAATATCCAGCCCGGCCTGCACTTCAAGCTGCCGGTCTACAACACGATCCGTACCTTCGATACGCGCGTGTTGACGCTGGATGCCCAGGCAAGTCGTTATCTGACCCGCGAGAAGAAGGCCGTCATCGTCGACTCCTTCGTCAAGTGGAAGATCGTCGATCCGAAGCGCTACTACGAAGCGACCTCCGGCGACGAGCAGATGGCCGAGCGCCTGATCGCGCCGCGTGTCGACGAGAGTCTGCGTAACGAGTTCGGCAAGCTCGAACTGGTGCAGATCATCTCCGAGCAGCGTGACGCGCTGATGAAGAAGCCCACTGAAGAGCTCGACGAGGTGATGCGCAAGGAACTGGGGGTGTCGATTCTCGATATCCGCGTCAAGCGTATCGACCTGCCGGACGAAGTCTCCCAGGCGGTCTACGAGCGCATGAAGACCGAGCGTCAGCGTGAGGCACGTGAGTATCGTGCCCAGGGTCAGGAGCAGGCCGAGAAGATCCAGGCCAATGCTGATCGTCGCCGTTCCGTCCTGCTCGCGCAGGCTGAAGAGCAGGCGCAGACCCTGCGCGGTGAAGGCGATGCCTCCGCTGCTGCCATCTATGCCGGCGCCTACGGGGCGGATACCGAGTTCTTCCGCTTCTACCGCTCTCTGCAGGCCTATCGCGACAGCTTCAAGGGTGATGGCAACATGATGGTCATGCAGCCGGACAGCGAGTTCTTCCGCTTCTTCAAGGACCCGCAGGGCAGCAACCAGTAAGCAGCATCATCAAACCCGAAGGCTTGCTTTCGGGGATGTTGCGCGCGGCCTCTGGCAGCATCAGAGGCCGCGCAACGGATGAACGTCGCTCGAGAGGTTCGCGGGGTTCATCCCACAAGGATTCATGCTAGACTCCTGCAACCGGGCACCGCCCGGTTTTTTTGTGGCCGCTTTTCATGCACAGGCGCAAGGCCGACAGGAAAGCGTCGAGCAGGACCTTGCTTCACGGGTCTCGGTCGGCTGCTGTGAAATCCCCCGCGGGCGTCGCGTTCGACATGAGCGTCAGCCGGGTGAATTTCCTCGCGTCACGAGTCACCCCTTGTCATAAATCTCTCGCAGGATAGCGCAATGACCATCGCAGATCGCTGGCTCCTCCCGGATGGCATGGATGAGGTATTGCCCCCTCAGGCAACCCGTATGGAGGCGCTGCGCCGCGCGCTGCTCGACCTCTATCATCGCTTCGGCTATGACCTGGTGCTGCCGCCGCCCGTCGAATTTCTCGATTCGCTGCTGACCGGCACCGGCACCGAGCTTGATCTGCAGACCTTCAAGCTGACCGACCAGATGACCGGTCGCATGATGGGCGCCAGCGCCGATGTCACCCCGCAGGTGGCACGCATGGACGCTCACTCCCTGCACCGCGAAGGCCCGGTGCGTCTGTGCTACTGCGCCAACGTGCTGCGCACCAAGGCGGACAAGCACCAGGGCGGTCGCAGCCCGGTGCAGGTCGGGGCTGAGCTCTTCGGCCACGCCGGTCTCGAGGCCGACCACGAGATTCTGCATCTGGCCCTGACCAGTCTCGAGCAGGCCGGCGCCGGTGAATTGCACCTGGCACTGGGCCATATCGGCATCTACCGTGCCTTGATCGCCGAAGCCGGCATGAATGACGAGCACGAGCGTGAGCTGTTCGCTGCCATCGAGCGTAAACAGTATTCCGCTCTCGATGCATTGATCGATCGCGTGGTGGGTGACAAGGTAGTGGCGGGCATGCTCAAGGCGCTGCCGCACCTGCACGGTGATGACGAGATTCTGGCCCAGGCGCGTACCGCCTTCGCCGGCGCACCGGCGGCGGTCGCCAGCGCTCTGGATCAGCTGACGGCGCTGAGCTGCGCGGTCCGCGAGCGTCATCCGCATGTCACGCTCTATTTCGACCTCGCCGAACTGCGCGGTTACGAGTACCACACCGGCATGGTGTTCGCGGCCTACGTCCCGGGTTACGGTCAGGCGCTGGCCAAGGGTGGTCGCTACGACGATACTGGACGAGCCTTCGGTCGTGCGCGTCCTGCCACCGGCTTCTCGATGGACCTCAAGCAGCTGGCCTCGCTGGCCGTGCAGGCTCCGGCCTGCGACGGCATCTGGGCGCCGGCACTAAACGACAGCGCGCTGCGTGAGTGTGTCGATCAGCTGCGTGCCGCTGGCGAGCGTGTCATCGAGGCCCTGCCGGGCCAGACCACAGGCGCGGATGCACACCGTTGCAATCGTGAGCTGGTCAATGGCGACGGCGGCTGGCAGGTCGTTACACTCGATGCCTGAACCTGGATGACTGGACTTGGATGACAGAGTCTGGCTGACCCGAGAACGATGGCAGCGAGTGACAGATAGCAGAACAGCTGGGGCCACTGGGCCCCGAGGTGCAGCTGCCGATAGGGCAGCTGCACTTGTGAGTGGGTTTTCACCGACGGTTATTCACCGAAAGAGATAGGAACCATGGGCAAGAATGTAGTCGTGCTCGGCACCCAATGGGGTGATGAAGGCAAGGGCAAGGTCGTCGACCTGCTGACCGAATCCGCCAGCGCCGTCGTGCGTTTCCAGGGTGGCCACAACGCAGGTCATACCTTGGTGCTGGACGGCAAGAAGACCGTCCTCCACCTGATCCCGTCCGGCATCCTCCACCCGGGCAAGACTTGCGTCATCGGCAACGGTGTCGTGCTGTCTCCGGAAGCGCTGATCAAGGAAATCCGTGAGCTTGAAGCCAACGACGTGCCGGTGCGTGATCGCCTGCGTCTGTCGCCGGCCTGCCCGCTGATCCTGTCCTACCATGTGCGTCTGGACCAGGCGCGCGAGAAGGCCCGTGGCGTCGCCAAGATCGGGACTACCGGTCGCGGCATCGGTCCGGCCTACGAAGACAAGGTCGCGCGTCGTGGCCTGCGTCTGGGTGACATGCTCCACCGTGAGCGTTTCGCCTCCAAGCTGGGCGAAGTGCTGGATTACCACAACTTCGTGCTGCAGCACTATCACGGTGAAGCGCCGGTCGACTTCCAGCAGGTGCTGGACGAAGCCATGGAAATGGCCGAAGAGCTGCGTCCGATGGTCTGCGACACCGTGGATCTGGTCCACTCCGTGCGCAAGGCCAACGAGAACATCCTCTTCGAAGGTGCTCAGGGCTCACTGCTCGACATCGACCACGGTACCTACCCGTACGTCACCAGCTCCAACACCACTGCCGGCGGCACCGCCACCGGTTCCGGCGTCGGCCCGCTGTATCTCGACTACGTGCTGGGCATCACCAAGGCCTACACCACGCGTGTCGGCTCCGGTCCGTTCCCGACCGAGCTGTTCGATGAGTTCGGCCGTCACCTGGCCGAGCGTGGCCACGAATTCGGTGCCACCACCGGCCGTGCGCGTCGTTGTGGTTGGTTCGATGCCGTCGCTCTGCGCCACGCCGTGCAGATCAACTCGGTCAGCGGCATCTGCCTGACCAAGCTGGACGTGCTGGATGGTCTCGAGAACATCCGTGTCTGCATCGGCTATCGCAGCAAGGATGGCGACGTGCTGGACAACCCGGTGGATTCCGAAGGCTACGAAGCCATCGAACCGCTGTACCAGGACCTGCCGGGCTGGAGTGATTCCACCATCGGCGTGCGCGAAGTCGACAAGCTGCCGGCCAACGCTCGCGCTTATATCAGCTTCCTGGAAGAGCAGGTCGGCGTGCCGATCGACATCATCTCCACTGGCCCGGACCGCAACGAGACCATCGTGCTGCGCAATCCGTTCTACGACTGACCATCATGCATCGCTCGGATGAGCCTTGCATGACGGCATGATGGCGTGACCAAGACACCCCGTCGGGATTCTCCCGGCGGGGTGTCTTGCGTTGTGAAGGAGGGGGCGCGTTGTAGGGAGGGCTTGCGAAGCGGAGTGGCCGTCATCGATCTTTCGCTACGTGCGGGATTGTTGTACAGGGCGCCTGGGTCATCGGGCGTGGCTGGTAGATATTTTAAATGGGAATGATTGTTATTTTTGTTGTGATCGGCGGCTATCTTGTCGGCAAACTGGTTGCCCAGGTCGCAATTCGACGTTTTCGGTGGGGTCCCCGCTTCACATCGTTCTGATACAGGACTAAAATGGTCCCCAATTAATCTTCCCGTGGTGGAGGCCAGCATGCTGAAGCTTTCCAAGATGACCGATTATGCCGCTGTCGTGATGGCGCGCATCGCCCGCGAGCCGGACTCGGCCCACGCGGCGATCGATCTGGCCGAAAGCGTGCAGCTGCCGCATCCCACCGTGAGCAAGACGCTCAAGGCGCTGGTGCGGGCCGGTCTGCTTGAATCGCGTCGCGGCGCGCTGGGCGGTTATCGCCTGGCGCGCCCAGCCAGCCAGATCACGGCCAGCGACATCATCAGCGCCATCGAAGGCCCGGTAGCCGTGACCGAATGCAGTCATGCCGATGGCGATTGCGAGCTGGTCAACACCTGCGGGGTGGCCGACAACTGGCAGCGCGTCTCGTACGCCATCAGTGAGCTGCTGGGCAGCGTGACGCTGGCGCATCTGGCGTCATCCGCGCCACTGCGCATGCCGGTGCAACTGCCGATTCAGGCCATCAGTCTGTATGGGGATGACGAGCCACTCCCCAGGGCCAAGGCATCCAACGGCGCCGGCAAACGCTGAATTCGTTGCCGCGCGACAAACTTCGCCGTGGCAACACGAACATTCGAACTTCGCTGCGATTCGGGCGGGGTGATCAGGCATCTGAACAGACCCGGAGCTCTCCGGGAGAGGAGACCAGCATGGCGAGCCAGGAGATGGAGCAGCTTGTACAGCGCGAGTACAAGCAGGGCTTCGTGACCGATATCGAGAGCGACACCATTCCGCCGGGACTGGATGAAAGCGTGATTCGCTTCATCTCGGCCAAGAAGGGTGAGCCAGAGTGGATGCTGGAGTGGCGTCTGGATGCGTATCAGCATTGGCTGAAGATGAAGGCGCCGTCCTGGGCCCACCTGGATTATCCGGAGATCGACTACCAGGCGATTTCCTACTTCAGCGCCCCGAAGAAGCCGGAAGACCGCCCGCAGAGTCTGGATGAGGTCGACCCCAAACTTCTCGAGACCTACGAGAAGCTGGGTATTCCGCTGCACGAGCGCGCCGCACTGGCCGGTGTCGCGGTCGACGCGGTCTTCGACTCCGTATCCGTGACCACCACCTTCAAGAAGGAGCTGTCCGAGGCGGGCGTCATCTTCTGCTCCATCTCGGAAGCCATCCAGGACTACCCGGAGCTGATCAAGCAGTATCTCGGTACCGTGGTGCCCAAGGCGGACAACTTCTTCACCGCGCTGAATGCGGCCGTCTTCACCGATGGCTCCTTCGTGTTCGTGCCGGAAGGCGTTACCTGCCCGATGGAGCTTTCCACCTACTTCCGCATCAACGCCGCCAACACCGGCCAGTTCGAGCGCACCCTGATCATCTGCGAGAAGCAGGCTCAGGTCTCGTATCTGGAAGGCTGTACCGCGCCGCAGCGTGATGACAATCAGCTGCACGCCGCCGTGGTCGAGCTGGTGGCGCTGGAAGACGCCTACATCAAGTATTCCACCGTCCAGAACTGGTATCCGGGTGATGAAGACGGCAAGGGCGGCATCTACAACTTCGTCACCAAGCGTGCCGACTGCCGTGGTGACCGCTCCAAGGTCTCCTGGACCCAGGTCGAGACCGGCTCCGCGATCACCTGGAAGTACCCGTCGTGCATCCTGCGCGGCAAGGACAGTGTCGGGGAGTTCTACTCCGTCGCCGTCACCAATGGTCGTCAGCAGGCGGACACTGGCACCAAGATGATCCACATCGGTGAGGGCACCAAGTCCACCATCGTCTCCAAGGGTATCTCGGCCGGTAATTCCGAGCAGTCCTATCGTGGTCTGGTCAAGATCGGCCCGCGGGCCAAGGGGGCGCGCAACTTCACCCAGTGCGACTCGCTGTTGATCGGCGACCGCTGTGGCGCGCACACCTTCCCGTATCAGGAAATCGGCAACGCGACGGCCACTGTCGAGCATGAGGCCACGACCTCCAAGATCGGCGAAGATCAGCTGTTCTATTGCCGTCAGCGTGGCATCAGCGAGGAAGATGCGGTCAACATGATCGTCAATGGCTTCTGCAAGGACGTCTTCCAGGAGCTGCCGATGGAGTTCGCCGTCGAGGCCGAGGCGCTGCTCAACGTCACCCTTGAAGGCGCCGTCGGCTGATATCGCCGCGTCTTTCGCATTCACCCCCATTCTTGAGGGCCGCTCGCGGGCGGCCTGTCAGCAAAAGGTATCAACATGCTCGTAGTCAAAGATCTGCACGTTTCGGTGGAAGGCAAGGAAATCCTCAAGGGTCTCGATCTGACCATCAACAAGGGTGAAGTCCACGCCATCATGGGCCCGAACGGCGCAGGCAAGTCCACGCTGTCTTCCGTGATCGCCGGCAAGGACGGCTATGAAGTGACCTCGGGCACCATTACCTATGAAGGTGAGGATGTACTGGAGATGGAAATCGAGGAGCGCGCCCGTGCTGGCCTGCTGCTGGGCTTCCAGTACCCGGTGGAGATCCCGGGGGTCAAGAACGTCTACCTGCTCAAGGCGGCGCTGAATGCCAAGCGTGAAGCCGAAGGCCTGGGCGAGATTCCGGCCCCGGAATTCATGAAGCTGATCCGCGAGAAACTGGCCTTCATGCAGATGGACGCCAGCTTCCTGCAGCGCGCCGTCAACGAAGGCTTCTCGGGTGGTGAGAAGAAGCGCAACGAGATCCTGCAGATGCTGGTGCTGGAACCGAAGCTCGCCATGCTCGACGAGATCGACTCCGGCCTCGACATCGATGCGCTGAAGATCGTCGCCAAGGGCGTCAACTCGCTGCGCAGCGAAGACCGCGCCGTGCTGATGGTCACCCACTACCAGCGTCTGCTCGAGCACATCGTGCCGGACCAGATCCATGTGCTGATGGATGGCCGCATCGTCAAGTCCGGCGACAAGTCGCTGGCCCTCGAACTCGAAGCCCAGGGCTATGACTGGCTGCAGGAGGAAACCGCGTAATGACAGCACTTGCTACCGCGTCCGTCCCCGGCAGCGAAGCCTTCGCCAGCGAATTCGCTGCCCGCAAGGCTCGCTTTGCGGCCGACCCGAGCTGGATGGCCGCCCGCCGTCAGGCCGGCATCGCCCGCTTTGAAGCCCTCGGCCTGCCGACCCGCAAGGTCGAGGCCTGGAAGTACACCGACACCCAGGCACTGGGTCGTCAGCAATATCGTCTCGCCGACGATGCAAGCCTCGCGCCGGCCGTGAAGGATGAGCTGGCACTCGACGTCGATGCCTATCGTCTGGTGTTCGTCGATGGCCTCTACAATGCCGAACTCTCCGATATGGCAGGCCTGCCCGACACCGTGCGTGTCGTGCCGCTGTCTGAGGCCATCGTCAATCAGCCGGAAGTCATCGGCGGCTCGCTGAACCGCCTGACCGGCATCGACTTCACGCCCTTCGTGGCGCTGAATTCCGCCTTCACCGAAGAGGGTGCGGTGATTCAGGTCGGCCCGCGTACGGTGCTCGACAAGCCGGTCTACGTGCTGTTCCTGTCGCGTGCCGCCGTCGAAGGCCAACCCGTGACCATGAGCCACCCGCGTCTGCTGGTGCAGCTGGGCAGCCGCGCCGAAGCCAGCGTGATCGAGCATCACATCGGTGAAAGCGGCGCGACCAACTTCACCAACATGGTCAGCGAAGTGATGCTGGAGCGCGGCGCCGTGCTCAATCACTACAAGCTGGGCGAAGCTGCCACCGGCGAGACGCATATCGCCTCGCTGCAGGTCGAGCAGCCGCGTGACAGCCAGTATCGCTCCATCAACCTGAACACCGGTGGTGGCCTGGTGCGCAACGACATCGTCTGCGACCTGAACGGCAACAACGCCCATGCACGCCTCGATGGCCTGTTCTTCGGTCGTGATCGCCAGCACGTCGACACCCACTCGCTGGTCAATCACAACGAGGCACTGACGTTCTCCGACGAGAACTACAAGGGCATCCTGGCCGACCGTGCCCGCGGCGTCTTCAACGGCCGCGTGCTGGTCAAGCGCGACAGCCAGCAGATCGAGGCGCATCAGAACAACGCCAACCTGCTGCTCTCGGACCGCGCCGAGATCAACACCAAGCCGGAACTCGAGATCTACGCCGACGACGTCAAGTGCTCCCACGGCACCACGACCGGTCAGCTCGACGAGACCGCCGTCTTCGCGCTGCGTGCCCGTGGCATCGATGAGCAGACCGCCCGTGGTCTTCTGACCCTGGCCTTCGCCAACGAAGTCATGACTGGCCTGGGCATCGACGCCATCGCCGAGCGCATCGAGCGCAGTGTCGCGGGACGCCTGCCGTCACGCTTCCACCTCGATGAGCTGGTCGATCTCAGTGTCGAGCTGGGCGGTGGCGCCGTGGCGGTGGCACGTGATGAGGACTTTGCATGAGCGCACTCGACAACCTGATGCTCGACGTCGTGCGGGTACGTGAGGATTTCCCGATCCTCGAGCGTCGCGTGCATGGTGATGTGCCGCTGATCTATCTGGACAGCGCCGCCACCAGCCAGACGCCGACCGCCGTCATCGACGCGATGAGCGACTACTACCGCAAGACCAATGCCAACATCCACCGCGGTCTGCATACCCTGGCGGATGAGGCGACGGCGGCCTTTGAAGGCACGCGTGAGAAGGTGCGCAGCTTCATCAATGCGCGCCTGACGCGGGAAGTCATCTTCACGCGTGGCACCACCGAGGCGATCAACCTGGTCGCCAACAGCTGGGGGGCCAACTGGCTGAATGCCGGCGATGAAGTGCTGATCTCGGTAATGGAGCATCACGCCAACATCGTGCCGTGGCAGCTTCTGGCCGAGCGCCTCGATATCGTCATCAAGGTCATCCCGTGTGACGACGATGGTGTGCTCGACATGGCGGCCTACCGCGACCTGCTGGGCGAGAAGACGCGTCTGGTCTGCGTCAATCAGGTCTCCAACGCCCTGGGCAGCATCAACCCGGTGGCCGAGATGGCGAAGCTGGCGCACGCTCATGACGCGTTGATTCTGGTCGATGGCGCCCAGGCGGTGCCGCATCAGCAGGTCGATGTGCGCGAGATCGATGCTGACTTCTATGTCTTCTCGGGCCACAAGATGTACGGGCCGACCGGCATCGGTGTGCTCTACGGCAAGGAAGCGCTGCTGGAGGCGATGCCGCCGTGGCAGGGTGGTGGTGAGATGATCCGCACGGTGTCGTTCGAGAATGGCACCCTGTTCGCGGACTTGCCGCACAAGTTCGAGGCCGGCACGCCGCCCATCGCCGAGGTCATCGGATTGGGCAAGGCCATCGACTGGCTGGGTTGTACCCACATGGCGCTGATCACGCGCTGGGAGCAGCAGCTGATGCGCCATGCCAGCGAGCGCATGCGCGAAGTGGACGGCCTGCGCATCATCGGCAACTCGCCCGACAAGGCGGGCGCGATCTCCTTCGTGGTCGATGGTGCCCACGCCCAGGATATCGGTCTGCTGATCGACCAGCTGGGGGTCGCCATCCGTACCGGCCACCACTGCGCGCAGCCGGTGCTGCGTCGCTTCGGTGTCGATGCCACCTGCCGGGCCTCCTTCGCGGCCTACAACACGCCGGAAGAGATCGACATGTTCGTCGATGCCCTGCAGCGTGTGCTGACCATGGTGCGCTGAGCACCCCCTGCGGTGCCCCTGACGGGCGCTGATCAATGAGGCTCGCGCATGGCGGGCCTCATTGGTATCGGCCCTTGCCAGGGGATGTCGTCACCTGTACGTCTTGAGTGAACCAACAGAATTCACGATCCGCATGCCTGTCATGCGGATCGGCAAGGAGAGGGCATGAGCCACACTGAAGACCAGCTGGCCAGCCTCGGCAAGGGCCAGAAGATGCCGTTGCAGCGGGACGTGGAGGGTATCTCGGTACCGTTCGGCAAGTCGGTGACCCTGCATGAGGATTCGGTGGTTGAAGTCATGCAGGCCAAGGGCGGCACTGTCAGCGTCGCCTTCGAGGGTCGCATGTACCTGATCGAGAGCTTCAGCCTCGATGCGCTGGGGCTGGACGCCATACCGCGTCCGCATCTGCCGGCCGGCCAGAGCGATGCCGATATCGAGGCCTTCGTCTGGGCCCAGCTGCGCACCTGCTTCGACCCCGAGATCCCGGTCGACATCGTCGAGCTGGGGCTGGTCTATGGCTGTCGTATCGACACCCTGATCAGCGGCGAGAAGATGGTCAATCTCAAGATGACGTTGACCGCGCCGGGCTGCGGCATGGGCAACGTGATTGCCGAAGATGCCAAGCGCAAGATTCTCGGCGCCGAGGATGTCTCCAAGGTCCACGTCGAGATCGTGTTCTCGCCTGCCTGGTCGCGCGAGATGATGAGTGAGGATGCCCGCCTGGAGCTGGGCATGTTCTGAGCATCTTCAGCACGCCTTTGTCGTCTGCTGCTTCGCTCCTTGCTGTCTGCGGCTCCCTCGTTGGCCTGACATGGCCGTCAGTCGCAGTATCACTGGGGCGAGATGCAGCAAACGCAACCGGATGGGCGGGAACCTCTCGTCCATCCGGCTATCCAATTCACGTTGCTGAGTGTCCGGGCAAGTTGCCTCGGGCCGCGTCGGCACGTCCGTTTGACGGTTTCCCGTATCACCTGCCTCAAGGAAGACTCCCCAATGCGATTCCAGACTGCGCTGCGCACCCTGACCGCCACTCTGATCCTGAGCACCGCTGCCAGCGCGCAGGCCGCCTGGAAGCTGGATGGCGATCTGTCACAGCTGAGCTTCCAGACCACCAAGATGGCCAAGTCGGGCGCCAGCACCGTCGAGACGGATGCTTTCACCTCCTGGCGTGCGCGCGTCAATGACGCCGGTCAGCTGTCGGTGGAGATCGACCTCGACTCCGCCAGTACCGGCATCGACATTCGTGACCAGCGCGTCAGCGAGAAGCTGTTCGAGTCCGGCACCTACCCGTTGGCCGTGATGACCGCGAGTCTCGACATGCCGACCCTCAAGGTGATGGAGCCGGGCGACACTCAGAAAGTGGATGTCGAAGGCCAGCTGACGTTGCACGACAACACCCAGAACCTGCCGATGAGCCTGCAGGTGACGCGCCTGCGCGGCGATCGCTGGCTGGTGCAGACCCTCACGCCTGTGATGGTCGACGCGGAGCAGTTCGCGCTGGTCGATGGCATCCGCACCCTGCGTGACCTGGCCGGGCTTGGCAACATCGCGACCCAGGTGCCAGTCAGCGTCAAGGCCGTGATGGTTCAGGAAGACTGAGCGGAGTCACTCGCATGCGTGGCTGGGGACAGTCAGTGCTGGCAGAGCCTCGGCCGCTTGGGTAGGCTGGGCGCTCATGCCTGCACGATGTGGCGGTACTGGCAGGAAAGACAGGCAGGGATGGGCGTGGGGAAGAGATGCTGCGAGTGATCAAGCGGACTGGCTGGACCATCGTCGGTCTGCTGGCCGCCGGTGCAATGACGGTGGTCGGGCTCAACCTCTGGGTCGTGATGGCAACGCACGATCGCATTGCCACGTCACCGCTGACCTGCCAGAGCCGTGAGGTGGGGATCGTGTTCGGCACCTCCCACGGCCTGGTGGGCGGGGGCAGCAATCCGCATTATCAGGCGCGCCTTGATACCGCCGCCCAGCTCTACCGCCTGCGCCGCGTCTCCAACCTGCTGCTCTCGGGGGACAACCGCACGCGTTACTACAATGAGCCGATGACCATGTGGCATGACCTGCGAGCGCGCAACGTGCCGCAGGAGCTCATGACGCTCGATTACGCGGGCTTCTCCACCTTCGATACCCTCGTGCGAGCGCACAAGGTGTTCGGTGTCGACGAGGCGGTGCTGGTCACCCAGCCGTGGCACCTGCCGCGCGCGCTGTTCATCGCCGATGCGCTGGGCCTGGAGGCAGTGGGTTGCCCGGCCATCTCCGAGCGCCAGCCGCCGGGACTCAAGCTGATGCTGCGCGAGTGGCTGGCCCGTGCGGCGACAGTGGGAGACCTTTACCTGTGGGGGCGCAAGCCGCGCTTTCTCGGGCCGCAGGAGACGCTGCCGACGCCGGTCTTGTCATCGGACTCATCATCGCAGCCCTCATCATCTCACTCCTCGGACAAGCCCGTGTCACCGGCGGCGGACTCGGTGGCTGCCGGGGCAGGGCAGCAGGCCACTGCCAGTCGTGATGTGGCGGATGGAGTGGAAGTGGCGGATGCAGAGAATGCTGCCGTCACGCCGGATTCGCATGCCCTCGCGCGTCAGGCGCAGGCAAGCCTGCTGGCCAGTCTGCCCGAGGTGAAGCAGGCATTGCTCCAGTGGCTGCCTGTCAGATCTGATGCGAACTAGCCGCGTGTCGGCTTCGCCAGACGCACAGGGCCAACACGAAGACGCCCCGCACTTCCTTTGGAAGGCGGGGCGTCTTGCGTTCACGGCCTGGCGGCGGATATATGGCTAGCCGGCGCGGCGGCGGGCGGCCTGACCTGTCTGGTGACGGTACAGCTCGCGGATCAGATGGCGGCAGTTGTGGAAGATGCCTTCGAGTACCTTTTCCATGCTGTCAGGCAGGGGATGCGTGAAGGCGGTCGAGCAGGCCTGCATCAGGACGCGTTCCTGTTCGAGCAGCTCGTTGATCAGCACCTGATTGTCATTGCCGACGATGCTCTTCAGGCGACTCCACAGCCACATGTAGTCATCGCGCTCGACATCGGCGTCGCGCGGCATCAGGCTCAGATGCTTGCGTGTCTCGACTTCCAGGGCCTGTTTGAGCTCGACACGGCTCGCATAGAAGGGCTCGAAGGCCTTCAGGAGCGCGGGACGCAGCCGTTCGGCGTTATCCTCGAAATAATCAAGACTGTCTGCCAGGGCTTCCTGGACGCTATCCATCGCCACCTGGCGATTGTCGAGAAACATGGGCGGTCACCTCCTCCGTCAGAAGAGATTGTGCGGGTGAAAACAGTGTTTTTCTACCCCTTGAGGCCAGAAAGTCAGGATATTTATTCCCGCACTGTCAATCCCTGCAGTTTACGACAATACAATGACGTTCTGGTGACGATCATCGCTGCCTTCAGACGCTGTGCTTGCCCTGATTCGTCGCCCAGCCCCCTTGTCCGTAACACTATCTGGCACAGATGCGCCGAGGGTGCCGTCATGGCGACCTGCACCCTCGGGAAGCGTTGCGCGCAGTGCCCTGAGGTTCAAGCCCTCAGCCCTTGGGTTTGGGCGGAATCTTCTTGGCCGGCGCGGCGGACTTGGCGATGTGATCGATGATCAGGCCGGCGATGTCCTTGCCGGTGGCACTCTCGATACCCTGCAGGCCCGGCGAGGAGTTCACCTCCATGATTACCGGACCATGATTGGCGCGCAGCAGGTCGACACCGGCGACGGACAGACCCATGGCCTTGGCGGCGCGAATGGCGGTGGAGCGCTCTTCCGGCGTGATGCGGATCTCGCTCGCGGTGCCGCCACGGTGCAGGTTGGAGCGGAACTCGCCATCGGCCGCCTGACGCTTCATGGACGCCACCACCTTGTCACCCACCACCAGGCAGCGGATGTCGGCGCCACGCGCTTCCTTGATGTATTCCTGCACCATGATGTTGGCTTTCATGCCCATGAATGCCTGGATCACGCTCTCGGCGGCCTGGTTGGTCTCGGCGAGTACCACGCCGATGCCCTGGGTGCCTTCCAGCAGCTTGATGACCAGCGGCGCGCCCTTGACCATGGTGATCAGGTCGGGGATGTCATCCGGCGAATGCGCGAAGCCGGTGACCGGCAGGCCCAGGCCCTTGCGTGACAGCAGCTGCAGGGAGCGCAGCTTGTCGCGTGAGCGGGAGATGGCCACGGAATCATTGACGACGTAGGTGCCCATCATCTCGAACTGACGCAGCACGGCGCAGCCATAGAAGGTGACGGAGGCACCGATGCGCGGCACGACAGCATCGAAGTGCTCGATCTCGGCGCCCTTGTAATGGATGGACGGGCGGTGCGAGGCGATGTTCATGTAGCAACGCAGCGTGTCCACCACGCGTGCGGTGTGGCCACGTGCCTCGGCGGCCTCGATCAGGCGTCGGGTGGAGTAGAGGCGTGAGTTACGCGACAGGATACCGATATGCATGAAATCCTCCGGAGCCGAATGGGCCAGACAGAGATAGGAATGAATCAGAAGGCGACTGACGTGATGCCCGTCAGGAGGCGTGGTATTCGCCGGTGAGGCCTTTGCCGTCTCGAGGCGTCACGCGATGCAGATGGCAGCGGCGTCAGCGTCTTGAGGCGGGGTGCCGAAGCATGTCGCCGCGCGCCTGGCTGGTGCCGTCAGGGTTCGCCGTGCAGATAGGCGGCGCCCGGTGCGACCAGCAGGCGACGCAGGGCACGGCGCCCCAGCAGAATGGGATGACGCATCTGGGAGCGGTCCACCAGCGTCATGTCGATATCGTAGTCGAGCTCGGCCAGCTTCATGCGCGAGCGGATTGCATAGCGCCATTCGGCCTGACCATTGGATGAGCGCACGCGGCGGCGATCATGCACCGGCGTCTCGACCGTATGCGGCGGGGAGTCGCTACCGCCGGTCCGTGTGATGAAGCGAACCCACAGATCATCGTTGTGTTCGAAGACCTCAATGCTCTCGGCATGCAGCGCACTGGAATGTGCACCGGTGTCGATCTTGGCATTGAGGTGCAGCTTGAGCTCCGGCAGTTCGATCAGCTCACGCCGACCCACCACGCCACGCGGGCGAAAGCCCAGCAGGTCATGATTCAGTGTCTTGAGATCGAGGGGCGGTGCCTTGTCGATATGATGACGCGAAGTGTTCTTGTGATGCGACATGTTTCATCCTGAATCAGAGGACGTGAGCGAAGCGGGCAGCGGCTCACGGCATGAAGACACCGGGCAGGCGCGGCACAGCGTAATGTGCGTTGCCGGCCTGGCGGGGTAATGGCCAGGCGGGCGCGCAGCATAGTCACTTAACGTACTGACAGCAATCCTTGCTGAAGCCTCTTTTTTCGCGTCACGCAGTGGGGTATGACGGTGGCGCGGACAGCGCCCGGCAAAACGCCCCAGGCGCGCGGTCATGGCACGCGGACATGGCGCGCTTTCATCGCCGCCAGACGCCTCGCTTGAGGGCGCTGGGCAAGTCCCCCGCGGCCACAGGCGCAGGTGACGGCGTGCAACTGGCGCGTCGCCGCGTTCCCTGTTCACCGGTGCCGATCAGCCACGATTCCATACCTTGAGCAAGTGTCCGATCAAGTGTCTGTTCGAGTGTCGTGGGTTATGCGCATGATCTCAAGTACTGTCACCTGCGGGCATGCCCGGCGTCAATGACGCGGGGCAGGGTTGCCGGTATCGGCCTGGCGGGTCAGGGCGGCAAGCGCCTGACCCAGCGGGCTGTCCGCGCTTGCATTGCGCAGCGTCATCAGCACCGGCAGGCGCAGACGCGGAATCAGGGCGAGGTCGCGTGCCAAGGCGGCGAAGTTGGCCTGCGGGCAACTGGCCAGGCGGGTCAGGAAGGCCGGCAGACGTTCGGCATCTTCCAGATGGGCGTAGCCGCGAGCAGCGATCGCGACCAGCACGTCGACATTGACGGCCCCTTCGTCTGCCAGCAAGGCATCGATCCACTCCGCCGCCGCAGGCCGAGGGCTGGCGCCGGCGGCCCGCAGGCAGGCGCACAGTGTCTCCAGATCACCCAGATCACGAGCGGCCTGGCCACGCGCGATCAAGGCGGTGAGCAGCTCGGCCTCGTATTCCTGGGGCAGCGGGCCAGCCAGCTGGGCATGGGCGGGCGGCGCCTGCTCCAGACACAGCGCGATGGCGCGCAGCGGGGTGTCCGGCAGGTCAGCCAGACGCTGCACGAAGGCAGCGGCAAGCTCGCTGGACAACTCGCCGCGCCGTGTCAGCACGTCGGCGATGCCCTGCAGACCGAGTGACGGCCAGTCATCGAGCGGTAGCTGGGCGGTGAGATACTGCTCGGCGAGCTCGTAGTACTGGCTGGCAGGGCGGTCGCAATCGAGGCTGGCGCGGGCGTGCAGCATGGCGCGCAGGCTGTCGTCCGGCGTGAAGGCCAGCGGATTGTCCTGCATCAGGTTGTCGATCTTGCCTGCCTCGGCCTGCTGGAGATCAGGCCGGCCGACGGTCAGCGCCGTCTGACCCAGCGTCGTGATCAAGCGCTCGAGGAAGGCGTCGCGTTGCGCGGGAGACAGACGACCTTCCTCATCCAGCGGCAGGGCCAGAAACCACACCAGCGGATCGTCGAGCCCGGCCGGGCGGAATACGCATGCCAGGCGTGCCTGGCCCTTGAAGGGTTGCTCCCACGGCTGCTGTTCGGTCTCGAAGGCTTCCAGTTGCTCAAGGCTGAGCGGGGCCAGGGTGCGACCCAGGTGATAAAGGTGCAGCTCGGCGCCGGTGCGTGTGAAGAAGTTGCTCAAGGAAGAGAGAGGAGTCATGAGGCTCACCACGGCTATGTCTCCGCCACGTCCTGGCTGGGCGTGGTGGAGAACGGAAAAAGAGTCTTGTCGAGCATCATTGCCAGGCGTGGCACGTGTCGTTGAGTGACAGCTGCCGGCGCGTGACATGTGCCTGAGCATGTCTGGAATGGCAGCGACTTTAGCGATTCACCGGCTGTCATGCCACCCGCTGGCGTGTGATGGTGGCCAGAGGGAAGAGAGCGACCTGTTTCTATTATGGCCGCTCTTTCGGCCCGTGATGGCTTGACAGATGACGCGGCTCCTCAAGCCCCGCTGCGCGTTTTGCAGGTTGATGAATTTTTGATCAATTTTCGTCATCCCACGGCTGGCGCGGCTTGCAGCGTGACCGAGACGGGTTATCCACAGCATCGTCCACGGATGGCGTGAATAACTGTCATCCGCTTGTCGTCAGGCTGACATCCAGCGCTGCAGCTAGCCCAGACGACGTCACTGGCCCGCCAAGACAGGCGTGCTAGAATCGCGGCCATTGACAGAATTGCTGTCTTATTCCTTATGGTTATGTCCTTAAGGGATGAAATGATTGGGAATGCGGGTCAGCCCCGTTATCCTATACAACCAAATCACATATAAAAGGCTGTGCTTATGCCTGTTCTGTCGAATCGACATCCGCGTTCAGCCGTATGTCAGCGACCGTCCAGCGCCATTGGCCCAGTCTTGCGATCCATGAGGAATCCCGATGCGCCAATCACGTTCGCTCGCAGCTGTCTTCTCTTCTACCGCTCTCAAGGGCGCCGTGATGGCTGCCGCGCTGGGCGCGACCACTCTGGGCAGCCTGGCGGCACAGGCTGACACCCTCAAGGTCGGCATGTCGGGCGGCTATTTCCCGTTCACCTTCGTCAAGCAGGACAAGCTGCAGGGGTTTGAAGTGGATGTCCTCAACGCCGTCGGCGAGATCACCGGCGACGATATCGAATTCGTGACCATGAGCTTCTCCGGGCTGATCGGCTCGCTGGAAGCCGGCCGCATCGACACCGTGGCCAACCAGATCACCATCACCGATGCGCGCAAGGACAAGTTCGCCTTTACCCAGCCCTACGTCTATGACGGAGCCCAGGTGGTCAAGCGTCGCGGCAATGACGAGATCACCGGTGTCGAGTCCCTCAAGGGCCACAGCGTGGCGGTCAACCTGGGCTCCAACTACGAAGCGCTGATGAAAGAGCTGCCGTACGCCGACCAGATCGACATCAAGACCTATGAGTCCAACATCGAGCAGGACACCGCCCTGGGCCGTGTCGATGCCTTCGTGATGGACCGCGTCAGCGCAAGCCAGGTGATCCAGAAGACGCCGCTGCCGCTGGAACTGGCTGGCAAGCCGTTCTCGCGCCTCGAGAACGCACTGCCGTTCCGCAAGGACGCCGAAGGCGAGGCCAAGCGTGACGAGGTGGATGCCGCGCTGACCGAGCTCAAGGAAAATGGCCGCCTGGCCGAGATTTCCAACAAGTGGTTCGGCATCGACATCACCACGCCTTGAACATTGCCCGCTGCGCCCTGATACAAGGGCGCATGCAAGGATGTCATGTGCAAACGGGGTGACGGCTTGACCGTCACCCCGTTGTCGTCATGTCGACGGGTGTCTTTCCAGACCCTCAGCCAAGCCCCCCAGCCTGTCCGGATAACGAATGGATACTCTCAATATCGATTACATGCTTGGCCTGTTGCCGGTCATGCTCAAATACCTGCCACTGACCCTCAAGATGGCCTGTATCGGCATGGTGGCCGCGCTGGTGCTGGCTTCGCTGTTGGCGGTAGTGCGGGTGCTCAAGGTGCCGGTGCTGAATGCGCTGACCATCGTGTTCATCTCCTTCTTCCGTGGCACGCCGCTGCTGGTGCAGTTGTTCCTGTTCTACTACGGCCTGCCGCAGGTGATGGCGTTCCTGACCCAGATCGATGGCGTCACCGCGACGATTCTCGGCCTGACGCTGCACTTCTCGGCCTACATGGCCGAATCCATCCGTGCCGCCATCGTCGGGGTCGATCGCAGCCAGACCGAAGCGGCGCTCTCGATCGGCATGACCAATGCCCAGCTGATGCGGCGCATCGTGCTGCCTCAGGCGGCCCGTGTGGCGGCCCCCACGCTGATGAACTACTTCGTGGACATGATCAAGTCCACGTCGCTGGCCTTCACGCTGGGGGTGACCGAGTTGATGGGCGCGACCCAGAAGGAAGCGGCCAGCAGCTTCCTGTACTTTGAATCCTTCATCATGGTGGCCATCGTCTACTGGGTGATGGTGGAAGGGCTGTCCTTCGTGCAGCGCTGGATGGAGAAACGACTCAACAAGGCCTATCAGCGATGATTGCAGTCAGAAACCTGGTCAAGAAATTCGGCGGGCAGGCCGTACTCGATGGCATCACTCTGGAAGTGAAGCAGGGTGAGATCATCGTCGTCATCGGCCCGTCGGGTACCGGCAAGTCCACCCTGCTGCGCTGCATCAACTTCCTCGAGCAGCCCGATGGTGGCGAGATCCAGATCGGTGAGCGCAAGGTCGAGGCTGCGCGCGCCAGTCGTCACGACATTCTCGGCCTGCGTCGCAGCAGTGCCTTCGTGTTCCAGAACTATGCGCTGTTCGCCAACAAGACGGCGCTCGAGAACATTGCCGAGGGCCTGATCGTCGTCAATGGCTGGCCCAAGGCCAAGGCGCACCAGCGGGCGCGCGAGATTCTCGAGCGTATCGGCATGAGCGAGAAGGCGGACGCCTTCCCGGCGGCTCTGTCCGGCGGTCAGCAACAGCGTATCGGCATCGGGCGCGCCATGGCGGCCCAGGCCGAGGTGATCCTGTTCGATGAGCCGACCTCGGCGCTGGACCCGGAATGGGTCGATGAGGTGCTGGAGCTGATGAAGCAGCTGGCGGTCGAGCGCCAGACCATGATCGTGGTCACCCACGAGATGCAGTTCGCGCGGGAAGTCGCCGACCGCGTCATCTTCATGGAAGGCGGCCGTATCGTCGAACAGGGGCCGCCGAGCCAGCTGTTCAGTGCGCCGAAGGATGACCGCACGCGTGCCTTCCTGCGCAAGGTGCTGGATGAGGTGCCGCCACAGTGCGCCGAGGGAATCTGATATTGCTCGGTTGAGGTCATGACCCTCAGGTCACGTGATGTAACGCCCCGGGCAGTACCTGCGACAGACACAACGGCCACCGCGAGATCGTCGCGGTGGCCGTTGTCGTTTCTCTGGCGGTGATCATTGACCCGCTACTGGTGTTGCCGGGCGCGTTTCAGGGCGATCTTTCATAGGCTCATAGGCTCATAGGGTCATAGGCTCATAGGGTCATAGGGTCATAGGGGCGCAAGTCGTGGCTAGCCGTGGCGGGGCATCGCGCGCACCTTGTCGAAGGCTTCCTGAAGCGCCATCGAGACGCGCTCTTCCAGCAGCTCCTGCTCGGCGGGCGCCATGTAGAACGCCATGTCGACGTCGTGGCGGATATAGCGGGGCGCCAGCTGATTGAGCGCGATGCAGGCCACGTCTTCGCGGCTGTCGACATCCATGGCGTGGCTATCGGGGTGCAAGCGCAGCTGGTCGAGCACCAGCTGCTCCATGTAGTTGTGTACGCCTGCGCTTTCCATGTGTATTCCCTTCTGGTGATGGGTGCTATCTCCCATGCAGGGCCGTGCCCCCTGACATGTCGATCCCTTCAGTGTGCTCATCAGCATGTACATCCGAGCTGACTCTCTGTGACGTTCTTCCTCCCGCACGCAAGCTCGGTTGCTGGCGGCAGGGCAGAGAGCGGCGGAGTCTTGGGTGTCGCCTGCCGCGCAAGGCCTCTCAGCCGGTCAGCAGGCGGGTTTCCGCCTCTTCAATATGATCAGCCAATCCCGATAATACCAGTGTATCGCCACACGCCAGCATCAGGTCGCCGGTGGGCTCTTCCAGGTTCTCGCCACTGGCACGCACCACGCGTGAGACGAGAATGCCACACACTTCCGGCAGGGCGATGTCGTCCAGCCGCCGGCCACAGGCCCAGGCATCGGCGGTCAGCGTCAGCGGATGACGCCGCAGCAGCGGGTTGCCGCGTTTGTCGGTCAGCTGGGATTGCTGACCATGGAAATAGCCATGCAGCATGCTGTAGCGCGCCTCACGCGCATTCTGGATCGAGCGCGCCACCCGTCGGAAGGGCACCTCGAGATTGACCAGCACGTGCGAGACCAGCATCAGCGAGCCTTCGAGCACCTCGGGAATCACCTCGGTGGCCCCGGCGGCCTTGTAGGTCTCGAGGTCCGCGTCATCCTGGGTGCGCACCAGCACCTTGAGGTTTTCGAGTTCCAGCGGCTGGATGGCACGCAGAATGGCCAGCGCATGCGAGAGCTGATTCACGGTGATCACCACCTGCCGGGCACGTTCGATGCCCAGAGCGCGCAGGATTTCCAGACGCTGCGCGTCACCGAACACCACCGGCTCACCGGCGCTGGCGGCCTCGTGGACGCGGATGGGGTCGGCATCGATGGCGATCCACTCAAGCTTCTCCTGCGTGAGGAATCTCCCCACCGTCTGGCCGACACGCCCGAAGCCGCACACGATGACATGGCCGCTGAGCGGGGCGGTGGCGGCGCTCAGCTCCGCGGTGGTGTGCGGGTTCTCCTGGGTGGGCGTGGTGGAGCGGCACAGGCGGCGCGTCAGTTGCTGGTTGTGACGAATCAGGCTCGGCGTGACCACCAGCGAACCGATGATGATCGCTACCACCAGGCCCACGGTCTCGTTGTCCATCAGGCGTTGCTGGCTGGCCAGGGCCAGCAGCGCGAAGCCGAATTCGCCGCCCTGGGACAGCACCAGGCCAGTGCGCAGCGCGCTGTCCAGCGGCCGGCCAGAGAGGCGCGCCAGCCCGGTGATCAGCAGTGCCTTGGTCGCCAGCAGGCAGGCCACGCCGATGACGACCCAGTACCACTGCGCCAGCAACACCTGCGGGTCCAGCAACATGCCCACCGAGACGAAGAACAGCCCCAGCAGGATGTCGCGGAAGGGCCGGATGTCGGCCTCGATCTGATGGCGGAAATGGCTCTCGCCGAGCATCATCCCGGCCAGGAAGGCGCCCAGCGCCATCGACAGATGCAGGCTGTGGGTCAGCCAGGCGGAGAAGAGCGCCACCAGCAGCACAGTGAGCACGAACAGCTCTTCCGAGCGCGCGCGAGAAATTTCCTGGAACACCAACGGCAGCACCCACTTGCCGATCATCAGCATCACCACCACCAGCCCGAGCCCCTTGATGAGCATCAGGCCCAGGTCACTGAGCAGCTGGCTGCCATCACCGGCCATGGCCGGAATCAGGATCAGGAACAGCAGGGCAGCGAGATCCTGGAACAGCAGCACGCCCACGGCGGCGTGGCCGTGGGGGCTGTCCAGTTCATTCCAGCGCGCCAGTTCCCGCGTGACGATGGCGGTGGAGGAAAGCCCCAGCGCGCCGGCCGCGACCAGTGCCGCCGCCGGCGACAGACCAAGCGCCGAGCCCAGCGCCCAGAACAGGCCGCTGCATACCGCCACCTGACAGGCGCCCAGCCCGAACACCGTGGTCTTGAGGGCGCGCATGCGCGGCACCGAGAATTCGAGGCCAAGCGAGAAGAGCAGAAATACCAGCCCGAATTCCGACAGGAAGGCGAGTTCTTCCGGGCGACCGATCCAGCCCGCCAGATGAGGGCCGACCATAAAGCCGACCGCCAGATAGGCCAGCACCGGCGGCAGATGCAGACGGCGGAACAGCGCCGCGGCCACCACCGAGGCCCCCAACAATATCATCACATCATTGAACAGCGTGTCTGCCATGCGGCCTCCTGGCCTTCCG
Organism: Cobetia sp. BMC6; assembly: GCF_029991385.1. Lineage (NCBI taxonomy): Bacteria > Pseudomonadati > Pseudomonadota > Gammaproteobacteria > Oceanospirillales > Halomonadaceae > Cobetia > Cobetia sp. BMC6. The sequence continues at coordinate 584,768 of NZ_JAKUMF010000002.1, forward strand.
TGAGCAACATCGGGATAATAGCGTGAACGAACCCTGCATGATTTGACGGAGGTCGCATGAATCCGACTGAACAACCCCATGACGGCGAGATCGCCGGCAATCCCTACGACGAGCTGCGCGCGCTGCTGGTACGTCTGGAAGCGACCATGAAGGCTGCAGACCTGTGGCGCATGGACACGCCATCCCCGCAGGCCCTCATGAGTGTGGAGCCATTCTGTGTCGATAGCATGGACATGGGCCAGTGGCTGCGCTTCGTGTTCATCGCCCGTCTGGAAGCGCTGTGCGATGCCCGTGCGCCGTTCCCCATCAAGTGTGAAGTGGCACCGGCCATCGAGGCCTGGCTGAAGGATGCCCGCCCCGAGCGCCGCGTGGCGATGACGGAAGTGGTTCGCGAGATCGACACGCTGGTCACGACGCATTGATCGCGACGTACTGATTGCCGAGCAGGAAGCTCGCCTCGTACTGAGCCTCCTCTTCCCGACACCTCCCACTGTGCCCCTTATGCTGGCGTGATGCCCTCGCATTACGCCACGCGACCCCTTCAGGAGCTTGCATGGCCTATTACTTCGCCTACGGCAGCAACATGAATCCGGCGCGTGTCGTGGCACGCATCGGCGAGACGCGACGGGCCGTGCATGGTTGGCTGGAAGAGCATCGCCTGAGTTTCGACAAGGCCTCCCGGGTCGAGGGTATCGCGCATGCCAACGTACAGCCTGCGCCGGGCGAGCGCGTCGAAGGCGTGCTGTACGAGCTGCTCGAGTCCGAGCAGATCACGCTGATGGACCCCTTCGAAGGCCACCCGCATGAATATGAGCGTTCCCTTCATCCCATCGTCACCCATGAAGGCGTGATCAACGCCTGGGTGTATGTGGCGCTGCCCGAGCGCACCGCCGAGGGCCTCAAGCCGGCACACGAGTATCTGGAGCACCTGCTAGGCGGGCGTGACTTTCTGACGCCGGACTACTTCACGGCGCTGAGCGGCGTCGAGGCCGTGCAAGCGCTGGATGACGCCACCCTGGCTCAGCTGGGCCTGTCGCGCAGTACGCCGCGCTGACGGTCGCCTGCTGGCGGACGGGGGGCCTGTCACCGATTGTCTGTCACCTGCCGTGTGGCAACAAAAAGCCCGCCTCTCCTTGGAGAGGCGGGCTTTCGTGTTTCTGGACATGCTGCGTGACTGATTGGCGTGAGCCTCAGTCCTGCGCGGCCAGTGCCGGGTCCAGATTCGTCTGGTCACGACGGCTGGCCAGCATGCCGATGATCAGCCCCGCCAGTGCCGGTGCCAGCCAGCCCAGGTTCATCGAGGCCAGCGGCAGCAGCGGCTCGATGCGGTGCGAGATGGCCATCAGCGAGTCTATGCCGCTGGCTTCGAAGCCATCCAGCAGGCTGACCAGCAGCGTCAGGCCCAGGGTCCAGGCGAATACGCGCGGTGCATCGTGCAGGCGCGGACGCAGGTAGGACAGCAGCGTCAGCACCAGCACCAGCGGATAGAGCGTCACCAGTACCGGAATCGAGACGCTGATCAGGGTCGAGAGGCCCAGGTTGGCGATCAACGCCGAAGCCACGGCCATCACGATCACCAGCAGGCGGTAGGGCACGCTCGGCAACAGACGATGGAAGAACTCGCCGCAGGAGGTCAACAGGCCCACTGCGGTGGTCAGGCACGCCAGGGTGATGACCAGCGCCAGGATCAGCTTGCCGGCATCGCCGAACAGTGCCTCGACGTAGACCGGGATCAGTTCGCCCTTGGCGGCTTCACTGACCAGCGCATGGCTGGTGGCGCCCATGTAGGTCAGCGGCAGATAGACGGCAGCCAGACAGATGGCGGCGATGGCGCCGGCCCACAGGGTGTAGCGGGTCACGTCAGCGGTCGCGGTGATGCCGCGTGCCTTGATCGCCGAGACGATCAGGATGCCGAACACCATCGAGGCCAGCGCATCCATGGTCAGGTAGCCCTGCTGGAAGCCGGTCATGAATGGCGCCTCGGCCCACTCGGGGCTCACCGGTCCCAGCGGCCCCTGCGGGTCGATGATGGTAAACAGCGCAATCAGCGCCAGCAGCGCGATCAGCAGTGGCGTCAGCCACTTGCCGACCACATCCATCAACTTGCCCGGGCTCAGCGCGATCAGCGTGGCGATGCCGAAGAACAGCACCGAATGCAGGGCCAGGCCGCTCTTTGCTGACATGTCGATGAAGGGGCGCATGCCCATCTCGAAGGCCACGGTGCCGGTGCGCGGAATCGCGAACATCGGCCCGATGGACAGGTAGATGGCGACCCCGAAGGCCGCGGCCGCCCATTTGGGCAACGGCGAGGTGATCTTGTCGAGACCACCGCCGATCACGGCCACCGCGACGATACCGGCCAGCGGCATGCCGACACCGGTGGCCAGAAAGCCCAGTGCCGCAGGCCAGAATTCGGCCCCCGCGCCCTGACCCACCTGAGGCGGGAAGATGATGTTGCCTGCGCCCAGAAAGAGGGCAAAGGTCATGAAGCCCAGCGCCACGATATCGAGGCTGGAAAGTCGTGTTTTCACTATGACGTCCTACGGATTCAGCAGATGCGTTGCAGCAGGCGTCATCAGGTGACCGATGAGGTGGTCGGTCAGGCAGAAATGACGTGCCGAGAAGCCGTTGGCTAGCGACAGGGGTGGGTCACCAGCAGACCCGGGAGCAGCGGGGTAGTGTTGCGCGCGGGCCGAATGGCGAGATCAGGTTGACGGATTGTCGCCACCCTGATCTGACGCGGCGCATTATCGTTGATTTCACGTGGCAAGACAAAGCCACCAGCAAGCCTCGCGGCAGTCTCATTGTGCGGCAGGTGGTGGGGGCGGTAGTGGAATGAAGCTCGGCCAGTCGTCCGGTACCACGAAGATCCGCCATTGCTGGCGGGGCGAGCTGGCGGTGATTGGCTCGCCGTCAGGCGCCGCCACACTGCGCTCCAGCCACAGCTGGCGGGGGTGTTGATGCGTGCGCTGGCCGCTGTGCTGCTGAACCGGTTCGTCCGGCCTGAGGTCGTAAGCGGCGCCGGAAGGCGAGAAGTGATCGCGCAGCCAGCGGTCCAGTACATGCCATGGCAGCAGCGTGGCCACGGGCGGGGCGGCCAGCCAGGCAGGTTTTTCTCTGACACAGCCCAGCAGCGGGCCGCCATGCATCGGGGAGGCCTCGAGGGTATGACAGAAGGCGGCAAACTGGCTGACGCTCACCCACCAGCCGGCCTGGCGCGCACTCTCGGGGTGGCAATGGCGGGGTGGGGGCAGCCAGTCGGCAGGCGCCTGGTCTGGCTGCCAGGGGCGAAACAGGCAACCGGGCAATGCCAGTTGCTGGCCTGCAAGCAGCGGGGCAGGCTGATCTTTTGCCAGTGGTGAGTTCGTCTTGCTCGCGTCTGCCTGTCTGGCCAGTGCTTGTCTGGCAAGTGCCTGGCGGATAGTCTGCTGTCCCCGCTCGGTATAGGCCAGGGGCAATTGATGCTCAAGGCTGCGCTGATACTTGATGGCGAGGCTGTCGGCGCCGCCGGGGCCTATCCAGCGTGCCGGACTGTCGGCCGCTTCAGGGCCTTCGGGCAGGCCGAGATAGAACTTGATCGCGACCTCAAGGTGCGTGGGCAACGTGTCTCGCGCCGCCAGATAGAGCATGTCCAGCTCGCCCAGCGTGATCTTGCCCCGGGAAATCCTGAGGTTGTTGGCCAGCAGGCGACTGCCGGGTGCGTGTGCCAGCACGAATTGCCAGAGCAGCTCGTGGTAGTGGCCCAGGCGGTAGTGGCGGCGCTCATTCACGGCGGCCTCGAGCGCGTGGGGTGCCTGCTCCAGTGTCATCAGCCAGCGGTGGCGGACGTGGTCATCCTCCAGCCCGAGTGCCGCCAGGGACGGGCGCGGATAACGCGCAAGCTGCAAGAGGTCCGGGGCATTCAGAAGCCAGGCGATATCCCTGACGCGCGGGTGACTGTAGCGCGCGCAGTCGCGGCGCAGGTCGCAGCCGGTCGCACAGGGGGAGTCGGCCCATTGGGCAAGAGGGGTCGATGCATGGGGCGGGGCTTCGGGCTCGATAGGCATGACGGCAGTGTATCCCACGTCGCATGACGGTCGATAATGCGCGATCTCGTTCGGGGTTGGCCCTGTGCGGAACCGAGCCGAGTGCTGCTTGCCGGTCGTGGTGTCCTGCTGGCGCTTCTTCTCTCCCTCTGTCTTCTCGCTCCTTTTCCTCACTTGCCACTCTTCACGCCAGTTATTACGCCAGCCTTGCGCTGCTCACACGACACTTTCTCGCCGCTTTCTTGACGGTCTTCCAGCACGTTCTGCTGTCCGTCGCCGGTAATGCGACGACCGTCCCCGGGCTGTCATCGTTTTGACATCGTTGTGTGGGTCGCCCAAGCGATTGAAAACGTTGAGGTTACTTGGCGTGGGTAGGTGAGGGTGCTTCAGTCTGGGTTGGAATAGCGCTGAATTGATTCGCTGGAGGAACCAATCCTGTTCCGGCGCGTGGATATATCCCGCGGCTCGCGAGGTTCACAATGCCCTCCATCAACGTTGCAGCAAATATGCAGGGCCGATGAGGCGGTATTGACTTCGAGCTCTTGGTTGTCGAGCGACATGAATCGACTCGACATCAGTGGGCAAGGCGTCACCGACTGGCAGTGTGAGGGGCAGGATCCACACCCTGAACAATCGGTCAATAAATATTCGTAAAGGTTGATGTGCACAATTTCTTGCTACTGGACGCTGTTTTCAGGCGTCTCAGCCAAAGAAAAAAGAAAAATACGCATTTTACTGTTTTTGTGGCATCCAGTTCTGCTGTGGCGACGTATAACTCATCAGCACAGCAAGACACACCCTGCAGCGTGCAGCATGTTCGACCAAGGTGGTGGGTAAGTCACTGTCTTCCTCAACCAACGTCGATAGTGATCTGCCAGGACGCAGCGCCGCGCAAGGGGATGGGCCAGCACGCAAACAAGGAATTCTTGCACTCTCCATATTGTACATAACCTTTTCAGAACCGCTGCAATAGCTTTATAGGTAATGGGAAGGGCAGGAGGGGCAAGTGCTGGGGGAAGGCCGTTCGTTTCCAGTAGCGTTGCTCAAAGAGAAACAGTGAGCTTCCAGTTGCACGGCTAGTTTGAACGCAGCATAAACATTAGTCTGTTAATCATCGAAACGCAGCACGCACCATAGTCAGTGAAGGCCAGGGCCCGGACAGGGGTCAGCAAACCACTCCATCACTGACTGACAACGACTCAAAGCGGAAGCATCCGCACCAGGACCAGGAGATCCACCATGAAAAACATTTCCCTCAAGACTCTGATCGCTACCGTCGCCATCGCCACTGCCAGCACCTCCGTATTCGCAGCCGACGATAGCCCTGCCGCCGTGCGCGTCCAGAACGCCATCAGCAGCCAGCAGATCATGGGCCAGACTCAGCCGGCTGCCACCAGCCAGCAGAGCTTCTCCGAAACGGGCATGAGCGTTGCTGCCGGTCGCGTTGAGCAGGCGCTCAATGCTGACCACATCCGCGGCATTGAGACCGCTGACGTGTCCCAGGCCAACGCCACCGTCAATGATCAAGGCAAGAGCGTCGCCGCTAGCCGCGTTCAGCAGCACATCAGCGACAACGCCTGAAGCAGAGTGGGTCACGCTGACAACTCAGTGACCCCCGAACAGCGCCTCACCTGACATTCGACTTTACCCATTTCTGGAGAATCATCATGAAAACCCTGACTTCCCTGATCGCCGCCGCTGCCATTTCCATTGCTGCCACCGGCGTTGCCACCGCTGATGAAAGTGTTGCCGATGCCCAGGTGCGTGCCGCACTGAGCGAACAGGTCATCCACGGCCAGGCGCAGCCCGCCGCGACGCAGCTGAATGCTGCCGAGTCCGGCATGAGTGCCGCTGCCAACCGTGTCGAGAAGTCCCTGAACGCCGACACCATCAAGGGTGAACAGACGCACGCCGTCTCCCGCGGCCAGAGCCTGAGCAACGACAACGGCAAGAGTGTCGCGGCATCACGCTTTGAAGATGCGCTGAACGACAACGCCTGAGTCTGCAGGTCCTGATTCATGGCCTCAGGACCACAGCAGCAGTGTTCTCCCTTTTCTCTATTCGCTATTCACTTTTTCTGGAGTCATCTCATGAAAACCCTCAATGCCCTTATCGCCGCCGTTGCCCTGTCCGTGACCGCCACTGGCGTCGCCAATGCCGATAGCGTTGCCGACCAGCAGGTTCGCGCCAACATCAGCGAATCCGTGATCCACGGTCAGGCTCAGCAGGCAGCCACTCAGCAGCAGACCATCACCGATGCAGGCAAGAGCGTTGCGGCCAGCCGCGTCGAGCAGGCGCTGAACAGCCAGACCATCAAGGGCCAGCAGGCGCAGGTCACTCGCGACGTCCAGCAGTTCGTCAATGATTCCGGCAAGAGTGTTGCCGCGTCACGTGTCGAGCATGCCCTGAACGACAACGCCTGATGTATCGCGCCGTCACACTGACGGCAGCGAACAAGGACTCTGCTTGCGACCTGGCTGACCTTGTTAGCCCAGTTGACCCTGTTGACCTGAACAAAGATTTCACTGGAGATATTTCATGAAAATGCTCAATACCCTCATCGCCGCCACCGCGCTTTCCGTTGCTGCCACCGGTGCTGCCTTTGCAGACAGCGTCGCTGACCTTCAGGTGCGTTCTGCGCTCAGCGAATCCAATATCCACGGCCAGGCCCAGTCCGCCGCCGCCAAGCAAGTCACCTTTGCCGATACCGGCATGAGCGTTGCTGCGGGCCGTGTCGAAAGCTCCTTGAACGATGCCGTGATCGAAGGTCAGCGCGAGACCCTGGCGTCTGACTCACAGCAATTCGTCAACGATGCTGGCAAGAGCGTTTCCGCGACTCGCGTCCAGCATGCGCTGAGCGAAAGCGTCTGATTCAAATTGTCTGAGCCCCGCTCTGATTCTTGACCATGCATAGCAGCAACTGACTCAAGTGTCCCCGCAGCAAGTGTCGTCATGAACAGTCTCTGGAACAGAAGCAACAAGCTTGAAGATATAAAGGCCTGGAGACATGAAGGGCCTGAAGAATCAAGAGCGTGATCAAGCCAGTTGCACAGCAGTGTCGCTGGTACTGATCGCCAGCTGACATCCCGTCGCGAAGTGAAATGACAGTCTGAGCCTTCCTGGAATGGCCGGTAATCGTCGGGAGTCATCCCGCACAGAGACGCCCCGTGACTCGTACGATGACGTAGAAAAGCCCCTTCATGGGGAAGCCTGAATGTCGCGTCATCGTAAGCCGCAGCCTTGTGGGTAGTGCTTGTTGATGGGGTTTGATAATTGTTTGCGTGGGTGATGTCGGGTGTCGACTCCGACAAATAATCCACCTGGATATGCGCAGTACTTGAAGTGATCAATGATGTGTCACTTCATGGCAACTCGATAGTGAAAATGAACGGAGGATAGAAAGATGATCAAGTCAATCATGACTCACGGCCTGGCAGCGTTTGCCCTCGCCACCAGCGGTCTGACCAGTGCCGATATCAGCACTGATGACAGCAGCAATGCGCGTTTCAATGGCGCTCAATATCACGGCATCCACAGCGAAGTGCGTGATTATCAGAAGAGCGAAAAGCGCTACGCCGCGAATCCTGACATTCTGATCACCAGCCGTGGCAATGTATTTGCCGATAGTGATGTGCATGGTGCAGTCGATATCGACGCCGACCATCGCTGAGCTTTCGAGGATGACGGTTCACATGACTCGCTTCACATGACTTCATGCCACAAGTTGTCATTGCGAAACAATTGAAGCGCTGTGATTTGATTGCCGCTGCTTGAATCACTTTGCAGCGACGATCGAAGGCGTGAGCACTGATGCGCAAGCCGGTGACTGCCGAAATTCAGGGAAAGCGAAAGGAAATATCCCAGACGTAGAGACACTTGGATAGTGAGCAGAACGCTTGAGCAAGGGCTTTGGGCCCCTCCACCAGCCCGTCTTGAACGACCCGGTGGCAAAACCCTTGCTCAAACGCTTTCCTGTCCTGGGTGTCGCTGTCCCGACATTCATTGCCCGCCACCATGGCGGGTTTTTTTATGCCCGGATTCTAGAAGGGCGCAGCAAGTGGCTGATCGACTCTGTGCATGTCGTCTTGCTTGATGACCGCAATATGCTGAGGGTTTTCCAGGAAGTTCGTATGGATCCATCGGCAGTTCACAGTATGAGTGTCATGATGCATCACGGTGATTAAACGTTGTTGGTTGCTGGCCTGCATGTCGGATATTACGCGACAGGATACCATGATATAAATCAAGTGGAGGCCCATGATGGTGCGCGGAAAACTCAAGAAAGTGGCAGGTTCATTGGTGTTGGGTGTTGGTTTGATGTCAGGGAGTGTGATGGCGGGTGATGTCGTCGAAAAGCCCAAGGTGCTGATCTTCGATGTCAATGAAACGCTACTGGATCTTGCCTCGATGCGCAGTTCCGTCGGTGAGGCACTGGGGGGAAGAGAAGACCTGCTGCCCCTGTGGTTCTCGACCATGCTGCATTATTCTCTGGTGTCTACCGTGACCCGGGATTACCACGATTTCGGGCAGATCGGTGTCGCTTCGTTGCGGGTGGTCGCGCAGAACAATGATGTCGAACTGACGGATGAGCAGGCGAAGAAGGCCATCATCACCCCGTTGATGACGCTCCCGCCTCATCCTGATGTCAAGGAAGGTCTGGCCAGGTTGAAGGCTGAAGGCTACAAGATCGTCAGCCTGACCAACTCGTCCAACAAGGGTGTCCAGGCGCAGTTCGAGAACGCGGGATTGCTGCCGTATTTCGATGCGCGCTACAGCATTGAAGATATCCAGATCTACAAGCCGGACCTGCGTTCCTATGAATGGGTGCTGGACAAGCTTGATGTCGAGCCCGAGGAAGCCATGATGGTCGCGGCACATGGCTGGGACGTCGCGGGCGCCAAGGAGGCGGGCTTGCAGACCACGTTCATCGCCCGCCCGGGCAAGGCCCTGTTCCCGCTGTCAAAGCAGCCGGATCATGTCGTGAAGGATGTGAACGAACTGGCCGACATTCTGCAATAGCATCAGAACCCTTGATTGACAGAATCCTTGATCGACGGGTGCTGAAGATATCCTGTCATCATGGCGTCAGCGGCATTGGTGAGGCTGGCGGGCGTCGAGTGACAGGTGAATTTTCCTGTACATGGTGAGATTGCCAGCCTCATCGCATGGCAGATGATGGCGTCAATGGTAGGCTGGGCGGTATTCCCCTTCTTTCCGACCGGAGCTGAATATGAGTGACGCATCACAGCAGCATGGCCACCGTGCCCCTCAGATCATCGAGCCGAGCGCCCAGGCGGATGCCTGCGTGATCTGGCTGCATGGCCTGGGTGCTGACGGCAGTGATTTCGTGCCCGTGGTGCCTGCGTTGGGTCTGCCCGAGAATCACGGCGTGCGTTTCGTCTTCCCGCATGCGCGCGAACTGGCCGTGACCGTCAATGGCGGCATGCGCATGCCGGCCTGGTACGACATTCTCGAGATGAATCTCGGGCGGCGTGTCGATGAGGTGCAGCTGCGTGAATCCGCGGCCTACGTGCATGCCTTGATCGAGGAGCAGATCGTCCAGGGCATCGCCAGTGAGCGCATCATTCTGGCCGGCTTCTCCCAGGGCGGCGCGGTGGTCTATGAGGCGGCGTTGAGCTGCGAGCGCCCGCTGGGCGGCCTGCTGGCGCTTTCGACCTATTTCGCGACCAGCGCGACCATTGCGCCGAGCGCCGCCAATCAGGGCCTGGCCATCAGTGTCCATCACGGTACCCACGACGATATCGTGCCCCTGGCACTGGGCGAGGCGGGCGCCGAGAGTGCGCGTGCGCTGGGTCATCCGCTGGAATGGCAGACCTGGCCGATGGCGCACGCCGTGTGTCTCGAGGAAATCGAGGCGATCGGTGAGTGGTTCAAGGCGCGTCTGCTGGCCTGATCGGTCGCCAGGATCGACTGTCAGTATCGACTGCCAGAACAAAACGCCGCTGACGGAGTGATCTGTCAGCGGCGTTTTCACGTGCTGCCAGCGGTCCCGTCATGCGCCGTCAGCGGTCTTTGCCAGTGCTGGTCGCGCTCAGCAGCGATAGCGGTAGGCGAGGTGTTCATCCTTGCGCGGGCCGGTGATGCGCCAGTCGAGATCAAAGCCCAGGGCATTGCCCGCCTCATCGCGCACGATGACCAGCGTGGCGGCGTAGAGATCATCGATACACAGATGCGCTTCACGACTGACGAAGTGGTCTTCGCCTCGAGCGTTGTCGGCCACCAGGTCGAACAGGAAGACGGTGGCATCGCGGCCACGTCGTTCATGACTCAGCGACAGCGCGGCGCCATCCGCGGCCAGCTGCCAGCGATAGCGGTTGTGGAAGTTGACGCTGGATGACTGGCCCTCGAGCTGGAACTGGCCCTGCTCGAGAAATACCACGCTCTCCGCCTCTTGCTGAGCCGTTTGTCGTGACTCATCGCGAGGGGGAGCAGCGGCTTCGCGGGTGACCGTCACCTCGCCGCTACCCTGGCCAGACCAGGCATTGTGCGAGGCCGGGCCGGAGCGTGACGAAAAATCCAGCCGGCGGATCTGCGCGAGCAGCGCATAGAGGGTTACAATTGGTGTCAACTTCTTCTGGCTACCGGGTTTACTCGTCATGTCCTACCTGATTGGTGTCACGGCCCTCTGGGCCTTCTCGTTTTCCTTGATCGGCGTCTATCTGTCCGGTCAGGTCGATAGCTATCTGGCCGTACTGACGCGTATCGCGCTGGCGTGCCTGATCTTCGCGCCGTTCCTGCGCCCGCGGGCGATCAGCGGACGCCTGCGCTTCCAGTTGATGGCCATCGGCGCGATCCAGCTCGGCCTGATGTACATCTTCTTCTATCGCTCCTTCCTGCTGCTGCCCGTGCCGGAAGTGCTGCTGTTCACCATCTTCACGCCCATCTACATCACCTTGCTCGATGACCTGATGAACAAGCGCTTGTCGCCATTCTACCTGCTGACCGCCGCGATTGCGGTGCTGGGTGCGGCGATCATTCGCTACGACGGGGTCAGTGACGGCTTCTGGCTCGGCTTTGCGGTCGTGCAGGGTGCCAACCTGTGCTTCGCCATCGGACAGGTGGCCTATCGTCAGGTCGCTCCGCAGCTGCCGGCGGATGTCGCCCATCGCCATGTGTTCGGCTGGTTCTATCTCGGTGCGCTGGCACTGGTGATCGTGATGTTCCTGCTGTTCGGCAGTACCGACAAGCTGCCGTCGCAGCCGGTGCACTTCGTGGTGCTTGGCTGGCTGGGCATCGTGGCCTCGGGGCTGGGCTACTTCCTGTGGAACAAGGGCGCGACGCGGGTGGATGCCGGCACGCTGGCGATCATGAACAACGCGCTGGTGCCGGCGGGCCTGCTGGTCAATCTGCTGATCTGGAACCGCGACGCCGACCTGGTACGTCTGGCGCTGGGTGGGGTGGTCATCGTGGCGGCACTGGTGATCAATCAGGTGTGGGCGCGTCGCCGCGAGCAGGCGCTGCGCATGGCCTGAAAGACTGCGCCATAAGGAAATCCAGACATCGCATCTCAATCAGCCCTCGCCCTGTGCGAGGGCTTTTTGCAGGTGAGTGGTGAGGCGCGCCAGTATGCCCTGCTGGCGGGGAATCTCGTCAGAGGGTCGTGCAGCGTTCTGCGTCGCTTCCTCGCCGAGCTGGGCTGCATTCAGACGCAGGCCGGATTGTTCGACATTGAACAGGCTGCCGGGAAGGGTGGCGATGCCTGCGTTCAGCAGGTCCTGATGCAACTGCTCCAGCTGGTGCGCCTCAAGGCTTGGCAGGCCACACCATTGCAGATAGCCGCCGCTTGGTGGCGGCAGCCAGACGCTGTCGCCCAGCGCTGCGCTCAGGTGCGCGCGCAGACGCTCCAGGCGCTTGGCATAGCAGCGTCGCATGCGCTGCACATGGCGGCCGTAATCCCCGCTGGTGATCAGTTCGCTCAGGGCGGCATGCATCCACGGCATGTCGCCCATTCCATTGGCCCAGCGCGTCCGAATCATCGCCTGCAGCCCCAGTGGTGACTCCTGCTCGGGTCGTGACAGCCACAGCCAGCCGCAGCGGGTGCGGGGGTCCAGCGTCTTGGAGAATGATCCGAGGCTGATCAGCGCAGGCATCGGCCTGTCGGCATGGCGGTGGGCGAGGTCGGCCAGCCATGGATGGCGGGTATCGAAGCTCAGCTCGGCAAAGGTGGTGTTCTCGACTATCAGGATGGCGTGGCGGGCCGCCAATGTCAGCAGGCGGTGGCGATCTGGCGTGCTCAGTTGTCCGCCCAGGGGATTGTGGCCATCCGCGGTCACGATCAGGGCATCCAGCGTCAGGGCGGGCGTCTCGGCATCATGGCGTTCGAGCAGACGTTCGAGTGCCTCGACATCCAGTCCCTGGTGTGCACGGGCAGGGATGGCAATCGCCTGATGGCCCTGGGCTTCGATGGCGGCCACGATGCCGAAATAGCCCGGCGCTTCGACGCCGACCCGACAGCGGCCCTTGGCGGCGCGCAACTGGCCGAGCAGCAGTGACATGCCATGCTGCGCTCCTTGGCTGATCAACAGGGCATCGCTGTCACAGGGATGGCCGTGGTGGCTGAGGTGCTTAGCGATGGCAGTGCGCAGCGCGCTCGAGCCTGGCGGCAGGGCATAGGCGCTGGGGTGCTGGGCATGCGCCCCGAGCTGAGTGCGCGCCAGACGATACAGGCGTCGCACGGCGGGGGCGTCCAGCTCCGGGTGAGCGGCACCCAGCGGCGCCAGGCGCGGATCACTGGCATTCGCCATCGCCTGCCAGGCCGGGTCGCTGATGGTGAGGGTGGTGATGGCACGCGGTTTGTGATGTGACTCCCGCTGCCCGTGCTGCGTCTCGCCGGGATGACGGGATGAAGCCGAGCTGGTCTGTGAGCCGGCATTGAGGTCGTTCGCATCATGTGCAGCCTGCGTCGATGGTGCGACCCGATAGCCGGCACGCGGTTCGGCGATGATCAGGCCCGCCGACTCCAGCTCGCCATAGGCACGAATCACGCTGTTGAGGCCGAGCCCCGACTGTGCCGCCTGCCGCCTGAGCGAAGGCAGGCGCTGTCCTGCGCTCAGTTTGCCCGTCGCCATCTGGGCCTTGAGTCGCTCGACCAGCTGCTGATAGCGCGGCAGCGTCGCGGCTGTGGCGCCTGAGCTGGCGATTGAGCTGGTGGTTGAGTTGATGGCGTCGTCGGCAAGCGAAGGGCGGCTGGCGGACGAAGCGTGCTCGGCGCATGACATGCCTGTCTGTACCCCTTGAATTGGTGATTATCTGTATCTTGTGCCCCCTTGAGGGTTCGCGGCAAGCTGAAGGCTCATGTCGTGGCCCCGTCGGTGCACGTTCTGCACCTGCCTATGGGCCGCCCGCTTGTCATTTCTCTCGCTGGAGTCTGCGTGATGTGGATGCCACTTTGCTTCGTGTTTCTGTTCGCCAGCGGCTTCATCGCCGCGCGCTTCGGTACCCTGGACGCTGAACCCTTCACCTTGCTGCTGGTGCGCAGCCTGCTGGTGCTGCCGGTGCTGGGGTTGATTCTGTGGCTGCGCCGCAAGCCGCGTCAGTGGGGCCGGCGCAATGACCGTCTGGCGCAGATGGGCATCGGCATGCTGTTGCACGGCGCCTATCTGGGCGGCGTGTTCGCGGCGGTCAAGGCGGGGCTGCCGGCGGGTCTGACGGCGCTGCTGGTCAGCCTGCATCCACTGGTGACGGCGGCGTTGTCGCTGCCGTTGTTCGGCGTGCGTCTCGGAGCCAGGCAGTGGGCGGGGCTTGGCTGTGGCGCCATCGGCGTCAGTCTGGTGCTGGGGGCAGGGCTGGCCAGGGACGGCGCGGGCACCCTGGAGTGGCCGCTGATCGGGCTCGTCTGGTGCCTGGTGGCACTGATCGGCGTGTCCAGCTCGACACTGTGGCAGAAGCGGGTCTCCGGGCGCATGGGGTTGGTCGAGGGGCTGATGTTCCAGTATCTCGGTGCGGGCGCGGTGTTCGTCGTCGCCGCGACCAGTGTCGGCAGCTTTGCCTTTGACCCCACGCCGCGTCTGCTGCTGACCATGGCCTGGCTGGTGATCGCCATCTCGGTCGGTGCCATCTGGCTGCTGATGCTGATGCTGGAGCGTGGCGAGGCCCATCAGGTCGCGCGCACCTTCTTCCTGGTGCCGCCGTGTGCCGCGCTGATGGCATGGTGGCTGTTCGATGAGCAGTGGACCGCGCTGATGGTGGCGGGCGCCGCACTGGTGGTGCTGGGGCTGGTACTGGACCGCCCGCGTCCGGGCAAGGTGAGCAAGGCGCCGGCGGAGGACGTCACGCCGCCTTCGCCTTCAACTCCCTCAACGACCTCAACCTCAACAGTTTCAGCAACTTCCAATGCTTCGGCAACGAACAGTGGGCAAGCCGCCCCGCGCTGAGGCGTGCCGAGCGCACAACTCACAACGCACAGTACACCAGGTGCAACGCACAACGCACAACGCACAACGCACAACGCACAACGCACAACGCACAACGCACAACGCCCCGCCGGCCCGAGATGGGCTGGCGGGGCGTTGTCGTCTCTGGCCCGTCAGAAGCGCTAGCCAGGAAGTGGCTGATCAGAAGCGATAGCTGATCCCGGCCATGGTCACGATGGGATCGATCTCGACCTTGTCGTTGACGCTGCCCGCCACGGTGACATCGGAATCGATATCCAGATACCAGGCGGCGACGTTGGCCGCCCAGTGCTCGTTGATCACCAGATCGACGCCGATCTGTGCGGCCGCGCCCCAGCTGTCATCCATCTCGAGCTTGGTGCCATCGTCGAGGGTTTCATCGGAGAAGTGGGTGTAATTGACGCCCGCGCCGATGTACGGCTGGATGCGCGATTCACGCCCGCCAAGCGGGTAGTACTGCAGTGTCAGGGTCGGCGGCAGGTGGTCGACGGAACCGGCTTTCTGGCCATTGAGCGAGATATCGTGGTCGAAATCCTGCGCCGCCAGCAGCTCGATACCGAAGGTGTCGGTGAAGCGATAGCCGAGAGTGAAGGCAAAGGCGCTGTCATCATCGACATCCACGTCGGCACCGATGGCATCGATGCGACCGTTGTCACTCTTCGGCGAGACCTTGGCGACACCTGCACGCGTCCAGAACTGCCCGGCGCCGTAGTTGAGAGAGCTGGGAGAGTTGAGAGAGCTATGAGAGCTGGCATTCAGCGAGTCGGCGGCCATGGCCGGTGTGGCACAGAGAGTCGCGAGGCCGGTGAGGCCTGCCAGTGCCAGAAGCTGCCACGGGCGTGCTGCAGAGCGCGGGCTACGTGAAGTCAGGTGCGCGGGGAGGGAGGCTGAGCGAGTGACGACGTCGGGCATGATGGCTCCTGAAGGATGGCGGGAAACAATGCCTTCATTCTAGGTAGCCGAATTTCGAGAAATTTGATCTGGGGCAAGAGTTTACGGACGTTCTTGCCTGGGCAGGAGCCTGGTTGATCCAGGTCAATTTCTGCGCGGCGCCGCTCAAGATTGGCCATGTAGCCGTTGATTGCCCACAACGAAAACGCCGCAGACCCTGAGGTCTGCGGCGTTCGTGTGTGATGCCCATCCGGCGCCTGGACGGCTCGATGTTGCCGAGGTCCATTGCTGGCGCTTTAGGGAATGATGCGGCACCACACGGCTTGCCGAGTACTCGCTGGAGGCATGTTCACGCCTCGTGCAAGGACTTAGAAGCGGTAGGTGACACCGGCACCGACAGTGACCGGATCCAGCTCGGTGTCGTTCACGTCCTGACCGGCGATCTTGGTATCGGCCTTGACGTCAGCATAACGGGCGTAGCCATTGACGGCCCAGGCTTCGGTGATCTTGAGGTCCACACCCAGCTCGGCAGCGGCGCCGTAGCTGTCGTCGATGTCCATGCTCTGGCCACCGGCAGACTCACCGGAGAAGTGGGTGTAGTTCAGGCCGACACCAGCGTACGGCTGGACGCGGGCTTCAGTACCGCCCAGCGGGTAGTACTGCAGCATCAGGTTGATCGGCATCTCATCGAAACCACCGGCGCTGTTTTCCCAGTCAGTGCTGAATTCTTCAGTGGACTGCAGGGCGATGGCCAGGTTGTCGTGGAACATGTAGCCCACGGAACCGGCGAAGCCAGATTCGTCCTTGGCGATCAGACCGTTGCCGTTGTTGCTCTTGCCGTCGACCTTGGCAACGCCACCGCGCAGGAAGGTATCACCCTTGCCATATGCCATGGCGGATTGTGCGCCCATTGCCATGGTGCCGGCGATAACAGTAGCGGTCAGGATCTTGATAGCTTTCATGTGTAGTTCTCCTTGAAGCTTGGCTTCGTGAGCTGCCTGTCAGCAGTGCCTCGCTACCCTACGGCGTGGGCCGTGTGCTCTGCGTGGCTGCGTCGATCAGGGGACGCTGCAAACTATAAAAAACAGCGTTCTGTTTGGCAAGTATTTTTTAGAACGATGTTTGAAAACTTGTTAGGCGTCCTGTTAGCAGATGTTACCGATTATTTCAGGGAAGTTTAATGTCTCACGAGTGAGACTTGAGATGACGCATTTGAGCGACATTCCCATTCATCCTCGCGCAAGGTGACCAAGACCTTGGTCGCATGCCGTGCGCAAGGTTAGTGATCACTACGTCAAGGATCTTTGCCGGCCTCTTAAGGCTCAGCGACGCTTGCGTGCGGCGCGTGTTTCCAGCTGTTCCAGCCACTGACTGACCTCGGCGCTCTGCGCATCCGCATCGCGATAGACGGCAAGAAATTGTCGCCATTCATCATGCTGCCAGCCCTTCAGGCGGCGCCACAGCACGTAGAGATCGCGCAGGCACTCGTGGCGGCGCAGCACGAAGCGGCGCGTCTTCTCGAGATCGATGATGACGGCGTCCATCTGCCAGGTGCTGTCCGGCGACTCACTCGGCGGGCGGCTCAGGAAGATGTGCTTGGGGAACAGACAGCCATGCATCAGGCCAGCCTGATGGATCTCGCGAACCAGGCGAGCGCTGGCGGTGATGACCTGAGAGCGCATGCCGGTATCGAGTTCCGCCCAGCGTTGATGCCAGTGATCCAGATCATCGCGCCCGGCGAGATCGAAGGTGATCAGGATGGCGCGCCATTCCCGGCCTGCGCGCCGCTCGCCGTACCAGCCGGCGTCCACTGCCGGTATCCCCAGCGCGTGATAGTGACGGATGGCACGCCATTCGCGAGAGAAGGTCGGTTCGCCCAGCGGTCGCGCCAGGCTGCGGCCCAGATGGTTGGTCTGGCGCTTGAGGTAGAGGCGATGGCTGTTGCCGTCCTCATCCTCGAGTGTCAGCAGCGAGACCGTCGAGACGCCGCCGCGTTCACGATTCGGCGCGTCGACGTCGTGGGCTGCCACTTGCCACAGGGCATCGAAGCTATTGAGGTCGTGCTGCTCCAGCAGGCGGGCAAGCCCGGCTTCGCAGTAATCGCCGTGGCCGCGCGGCGCCGTGGCGCTGGGGCTGGTAGTGGCGGTATGACCAGCGGAGGGGTGAACGGGGGAGCGATGCGTCATGTCAGGTAGGAATCACGGTCTCGGGTGATGGGCGGTAAGCGTGCACTGGCAATCCTTGTCGGTGAGCGCTGCGATGACTGGCCATGATAGTTAGCCTGCTGGGGAAGTGACAGGCCTGTGGCACAAAACTCTCCTTCCCACTGCGGCAATGGCGTGAAGGCGTGATGGCTTTCTGCGTGGCGCTGGCGCTGCTTGGGTGCGCCAGTCGGTCGCAGCGTGGTTGAACGTCGCAGTGTGGTCGATGGTCGCAGCGCGCGCAGGGGGGCGAGGAGTCAGCGTTGAGTTAGCGCCAGGCCAGCGATGCCCGTCGCTCCAGCATCCATGCGGCTTGCAGCGGAGTTGTCCTGTAACGACAGGCACTTGGCGGAGGTGGCGGGTGCGACATTCGCTCGGTGAGTGCGACAACCTGACATCTGGAGGCTGGCGCGGGAGGGTAGACAATGCCGACCAAGGTCTTGGTGCCACGGTGCCAGTGCCTGTGTGCTTGCCGGCGACAGTCGGCCTGATGTGTCCGCCCGACGTCGATGGCAAGCGCATGCAGGGACGGCGCCTGACCGTCCGCCTTATCGCAAAGGGGTTAAGACATGATCTCCGATACCGTCGTGGAGCTGTCGCGGTTCCAGTTCGGCATGACCGCGCTCTACCACTTCCTGTTCGTACCATTGACCATCGGCATGGCCTTTCTGCTGGCCATCATGGAATCCCTGTATGTCATGACCGGCAAGCAGGTCTACCAGGACATGACCAAGTTCTGGGGCAAGCTGTTCGGTATCAACTTCGCCCTTGGCGTGGCCACGGGCCTGACGATGGAATTCCAGTTCGGCACCAACTGGGCCTACTACTCGCATTACGTCGGCGACATCTTCGGTGCGCCGCTGGCCATCGAGGGCCTGGTGGCCTTCTTCCTCGAGTCCACCTTCGTCGGCCTGTTCTTCTTCGGCTGGGACCGCCTGACCAAGCGTCAGCACCTGATGGTGACCTGGCTTGTCGCCTTCGGCTCCAACTTCTCGGCGCTGTGGATCCTGATCGCCAACGGCTGGATGCAGAATCCGGTCGGTGCGGCCTTCAATTTCGAGACCATGCGCATGGAGCTGACCAGCTTCGCGGATGTCATCTTCAATCCGGTCGCCCAGGCCAAGTTCGTGCATACCGTGTCGGCAGGCTATGTGACCGGCGCCATGTTCGTGCTCGGCATCAGCGCCTTCTACCTGCTCAAGAGGCGTGACCTGGGCTTTGCCAAGCGCAGCTTCGCCATCGCCGCCGCCTTCGGCCTGTTCTCGGTGGCCTCGGTGATCGTGCTGGGCGATGAGTCCGGCTACGAGGTCGGGGATGTCCAGAAGGCCAAGATGGCCGCCATCGAGGCGATGTGGGAAACCGAGCCGGCGCCGGCGTCCTTCACGCTGATCGGCCTGCCCAACGAGGAGACCCAGCACACCGATTACGGCATCCATATTCCCTATGTGATGGGCCTGATCGGTACGCGCTCGCTGGATACCGAGATTCCCGGCATCAAGGAGCTGACCGAGGAGCACCGCGGGCGCATCCTCAATGGCATGCAGGCCTATGACCTGCTCCAGCAGCTGCGTGATGGCCAGGACGACATCGCGTCCCGCAAGGCCTTCGATGCGGTCAAGGATGATCTCGGCTACGGCATGCTGCTCAAGCGCTACGTCGAGACTCCGTCTGATGCTACGCCTGAGATGATCGACAAGGCCGCCGCTGACTCGATTCCGCCGGTCGCGCCGATGTTCTTCTCGTTCCGCATCATGGTCGCCTGCGGCATGGCGATGCTGGTGATCTTCATCGCGGCGGTGTGGATGACCGCCAGGCATCGCTTCGACGTGCGTCCCTTCCTGTGGATCTGCCTGCTGTCGATCCCGCTGCCGTTCATCGCCGTGGAGACTGGCTGGTTCGTGGCCGAATTCGGGCGTCAGCCGTGGGCGGTGGGGGAGATTCTGCCGACCTTCATGGCGGCCTCGAGTCTGGATGAGTCCGACCTGTGGTGGTCCATCGGTGGCTTCCTGGCCTTCTACAGCCTGTTCTTCGTCATCGAGATGTGGCTGATGTTCCACTTCGCGCGCAAGGGGCCGTCTTCCCTGCACACCGGTCGCTATCACTTCGAGCGCGGCGGCAACCGCCACGGCGCCATGTCCGAAGATGACGGCATGTCACTCAATCCTTCGCTGTCATTCAAGGAGTAACGGATCATGTGGGATTACGAGATCCTCAAGCTGTTCTGGTGGGTGGCGGTAGGGCTGCTGCTGATCGGCTTCGTCATCACCGATGGCATGGACATGGGCGCGGCGATGCTGATGCCGCTGGTCAGCCGCAATGACAGCGAGCGCCGTGTGGTGATCAATACCCTGGCCCCGCACTGGGATGGCAATCAGGTATGGCTGGTCACCGCCATCGGCGCGGTGTTCGCGGTGTGGCCGGTGGTCTACGGCGCCGTGTTCTCCAGCTTCTATTTCGCGATGCTGACCATCCTGTTCTCGCTGTTCTTCCGCCCGCTGGGCTTTGACTACCGCTCCAAGCTCGAGAACACCCAGTGGCGTGGCTGGTGGGACCGCGGCATCGTCGCCGGCAGCCTGATTCCTACCGCCTTCTTCGGGTTGATCTTCGGCAACCTGCTGCAGGGTGTGCCGCTGGAAGTCGATCAGTTCATGCGTGCCAGCTACGCCGGCAGCTACCTGGGGCTGTTCAACCCCTTCGCTCTGCTGTGCGCTGCGCTGTCCGTGGTGATGGTGATGCTGCATGGCGGCACCTGGCTGGTGGCACGTGCCGATGAGACCGTCGCTGCACGCAGCGCGCGTCTGGTGCAGCCGCTGGGCCTGCTGACGCTGGGGCTGTTCGCGCTGGGCGGGCTGTGGGTGTGGTTGTCCGGCATGGGCTACAGCATCGATCAGATGGGCGACACCGCCTCGGCCCTCAAGCTGCTCGACAAGCAGGTGGGGCCGGGTAGCTGGCTGGATGTCTATGCACGTGAGCCGCTGACGTTGCTGGCACCGCTCAGCGCGATCGCCGGTGTGCTGGCCGCGATGGTGCTGTCGGCTCGGCGCAAGGGGGGCGCGGCCTTCACGGCAAGCTCCGTCGGGGTAGGAGGTGTGGTCGCCACCGCAGGCATCAGCATGTTCCCGTTCATCGTGCCGTCCTCGCGCATGAGCGAGGCCAGCCTGACGCTGTGGGATTCCGTTTCCAGCGAGCTGACGCTCTCCATCGTCACCGTGGCGGGGCTGGTGATGGTGCCGACCATCATCCTCTATACCACCTGGTGCTACGTGAAGATGTGGCGTCGCATCACCGTCGCGCATATCGAGCAGGACGGTCACAGCCTGTATTGAGGTGCGCTGACCTGAATTGAGTTGAGCTGGCTGAGCCAATTGCTTCCATTTGCTATCAAAAGACGAGGGCAGTGCCCTCGTCAGGAGACGACACCATGTGGTATTTCGCCTGGATTCTCGGTGTGTTGCTGGCCTGCTTCGCGGGCATCATCAATGCATTGTGGCTTGAGCAGACCCACACCTTTGACGATGATTGAGTGAGGCGGTCCCCAACGTTACTTCTGCGCCGCTGACCGTTACGATCAAGGAGAGCTCGATGTCACGACCCTGGTACGCCTCACGACCACCGGCCTGGTGCCGAACTCGACCTGCCCATCTGGCCTCGCTGCTGCTGTCTGCCATGGTGGCCATCTGGATGCTGCTGGGGCCGGATGCGATAGCCTCGATGCAGACAGGGCTGCGCTATCTGATGTTGCTGGTCGCGCTGTGGGGGCTGGGCGCCGGTTTCACACATGGCGTCGGCCTGGTGCCGCGCCATGCCACCCGTGCCTGGCTGCTGGGGGCGCCGCTGAGCTGGTGTCTCTTGCTCATCACGCTGGTGGCCCTCGCGTCCAGCCAGTAACGCGATTGCGCAGATTCTATTCATTACATCAACAAGCACGGCTGCTCCCTGGAGCGGCCGTGCTTGTTTAGGGCTAAAGGCATGGCTCAAGGGCATGGCTCATGGGCATGGCTCATGGGCATGGCTTGCGAGCCCTTGAGTGATTCAGGCTTTACTTGTCGAGGCCGCAGGCTCTATAACGCAGCGAGGTGGCATCGCGCTCATTGCCCCGCGCAGGCCCTCGTGATCGCTCGTGGCTCTTGCAGGCCCTTGCCGATGTCTGGCGCTGTGCGGGGGCTTTTCACGGATTCTTGCAGTCGGCAGATCCGTTCGCGCTGGCCACCGCCAGCATTGACGCTGCGTTGTATTCGTCGCCCTCGGCCCCAAGAGGTAATGGAGCGGAGGGAGGAGAGGCACCGATCGAGAGCGAGAGTGTCTGGTAAGGCGCTGGTGCAGCGCCTGTGGCCTCTTCATTCTCACCTTGTCAGATGATGATGCCCTGGCGTGCATGAATGACGGGGCTCTCGATGGAGGAAATACCATGCGGTCCTCAGCTGATGCATCCTGCGGCCAGACGTCTGGCAGGCAGTCCTCGATCTCGTCGGGGCATATTCCCCGCGACATGTCGCGCCGCCTTTCCGGTGACTGGGTCCTGTCATTGGTGGTGCCGGTGATGAACGAGGAGGAGACCATCGGCCTCTTTCTGGAGGCCATCGAGAAGACACTGGGCTCGCAGGTGCCGCATCTTGAAGTGCTGTTCGTCGATGATGGCTCAACCGACGGCACCCGGGCGTGTCTGGAGGCCGCGGCGGCCGGCGATGCCCGCGTGCGCTACCTGAGCCTGACACGCAACTTCGGCAAGGAAGCGGCCATGTCCGCGGGCATCGAGCAGGCGCGTGGTGATGCCATCGTGCCGATGGATGTCGATCTGCAGGACCCGCCGGAGGTGATCCTCGAATTCATCAGCCAATGGCAGGCCGGCTACGACATGGTCTATGGCGTGCGCGCCGCGCGCCATGAGGATACCGCTACCAAGCGCAAGACGGCAGGCTGGTTCTACCGCGTCTTCAACCGCCTGACCTTCACCGAGATACCGCGCGATGCAGGCGACTTCCGCCTGCTGGACCGCCGTGTCGTCGAGGCGCTGCGGCGCCTGCCCGAGCGCAACCGCTTCATGAAGGGCCTGTTCTCGTGGCCCGGCTACCGCTCGGTGGGCGTCACCTACCAGCGCCCGTCGCGCACGGCCGGCACCACCAAGTTCAACTACTGGAAGCTGTGGAACTTCGCCCTCGATGGCGTGGTGAGCTTCTCGACCTGGCCGCTGCGGGTCTGGACCTATATCGGCAGTGTCGTCGCCGCTCTGTCCTTCCTCTATATCCTGGTGATCATCAGCAAGACGGTGCTGTTCGGCGCCGATGCGCCGGGCTATGCCTCACTGATGGTCGCGATCCTGTTCTTCGGCGGCATGCAGCTGATCTCGATTGGCGTGCTGGGCGAATACCTCGGTCGCCTGTTCATGGAAACCAAGCAGCGTCCGCTTTACCTGATCGACCATGACAGTCTGCACGACAGCCCGCCGGGCAGCGTGTCACCGGACAGGGGCCTCGACAGCGGCCTGAGCACTGCGCGCGTCGTGCGCGGTGGGCCACGCGACGCGGCGCGAGGTGGATCACTTGAGCGCTGATCGTGAAGGCGTCAGCGAGTCCGAAAAGCCAGTCACTGCCCGCGCCAGGGAGGAGGCGGGCACCGCGACCCGCTTCGGGCTGGTCGGGCTGGTCGCGACGGGCGTGCATCTGGGGGTCGCTGCCTTGCTACTGTTCCTGTGGCCGCAGCTCAATGAATTCATCGCCAATATCATTGCCTTCTGCGTCGCCTTCCAGGTCTCGCTGGTCGGCCATCGCCGGCTGACCTTCAAGCGCCAGGGCAGTGCCTGGCGCTTCGGACTGGTCGCGGCGGGCGGCTTCGCGCTCAACAATGGCCTGTTGGCACTGCTGATGCAGGGGCTGGACCTTTCGGGCTTCGTCGCCATTGCGATCGCCACGCTCTCGGTGCCTATCGTGACCTATCTGGCCTCACGGCTGTGGGCCTTCAAGGAAGACCATGCATGAATGACAGCGTCACCGCAGGGCCGCGCTCGATGCTGGGGGAGCGCCTCAAGACATTGGCGGCCGAGACGCCGCCCCCTGCCGAGGCACTCGCGCGGGCGCAGGCCGTGCACATTCCCTGGGGGCATATCCTGCTGGCATTGCTGGTGACACGCGCCGTCTGGATCGCCATCGCGCTGTGGGGCGATCACGGCTATCTGCACGCCATGGCGCAGTTCGACGGCAGCTGGTTCAAGGGCATCATGACGCGCGGCTACGATGTCGAGGCGCGCGGCATGAGTGATGGCGACGCCGCCAACTGGGCCTTCTTCCCGCTCTATCCGGCACTGCTGTGGCTGGTGACGCTGGGCGGTCAGCTCGACCCCGAACTGATGGGCGTACTGCTGAGCAATGCCTTGCTGGCCGTGGCGCTGGGGCTGGGCTGTCGTTATCTGGCCATCACGCGTCCCGGCGCGCCGTTGCTGCTGTTCGTGTGGCTGGCGGCCAGCATGCCGTACAGCTTCTATTTCAGCGCGCTCTATTCCGAGTCACTGTTCTGGCTGCTGTGTCTGGCGTCATTGATCGACTGGCGCTGCCAGCGCACCGGCCGCGTGATGCTCTGGACGCTGCTGTTGTCGATGACCCGTGCCACCGGGGTGTTCTGGGTCATCGCGATGGGAATCGAGCTTGTGGCGCGCCTGCGCCTGCGGGCCTTCGCCGAGCTGTGGCGGCGGCCCGATTGGCTGCTGATCGGCGTGGTGGGGCCTCTGGGGTTGTTTCTGTTCATGGCGCTGCTCTATCTCCGGATGGGTGACGCGCTGGCCTTCAGCCATGTGCAGATTTCCTGGGGCCGTGAGATGGGCAACCCTCTGACCAACCTCATTGAAGGGCTGAGCTACTGGCAGAGCGCGCCGGGGACGCTGCGCCCGGCGTGGCAGGCGAGCATGGCACTGGTCGGTGTCGGCCTGATCGGCTGGCTGGGCCTGCAGCGGCGCTGGCTGGAGATGGGGCTGGCGGGCTTCACGCTGTTCATACCGCTGGCGACCGGGCTGGACGCCATCCCGCGCTACATGATCGGCATGCCGGTGTTCGTGCTGGCCCTCCATGACCTGCTCGTGCGGCTGCCACGCACGCTGGCCTGGGGTCTTGTCATGCTGGGTGCGCTCGCTAATCTCTGGCTGGTGGAGAACTGGTATGACGCCGTCTTCTGGCTCGTCTGATGCGCTGTATGGCGCGCCACGGCCGCGTCGCAGCCAGCGGGTCTGGTGGCTGCTGGCCACCGTGGTGGTGCTGGCCTTCGAACTCGCCATTCTGTGGCTGGCGCGCACGCCCAGGGTCGATGATCACTATCGGCGCTACTTCATCGAGCATGCCACCACCTGTTACCGGCCGATGGGCGAGGTGCCGGTACTGACGCTTGGTGAGCGCTACTCCGTCCGCAAGGGCGAGCCGCTGGGCAATTGCGGTGTGCTGTGGGCCGGTTTCTACTCGCCTCAGCCAGACGTGCCGGTCAGTGCGCGGCTGGCGGAGGTCACCTTGCGTCTGCGGGTGGCGCCCGAGGTCTCGCCGGCAGGTTCACAGGCGGTGGTCGTGGCGCTTGAGCTGTCACGCTTCCCGGATTCGGCCACCGCGCTGCCGGTGGAAGTCATGATCAAAGAGCAGACCGTCACGCGCTGGCCGGTGGGCGGTGATTATGAGCGCTTCGAGGTCGAGGTGCCCGCCGCGCTGATCGCGAGCGATGGCAGCTTCAGCCTGACCCTCAAGGGGCCGCCGCCCATTGCGCCGCGCGATGTGGGGCTGGATGCCAACAAGTTTCCCGTGGGCCTGCGTCTGGACGCGCTGACGCTGCGCTCACCGCTGGGACTGACACCCGCTCGGGCACAGCCCTGAATGGATGAATGGCCTGTCAGGGCACGCTGCTTCAGCTGCAAGAGCACTGACGTGACGCCGATAGTCAGGTAAATTGTGCGCGCGTGAATACCCAATGATCCGTTCGGCCGAGTGTCGGTGCGTCCCCGGCGCGCGCCTCGTGCCCTATAACGATAAAGCACCCGGTGGTCTGCTGACTGCCACGCAAGGGATGCTCAAGGAGTTGTCGTGGAATTTTTGAATGCCATTCCCATGGATACCAGTCAGCTGTTCGAGATGGGGCTGCAATGGGGCGGAACCCTGCTGTCGGCGCTGGCCGTGCTGGTCTTCGGCATGTGGGTCGCCAAGCGTCTGACCCGGTGGGCGACCTCGCTGCTGCACCGCAAGAGCATGGACGAGGCGGCGGCCGGTTTCGTCGGGCAGATCGCCTACGCCATCCTGGTGGTCATGGTGCTGCTGACCGCTCTGGATCAGCTCGGTGTCGATACCACCTCCATGATCGCCGCGCTGGGTGCGGCGGGTCTGGCGATCGGTCTGGCGCTGCAGAGCTCGCTGTCCAATCTGGCCTCCGGCTTCCTGCTGGTCACGCTGCGGCCGTTCAAGAAGGGCGATTACGTCGAAGCCGCCGGCACCTCCGGTAGCGTCGATCAGATCACCATGCTGCAGACCCGCCTCGTGACGCCGGACAACCGCAAGGTCACCGTGCCGAATTCCAGCGTCATGTCCAACACCATCACCAACTATTCGGCGCTGCCGACGCGTCGTCTGGACCTGGTGGTCGGTGTCAGCTATGACGATGACATCCGTCAGGTCAAGGCGGTGCTCGAGGAGCTGGTCGCCGGTGACGAGCGCATCATGAAGGAGCCGTCCCACCTGATCGCCGTGTCAGAGCTGGCCGACAGCTCGGTCAACTTCAACTTCCGCATGTGGTGCAGTGCGGCCGACTACTGGGCGCTGAAGTGGGACATGACCGAACGCATCAAGCTGACTTTCGATGAGCGCGGCATCAGCATTCCCTATCCGCAGCGCGATGTGCACTTCCATCAGGCCAGTACGCCGGCCGAGTAACTTGCGCATCACCCATGCAGGTCGACAACGCCACCCTCGGGTGGCGTTTTTCATGGGCTTTCGTCGGGGCATTCCATCGCGCCCCGAGTCAGGTACTCTCGAGGTCATCCGTCCTGGGTGTCGTTCTGATCGGGAGTCCAGTGCATGACAAGGTCGCAGTCGTTGTCCCAAGGGTATGATGCCGCTGATGCCCGGCGGCGTCAGGCGTGGCGCATTCTGCTTGCCAGCCTCGTGGTGATCGGCCTCGGGCTTGTGCCATTGATTGCCACGCGCGAGCTGTATCTGGATGACATGAGCCGCGCGCTGGATGGCTATTACGGCTGGATGCTCAATGCGCGCCCGGCCGCCGAGGGCATCATGCGTCTGCTGGGCTTCGGCGATGTGCTGGTCAATGTCGCGCCCTTGCCACAACTGGCGGCCTGGGGGCTGGCGTCGGGCATGGCGCTGGCCTGGTGGCGATGGCTGCCGGGGCTCTCGCTGACGGGCTGCGTCGTGGGCAATGCGCTGATCTGGTTGACGCCCTTCATCCTGCAGAATTTCAGTTACGCCTTCGATAGCCTGCCGATGAGCGTGGCGCTGGCTAGTGCAGTACTGGCCAGTCTGTTGCTGCGCCCTGGAGGGAAAAGCGGGGGAGAGGGAGAGCAAGCCGGAGGGGGAGGCGAAGGGCGGGGCGAAGGGCGGGGCGAAGGGCGGGGCCTGTGGCAGGCCTGGCAGCCACCGCTGAGTGCCTTGCTGCTGTTGTTGCTGGCGCTGTGCTGCTATCAACCGGCTTTGAATGCCTTTCTGGTGCTGAGCCTGCTCGAAGCCCTGTTCGCGGGCGCTGCCAGCACGTCACTGTGGTCGCGCTGGCGGATGCTGTTGCAGCGTGGGGCGTTGGCCGCCGTGGCCTTGCTGCTCTATCTGCCCATCACGCGGCTGCTGGTGGCGGGCGAGTACAGTCAGCAGCATGGCCAGATGCTGCCCTTCGCCGACCCGCAGGCCTTGCTGGCGGGGCTCGAGCACAACCTGAGCGTGGCGCTGGGTGAACTGCGTGAGGGGCTGGGGCAGGTCACGTTGTTGCTCAGTCTGGCGCTGCTGGCCGGGGCGGCGCTGTTGCGACTCCTGCCTCGCGGCGCGCCTGTGCGACATGAAACCGCTGGCGCGCCCGAGGTCAGGTCTCGCTCGGCGCGCCAGCTATCGCTGCAGCGCATGAGCTGGGCCCTGTGGGCGCTGCTGCTGGTTCCTGCTCTATGGGGGCCGATGCTGTTGCTGGCCGAGCCGGTATTGCATTCGCGCACTCTGATCGCCTGGGGGCCGCTGCTGGGTGGCGCCCTGATGCTGGCTCAGAGTACGAGTGAGAGTGTGAGAGCGAGCACGCAAGCAAGCGCAACGCCGAGCATGACGGAAGCGGCCACCACGCAGCGCAAGTCACCTGGCTGGCGGCGGCTGATGCAGTGCCCTTTGAAGCAGTGCCTGTTGATCGTCGCCTGCCTGTTGCTGGTGCGCCATGTGGTGATCTTCGCCGCCTGGAGCAATGCGCTGGCCGCCCAGCAGGCTCATGAAGCGCAGCTGGCTCGCACGCTGGTGGCTCAGGCGCGGGAGCAGGGCCTGCCGCTGGACTCGCCCCGCGACGCCGAGCGCTACCAACCGCGCGATGCCTTGCCGGTACTGGTGCTGGGCGAGGCGCCAGTGGCGCCGCTGGCGCGGGTCGCTCGCCAGCAGGTGGCGGCCGTGGGCCAGAATCTGGTTGCCGCCTTCACGCCCGACAACTACTGGGCCGTGGTGCGGCTGCGCCTGGCGGGCGCCAGCGCGGTGACCTTGCTGCGCGATGAGGCGCTCAAGGCACGCCTGCAAGCGCATTCGTCCTGTGCGCCTGGCGATGCTGCCAGTCAGTCCTCTGATCAGCCCACCAGTCAGACCTCAGCCCCTTCATCCGCTCAATCTCAACTTCTGTCGCACGTGCAGTCTCGAGTGCAATCGCCAGCGCTGTCACTGCAGGAGGGCGTCTGGGTGATCGATTTTCGCAAGCCTCGTCAATGTGATTAGGCCATGCGAGTCAGTCATGTAACCAGGACATGCAAGGGGCTCACAAGAGGGATCCATGAAAGCGAGAGTCAGTCATGACAAGTGGCCATGAACGACAACGCCGCCCCGAGGGGCGGCGTTGTCGTGTTGCCGATGTGAACGGCAATACAGGCTTCGACAGTGTCCTGTCACACCTCGATCAGGCGTGGTTCTCGACCTTGTCGAATTCCGTGGTGATCTCATCAGCCGGTGCTGCGCTCATGATGCTGACCACGTAGATGGCGATGTAGGCGAAGATGACGCCCGGCACGATCTCGTAGAGATCGAAGATGCCACCGGAAAGCTGCTTCCAGACCACCACGGTCACGCCACCGACGATGATGCCGGCCAGCGCGCCGAAGCGGTTCATGCGACGCCAGTACAGCGACATGATCAGAGCCGGACCGAAGGCGGCACCGAAGCCGGCCCAGGCGTAGGACACCAGACCCAGCACGCTGGAGTTCGGATCCAGCGCCAGGATCCAGGCGATGATGGCGATACCGACCACCGCGAAGCGACCGACCCACACCAGCTCGGACTGGGTCGCATCCTTCTTGAACAGCGCCTTGTAGAAGTCATCGGCCAGGGCAGAGGACGACACCAGCAGCTGGGAGTCAGCGGTGGACATCACGGCAGCCAGGATGGCGGCCAGCAGCACGCCGGCAACCGCCGGGTGGAAGATGAAGTTCACCATGACCATGAAGATCTTCTCGCTGTCGGCCAGGTCCTTCGGCACGTAGACGAGACCCAGCAGGCCGATGCAGATGGCCGCGAACAGACCCAGCGCAGACCAGACCACGGCGATGGTACGTGCCGCGCCGATGTCCTTCTCGCTGCGGATGGCCGCGAAACGCGCCAGGATATGCGGCTGACCGAAGTAGCCCAGGCCCCACGCCAGTGAGGAGACGATGCCGACCAGCGTCAGCGCTTCGCCGGTGGAGGCGTCACGGAACCATTCCAGCAGCAGCGGGTTCTCGGCGGTGATGCGCGAGCTCGCTTCTGCCACGCCACCCATGTCGGTGAGTGCCACGATGGGCACCACGATCAGGGCGGCGGCCATCATCAGACCCTGGATCAGGTCAGTCCACGACACGGCGAGGAAGCCGCCGAAGAAGGTGTAGGACACGATGGCGATGGTACCGACGGTCACGGCGATGGTGTAGTCGAGGCCGAAGACGGTCTCGAACAGCTTGCCACCTGCCACCAGACCGGAGCTGGTGTAGAAGAGGAAGAACAGCAGGATGAAGACGGCCGAGATGACGCGCAACATCTTGGAGTTGTCACGGAAGCGCTTCTCGAAGTAATCCGGCAGGGTCAGCGAGTCGCTGGCGATGAAGCTGTAGATACGCAGGCGCTTGGCGACGATCAGCCAGTTGAGCCAGGTACCGGCCAGCAGACCGATGCCGATCCAGGCAGCGGACAGGCCGCTGAGGTAGGCAGCACCGGGCAGGCCCAGCAGCAGCCAGCCGGACATGTCAGACGCACCGGCGGAAATGGCGGACGTCCAGGGGCCCAATGAGCGGCCACCCAGGATGTAATCCGACATGTTGGAGGTGCGCTTGTAGGCCAGCAGGCCAATGCCGAGCATCACCGCCAGATAGATAGCGAACGTGATGAGTATGGTGGGGCTGTTATCGACCATCGTGGAGTAAATCCTTTGCATTTATTGTTGTCGGACGGCGAGCGTCGTGATGATTCACTGCCAGTGACGGTTCCTGTCAGACCGTCGCCGGGAGTCCTGCGTCATGCATCGAACGTCCTTCGAGGGCCATGTCGCGGCGGCTCTCGCAAGTTCCTGCCAATCTTGTACGTTCAGACTAGCGCATAAACGAATCTTCTGACGATCGTCCGTCCCCGCATATTGCCGTCGAGTCAAAAGGGAAAACGGCAACGGACACCGCAGGGCACGAACATGAGGGGCCAGTCGCTGGCGATTCATGTCCGTGGGCGTCCCTGTCGGTGTCCGGGGCAGATGACGGCCTGGCGTGCTCGCCGTCATCCACTGGGCATCGTCCTGATGCCCTGTCACCTGGCTACCTCATGCACGTCCAGCATGCAGTCTTCCGCCAGGCGTGACCTCTGCTGCTGCCGCGAGAGCAGGCAGCGTCGGTCATTCGTCGCCCATGGCGAGAAGAGACGCGTTGCCGCCGAGAGCCGTGGTGTTGACGGTACGGGTCTTCTCGGTAGCGAAGCGGTGCAGGTAGTGCGGGCCGCCGGCTTTCGGGCCAGTACCAGAGAAGCCCTGACCACCAAACGGCTGTACACCTACCACGGCACCGATGATATTCCTGTTGACGTAGACATTACCAACACGAATTTTCTGTGCAACGGCATTAGCAAAACTTTCGTTTCGCGAATGCACACCGAAGGTCAGGCCGTAACCGAGACCATTGATGGTGTCGATGACCTTGTCCACTTCGCCGCCTTTCCAGGTCGCGATGTGCAGAACCGGGCCGAACTGCTCGCTTTCCAGGCTATCGATGCCGTCGATGCGCAGGGCGACCGGCGCGACGAAGGTGCCGTGCTCGGTGGTGGCCTTGTCGACGGCGGCTTCGGCGATCACACGGCCCTGGCTGCGATATTCCTCGATGTGCTTGAGCAGACCGGCACGCGCTTCCTCGTCGATGACCGGGCCGACGTCGGTGCCCAGGTCACGCGGATCGCCGATCTTCAGCTCGTCCATCGCGCCCTTGAGCAGGCTGATGACGCGCTCGGCGACGTCTTCCTGCACGTAGAGCACACGCAGGGCGGAACAGCGCTGACCGGCACTCTGGAAGGCGGACTGCACCACGTCATTGACGACCTGCTCCGGCAGGGCGGTGGAGTCGACGATCATGGCGTTGAGGCCACCGGTCTCGGCGATCAGTGACGGCAGCGGAGCGTTTTCCCGCGCGGCCAGCGAGCGGTTGATGATCTGCGCGGTCTGGGTGGAGCCGGTGAAGCACACGCCAGTGATGCGCGGGTCGCTGGACAGCACGCTGCCCACGGTCGGGCCATCACCCGGCAGCAGCTGGACGACATCGCGCGGCATGCCGGCTTCGCGCAGCAGCTCGACCACGCGGTGAGCGACCAGCGAGGTCTGCTCGGCGGGCTTGGCGACCACGGTGTTGCCGGTGACGGCGGCGGCGACCATCTGGCCGCAGAAGATCGCGACCGGGAAGTTCCACGGGCTGATGCAGGCGAAGACGCCCTTGCCGCCGAGCATGATCTGGTTGTGCTCGCCGGTCGGCCCCTGCAGCTCGGTCGGTTCGGCGAAGTCGGCACGCGCACGGTTGGCGTAGTAGCGGCAGAAGTCGACCGCTTCACGGATCTCGGCGATGCCGTCGGTCAACAGCTTGCCACCCTCGCGGGAGCACAGGGTCATCAGCTCGGCGGTGTGGGTTTCCATCAGGTCACCGAAGCGCTCGAGAATCGCGGCGCGTTCCTCGACCGGCGTCTGCTCCCAGCGCGGGAAGGCAGCCCAGGCGGCGTCGATGGCCCTGGAAGCTTCCTCGGCGCTGGTCCACTGCACGTGGCCCAGGGTGTCACGACGGTCGAACGGGCAGGTGACGGCCTGGCGGCGCTCGGCATTGACCTGGACATCGAAGGCCAGCTGCGGACGCACGTCGTAGGTGGTGTCCATGTGCGTGGCCATCTCGTCGATCAGCGGCTGGTACTGGCTATTGATGTTCAGATTGATGCCCCGTGAATTCAGGCGGTCTGCGCCATAGATGTTCGGCGGCAGCGCGATGCGTGGGTTGTGATAGGTCCTGTACTGATTGAGCGTGACCACCGGGTGGGTGCACAGGCTCTCGACCGGCACGCGCGGGTCGACCAACTGGTGAACGAACGAGGAGTTGGCTCCGTTCTCCAGCAGACGACGCACCAGGTACGGGAGCAGGTCCTTGTGTGCGCCGACCGGCGCATAGATACGGCACCAGGTCCCCTTGGGCGCGCGCTTGAGCGCGGCTTCATACAGGGCTTCGCCCATGCCGTGCAGGCGCTGGAATTCGAACTGACGTGTCTCGCCGGCGTTGGCCACATCCAGAATGGTGCTGATGGTGTGGGCATTGTGGGTGGCGAACTGCGGGTAGATGCGCCCACGGGTGTTCTCGGACAGCAGGAAGCGCACGCAGACCAGGTAGCTGACGTCGGTGGAGGCCTTGCGGGTGAACACCGGATAGCCTTCGACACCCAGTTCCTGGGATTCCTTGATCTCGCTGTCCCAGTAAGCGCCCTTGACCAGACGCAGCGGGATCTCGTCGCCTTGCAGGTCGGCGATGCGGTTGAGGTACTGCAGGGTTGGCAGGGCCCGCGTCGAGTAGGCCTGCACGACGAGGCCGAACTTGCCCCAGCCGCGGCAGGTGTCGCTCTCGTAGACGGCGCGGAACACTTCCAGCGAGATCTCGAGGCGATCGACTTCCTCGGCATCGATGGTGATGGCGACGTTCAGCTCGCGGGCGATACCGGCCAGTTCACGCACGCTTGCCACCAGCTCTTCCAGCACCTGCTCACGACGGCCGAATTCATAGCGCGGATGCAGGGCGGACAGCTTGATGGAGACGGACGGTGACGGCGTGGCTTCCTTCAGCTTGCGTGAGGTTTCGCCGACGGTGCGGATGGCACGTGCGTAGTCGTCGAAGTAGCCCTTGGCGTCGTCGCGGGTGCAGGCCGCTTCACCCAGCATGTCGTAGGAATAGGTGTAGCCCTTGTCGAACAGCGGCTGGGAGCGCTTGAGCGCTTCCTTGATGTCGCGGCCCAGCACGAACTGCTTGCCCATCACCTTCATCGCCTGGTACATGGCGCGGCGGATGACCGGCTCGCCGAGACGATTGACCATGCGGTTGATGAAGGTGGCCGGCTTGCCGTCACCCTTGGGCAGATCCATCTTGATGACGTTGCCGGTCATCAGAAGGCCCCAGGTGGAGGCGTTGACGAACCAGGACTCGCTCTGGCCCAGGTGGGACTTCCAGTCGGCCACGCCGAGCTTGTCCTCGATCAGCGCATCGGCGGTTTCCTTGTCCGGAATGCGCAGCAGCGCCTCGGCCAGGCACATCAGCAGCACACCTTCCTGGGTGTCGAGGCTGTACTGCTGCAGCAGCTCGTCGATGGAATCGACAGCGGTGTCCATGGTGCGAATCTCGCGCACCAGCTCTGCCGTCTTGTCGCCGATGCGCTTGACATCCTGCTCTTCGGCATTCAGCAGGCCGACCAGCTCGCTGACGTAGGCACTTTCATCGACCAGATAGTGGTCACTGACGCGCGCGAACAGCGCCTCCGGAGACTGCTGCCAGGTGCTGGCGGCCAGCATCTGGTCACTGCGCAGGATGTTGTCCTTGAGCACATTGCCCTTGAGAACCCCTTGCTTGGCAGTATTCGTGGACGAGTTGTTCGAGGACTGGGCGGCTGTGGACGTGGCCGAGGCGATCGCGGCATTCACTGCACTGGACTGATCGGAGGAAGTGGAGGTGGTCATGGTGCGAACCCCTTGCTGCTGGGCGTCGAAGCGCCGAATGGGATTGCCGAGTCACAGCGCCGGGAGTGATGCAGAACGCATCAGAAAGCGCGACAGCGGCACGTCTGGATGTATGACTGAGAATGTAGGGTGGCGCAGGGGGGCGGGTCTTTCCAATTTCTCGGCTGCGCATGTCAAATTCACGGGCATGTCAGAAAAGTGACACTCTTCTCCGACCTTTGTCGAAGGATGTGCCGCGAAATGACGCGATCTTGTTATACCAAGGTGGTAGAGGTCTGGAGGTGAACTGGTTTGCGGCTGACGGTGGGAGTGGCGTTGAACGACGTGCGTGCCCCAGGCGACGTACTTCCAGCGAGGGGGAGGAATGAAGAGCGGCGTGTCAGAAACACGGCCGTGAATGAGGGAAGCAAGGGCGTGTCAGAAACCCGGGGATGCGCATGCCTCATCGGCTTCTGCCAACTCGATCAGGCTTTGCGCAGAGCCGAAGGCGGGAAGCCGAGATGCTTGCGGAAGGCATGGGAAAGGGCGCTCTGGTTGGCAAAGCCGCAGCGATCCGCGATCTGGGACAGGGAAAGCTCGCTGGTGCCCAGTAGCTGGCGTGCCTCCTCCAGCCGACGGCGCAGCAGGTACTGATAGGGCGCGAGGCCGGTCAGTACACGGAAACGCTCGCTGAAATGCTGCTCGGAGAGATGCGACTGGCGGGCAAGATCCGCCACGCTCAGGCGCTGGCCGAGATTGGCGTCGATGAAGCGGTTGAGCGCGACCAGATCCAGCTGGCGGCCACTGGTGCTCAGGGCGCTCATCGGCTCTTCGATGCGCGTGTTGAGGCAGGCGAGGAAGGTGGCGGCGAGCAGGTCACCCGGCGCCTGCTGGTAGTCGTTGACTTCCGCGAGCATGAATTCGAGATAGCCGCGCAGGCGGGTGTCCAGCGTGAAGAAGCGTGGACGCTCGAACAGACGCTTGAGTTCACGGTGATGGCCGGTCAGGTAGGGCGCATCATCGGGCAGGTCGAGAATCAGCTGGCGATTCTCGCCGATGCCCGCGTAGTAGTGGACATGATCGGCCGGCACGATGCAGCCGGTCAGCGGGCGAATCTCGCCGCCCTGGCCCTCGATCTCGAACTCGGCCAGGCCATCGAGGCCGATCACCAGCTGGTGGTAGCTGTGATCGTGGTGCTCGCGCAGGTTGGAGAGCGGAATCAGGCGCATCTCGCTGGCGGCCATCAGGCGCGAGTCTCCGCGACACCGGTGCGGGCACGCAGGTGGCCCAGCAGCACGTTGAGCTCTTCACGGCCGGCGCGCGAGAACAGCGCACCGCCCTGGGCCAGTTGCCACGGCCTGGCATGGTTGTCGAAGATGCCCTGGCAGCGGCGACGCAGACTCTCCAGATACTCATCATGGCGAATCGGATAGCCGATCACGCTGTGCCATTCGTTCTCGTTGATCTCGCCGCTGATCGCCTGGTCCAGCACGCGGGCGATGTCGCTGTAGTCGGTGCGAAAGCGCGGCGTACGCGACATCATCAGCATGGCCACGGTGCCGACGGTGACGATCAGGCAGACCACGAAGGTGATGATGAAGATGGACATGAGCGAACCTTGTGCGGACGTAACCGGAAATAGTGTCGTAGCTCACCATTCTACCACGCTGCACGGCCAGTATCGTCAATGCGACAGGCGCGTCATGTTCTGTCTGTCAGAACGTTATGGCATGATTCAAGTCCTGTGAGGCGGCATGGCGCAAGCCGCCTGCCAGCCTCGTTCTTCATCTGCCGTGGGAGTCCCGCCGCATGGCCAATCAACGTGTGGAAGCGGTCGAGCGTGCCTTGACGCTGCTGGAAGCCTTTACCCCCGCGACCCCTCGACTGACGCTCAACGAGCTGGCGCAGGCCAGTGGTTTCTACAAGAGCACGATTCTGCGGCTGATGGGCTCGCTTGAGCACTTCGGCTATGTGGCGCGTGACAGCCACGGTATCTACTCCATCGGCGCGGCGCTTGGGCGTTTTGCCCAGCTGGCACCGGCGCTGCCGGCCCGCGAGGCTCAGTTGCGGGGTTGGTTGGCGGCGCTGAATGCCATCAGTGGCGAGACGGCCAGCCTGATGCTGGTTGAGCATGGCTCGCAGGCCGAGGCGCGACCGGTGAAGGGCGTGACACGCCCGCGTCAGGCGATGTGCCAGTACGCGCATGTCAGCCAGTGGCCGCTGCGTCATCAGCTGGAGGAAGGCGAGCTGGTCGATGAGGCGCTGTCCGCCCTGCTGCAGCAGTGTGTCGACAGTGGCGAGATCGAGACCGGCGAAGCGGCCGGCCTGTCGGTGGCGGCGCTGGCGGTCAGCGTCGCCCAGCATCACGACGAGGGGGGGGCACCGGCTGAGGTCATCGTGCTCAGTGGCCCGACGGCGCGCCTGACGCCTGCCCAGGCCCACCGCCTGCTCGCGCAGTGGCAGCAGGGCGACTGATACGCGACTCGCCAGTGACAGCTTTCTTGAGGTGCTGAAATGACAACGCCCCCGCCGGTCTTGCCGGCGGGGGCGTTGTCATTTCAGAGCGCTGTCATTCAGGGCGTTGTCGTTCAGGGCGTGTCACCTCATGAGAGGCGCGGGCCCTGGCCTGGATCAGGCGTCGGTGGCGGCCTTGGCGGCGCTCATGCGGCGACGCAGGATGGGGCCGACGATCACTGGCAGCAGCAGACCGGCGATGGCGATGCACCACAGGGTCACGGCCAGCGGGCTGCCGATCAGGATGGTCCAGTCGCCGTCAGACAGCTGCATGGCGTGACGCAGGTTCTTCTCCATCTCTGGCCCCAGCAGCATGCCGAGGATGACCGGTACCAGCGGGATATCCAGCTTGCGCAGGAAGTAGCCGGCGACTCCGAAGGCGACCATGAAGTACAGGTCGAAGGTCGAGTGGCTGATGGAGTAGATACCCACGAAGGCGACCATGGTCACCACCGGCAGCAGGTACTTGGGCGGCACGGACAGCAGCTTGACGAAGATGCCGACCATCGGGATGTTCATCAGCAGCAGGATGACGTTACCGATCAGCAGCGCCGCGATCACGCCCCACACGATGTCGCCGTGCTGGGTGAACATCAGCGGGCCCGGGGTGATGTTGAGCGAGATCAGCATCGCCAGCAGTACCGCGGTGGTACCGGAACCCGGCACGCCCAGCGTCAGCATCGGCACCAGTGCGCCTGAGGCGGCACCGTTGTTGCCGGCTTCCGGGGCGGCCACGCCGCGCGAGTCACCTTCGCCGAAGTTGCCTTTCTTGCCGAGGATCTTCTTCTCCAGCGTGTAGCTGATGAAGCTGCCCAGCGACGCACCGGCGCCCGGCAATACCCCGGAGATGAAGCCCAGCACGCCCCCGCGGAAGGATGTCGGCAGGATGGCGATGACGTCCTTCAGCTTCAGGGTCATCTTGTTCATGGCGATCATCGGCTTGCCTTCACCGGCGTGCTGTTCGATGAAGAACAGCAGCTCCGAGATGGCGAACAGACCGACGATGGCGATGATGAAGTCGATGCCCTCGAACAGCTCCAGCACATCGAAGGTGTAGCGCTGGGTGCCGGTGGAGCCATCGATGCCGACGGTGGCGATCATCAGGCCGATGGCCGCGGCCATCAGCGTCTTGACCGGATTCTTGCCGGTGATGCCGCCCAGGGTGGCGAAGGCCAGCACGAACAGGGCGAAGTACTCCGCCGGACCGAAGGTCAGCGCGAAGCTGGCCAGCCACGGCGCCATCACGATCAGGCCGATGGTGGCGATCAGGCTGCCGATGAAGGAGGCGATCGCCGAGATGGCCATCGCTTCGGCGGCCTTGCCTTTCTGGGCCATCGGATAGCCATCGAGACAGGTCATCATCGCCGGCTCATCGCCCGGGATGTTGAGCAGGATCGAGGAGATGCGCCCGCCGTACATGGCACCGGCGTAGACCGAGGTCAGCAGGATCAGTGAGGTTTCCGGGCTCAGGCCCAGGGTGAAGGCCAGCGGAATCAGGATGGCCACACCGTTGGCCGGGCCCAGGCCCGGCAGTGCGCCGATCAGGGTGCCCAGGAAGGCCCCCAGCACGGCGAACATAAGATTCTCTGGCTGCAGGGCGATGCCGAAGCCCTGCATCAAGAAGCCAAGACTTTCCATTACGCCACCTCCAGGATGCCCAGCGGCAGTGGTAGCTCAAGCACGAAGTTGAACAGGGCGAAGACGACGATGCCGCCGAGCAGACCTGTCACGTAAGCGCGAACCGGCCTGGAGCCCATGCGCCAGCACAGGGTGCCGACCGCAGCGGTGGTCGTGACGATGAAGCCCAGCGGCTCAAGCAGCGCGGTGTAGAGGCACAGGATGACGATGGCCAGCACCATCTCGGCGCCGGTGCGGCTCCACGGCCATTGCTGGTCCGGATCGGGGCGCACGATCAGATACAGGCTGCTCAGCGCCAGCACGATCGAGAGCACCGTGGGGAAGGTTTCGGGCCCGATGGACTCGGCCCCGCCGAAGGGTTCCGGGAACTGCTGGGCACCCCAGCCGTACGCGACGGCCAGGGTGAGCATCAGCAGACCAAAGATGCGGTCATTCATCAGCGAATCAGCCCAATGTCCTTGGAAAGGGTCTGGATGTCCTGGATCTGTGCCTTCACGAAGGCATCAAACTCGGCACCCGATTTATGGAACGGCATCAGGCCGCTCTTGGTCATCACGTCTTTCCATTCTTCGCTTTCATAGACGCTGTCCAGCGTGGTGGTCCAGTACTGCTCGGCATCGTCGCTGACACCGGCCGGGATGTAGAAGCCGCGCCAGTTGGGGGCGACGGCATCGATGCCCTGTTCGCGAGCGGTCGGCACGTCAGCCAGCTTGCCCGGCAGGCGCTCTTCGGAGAGCACGGCCAGCACTTTCAGGTCGCCGGATTCCATGAAGCCCTGAATCTCGGAGATATCACCGGTGAAGGCCTGCACGTGGCCGCCGACGACCTGGGTGATGGCTTCGCCGCCGTTGTTGTAGGACAGGTAGGAGACCTTGGGCAGGTTCTCGACATCGGCTGCCTGGGCGGCGATCAGCACCTTGAGGTGATCCCAGCCACCTGCGGCACTGCCGCCGGCGAACTTGACGGATTTCGGGTCTTTCTTCAGCGCGTCCATCACCTCGCTCAGGGTGTCGTACGGCGAATCCTTGGAGACGGCGATGGCGCCGTAGTCCGCGCCCAATGCGCCGATCCATTCGACCTGGTCCTGATTCATGCCCGGGAACTGGCCCTGGGCCAGACGGGTGGTGGTCGCGGTGGAGGCGGCCACCAGCAGCTGCTCGTCACCGGCACGCTTGGAGACGGTGTGTGCGAAGGCGACGCCGCCACCGGCACCGGCCATGTTGATGGTCTGAACGTTGCCCGGCACGAAATCGAGCTCAGACAGGATCTTGCCGACGCTGCGGCAGGTGAAGTCCCAGCCGCCGCCCGGATCAGCCGGCGCGATGCAGTCAACCTTGCCTTTCGGTTCGAAGGCGAAGGCCTGGGCGGACATGGCGGTGACCACCGCAGCTGTCAGGAGTTTGAGTGTCATATGACGTGTCATGGCGACCTCTGGTGTTATTGGATTGTGGTAGCGGCACATGTCGTGGGTCAGGTGCTGGCAGCGGTCGAGCGAGAAACTCGCCCTGCAGCCGCGAACCTGACAGCAACCTTACAATTCTGTAAGGCGAAACTTTATTCTGTGTGGTGAAATTAGACTGCTGCCCGCTGGCTCGCAAGATACCCATTCGTCGCACCGACCTTGGTCGAAAGGCGTATTCGCGCACCTTTGCGGTGCATTTTCGTGGATGATCCGCCCGGATGGCGTGTCGGAATCTGGCGGTTTACGACGCTCTGTTGCTCCTCTCTCGCCCCTCTCTTTTTTCTCTACTCACTTCTCTCTCGTTGCGCTTCTCTTGCTGCTCTTGCATGCCTCCTTCGCACCTCTCCCGGCAGGCCCGAGCGGGGCGCTCGCGCTGGGTGCGTGAGCTATCCGCCCACGGGCGCCATGGCTTGCCTGTCGTGTTTGAAACGTTATGCGGCGTTGCAGCAGAAGCGTGGCCCTTGGGCTCTGGTCTAGCGTGTAGCCGGTGGCCAGACTGCGTGCTGTCCGGGTGCCAGCGGCAATCGTGCAAGGGGACAGGGGAGGGGGAAGGCTCATGGCCAAGGTGTTGGGCAGTGTGTGGGCATTGTTGCTGGGTATCGTGCTGATCATGCTTGGCAATGGCATGCACTTCACGCTGATCGGTCTGCGTGGCGGCATCGAGGGCTTCTCCTCGGCGGAGCTGGCGATCGTCACCTCGGGCTATTTCGTGGGTTTCCTTTCCGGCGCGCGCTACACCCCGGTGCTGATCCAGCGGGTCGGGCATGTGCGGGTGTTCGCAGCACTCGGCAGCTTCATCTCGGCGGCCTTGATCGCCTTGCCACTGCTGACCGAACCCTGGGCCTGGACCCTGCTGCGCCTGCTGATCGGCTTCTGCATGTCGGGCATCTATGTCACGGCGGAAAGCTGGCTGAATGCGGCCGCCAGCAACGAGACACGCGGCAAGGTGCTGTCGGCCTACATGATGGCGCAGACGCTGGGCATCATCGGTGCGCAGGGCCTGTTGACGCTGGGCGACGCCGCGACCTCGGTGCTGTTCATCTGTGCCTCCATCCTGGTGTCGATCTCCTTCGGGCCGATTCTGCTGTCGGCGGCCGTGGCACCGGCGGTCGAGGTGTCGCGGGCGATGTCATTCGCGACACTGTTCAAGGCGTCACCGCTGGGCGCCATCGGCATCTTCCTGCTCGGCAGTGTCTATGCGACCCAGTCGGGGATGGGCGCGGTATTCGGCACCCAGGTGGGCTTGTCGGGCTCACATATCGCCCTGTTCATCGCCATGCTGTTCGCCGGCGCGCTGGTGTTGCAGACCCCGATCGGCTGGCTGTCGGACCGCATGGACCGCCGCGTGCTCATCTGCGGCCTGTCCGCTGCCGGGGCAGGCTCGTGTCTGTTCGGCTGGATGGCGGGCGATGCGTTGTGGCCGCTGATCGCCTCGGCCTTCCTTGCCGGCGGCGTGACGACACCGCTTTACGCGCTGCTGCTGGCCTTCACCAATGATTCGCTGTCGGCCGAGGAGATGCCGGGTGCCTCCGGCGGGCTGGTGTTCGCCTTCGGGCTGGGCGCCATCGTCGGGCCGCTGGCGGCAGGTGGCGCGATGGAGGTGATGGACCCCTACGCCTTCTGGCTGGTGCTGGCGACCACCTTCGTGGCCATCTCGCTGTATGCGCTCTATCAGATCACCCAGCGCGAGATGGTGCCGGTCGAGGAGACCGACAGTTACCTCAACATCCTGCCGACGGCGTCACCGATGGCGGTCGAGGTGGCGGTGGAGTGGGCACATGAACACGCCGAGGATGAGCAGCTGGCCTCTGAGGCCGCCGAGGCGGCGGCGCAGGAAGAGGCCTTTGAGGTCGCGTTGCAGGAAGCCTTCGAGGAGGCATTGGAAGAGGCGCTGGATGAGGCCTTCGAGGCCAACGTCGCGCCGCTGGAGGAGGCGGAACTGGTGGAGCCGGGTCACGAGTACGTGGCAGAGCCGCTGCTCGAGGCTGGCGCAGACACGGAAATCGCGTTCGAGACGGAGCGGTTGTCCGAGCTGTTGCCGAGAGCGGAACTGACAACTGAGACAGGAGCAGCGCCGGAAACAGTGCTTCGGTCACAGACAGATTCAGAGGGAGATTCTGCGCCGCATGAAGAGCGCGACCCGCAATTGCCCTCTCAGTTTGACTCCGAACATCAGCCGCCCAAGGGGCCGTGGCCGTCCATGCCCTGAGATTGCTGGAGCAAACCAGTCAGTCGCCAAAAGCCGCCACCCCGGCAAACGGTGTGGCGGCTTTTTTGGGGCTGCCATGAGCTTTTGCCAGTCTTGAGCGTTTGCCAGGCGAGCGCAGCGCTCAGGGCTCAAGGACCTCAGGGAGCCACTACCTCAGTGCTTCAGTGGATCACTGCAGGCCCAGTTCCTGCGACATCTGCTCGACATCGCTGACCTGCTGGGTGATGAAGCGATCCAACGCCTTGCCGGACTTGTGGAACGGCATCAGGCCGTTGTCCTGCATCACCTGCTGCCACTCGGGCGTCTCGGCCATGCGGTTGAGAGT
This sequence comes from Cobetia sp. BMC6, assembly GCF_029991385.1. Taxonomy (NCBI): domain Bacteria; kingdom Pseudomonadati; phylum Pseudomonadota; class Gammaproteobacteria; order Oceanospirillales; family Halomonadaceae; genus Cobetia; species Cobetia sp. BMC6. The sequence continues at coordinate 626,810 of NZ_JAKUMF010000002.1, forward strand.
CTGCTCCCACCAGGCGAAGGCGGCATCCGATGCGCCGCCCGGCAGGTAGAAGCCGCGCCAGTTGGGTGCGACCACATCGATCCCCTGCTCACGCGCGGTGGGAATGTCGCTGTACTGACCGGGCAGACGCTCTTCACTGAACACTGCCAGCAGGCGCAGGTGGCCGGATTCGGCGAAACCGCGGGCCTCGGTCATGTCGCCGGTGAAGGCCTCCAGGTGGCCGCCCATCACCTGGGTGATGGCGACGGAGCCTGAGTCGTAGGCGAGGTACGGCAGGGCGCGCAGGTTGTCGATGCCCGCTTCACGCGCCGCCATCAGCACCTTGAGGTGATCGAAGCCACCCGCGACATCGCCACCGGCGAAGCGCACCGCCTTGGGGTCTGCCTGCATGACGGCCAGCAGCTCGGTCAGCGAGTGATAGGGCGAGTCCTCGGCCACGGCAATCACGCCGTAGTCGGCGCCGAGGGTCATCAACCAGCGCACGTCGTCGACCTTGCCGTCCTGATAGGCATGCTGGCCCAGACGGGTGGTGGTCGCGCTCGAGGCGGCGACGATGACCTGCTCATCATCATGGCGCTTGGATTTCACATGCGCGAAGGCGACGCCTCCGCTGGCGCCGGGCACGTTCAGCGTCTGCATACCGGCGGGGATCAGGTTCTGCTCATCCAGCAGGCGGGCCACGCTGCGACAGGTGAAATCCCAGCCGCCGCCGGGCTTGGCCGGCGCGATGCACTCCGTCTTGCCCTGCGGGGCGAAGCCAGTCTGTTCGTTATGTTCCTCTTGGGTGGCGTTGGCGCTCAAGGGCACCAGCAGGCCAAGGCTGAGCAGGAGCGCAGCGGGCAGAGCGCCAGCACGCTGTCGAGCATGCTTTCTGCGTGAGAAGGGATGGCGGGCAGGGGATGTGGCGTGCATGGCAATCGTGTCCTTGGTGTTCAGCGTCGATCGTTATGGTTATGTCAGTCAGCGCGGCATGGGGCTGGGCGTTGCTGGCTGTCGCACGCTCATGACTGTTGTGGTGAGCTTGCGAGAGTGCGAATGAACGAAAATAGCCTATTTCGGCGAGTCGCGAAAAGTCACGGCAGGCGGGCATCGCGCAGAGAAATCGCATTTCCCGCGCCGTCTCTCCTCAAGGTGGTCTCGGGATTGCTAGAATTGCGCCATCAGGCTGTGGTGAGCGCTCCGCGATCTTCCAGCCGCCGCCTTTCATTGAGGAGACGGGCCATGACCCTTACCCCGCGCATGCACGACTTTCTCGCCCGCCTGCCCAAGGTGGAGCTGCACCTGCACATCGAAGGCTCGCTGACGCCGGCATTGATGTTCGAGCTGGCGGCGGAGCAGGGCATCACATTGCCCTACGCCACCCTGGAGGAGGTCGAGGCGGCCTATGACTTCGCGGATCTGCCTGCCTTCCTCGCGCTCTATTACCAGGGCATGGGTGTTCTGAATGACGAGTCACATTTCTATCGTCTGGCGCAGGACTACTTCCGCCGTGCGAGCGCCGATGGCGTCAAGCATCTGGAGTTGTTCTTCGATCCGCAGGCGCACCTGGCGCGTGGCGTGAGTCTGGAAACCCAGTTCGCGGGGCTGGAGCGTGCCTGCCGTGAGGCGGTGAAGGAGTTTGATATCACCTCGGCGCTGGTACCGAGCTTCCTGCGCTGTCACTCCGCGGCGTCTGCCCGCGAGTTGTTCGATGCGCTGATCCCCTTCGAGTCACGCTTCGTGGGTGTCGGCCTGGATAGCGCCGAGATCGGCAATCCGCCAGAGAAGTTCACCGAAGTCTTCACGCTTGCGGGAGAGCGCGGCTGGCATCGTGTCGCTCACGCAGGTGAGGAAGGCCCGGCTGCGTACATCCGCACGGCGCTTGAGGTGCTGGGGGTAGAGCGTATCGACCACGGTGTGCGCTGCCTGGAAGATGCCGCCCTGGTCGCGGAGCTGGCCGAGCGGCGTATCCCGCTGACGGTGTGCCCGCTGTCCAATGTCGCGCTCAAGGTGGTGGAGCGCATGGAGGACCACCCGCTGCCGAAGCTGATCGAGGCGGGCCTCAACATCACCCTCAACTCGGATGACCCGGCCTATTTCGGCGGTGGCATGCTCGACAACTTCCTAGCCGTGCAGCAAGCGCTGGATCTCAGCGAGGCGCAGTGGCTCACCCTGTGCCGCAACGCCATCGACGCCGCCTTTCCGCAGCGTGCCGAAGGCCTCGGCATGAGTGATGCCCGCCGTGACGTGCTGCTGGCGCAACTCGATAGCTGCGCTGCCTGAGGATTATCACCGGCGCTTGAATAGTGAATGCAATCAACGGCTTGGCCACCAACATCGCCAGTGCGACGGCGCCTGCAGCAACCGCTCTATCAGATGTTGCTTGACCGCGATAAGTCGTTGAGTACAATGCAGTTCTGGCGTGCGCAATGCACCGCCCTGCGGGTGTAGCTCAATGGTAGAGCAGAAGCTTCCCAAGCTTAAGACGAGGGTTCGATTCCCTTCACCCGCTCCAGATTCTTCAAAAAAGCCTCCCGAATGGGAGGCTTTTTTGTGTCTAGGATTCCATGCGGCACGCATGCGCATGGAATTCGTTCTTGATCACCTTTCCCGGACCGTTTGCGTTGCTGTGCATGGATCACGGCCTGCGCCACGGGCGACGCCGCTCGTTCGCGACGGTGGCGGGCGGGGCGGCGCCGTCATTGGTACTGATGGCTCTGTCGTCGATGAGCCTCGGCGCGGCATGGGCGGCGTCGCATCGTTGAGCAGAGCCCCGCTCTACTGCACAAGTCGTGAAGCGCACGCAGACGACAACGGCACCCGAGGGTGCCGTTGTCGTGTCTGGAGCCTGTGGATCATCAGGCGTTTTCGGGCTCAGCGCTCAGGGCGTGATTCGAGATACTTGTTCAGCAATTCGCGATCTTCATTGGTGACTTTCTGCTTCCAGCTTTCCACCACATGCTGGCTGGCCTCCTCGAGGGCATCCTGCAGCTCAGGCGGGGCAGGGGTGATCAGCTTCGCGCCGTTCTCCTGCAGGGTGGCGTAGGCCTGGTCCAGCACGCTGTGGGTGGCCATCCAGCCGGCAGATTCGGCGGCATGCGCGGCATCGATCAACGCATGCTGCTGGGCCTCTGTCAGGTCGTCGAAGCTATCGCGATTCATGTGGATGATATTGAGCGGCATCGCGTAGTTGAGCGTGGTGAAGTGAGGCATGTAGCGGTAGAGCTCCGCACTGACTCCGCCCATCGCGGAGGTCAGCGCGCCGTGGATGCTGCCACCGGGCAGCAGGGGTTTGAGCTCTCCCCAGCTCATGACCTGAGGCGCCGCGCCCAGGTTGAGCAGCACTCGCTGCGTGTTGCGGTCGTAGGTGCGGATCGGCATGTCCTTCAGGTCATCGCCGTCAGCGATGGGCGCTTTCGACCACAGGCCGCTGGGTGTCCACGGCAGGGCATACAGCAGGATCTGGTTGTACTCGGCGAGCAGTTCCTCGTAGCGCGGCTTCGCGATCACGTACAGGCGGTGAGCTTCATCGAGATCGTAGGCGATCGCCGGCAGCGAGGAGATGCCGAAGAAGGGGGCTTCCTCGGCGAGCGCGCCACTGAGTGTCGCGGCGATGTCGATGACACCGCCGGTGGTGGCCTGCAGGTGGCTGGCGGAGCGAATGTCCGAGCGCAGCGTCAGCGTCAGGTCACCTTCGGACTGGCTGGCGACCTGCTGGCTGAATTCGACAGCGCGTTGGCCCATCATCGTGTCGGGCTGGTAATCGCTGCTCATGCTGAGGGTCGTCTGAGCGTGCGCGCTGAGTGCGCCGATCAGGCCTGCCGCTGCCAGCCAGGCGGACAACAGGGCGGCAATACGTGAGGAAGACGTCATGGGGAATCCTTTCTTTTTGTCTTTGGCCTTTGCCCGCTAGGGTAGTGCATGTCTGCGTTTATGCTCAGATGAATCGTGTCTCCACGGTCTTGCAGCATTGCCATCGAAGGTGGCCTTCATGGCCGCGGCTGGTGGAGCGTGCGCGCGTCTGGCTCAGAGGGTGTCGCGTTGTACGAGATAGCGGTCCAACAGTTCGCTTCCCTCGGGGGAAACCTTGCCGCGCCAGCTCTCGATCACGCTGACACTGGCGCGTGCCAGTGAGCGCTTGAGTTCGGGCGAGAGAGGGTTGCTGACCTTCACGCCGGCCTCTTCCAGCTGGGCATGGGTCTGCTCCAGGACGCTGGCGATGGCGTTCCAGCTGGTGTCTTCAATCTGGGTCGCGGCGGCGAGAAGGGCCTCGCGCTGGGTGTCGTCGAGCGCCTCATAGCGTGACCGGCTCATGTGAACGATATTGAGCGGCATGGCGTATTGCAGTGCGGTGTAGTGATTCAGCGTGCGGTTGAGCTCCGCCGTCAGGCCGCCCAGGGCCGAGGTCATCACCGCCTCGATACGGCCTTCGGCCAGTTGCTGCTGCATCGGCTCCCAGCCGAGCACGGTGGCGATGGCGCCAAGGTTGAGCAGCACGCGCTGGGTATTGCGGTCGTAGGCCCGCACGGGGACGCCCCGGAGGTCATCGCGTGTGGTGATCGGCTTGCGCGACCACAGCCCGCTGGGCGGCCAGGGCAGGGCATAGAGCAGAATCTGGTCATGCTCTTCCAGTAGCGCTTCATAGCTGGGGCGCGCCAGACGGTAGAGTTCGCGCGCCTGATGCGGGTCATCGACCAGGGTCGGCAGCGAGCTGAGGCCGAACAGCGGCATCTCGGCAGCCAGCGCGCCGCTGTGGGAGTCGGCCAGCTGGATGATGTCGGCGTTGATGGCCTCGAGGTGATTCACCGAACGCAGCCGACTCAGCGGGCCTTCTCCGAAGGTGATCTTGAGCTCGCCCCCGCTGAGCGCTGCCACCTGATCGACGAACTGCTGGGCGCGCTGGCCCATCATGGTCTGGGGGCCGTATTCGCGGCTCATGGTCAGCTCGACTGGCTCCGCCTGAGCTGGCGTGTTCAGGGTTGCAAGGCTCAGTGCCAGGCTCACGCCGAGCGTTCTCTTGATACCGAACATTCTCTTCATGTCGAGCGCTCCCTGCATGACAAGCACTGCCTTCATGCCGCTACGCTGTCCGATTGGCATTCGTCGTCATCCATCCATAGGGGGTAAATCAAGTATCTCTCAAAAGTGCAGGGCGTGCTGCCGCTGTCCCGGTCAACGCTTCCCTGGTTGGCCTGTTTCACGCCTGCACCGGCACGATTCGGAAGGGGCAACGGGCGTTGAACTGCCACTTGGCGCAATGTGGTCTACGCTCAAATCATGGCTGTGCAACTGCCCTGACACGGACTCCGCGCCGGGACCGCATGGCCGGATTGTCGACGACTGTCAACGGGAGGTAGACCACATGCTGACCCACGTATGGGGCTTGATGGCGCATCCGCAACGGGAATGGCAGACCATCCGCAAGGAACACGAATCCATCACCCACCTCTACGCACATCATGTGCTGCTCATGGCGCTGGTGCCTGTCATCTGCGCCTATATCGGGACCACGCAGTTCGGCTGGAGCCTGACGGAAGGCCACGCCATTCTTCTGGAGCCACTGGATGCCTTCTTCGCCGGTATCGCGTTCTATATCGCCATACTGACAGCGATCGGCTTCATGGGCACTGTCATTCACATGCTCTCGAAGCGTTTCTCGGGGCACCCCAGTCGCCGGCGTTGCATCATCTTCGCGGGCTATGTCGCCACGCCGATGTTCCTCGCGGGGCTGGTTGCGCTCTATCCTGTCATCTGGGTGTGCATCCTCGCGGGGACCATTGGCCTGTGTTATAGCGCATACCTGCTGTATCTGGGCATCCCGCCACTGCTCGACATCTCCAACAAGGAAGGCTTCCTCGTCACCGGGTCGACTCTGGGAATCGGGGTACTGGTTCTCGAGGGCCTGCTGGCGGTCACCGTGCTGCTGTGGGGGTATGGCGCACGCTGGTTCATGTAGTCCTCCGCGGTACACCGGCCTCAGTCAGCTGATGCCTCGGCGCGAGAAAAGCGCCTCTGCAACGCCTCGCCTTCATCGGCGGGGCGTTGTCGTTTCGTGCGCGGGTTGGCGCGTGGCACTTGTGCTCGGTGGCGGTGGCGTGGAAAGTGTTGGACTCAATCGACAGTGTGGAAGAAAGCGCATGGACAAGTTTGAACAGCGACTGGAGCAGGCTGCGCGGGCTGCATGGTTGTCATATGTCGGTGGACGGACCCAGGACGACATCGCGGTTCAGCTGGGGGTGTCGCGCCCCGGCGTGCAGCGCCTGCTGTCGTTGGCGCGTCAGGAGCGGCTGGTCAAGATCTCCATCGATCACCCCGTGGCCAGCAGCATGGCGCTGTCGGATACGCTGGTGGAGCACTTCGGGCTGAGCTTCTGTGATGTGGTGCCCTCTGACACCCAGTCACCGGAATGCATCGCGGAATATCTGGCGGTGGCGGGTGCCGAACGCCTGGCGTTCTATCTCGGTCGCCAGCAGCCGCAGACCATCTCGCTGAGTACCGGGCGTGCGGTACGCGCGGCGGTGGAAGCACTGAGTCGCAGCGAGCGTCCTCAGCATCGTATCGTGTCACTGGTCGGCAATGTGGCGTTGGATGGCTCTTCCAACCGCTATGACGGCGTGATGCTGCTGGCGGACAAGATCGGCGCTGATCGCTTCCTGCTGCCCGCGCCCGTGGTGGCGGCCAGCATCGAGGAGAAGGAGTCGCTGCAGGGGCAGAATCTGGTCAAGGCGGTGTTCAAGGTCGCCTGTGAGGCCGATGTGGGCATGATCGGCATCGGGCGTCTCGATGCCCAGGCGACGCTGTTCCAGGATCAGTTCATCAGCGCCGCCGAGCGCGATGAGCTGATGGAAGTCGGTGCCGTGGGCGAGTTGATGGGCTGGCCGCTGGACACCCATGGCCGGCTGATCGATTGCCCGCTGGCGCAGCGCATCACCAGTGTGCCGCTGACCTCGCTCAAGGCGCAGCCGCTGATCGGGCTGGCGGGCGGCCACGACAAGGTGCCGGCCATCCTGAGTGCGTTGCGCGGTGGTTGGCTGCAAGGGTTGATCATCGACGAGGTGGCTGCCCAGCGGGTCTGTGCGGCCCTCAAGGAGTGAGCAGGGGGCTCTCTCTCGAGTAGCGTCATTGTGATGGCCGCAGTGTGATGGTTTTCTGCTGATGGCTTGCGCTTGACGACTGGTTCCCGATGACAGGCTCCCGTGGATACAGTCCGCACAAGGCGCCGTACAAGGCGCCGAGCGAGTCATCGGGAGCAGGGCGGGGCGTATGGCCCCAGGCCTTGCTCCTGGTGCCGTTCACGGTGTCGTTATCGTGGTCAGGGTTCAGCATTGTCATTGCTCGCGTGATGCCCGCTCGATGCCCAGGCGTTTCCGTCACCTATTCGGCGCTATTGCTCCGTTATTTCTTCGTCACTCTTTCGCTATTCCTTCGCCATTCCTTTGCTATTTCTCCGCGATACCTGCGTTTTTTCTTTTGCTTTGCTCTCATCCTTCTCCTGGTTCGTTATCTATTCTTCTTTCGTTCTCTCACCCTTGCGTCGGAGTCACGACTTTCAGGGCGAACGCCGCCTTCTCTTGTCTGACAATCCAGCGCGTTTGTTCGCCTTCTTGATAGAGAATTGGGCCGGCAATCGTGGCCAGCGTTGTTTCGTTTAACGCTAATGTCTGTCTATGCTGAATTGCACGCAAGCTCAGTGGCCATGCCGCCTTGTGGCCTACACCCAAAGGATCAGATCCCAAGGTTGTATAGCCCAAGGTATAGCGCTTCAGGGTTTGCTTTTTCACAGGTCTGATCCGATCATTTGTTCACTGAATGACGTTTTGATCGAACGTGTTTGCGTCGCGATGTCTCGCCAGGACATCCGTTCACCAAGCCGGTTGATGGGAAGGTATCGGTGCCCAAGGCGCCGCTGCCCTCGAAAAGAACAATGCCAATAACGCCCCGATGGAGTGCCCCCATGCGCCTACCTCACATCACCAAGTCCCGCCGTCATCTGCTCTCGCTCGCCAGTGTCGCTGCCCTGGCGCCGCTCAGCGCTCAGGTCAGTGCCGAGACCATCACCGTCGCGACCGTCAACAACGCCGACATGGTGGTCATGCAGAGCCTGACCAGCGAATTCGAGAAGGCGCATCCGGACATCACCCTCGACTGGGTGGTACTGGAAGAGAACGTGCTGCGTCAGCGTCTGACCACCGATGTGGCGACCCAGGGTGGCCAGTTCGACGTCATGACCATCGGCACCTATGAAGTGCCCATCTGGGCCAAGCATGGCTGGCTGACCAAGCTCGACAATCTGCCGGAGGACTATCAGGTCGATGACCTGATCAAGCCGGTGCGTGATGGTCTGAGCGTGACCGAAGGCGAGAAGAAGGGCCTCTACGCGCTGCCGTTCTATGGCGAAAGCTCCATGCTCTACTACCGCAAGGACCTCTTCGAGCAGGCCGGTATCGAGATGCCCGAGCAGCCGACCTGGAGCCAGGTCAACGACTGGGCCGCCAAGCTCAACTCCGCGGATGAAGGCGTCTACGGCATCTGCCTGCGCGGCAAGCCGGGCTGGGGCGAGAACATGGCGGTGCTGGGCACCATGGTCAACAGCTTCGGTGGCCGCTGGTTCAATGAGGAGTGGGAGCCGCAGCTGGATTCCCCGGCCTGGAGCGAGGCCATCAACTTCTACGTCGACATGATGGGCAAGTACGGCCCGCCGGGCGCGACTTCCAACGGCTTCAACGAGAACCTGGCATTGTTCTCCAGTGGCAAGTGCGGCATGTGGGTCGATGCTACCTCGGCGGCCGGCAAGCTCTACAACCCGAAGGAATCGTCCGTGGCCGACAAGCTGGGCTTCGCGCCGGCACCGATCGCCAAGACGGAGAAGGGCTCGCATTGGCTGTGGTCCTGGGCGCTGGCGATTCCGGAATCCTCCAAGTCCAAGGATGCCGCCCAGACCTTCATCACCTGGGCCACTTCCCAGGAATACGTGAACCTGGTCGGCGAGCGTGAAGGCTGGGCCAGCATTCCGCCGGGCACACGTGTCTCCACCTACGAGAACCAGTCCTACAAGGACGCCGCACCCTTCGCCGGCTTCGTGATGGATGCCATCACCAGTGCCGACCCGACCGATCCGACCCTTGAGCCGGTGCCCTATGTCGGCGTGCAGATGGTGACCATTCCGGAATTCCAGTCCATCGGTACCCAGGTGGGTCAGATGATCGCCGCGGCGCTGGCCGGCCAGATGTCGGTCGAGCAGGCACTGTCCTCCGCCCAGCGTTCCACCGAGCGCACCATGCGTCAGTCAGGTTATTGATCTGAGCCCGGCGGATCTGATCCCGACGGATCTGATCTGACATGGACGGGTTTGATCTGAATGATGTTGCAACGGCCTCCCGCCTTGCCTTGAGCCTCAACAGAGATTGACTCGAAGCACGGCGGGAGCCCCGTCCGGCGCCCGCGGTACCCCTTCCTCTCGAGACTCCTGCAACGCCCTCGCGGCGTGGCACGGACAGCCTCGGCCTGAAGCCCACCGCATTGCCTGACTTCCTCACCGTATCGAAGGACTCACCATGCGCACGAGAGCATCCGGACGCACCGTCGGGGGATTGCGAACCCTGTCGCTGCAAGCCCCAGCCGTAAGCCTGTTGTTGATGTGGATGCTGGTACCACTGGTCATGACCCTGTGGTTCTCCTTCCAGCGTTACAACCTGATGATGCCGTCGGTGTCCGGTTTCGCCGGCGTCGACAACTATTACTACCTGCTGACCGATCCGTCCCTGTGGACCGCCATGGGCAATACCCTGCTGCTGGTGGGCTGGGTGCTGGTCGCCACCGTGGTCGGCGGCACGCTGCTGGCGGTATTGCTCCAGCAGGAATTCTTCGGCCGCGGCGTCGCGCGCCTGTTCGTGATCGCGCCGTTCTTCATCATGCCCACCGTGAGTGCCCTGGTGTGGAAGAACATGATGATGCACCCGGTCAACGGCATTCTGGCCTGGGTCGCCGGGCTGTTCGGTCTGCCGGCCATCGACTGGTTCGCCAGCCTGCCGCTGACCTCCATCGTGATCATCGTCACCTGGCAGTGGCTGCCGTTCGCGGTGTTGATCCTGCTGACCGCCATCCAGTCACTCGATGATGACCAGGTCGAGGCGGCGCGCATGGACGGGGCAGGGCCGGTAGCGATCTTCTTCTACATCACCCTGCCGCACCTCAAGCGCGCCATCAGCGTGGTGGTGATGATCGAGATGATCTTCCTGCTGACCATCTTCGCCGAGATCTTCGTCACCACCTCAGGTGGCCCGGGTCTTGCCTCGACCAACCTGGCGTACCTGATCTACATCCGCGCTCTGCTGGACTTCGATGTGGGTGGTGCCTCCGCCGGTGGCGTGATCGCCATCATCCTGGCCAATATCGTGGCCTTCTTCCTGGTGCGTACCGTCGCCAAGAATCTCGAGAACTGATGACAAGCGCTCAGCACAGGGAGACTCAATGATGTCGACTTCAACTTCCAATTCCGTGGCCGCCGCCAGCGCTGCCGTCAGCGCCAGTCGCGCGCGCCGCAGCGTGATCAACAAGAAGCTTGTCCTGACCCTGGTGGCCTGGACCATCGCGCTGGTGATGTTCTTCCCGATCTTCTGGATGATCCTCACCAGCTTCAAGACCGAGGTCGAGGCGATCGCCACGCCGCCGAGCCTGTTCTTCACGCCCAGCGTCGAGGGCTATATCGAGATCCAGGCACGCGCGGACTACTTCAAGTACGCCATGAACAGTGTGGTGATCTCGCTCGGGGCAACGCTGCTGGCGCTGCTGATCGCGATTCCGTCCGCCTACTCGATGGCGTTTCTGCCCACCAAGCGTACCCAAGGGACACTGCTGTGGATGCTGTCGACCAAGATGCTGCCGTCCGTGGGCGTGCTGCTGCCGGTCTACCTGATCTTCCGCGATCTGGGGCTGCTGGATAGCCGCACCGGCCTGATCATCATCTACATGCTGATGAACCTGCCGATCGTGGTCTGGATGCTATACACCTTCTTCAAGGACATCCCCAAGGACATCCTCGAAGCCGGGCGCATGGATGGCGCCAGCACCCTGCAGGAGATCTTCCACCTGCTGCTGCCGCTGACCCTGCCGGGCATCGCTTCCACCGGTCTGCTGTGCGTGATCCTGAGTTGGAACGAGGCGTTCTGGAGCCTGAACCTGACCACCTCCAACGCCGCACCGCTGACCGCTTACATCGCGTCCTTCTCCAGTCCGGAAGGACTGTTCTGGGCCAAGCTGTCCGCGGCTTCCACGCTTGCCATCGCGCCGATCCTGATCTTCGGCTGGATGACCCAGAAGCAGATGGTACGCGGCCTGACCTTCGGCGCCGTCAAGTAACCCGCGCCAGTCAGAGACACGCAAGACGCGTCACTCACGGAGAGGTACGCCGCCTGCGCAACATTGGTTGATGAACATTATTGGTTGATGAACATTGCCTGACAGCAGATCAGCGCAGGCGGCCGAGAGCCATACGCATGTTGCACCCTTGCCATGCCACCCAAATTTGCCATCACCTGCCCTCGGGCAGGTGCGGATAAGGAAACTTCCCATGTCCACACTCACGCTCAAGAACATCGTCAAGGAATTCACCTCCGGCAGCGGCGCCAGCGCCTCCACCACCCAGGTCATCAAGGGAGTCGATCTGGAAGTGAAGGACCAGGAATTCGTGGTCTTCGTCGGCCCGTCCGGTTGCGGCAAGTCCACGCTGATGCGCATGATCGCCGGTCTCGAGAACGCGACCTCCGGTGACATCCTGATCGATGGCAAGCGCATGAACGATATCGGCCCGGCCGAGCGCGGCCTGGCGATGGTGTTCCAGAGCTACGCGCTCTATCCGCACATGACGGTGGGCGAGAACATGGGCTTCAGCCTCAAGCTCGCCGGTGTCTCCAAGGAAGAGCGCGCCGAGAAGGTCAATGCTGCCGCCGAGGTGCTGCAGCTCGGACCACTGCTGGACCGCAAGCCCAAGGCACTCTCCGGGGGGCAGCGTCAGCGTGTCGCCATCGGTCGTGCCATCGTGCGCAACCCGAGCATCTTCCTGTTCGATGAGCCGCTCTCCAACCTGGACGCCGCACTGCGTGTACAGATGCGCATCGAGCTGGCGCGCCTGCATGCCGAGCTCAAGGCGACCATGATCTACGTGACCCACGACCAGGTCGAAGCCATGACCATGGCCGACAAGATCGTCGTGCTGCAGGGCGGCGTGGTCGAGCAGGTCGGCTCGCCGATGGAGCTCTACCATCACCCGCGCAACCGCTTCGTGGCCGGATTCATCGGCTCGCCGAAGATGAACTTCCTCGACATCACCGTCACTGGCGTGGCCGGCGAGGGCGTCACGGTGCGCCTGCCCGACGGCAGCGAGCGCCTGATTCCGGTGGCGAGCCAGACTGAAGATGGCGCCTCGGTCAACGTCGGCGACACCCTGACGCTGGGCGTGCGCCCCGAGCATCTGATGCTCGATGAGCAAGGCCCGTTCACGGGTCAGGTTCAGGTCATCGAGCGTCTGGGCGGGGTGACGTCACTCTATCTGGCGACTCCGGATGGCTCCGGCGATGTGCCGATCGGCGGCCTCAAGTCCGACGAGCAGTCCGACAGCGGCTGGATCCTGATGGCGGATGGCGACGTCAACAGCCGGGTGGGTGACAGCATCCGCTACGGCTTCGATGTCGAGCGCGCACACCTCTTCACCCGTGAAGGGCTGGCGCTGCAGAATCTCAACCGTCACCCGCTGACCAGCCTGACGCGTCAGGACAATTCCCTGTCCAGTGCCAGCGCCGCACAGGAAGCCCGCGCATGAACCGGGCAGCCGCGAACCTGGAAGCCAGAGAGGATGATGAGATGAGTACCCCCTTGCAGCAGGTGATCTTCGATTGTGACGGCGTGCTGGTGGACAGCGAAGTGCTGGCCGAGGAGGAGCTGTCGCGCCAGCTGGGGGAATGGCTGCCGGACCTCGACACCGAGGCTGAGCTGCGTGCGGCGCTGGGCATGACCACCGAGGCCATCCTGGGCCATCTGGAGGCCATGAGTACTCACACCCTGCCACCGCAGGCAATGGAGCGCATCGATCACGCCATCGAATCACGTCTGGCGAAGGAACTTGCGCCCATCACCGGCATGGCGGAACTGCTTGGAAGGCTGTTGGCGAATGGCGTGGCCGTGGCGATCGTTTCCAACAGTGCCGAGCGCCGCGTGCGCGCCTCGCTGGCCGCCACCGGCCTGGATCACTGGCTGGGCTCGGTGCCGCTCTTCACGGCCGAGCAGGTCGCGCGACCCAAGCCCGCACCGGATGTCTATCAGCTGGCGCTGCGTCAGCTGGGACGTGATGTCGAGGAATGCGTGGTGGTCGAGGATAGCCTCGCCGGCGTCAGCGCGGCGGTCGCGGCCGGTCTGCGTGTGATCGGCTTCACCGGCGCCGGGCATATTCCGCCGGGCCACGCCCAGCGTCAGCAGGAGGCGGGTGCCTGGCAGAGCCGTGCGAGCATGGATGAGGTCAGCGCTTTGATCAGTCAGCTGCGTATCGGTCAGGCCAGCGACCTGAGCGCCACATGAGCACCGTCAGGGGGTGACACCATGCAGACGCTATCCGAGTCGGCCAGCGGTGAACCGCTGACCTCGCCACGCAGCGCCCGGCTCGCCGGCAAGGTGGCGGTGGTCACCGGCGGTGCGGGCGGTATCGGCCTGGCCATCGCCACCCGCTATGTCGCCGAAGGCGCTTATGTGGCACTGGCGGACATCAACGGTGAGGCGGCGGAGCGTGCCGCCCAGCAGCTGCGCGAGCAGGCCGGGCCGCAGGCACGAGTGCTGGCAGTGACGCTGGACGTGACGTCGAGCGTCTCACGCCAGAGCATGCTGGAATGCGTGCAGGCACAGCTGGGGCCGATCGATATCCTGGTCAACAATGCCGCCGTCTTCGCCATGGCGCCGGTGCTGGAGGTCAGCGAGGGCATGCTGCGCCACCAGCTGGCGGTCAATGTCGAAGGCCTGTTCTTCACTCTGCAGGCGGTGGCCAGGACGATGGTCGAGCGTGGTCAGGGCGGCAAGATCATCAACATGGCCTCGCAGGCCGGACGACGCGGCGAGGCGCTGGTCAGCGCCTATTGTGCCTCCAAGGCCGCCGTGATCAGCCTCACCCAGTCCTGCGGGCTTGATCTCATCCGCCATGGCATCAATGTCAATGGCATCGCGCCGGGCGTGGTGGATACGCCGATGTGGGATCAGGTCGATGCGCTGTTCGCCCACCATGAACAGCGTCCGCTGGGCGAGAAGAAGCGCCTGGTCGGTGAGGCGGTGCCCTATGGGCGCATGGGGCTGCCGGACGACCACGCCGGTGCCGCGGTATTTCTGGCCTGTGAAGACAGCGATTTCGTCGTCGCCCAGACACTCAATGTCGACGGTGGCAACTGGATGAGCTAAGGATGAGAGACGCCTTCCGTCCTGCTGCAAGGGTGCGCATCCATGAATGAGGTAGTCACGTGACATCTTTATCCGATTCCCGCCTGGCCCACATGTCGCCCTCGTTGGACGACATGGCCAGCCGTGTGCTGGCGGAACACGCCTCCAGTCAGCGCACACGTACCATCGTGGCCCTCGCCGGTCCGCCTGCGGCGGGCAAGTCGACCCTGTCGGAATCCCTGTGCGAGACCCTCAATGCGCTGGAACCCGGCATCGCCGTGGTGGTGCCGATGGATGGCTACCACTACGACAACGCCGTGCTGGCGCCCCAGGGCCTGCTCTACGTCAAGGGCGCACCGGAAACCTTCGATGCGCGCGGGCTCTATCATGATCTCGTCAGGGTGCGCGCCAATGATGGCCCGGTCGCCGTGCCGGTCTTCGATCGCCCGCTGGACCTGGCACGTGCCGGTGGCCGCGTGGTCGAGAATCACCACCGCATCGTGCTGGTCGAGGGCAACTATCTGCTGCTGCGCCACGCGCCCTGGGATACGTTGCTCGGCCTGTTCGACATCAGCATCTTCCTGGATATCGAGGATGAGGTGCTGGTGCCGCGCCTGCTGCACCGCTGGCGCGAGATGGGCCAGGATGCCCGTGGTGCCCATGAGCGTACCCATCACAAGGACATGCTCAACGCGCACCTGATCAAGCAGGACTCGCTCAACGCCGACTGGCGTTGGCGTCTCGCGAATACCCCCATCGGCCCCGATGGGGAGGGCAGCTGAATGATGGATGGCAGGGAGAGCCGCATGTGGGTAGGTGTTGATTGCGGGACCCAGAGTACCAAGGTGGTGATCGTCGATCCGGCCTGCGGGAGCATCGTGGCCCAGGGCCAGCGCAGTCATGCGCTGCAGGAAGGCGCCAACGGGCGCCGCGAGCAGGACCCTCAGGACTGGGTGGCGGCGCTTGAGGGCGCCTTCGATGATGCACTGGCCATCTCGCGGCTGGACCCGCAGCGCATCGCGGCGATCGGGGTGTCCGGCCAGCAGCATGGCATGGTGGTGCTGGATGAGGCCGGCGTGCCGCTCCATCCGGCCAAGCTGTGGTGTGACACCGAGACCAGCGAGCACAATGCCGCGCTGGTCGAGGCGCTGGGAGGTGAGGCGGGCTGCCTGGAGACGCTCGGCCTGGTGCTGCAGACCGGCTACACCGCCTCCAAGCTCGCCTGGCTGCGTGAGCAGCATCCCGAGCGCTACCAGCGCATCGCCAGCATCCTGCTGCCGCATGACTATCTCAACTTCTGGCTGACCGGTGAGCGCGTCGCCGAATACGGCGATGCCTCGGGCACCGGCTATTTCGATACCCGTCGGCGCTGCTGGCATCAGGATGTCTTCGCGCAGATCGCCCCGGAGCTTGACGCCCGGCGCGTGCTGCCCCGATTGATCGAGTCCCACGAGCCGGCTGGGCGCATTCGCTCCGAGGTCGCCGCGCGCTTCGGGCTGCGTGACGACGTCATCGTCTCCAGCGGCGGCGGTGACAACATGATGAGCGCCATCGGCACCGGCAATATCGCTCCGGAGCGGGTGACGCTCAGCATGGGCACCTCCGGCACGGTATGCGCCTGGTCGGCGGACTATCCGGTGGGCTGTGATCCTCAGGTGGCCAGCTTCAGCGCCAGCGATGGTGGCTGGCTGCCACTGGTGTGCACCATGAATGTGACGTCGGCCACCACCCGAGTGCGCGAGATTTTCGGTTTCGACATCGCCACCTTCTCCGCTCAGGTGGCAAGCGCCCCGCGCGGAGCCGAGGGTGTGCAGGTGCTGCCGTTCTTCAATGGCGAACGCGTGCCGATGCTGCCGCGTGCCCAGGCCAGTTTCCATGGTCTGGACAGTCGCAATGCCACCCCGGCCAACCTGTGTCGCGCGACCATGGAAGGCGCAAGCTACGGCCTGCGTTACGCACTGGAGTGCATGGGGCCGCTGGCCAATGAAGCGCGCCAGATCCGTCTGGTGGGCGGTGGCGCCAAAAGCCCGCTGTGGCGTCAGATGCTGGCCGACATTCTCGGCCTCGAGGTGGTCTGCCCGCAGGTGACCGAGGCCGCAGCATTAGGCGCCGCCATTCAGGCGGGCTGGTGTCTGGGCCAGTCAGGCGATGCAGGGAAGGGTCGCCCCAGCGAGACGCTTGAGCAACTGTGTGAGCGGCTGGTCGCGCTGGATCATGCGACTCTCGCCCAGCCCCAGGCCGAAGGCGTGGCCGCCTACCGCAAGGGCTACGCCGACTATCGTACGCTGCTGGCCAGCGAGCACGGCATTCCCGCCGGCGGCTGAACTCATATCATGAGCACGTCACGCCAAAGCACATCGCCCCCGTCGAGACTCACTCGGTGGGGGCGATGTGTTTCAGGTCCTTCACTGCTTCAGTCGTGGCTCAGGCGCTAGCTCAGGCATTGGACGAACGCGCCCATAGATTGACGCCGCCATCGACGGCGTAGCGGTCGATCTCGTCGAGCTCGGCCTGGGTGAAGTCGAGATGATCCAGCGCCTTGACGCAATCGCTGACCTGTTCCGGGCGGCTGGCGCCGATCAGTGCGGTGGTGACACGGTTGCCGCGCAGCGCCCAGGCGAGGGCCATCTGGGCCAGTGATTGGCCACGACGCTCGGCGATGGCGTTGAGGGCGCGAACCCGCTCCAGATTGTCCTCGGTGAGGTGATCTTCCTTGATCGCTCCACCGCGCGCCAGGCGGCTATCCTGTGGCACGCCGCCCAGATACTTGTTGGTCAGCACGCCCTGGGCCAGCGGTGAGAACACGATGGAGCCGATGCCTTCGTCATCGAGGGTGTCGAGCAGGCCGTCTTCCTCGATCCAGCGATTGATCATCGAATAGCTGGGCTGATGGATGATGCACGGCGTGCCCAGCTCGCGCAGGATGGCGGCGGCTTCGCGGGTGCGCTGGGCATTGTAGGAGGAAATGCCCGCATAGAGTGCCTTGCCGGAACGCACGGCGCTGTCAAGCGCCCCCATCGTCTCTTCCAGCGGCGTGTCCGGATCGAAGCGGTGCGAATAGAAGATGTCGACGTAATCGAGATCCATGCGCTTGAGGCTCTGGTCCAGGCTCGAGAGCAGGTACTTGCGGCTGCCCCATTCGCCGTAGGGGCCAGGCCACATGTGATAGCCCGCCTTGGTGGAGATCACCATCTCATCGCGATAGCCGGCGAAGTCGCGCTTGAGCATGCGTCCGAACATTTCCTCGGCGCTGCCCGGCGGCGGCCCGTAGTTGTTGGCCAGATCGAAGTGGGTGATGCCCAGATCGAAGGCGGTCTGGCAGATGGCGCGCGCATTGCCTTCGTGGGCGTTGTTGCCGAAGTTGTGCCAGAGCCCCAGTGACAGGCGGGGCAGCTTGAGGCCGCTCTTGCCGCAGCGCTGGTAGTGCATGCGTTCATAGCGATCTTCAGCCGGGGTATAGCGCATGGCGGAGTCCTTTCGCGAGTGGAGGCGTCGATGTCGCAGAGGTGAAGTGACATCTAATGACGCCTTCAGTCTAGGTCGCGTCTGCAGGTCTGATAAGCACATGCGAACGAATAGATTGTTCGCCAGAGCGTACAATTATGTGGCAGGCTCGATCGCTCAAATTCCGGATGGCTGGCATGAGGAGCAGGCAGGATGCGACATCACAAGCAGGTGGAGCGACTGATGTTGTTCGCTCAGGTGGCGGAAACCCTCAGCTTCACCCGGGCGGCAAAGGCGCTGGGCGTGTCGCGTGCTCATCTTTCCGAGCAGGTGCGGCGACTGGAGCAGGACATCGGGGCGCCCTTGCTGATCCGCACCACGCGGGCGGTCCGTCTCACCGAGGAGGGCGAGCGCATTCGAAAGCGCATGCAGTCGGTACACGGCGAGCTGCTGGCACTGGAGCGGGAGCTTGAACATGACTTGGAGCAGACGAGCGAGTCGGAGCGTCAGGGCTACAGCGGCGTGTTGCGTATCACGGCACCGGTGCTGTTCGCCGAGCGTTATCTGGTCGAGGTCTGCAATGCCTTTCAGGCCCGTCATCCGGCGGTCGAGCTGCGTCTGGACGTCAGTTACGAGAGCCATGACCTGACCCGTGAGCCATTTGATGTGGCATTTCGTGCCACGCGCACACCACCGGACAACATGATCGCGCGTCGCCTGCTCGATTACGTCCATTGCTGCTGCGCCTCGCCCGAGTATCTTGCCGCGCATGGCACGCCGCGCACGGCCGCGGCGCTTGGCGATCATCGCTGCCATGTCTGGTCGGGGCAGTCCGGCTGGCCGCTGGCCAGTGGTGAGGTCAGTCTCGCGGGGGGATTGGCCATCAATGATCATCGCCTGCTCAAGCAGCAGGCGCTGGGTCATGCCGGCATCATCCGGGTCGCCCATTATCTGGTTGATCGTGAACTGGCCGAAGGCCGTCTGGTGCGTCTGCTGGCGCATGAGGAGGGCGAACCCAACAGCATCTACATGCTCTATCCCCAGCGCCTGCCGCAGTCGGGCAAACTGCGTGCCTTCATGGCGGCGGTGGAAGCCGCCATGCCACCTCGTAGTGCGTGATCGAAAGACACGGATGCAAAAGAGGCATATGCAAAAAGACCGCCGTGCCCCGAGGGGCGCGGCGGTCTTTTTATTCGCCTTTTATTTAGACCGGTGAGGGCATTTTATCCAAACCGGTGAGGTCTCTTTATCCAGGCTGGCGGCGCCTCAGAGGTCCAGCGCGGCGACCCCGGCCTTGGCGATTTGGGCATCCTGCTCCGGCTTGACGCCGGACACGCCGATGCTGCCGGCGATCTGGCCTTCGACCATCACCGGCACGCCGCCGCCCAGCATGCCTTCAAGCTGCGGCGCTGACAGGAAGGCGGTGCGCCCGCCGTTGATGGAGTCCTCGAACAGCTGGGTCTCGCGGCGCCCCAGAGCAGCACTCTTGGCCTTCTCCTGGGCGAAGTAGCCGGTCATCGCCGGGGTGTCGTCGAGGCGACGCAGACCCAGCGGGTGGCCGCCGTCGTCGGCAACGGCGATGGACACGGCCCAGCCATTGGCCTCGGCTTCCTTCTGGGTTGCGTCCAGCATCTGATTGACGTCAGCGAGGGTCAGTACGTGGCGAGTGATCATCGGGCTTCCTTGGCAGTGGTGAGGGAAAAGGACAGTGAAAGAGATGGTGAAACAGATAGTGAAACAGATAGTGACGCTTCATTCCTGCGGGAGCGTCTCGGGCAGGGCATCATCCACCAGCTCGATCCAGTGACTTATCGGCGTGCGTCCGGCGCTCGAGAGATGCGTCTGACAGCCGATGTTCGCGGTGGCGATGCGCGCCGGCCCGTTGGCCTCCAGCGCCTCAAGCTTGCGGTCTCGCAGCTGGCGTGACAACTCCGGTTGCGTGATCGAGTAGGTGCCGGCGGAACCGCAGCACAGATGGCCCTCCATGACAGGGGTCAGCGTGAAGCCCAGTTGCGACAGGATCTTCTCCACCTCGCCGCCCAGTCCCTGGGCATGTTGCAGGGTGCAGGGGCAATGGAAGGCCAGCGGCTGTTGGTCGGGCGCGGCCGCGAGATTCTGTCGATCATCGCGAGCGATCTCCTCGCCGAGCACTTCGACGATATCGTGGGCCAGGGCGCTTACGCGTGCGGCGCGCTCAGCATAGTCCGGGTCATCGGCCAGCATCTCGCCATATTCCTTGACGAAGGCCCCGCAGCCACTGGCGGTCTGCACGATCGCTTCCGCGCCGGCCTCGATGGCCGGCCACCAGGCATCGATGTTGGCACGCATGCGCGCGCGACCGGCCTGCTGGGCGTTGAGGTGATAGTCGATGGCACCGCAGCAGCCGGCCTCCTGAATGGGGGTGACACCGATGCCGAAGCGCGCCAGCACGCGGGCGGTGGCGGCATTGATGTTGGGGGCCAGGCCCGGTTGCACACAGCCCTCCAGCATCAGCACCTGGCGCGAAAGCACTTGCCGAGAAAGCTCTTGGCGTGAAAGCGCCTGATCAGAAGGCGTCGCGGTGACGGGGGCGGCCGGGCGCTTGGCTTGACGCTCGCGAGCCAGCGGGATCTTGTCAGCCAGCGCGCCAGGCGCGAGAGGGCGAAAGCGCACGCCAAGTGCCAGCAAGGCCTTGAAGCGCGCGGGATCGACCAGCGCATGGCGCAGGCCACTGCGCAGCAGGCGCTCTCGCCACGGGCGGCCGACGCGACGCTCAAGCTCCTGACGCCCGATATCGAGCAGGGTGTGATATTGCACGCCCGATGGGCAGGTGGTCTCGCAGCTACGACAGCTCAGGCAGCGATCCAGATGCCGCTGGGTCTCGCGAGTGATCTCGCTGGCCTGCTCGCGAACTGCCTCGTCGGGACTTTCGGGATCGCTTTCCAGCAGCTGCTTGATCAGATAGATGCGCCCGCGTGGGCCGTCGCGCTCATCGCCCAGCAATTGGTAGGTGGGGCAGGTGGCATTGCAGAAGCCGCAATGCACGCAGCTGCGCAGCACCTTGTCGGCTCGCTGGATATGCGGTCTGGCAAGTGCGGCGTCACTGAAGTGGGTCTGCATTCAGGTGCGTCTCCTGTCGTGGCGTGAGTCACATCTCGGCATACAGGCGACCGGGATTGAGGATGCCGTGGGGGTCCAGCTGCTGCTTGAGCTGAAGGTGGTAGCGGGCATTGGGGGCGGCCAGCGGCATCAGCGGACTGTCCTCGGCGGCGACGGTATCCGGGGTATAGCAGATGGCATGGCCGCCCAGCCGACTGGCCAGCGCGCGGATGCGCTGGGCGGGGGCATCGCTTGCAAGCCAGCGCTGGGCACCCGCCCAGTCACACAGCAAATCGGCATCCCCCAGAGGGCCCAGCAGTTCACTGACGGCGGCTTGCCACTCGAGGTGATCCAGCGCCAGCGGCAGCGACAGTCGCCACAGTGCCTGATGCGGTGCGCGCGCGCTGAAGAAGGGCAGGCGGTGCTCACGCAGCTCAGTCCAGTACGCCGTTGCCTGATCCGTCGTCAGGGCTTCGCCACCCAGCTGCTCGCACCCGGCCTGGACCGAACGCTCGCCTCCTTCCAGGCGCAGGGTGAGGCGGCCGTCATGCCAGTTGGTCGCGGTGATCGGCAGCGGCGTGCGCCCCCACGCATTCAGGCGAGTCAACGCCTCGGCGAGGCTGAGCTCCAGACACAGCGATTCGCTTGCCACCGGGCGCGGCATCACCTTGAGCGAGACTTCACTGATCACGCCCAGCGTGCCCTGGGCACCGCACATCAGGCGCGACAGGTCGTAACCCGCCACGTTCTTCATCACTTCACCGCCGAAGCGCAGCGACTTGCCGTCGGCGCTGATGATGCGGGTGCCCAGCACCAGGTCGCGCAGGCTACCGCTCCAGGGGCGGCGCGGGCCGTTGAGTCCCGAAGCTAGGGTGCCGCCGATGGTCGCCGCAGGGCCGAAGTGGGGCGGCTCGCAGCTCAGGTGCTGACCCTGCTCGGCGAGCACGGCCTCGAGCGTCGCAAGCGGTGTGCCGGCGCGCACCGAGACCATCAGCTCCACCGGGTCGTAGTGGGTGATGCCATGATGCGCGCGCATGTCGAGTACCTCCTCGGCGGCCACTTCACGGCCGAGGAAGGTCTTGCTGCCACTGCCTGCGATGCGCAGCGGGCGCCTCGCCTCATGGGCGGCGCGGACCTGCGCGCAAAGTGCCTCGCTGGCATCCTGCTGCTGCGGGGGCTGGCTGGTGGCAGGTGTCATGCACTCGGCGTGGCTCGGCACCTGATCCTGTAGCGAATCATCTGACTCTGGCATGGCATGCCTCTATTAAAGTGGCGATGAAGTGGCGAACGTCAGGTAGCGAAAGGTCCCGCCGCAGCTGTCTAGAAGCGTGGCAGTTCGGGGTGCGGCAACTGGTTGTCATGCACATGCATGGCACCGAATTCGGCGCAGCGCGCCAGCGTCGGGATGTTCTTGCCGGGGTTGAGCAGGCCTGCGGGGTCGAAGGTGGCCTTCACGGCATGGAAGACGCTGATCTCCTCGTGATTGAACTGGGCGCACATCTGATTGATCTTCTCGCGGCCCACGCCATGTTCGCCGGTGATGCTGCCGCCGGCGGCCACGCACAGTTCGAGAATCTTGCCGCCGATCTCCTCGGCCAGCTCAAGCTCGCCGGGCTGGTTGGCATCGAACAGGATCAGCGGGTGCATGTTGCCGTCACCGGCATGGAAGACATTGGCCACCGCGAGCCCCGATTGGCGCGAGAGCTCCGCGATGCCGTTCAGGACGGCGGGCAGCTCGCGACGCGGAATGGTGCCATCCATGCAGTAGTAGTCCGGCGACATGCGGCCCACGGCGGGGAAGGCATTCTTGCGTCCGGCCCAGAAGCGCGCGCGCTCGGCCTCATCCTGTGCCTGGCGGATCTCGGTGGCGCCGGCGCGCTCCAGCACCTCACGGACCCGTGCGCAGTCATCGACGACATCGGCCTCGGCGCCATCCAGTTCGCAGAGCAGAATGGCGGCGGCCTCGACCGGATAGCCTGCGTGGATGAAGTCCTCGGCGGCGCGGATCGCCAGGTTGTCCATCATCTCGAGCCCGCCGGGGATGATGCCGCAGGCGATGATGTCGCCCACCGCGCGGCCGGCCTTGTCGATATCGGCGAAGCTCGCCATCAGCACCTTGGCGGTCTCGGGCCTGGGCAGCAGGCGCACCGTGACTTCCGTGACCACCCCCAGCATGCCTTCGGAGCCGGTCATCAGCGCCAGCATGTCCAGGCCGGGCGAGTCGAGGCTGTCGGCGCCGATCGTCATCGCCTCGCCTTCGATGGTCAGCATCTCGAGCTTGAGCAGGTTGTGAACGGTGAGGCCGTACTTGAGGCAGTGCACGCCACCGGCATTCTCGGCCACGTTGCCGCCGATGGAGCAGGCGATCTGCGAGGAGGGGTCCGGCGCGTAGTAGAGTCCGAAGGGCGCGGCGGCCTCGGAAATGGCGAGATTGCGCACCCCGGGTTGCAGGCGTGCGGTGCGGGCGTCGGGGTTGATCTCGAGAATCCGCGCCATGCGCGACATCACCAGCAGCACGCCCTGCGCCAGCGGCAAGGCGCCGCCGGACAGCCCGGTGCCGGCGCCACGTGTCACCACCGGCACGCCCAGCGCATGACATTCACGCAGCAGGGCGGCGACCTGCTCGACCCGCTCCGGCAGGGCGACCAGCATCGGCATGACGCGATAGGCGGACAGGCCATCACATTCGAAGGGGTGCAGGTCCTCCTCGCGGTGCAGCAGCGTCAGGTCCGGCAGCAGAGTGGTGAGATGCGCCAGCACCTGGCCCTTGTCGTGCTGGACCAGCGGTCCATCCAGCGTCGGGTCATAGAGGATATTCATGCACTGCCTCCCGGGAGGTTGGGGTCTGCGCGGCTGCTGTCTGTCATTACTGTCGGCTGATGCGGGGGCGAGCGAGTCGCCTGTCGATTCGACCGGCGAGAGGGGCCCGTCTTGCCTGACCTGCCGCACCCGATCTGCACACAATCTGGCCTGCCTCCCCGGCCTTGTCCATGCTTCATATCAGTGGTCTGACCAGACATTCGTCTAGTGTTTGCGCAAGGAAAACCACGCTTTACTGGCCAGACGATTGCTGCCGTCAGGTGCCTTTGCGTCCGCTGATCGACAGGTCTGACCAGTCGAGAATCGCCAGGCGCTGCCAGCGAGTCGATCAAGCGCCACGAGGGTGTTGATCAAGGTCCTGCACACGAAGGTTGGGCACACGAAGATCGAGCACATGAAGGGGGAGGGGCGGGATGCTGCAAACCATCGCAGAGTCAGGAGCGGATCCCCGCGCCGCGGATCAGGTAGCGGCGCGTCTGGAGCAATTGATTCTGGACGGCGTGCTCAAGCCCGGGCAGATGATCCCCTCGGAACGCCGGCTATGTGAGCGACTGGGGATCTCGCGGGCTTCGCTGCGCGAGGGGCTAAGGCTGTTGCGTGGCAAGGGCATCATCGAGACACGACACGGCAAGGGCTCAAGCGTCGCGGCGCTGTTGCCGAGCGGTGATATCAGCCCGCTGATGCATCTGTTTCGGGATCAGCCGCGCACCCTGTATGACCTGCTGGAAGTGCGGGCCCTGCTGGAAGGGCAGTCGGCGCGGCTGGCTGCCCTGCGCGGCACGCCGGCGGACAGGGTATTGATCCGGCGTCATTACGAGGCAATGGCGGCCTGTGTGCGCGAGTATCCGCCCGACTTTGAATCCTCAGCGCCGGGTGATGTGGCGCTGCCGGATGCCCAGCAGCTGGCACGTCACGATCATGCCTTCCACCACGCCATCTGTGAGGCGTCCCACAACCCGGTGCTGGTGCATACGCTCAAGGGCATCAATGACCTGCTGCTCAGCTCGGTGTTCGCCTCGCTGCGCAATCTCTACCATCGCCCGATTCCCCGCGGTCAGATCAATGCCCAGCACACGGCCATCTACCGGGCGGTGATGGACCAGCAGCCGGAGGCGGCGGAGAAGGCGGCGCTGGAGCACCTGCACAGCATTCGCGACAACCTGCGCGAGCTGGAGGAGGAGGACGAGCGTCTGGTGCGTTCGGCCATGCGTCTGGAAGGTTTCGAGTAGCGCGTCAGGGTTCTGGCTCAGGTGTGCGCTGGTGGTCGAGCAGGCTGGCAAGCGGGACGGACTCAAGGCAAAGTGGTCAGCTCATCGTCCAGGACAACGTGCTGCCTTCATGTGGAAACTCTCTTCCGCGAGTGACTGGCTCGACCGCCTCAATCACTCCCGCCACGCCATGCTGTGGCTGTTCATCGCCTCGATGCTGGAAACCCTGTTGATTCCGATTCCCATCGAGGTCGTTCTGATTCCGTGGATGCTGCGCCACCCCGAGCGCCGTTGGCGCGTGGCCGCGGTGGCGCTCGCCGGCAACCTGACCGCGGCATTGCTGGGCTTCTATCTCGGGGCCTACGCGCTGGCGGCGTGGGGTGATGGGTTGATCGGCTTCTTCGGCGGGCAGCAGGCCTTCGAATCCTTCCAGCAGCGCTTCAGCGAGCAGGGGTTCCTTGCCATCATGCTGATCGGCATCGTGCCGATTCCCTTCCAGAGTGCCATGCTGGTCGCCGGTGCCAGCGGTTATCCGGTCGCGTTGTTCCTGCTGGCGGCACTGGTCGGGCGCGGGGTGCGCTATTTCGGACTGGCAGCCCTGGTGGCACTGGTCGAGGATCAGGCGCTGGCGCTCTGGCAGCGCTATTCGCGCCCGCTGGGAGTGATCGGGCTTGCGCTGACCGGCGTGTGGCTGTGGCAGGCCTTCATCGCCTGATGGCTCACTCTCACCGGCTTGTGCTGACCTGGGAGAGCAACGCCTTGCCGCGCTGATAGTCGGCCTGCCAGATCGCCTCGGGCACCATGCTGCCGCCGGTAGCCCAGACGACATGGGTGGTATTGGCCTGTACCTCGCCGTCATCCAGTCCGTTGGCCGCCCGCCACGCTTGCCAGGCGGGGGCGTCATTGCACAGCACGTGATGAATACCGGGCACGCCAGCCAGCGCGGAGGGCTCAAGCATGAGGCCTTCGCTGTCATGCGCCAGCGCGAGCAGTTCGAGCAGATGCTCATCACGCACGGTATGGATGCCGCTGAGCAAGGGCGCCATCACGCGCCCGACGAAGGCCGAGGCGCGACCCACCGCCAGGCCATCGGCGCAGGTGCGATTGTCCAGCCCGATATCCTCCACCGCGATGCCATCATGTTCGCCGGTCAACATGCCCAGCAGCATGCAGGGGGAGTTGACCGGTTCAGCGAAGAAGCAGTGCACGGCGTCACCGAAGACCTGCTTGAGGCCGTAGGCCACGCCGCCCGGACCGCCGCCGACGCCGCAGGGCAGATAGACGCAGAGCGGATGGCGGGCATCCACCGGGATGCCCTGCGCGGAGAGCTGTTCCGCGAGGCGGCTGGCCGCCGTGGCATAACCCACGAACAGGTCCCGCGAGCTTTCGTCATCGATGAAGTGGGCGTTGGGCTGCTGCGCTTCCTGGCGCCCAGCGGCGACAGCCTTGCCATAATCCCCGCTGTGCTCCACGACCTCCGCGCCCCGCGCGCGCAGCAGGTCCTTCTTCCATTGCTTGGCATCTGCCGACATGTGCACGGTGACGCGAAAGCCGAGCCGCGCGCTCATGATGCCGATGCTGAGCCCCAGATTGCCGGTAGAGCCCACCACGACCTGTTGGCCGGCCAGCAGGGCACGTATCTCATCACGCTGGAAAACGCGGTAGTCGTCGTCCTGACGCAGCAGCCCTGCGTCCATGGCCAGACGCTCGGCATGCTTGAGCACCTCGTGGATGCCGCCGCGCGCCTTGATCGAACCCGAGATGGGCAGGGCGTTGTCGCACTTGATCATCAGGCGTCCGGGCAGCGAGGATTCGGTTGAGTTGAGGGGAGATGCGGTCGAGGCTATGCCGCTCAGCGCCTGCTGCAAGCCGGGCGCTGCCACCAGCGGCGATTCGATGCGCCCTGACGCCGCGGCGGTCTCGGGGAAGGCTTCGGCAATCCAGGGAGCGAAACGCATCAGGCGTGCGTCGGCATCCTCGATGTCCTGGGCTTCCACGCTACTCGTCTGCAGCGCTGGTGAGGCAAGCGCCTTGGCGGTCGCGACGCGTTCAGGGTTGAGCCAGCCGATTTCGCGGCCGGCCATCAGGCTGGTGATTTCCGGGTGACGCAGCGCCAGGGCGTGGAGGTCATGGGGCGTGGCAGACATGCGGTGTCCTTGTGGCGGTTCGATCCTGCGATCAGGTCAGGTCACAGGTTAGCGCGTCTTCCACTGGCAACGCACGTAGCCCAGCTTTCACATTCCGTAAAGGTCAGTGACAAAAAAGACCGGATTTTTTGGCAACCGTCGGGATAGAAATGCAAAAGGCGCAGTCATAGTAAGCAAGGACATGATGTTATCGCGATGTTATGTCTGGCTTTAACTGTTCTTTGGTCCGCCACGGTTTTCCTGGCGGATTTTTTTATGCCTGAAATACGTGGGCTTTTGCCGGTTTTCGCTGGGGCTTTCGGATTCTCCCAGACTTTCAGCGACTTTCACCATGACCAGAGGCCTTGGTGGCAGAGCACGGCACAGCGCCCTCCAGCGAATGTCATCGCCTCGGGTTGCTGCTCGACTATTGATGAGCGTCAGGCTGGCGGCGGAGATGGATTAGCCATTGGATAATCTTCGAGGATTTGGTCTGCTGGTTGAAGCGTGCTGAAGACGCTCTCGGTTTTCTCTTCATCACGCACAGAGCCCCCAGCGGCGATGACCGCTGGGGGCTCTGTGCACAAGGCCTGGCGCCAGGCAGTTTCTTGATTGGCGAACTGTCTCAACAGCCGTTCTGCATCACCAGCAGAGCACTCAGGACATCGCGGCGGGTGACCATGCCGATCAGGCGGCCCTGTTCGACCACCGGATAGACCTTGGGACGCTGACCATTCATGTGCTGCGCCAGATCCGTGATGCTGTCGTTCGGGCCGACGCTCAGGACTTCGTGACGCATCAGATCACCGACCTGGGCATGCTGGCCGCAGTGATAGGCACTGTCGAGCAGCTTGCCGAGGATGTCCTGCTCGGAGATGAAGCCGATCAGACGGTCCAGATCATCCACGACCGGCACACCGGGCAGACGGTGGTGGGTCAGGCCCTGGGCGAGTTCGAGAATGCTGGTGCGTGCCTTCACGCGATAACAGTCGCGGGACATGATATCGCGAATGGTCGAGGGCACCTTGAGCTGGGTGGCTTTCATGGGCAGATCTCCTGCGTCACTGCTCTTCGACTCTCCGGTGAGGGAGTCGTGCGATGAATGCCGGCAGCCACTCTCGTGACTGCCGGCGACACTCAACCTCTGTTCAGAGCATAGGGCATCACTGCGTGAGCTGCGCGTCCCGTTGCCTTGAGGGTGTATCAGTCACCCGGACCGCACTCCATGCAGCGCTCGACGATGGCCGGGCCCAGCTGCAGATTGGCGTTGAGGTCACGCAGCGCAGTGCGCAGACCTTCCTCGATCACCGGGTGATAGAAGGGCATTTCCAGCATCTGCTCGATGGTCATGCGTTGCTGATGGGACCAGGCCAGCAGGTGGGCGAGGTGCTCGGCACGCGGGCCGAAGATCTCGGCGCCCAGCAGCAGGCCGGTGCCTTGCTCGCCATAGACGCGCAGCATGCCCTTGTTCATGCGCATCACGCGGGAGCGACCCTGGCCGGTGAAGTCGACTTCGCCCACCGCGTAGCAGTCGCAGGCACCGTAGCGCTGTTCGATCTCGGCGGTCGAGAGGCCGATGGTGGCCATCTGCGGATCACTGAACACGACAGCGATGGTGCTCTTGCGCTGCCCGGCACGCACGTCGGGGAAGCGACCGGCGTTGTCACCGGCAATACGGCCCTCATCGGAGGCTTCGTGCAGCAGCGGCAGGTCGTTGTTGGCGTCGCCGGCGATGAAGACATGGCTCGGCGTGTCGTCGCTCAGACGAGTCTGCAGGGTGTGACGATTGAAGATCGGCACGCCGCGCTCGTCCAGCTTCAGGCCCAGCGCCTCGATATTGAGGCGGTCGACGTTCGGGCGACGGCCGGTGGCCGCGAGCAGGTAGTCGAAGCGCTCGGTGAGGCGCGCTTCGCTGCCACGCTCGATGAAGGTGATCTCGACACCGGCGCCGTTCTCGTCCTCGACGCGTTCGATCTTCTCGACCTTGGCGTCCGGGTCGAGATAGAACTCCTCGTTGAAGACGCGATCGGCATTGGCACGCAGCTTCTCGTCACGCAGCGGGCCGATGGCGCCGCCGACACCGAACATGCGAATGCGCACGCCGAGGCGCGTGAGCGCCTGGCCCAGTTCCAACCCGATGACGCCCGGGCCGAAGACGGCGACGGATTCCGGCAGGTCGTCCCAGTCGAAGACGCTGTCGTTGATGATCAGGCGGTCACCGGCATTCTCAAAGAAGCCCGGATAGCTGGGGCGTGAGCCGGTGGCGATCACGACACGCTCGAAGGTGACGCGGGTCTCGTTGTCGCCGATGATCAGGCTGTTGGCGGTCTCGAAACGCGCATTGCCGCGCAGCTTGTCGTGGGAGGGAATGCCTTCCACGGACTCGACCACGAAGCCGACGAAACGGTCGCGCTCACGCTTGACGCGGTCCATCACGGCGCGGCCATCCACCTTGACCTCGCCTTCGACATTGATGCCGAACGGTGCGGTGTCACGGGCGTGATGCGCGGCTTCTGCCGCACTGATCAAAAGCTTGGACGGCATGCAGCCGACACGGGCACAGGTGGTGCCGTAGGGGCCACCTTCGATCATGACCACGGAATCGGTGTGTGCCTTGGCGGCGCGATAGGCACCCAGACCGGCACTGCCTGCACCGATGATGGCGACTTCAACCTGGCGTTCGTTCACGTCGTACTCCTCAAGGCGCGCCAGCAGCGCACCTGACAATGGGGTCTCAGGCGCGGGCGTGGCCCGCGCGTGATGAAAAGAGAAAGTTATCGGGGCCTGTCAGCGTGTAGCGTTCAAGCGCTGGTCAGGCTGCCGAAGTAGCGGGCGACTTCATCGCTGCCGCCGACATGCTCGCCGTCGATCCAGACCTGCGGCACGGTGGCCTGGCCGGTCATGGCGCGCAGGGTGCGTGAGGTCACGCCGCGGGTGCCGACTTCGATGACTTCGTAGCTGATGCGCGCTTCGTCGAGCATCTGCTTCGCACGTGCGCAGTACGGGCAGCCCGGCTTGCTGAACAGGGTAGCGAAGCTGGGACGACCGGCGTCGGGGTCCAGATAATCGAGCATGGTATCGGCGTCGGAGACTTCAAAGGGGTCGCCCGGCTTCTGCGGCTCGATGAACTGTTTCTCGACCACGCCGTTGCGTACCAGCATGGAATAGCGCCAGCTGCGCTTGCCGAAACCGATGTCGCTCTTGTCGACCAGCATACCCATGCCGGCGGCGAAGTCGCCGTTGCCGTCGGCGATCAGGCTCAGGTTCTCGGCTTCCTGATGCTCGCCCCAGGATTCCATGACGAAGGCGTCATTGACGGACAGGCAGACGATCTCGTCGACGCCGACAGCATAGAAGCGATCGGCCAGCTCGTTGTAGCGCGGCAGGTGAGTGGAGGAACAGGTCGGGGTGAAGGCCCCCGGCAGGGCGAAGACCACCACGTTGCGGCCCGAGAAGATCTCCTCGCTGGTGCGCTCGACCAGACGGCCGTCGCGACGGATCTTGAAGCTGACGTTCGGGACCTGCTGGCCTTCGTGTGATTCGAGTTGCATGGAATTGGCTCCGGTCTCGATGAGACGTATCTAAAAGGAATGGCAGGCGACTGAGGCTCGATGATGCTGTCGAGTGCATGAGAAATCAGTGCCTTGCGAAACTGGAGCCAGTCTAGGGGCAAGCCTCTCGCGGGTGAATTTGATTGCATCAAGCGAGGCGATAGCTTTTCTTGATGATCATGCTGCCAGTCAGGCGTGGGCTGGCGCATGGCCTTGTTTTCGGCAGGAACGTGCTGGCCGGCAAGCGGCTTTTTTGCCGGAAATAGTTATACAGACTTGATATTTGACCCTGTCAGCCATAGGTAGTGGGTACGTCACAGCATCGTCAGGCGTCGAGTCTGGCAAGCGAGGCAATAGATGAACGCACGAGAGTACATGGCGAAGCACGGCCTGGACGGCGACAAGGACAAGGAGGAGGACAAGCCTCAGAGTCTGGAAGAACATGCCTGGGCACGTGCACGTGAGTCCGGCAGCCATCGGCCACGCACCGGGACGCCGCATGACTGGGAAGACTGGGAGCGCTACCACGAGCAGCTGGCGGCGGACTCCGAGAAGCTGTCCCAGAAGATCGATCGTCAGGCCCGCGCCGGTGGATCGGCCTCTGCGCACGACGATGACGTCGACAAGGCCGACGCTGATAAAGAAAAACGGTGATCAAGACCGTCAGTCTTCAAGACGGGAGCTGTTATAGAAGACACTGATCAAGAAGGACAGTGATCAAGAAGGACGCTGATCAACACGAGCATCGAACATTCATGACCTCCGTGGAGTCACGGTTGTCACAATCGCAAGGAGCAACTCATGGATATCATTCGCATCATTCTGGCCATCATCCTGCCGCCGCTGGGCGTTCTCATGCAGGTGGGTGTCGCCAACAAGCATTTCTGGATCAACATCATCCTGACCTGCTTCGGTTTCCTGCCGGGGATCATCCACGCGGTATGGGTCATTACCAAGTTCTGACCGCCGCTGAGCTCCCGATGCTCTGATATGGCTGCCCACCTCGGGCAACCCAGAGTTGAAAGACCCAAAGCCTCCGCTGCCTTGTGTGCAGCGGGGGCTTTTCAGTGGGCGCACACCGGGGAGGCGCCATGTGGCGTCGGTGATTCAGCGGCGGGGCTTGTCGAGGGCCCTCGGCGAATGGCTGGCGGCGGTAGTTCAATATTTAGACTTTCGCATAGCCTGATTTCAACGCTTTTCAGCGAGCGCGGCGCTTGTCGCCTCTCGACTGTCACCGTAGGGTCAAATGGGACTGAGGGCAGCGATCAGGGCCAATGAAGCCTGTTCGATCACTTGCTCCACGATAACAACAACACGTATGGATACCCCGCATGGTCACGACTGCTGAGCCCGACGCGCCGCAGGAGACCAGCTCCTGCTTCGCGATCTTCAATGATGTACAAAAGAGCTATGACGGCGAAACGCTGGTGGTCAAGGGCTTCAATCTTGAAGTCCAGCGCGGCGAATTCGTCACCCTGCTGGGGCCGTCCGGTTCCGGCAAGACCACCTGCCTGATGATGATGGCAGGCTTCGAAACGCCGACCCACGGCGACATCCTCCTCGACGGAACTCCCATCAATGACTTGCCACCGCACAAGCGCGGTATCGGTATGGTCTTCCAGAACTATGCGCTGTTTCCGCACATGAGCGTGGCCGAGAACCTGGCCTTCCCGCTGGAAGTGCGCGGCATGAGCAAGGAGGAAATCTCGACCAAGGTAGCCAACGCGCTGGACATGGTGCGACTCGGCGAATTCGGCGATCGCCGCCCGGGGCAGCTCTCCGGTGGGCAGCAGCAGCGGGTCGCCCTGGCACGTGCGCTGGTCTTCGAGCCGGAGCTGGTGCTGATGGATGAGCCGCTGGGGGCACTGGACAAGAACCTGCGCGAGGAGATGCAGTTCGAGATCAAGCGCATCCACCAGCGACTCGGCGTCACCATGCTCTACGTGACCCACGATCAGACGGAAGCGCTGACCATGTCGGACCGCATCGCGGTCTTCAATGACGGCATCGTCCAGCAGCTGGCAACCCCCGAGGCGCTGTATGAAGCGCCGGAGAATGCCTTCGTCGCCTATTTCATCGGCGAGAACAATCGCCTCAACGGCCAGGTATCGCAGCTCGACGCTCAGGGGGAGCATTGCACTGTGACCCTCGACAGCGGCGAGCAGGTACGGGCACTCAAGGTGGCCGTCAATGAGGTCGGCGAGCGCACCCAGCTGTCACTGCGCCCGGAGCGGGTGCGCCTGCTGTCGGCGGAAGAGCCAGGCGCCGCGGGCACGCCAAGCCCTCCCGACAATGTCTTCTCCGCCGAGGTGCTCGAGGTGATCTATCTTGGAGATCATCTGCGCACGCGCGTGGCGGTGTGTGGCAGTGACGAATTCATCATCAAGACACCCAACGCCGAGGGCTATCCGCCCTTGCGGCCCGGGCAGACATTGCAGGTGGGATGGGACGCCTGCGACTGCCGGGCGCTGGATGCCTGAGGCCAGGAAAGGTCAGAACAGGCCAGTTAAGGACAGACTAGAAAAGCACAGGCGAGTAAAGACAAGACAGCAAGGAAGGTGAAGTACGCTTCCTCAGCAGAGCAAGAGCAGGTTTCGCGACAAGAGTGCAGCACAACAACAAGAAATCAGGGAGATTCATCCATGTCAGTCATCAATCAGTTCACCGCGTCATTCACTACCTCGCGCCCGGGCATGCCGCTGCGCAGTCTGCTGGCGGTTGCCGTGGCAGCGGCCGGCATGAGCGCCGGTGCGGCCCAGGCCGAGACGCTCAATATCGTCTCATGGGGCGGCGCCTATACCGACAGCCAGAACAAGGCCTATCACGAGCCCTGGGAAGAGAAGAGCGGTGACACCGTCGTCAATATCGACAAGTCATCCAATGCGCTTTCCGGTCTGCGTGCGCAGGTCCAGGCCGGCAACGTCACCTGGGACCTGGTCGACATGCTGCCCAGTGATGCCTTGATCGCCTGTTCGGAAGGCCTGATCGAGCCGCTGGACCCGGACACCCTGTTCGCGGCAGCGCCGGATGGCACGCCGGCCAGCGAGGACTTCATCGAGAATTCGCTCAGCGAGTGCTTCGTGCCGCAGATCGTCTACTCCAACATCGTGGCCTTCAATACCGAGATGTTCCCCGAGGACAAGCAGCCGGATTCCATCGATGACGTCTTCAATCTCGAGGAATTCCCCGGCAAGCGTGCCCTGCAGAAGAAGCCGATCAACAACATGGAGTGGGCGCTGGTGGCCGATGGCGTGGCCCCGGAAGATGTCTACGAGATGCTGGATTCCGAGGAAGGCATCGAACGTGCCTTCGCCAAGCTCGATACCATCAAGGACAGCGTGATCTGGTGGGAAGAGGGCGCACAGCCGCCGCAGCTGCTGGCGGACAAGGAAGTGGCCTTCGCCTCGGCCTACAACGGACGCATCTTCGATGCCGAGGTCAACGAGAAGCAGCCATTCTCCATCGTCTGGGATGCCCAGGTCTTCGAGCTGGATGGTTGGGTGGTGCCGACCGGCAAGCTCGACAAGGTCAAGGATTACCTGATGTTTGCCACCGATACCCAGCGTCTGGCGGATCAGGCCAAGTACATCTCCTACGGCCCGGCGCGTACCTCCTCCGCGGCACTGGTCTCGACCCATGCGGACACCGGCATCGACATGAAACCGCACATGCCCACCTATGGCCCCAACTTCGAGACCGCCATCCCCAAGGATGACGAATTCTGGGCCGACAACCTCGATGAGCTGAGCCAGCGCTTCAACGCCTGGCTGGCGCGCTGACCCCTGCACTGACCCGCTGGCCCCGGTGGCGCACACCCGCGCGCCGGGGCCTTTTTGATCATGCCTGATGGCCCCTCGGCCATGCTCTATTCCGCCAGGTTGGCTTCCGTCACTGTCACGCGGAAGCCGGCTGGCGGCCCAGGCATCCTCGGATAGCCGATCAAGGAGTGCAGGATGAGCGATTCCTCCGCCCCGGCCACGTCCGGAAGCGCAGCACATGACCCCAATGGCGCCCCCGGCGCGGCGCTGACCACTGCCGATGGCGTGCCGCTGAAACAGAGCCTCAATCGCGCCATCCGCCGCAGCCGCATCAAGGCGTTGCTGCTGGTGGCACCGTTGCTGGTCTTCATCGGGCTGGCATTCGTCATGCCCATCTTCGACATGCTGTCACGCAGTGTCGACAACCCGGAAGTCTCCACCTATCTGCCACGCACCAGCGAGGTGCTGGTCGACTGGAACGGCGAAGGGTTGCCGGAAGAGGCCGCCTACGCCGCCCTGGCGCAGGATCTGGCCGCGGGACTCAAGGCGCGCAATCTCGGGCGCGTCGCCTCGCGTCTCAACTACGAAAAGTCCGGCATGCGGTCGCTGTTCATGAAAAGCGCCCGCCGTGCCGGCCGCATGGAGGCCCCTTACAAGGCCGCGCTGATCAAGGCCGATGAGGATTGGGAGGACCCGGATATCTGGCGTCTGATCAAGCGCGAATCGTCGCCTCTCACCGCTTCCTACTATCTGGCGGCGGTGGATCGCCAGTTCTCACCGACAGGGGAGATCGTCGAGAAACCGGAGTATCTGCAGATCCACGTCTCGCTGTTCATCCGCACCTTCTGGATGAGCGCGGCGATCACCGGGCTGTGTCTGTTGCTGGCCTATCCGGTGGCCTGGCTGCTGGCGACCCTGCCGGCCAGTCGCGGCAATCTGCTGATGATCCTGGTGCTGCTGCCGTTCTGGACCTCGCTGCTGGTGCGAACCACCACCTGGATCGCGATCCTGCAGCAGCAGGGGGTGCTCAATGACATGCTTGTGGGTGTCGGGATGCTCGCCGAGGAGGCGCGTATCCAGATGATCTACAACAAGACCGGCACCATCATCGCGATGACCCACATCCTGCTGCCGTTCATGATCCTGCCGCTGTACTCGGTGATGAAGACCATCCCGCCCAGCTACATGCATGCGGCGCGCTCGCTGGGCGCCGGGCCGATCACCGCCTTCCGGCGCGTCTACTTCCCGCAGACCCTGCCGGGCATCGGGGCGGGCTCGATTCTGGTCTTCATCCTCTCCATCGGCTACTACATCACGCCGGCACTGGTGGGCGGGCAGTCGGGCCGCTTCATCACCAACTTCATCGCCTATCACATGCAGACCTCGCTCAACTGGGGGCTGGCAGCGGCCATTGGCTCGATTCTGCTGGTCGTGGTGATCCTCTTCTATCTCGTCTACAACCGTCTGATCGGTGTGGACAAGGTCAAACTGGGGTGACAGATGGCCATACCTTCCTATGCAACTCGTGGTGAGCGGATCTGGCACTGGGTGTTCTGCGTGCTCTGCGCGCTGATCTTCCTGTTCCTGATCGGGCCGATCCTGGTGATCATTCCGCTCTCGTTCAATGCCGAACCCTACTTCACCTTCTCGGAGAAGATGCTGTCTCTGGACCCCGATGGCTACTCGTTACGCTGGTATCAGGAGTTCTTCACCTCGGATGAGTGGATGCGCTCGATCAAGAACAGCATCATCGTGGCGGTGTGCGCGACGGTGCTGGCCACGGTACTGGGCACGCTTGCCGCACTGGGGCTTTCCAGTCGCTTCATGCCGTTTCGCAATACCATCATGGCGATCCTGATCTCGCCAATGATCGTGCCGTTGATCATCAGCGCCGCGGCGATGTTCTTCTTCTTCTCGAAACTGGGGCTGACCCAGACCTATCTGGGCGTGATCCTGGCGCACACGGCGCTGGGCATTCCCTTCGTGGTGATCACGGTGACGGCGACACTGTCCGGCTTCGATCACTCGCTGACACGTGCGGCACACTCGCTGGGGGCCAGTCCGAGCCGTACCTTCTTCCGCATCATCCTGCCGCTGGTGACGCCGGGGGTGGTGTCCGGTGCTCTGTTCGCCTTCATCACCTCGTTTGATGAGGTGGTGGTGGTGCTGTTCATCGCCGGGCCGGCGCAGACCACCATCCCGATCCAGATGTGGTCCGGTATCCGCGAGGAGATCAGCCCGACGATCCTGGCGGTGGCCACGCTGCTGGTGCTGGTTTCGGTCCTGCTGCTGACGACACTGGAGCTGATTCGCCGTCGCAATGAACGACTGCGCGGCCTGACGCCGAGCTGATCTTTGTTCTCAGCCTTCAGCCCTCAGCCCTCTGCTCTTGAGTGCCGGGCGATTGATGGCGGTGAGAAACAGGAGTCGCAAGAAACGCCCGCGCCCCCGCAGAGTCTGTCTGCGGGGGCGCGGGCGTTTCAGTGTCGGGCTTGGAGATAGGGCTTGGAGATAGGACTTGAAGATAGGTCTTGGAGATAGGGTTTGGAGACAGGGCTTGAGGAAAAGCCTGCTGCGTCAGGCCGCGCCGAGTCGCTTGTAGAGCGTGGTGCGGCTTATGCCCAGTTCCCGCGCGAGACGCGAGACGTTGCCGCCCAGCGCATCCAGCGCGCTCTGCAGCTCCTCGGCACTGGAAAGATCCGGCAGCGAGGACAGGCGGCTCGGTTGCGAGGGATGGTGAGCAATCTCGCTCTCTGCTGCGGGACAGTCGTCTTCTACCGCGAGGCAGTCGTTCTGTGATGCGAGACAGTCGCCCGCCAGCATCACATGGCACGGCTCCAGGGCTGACCCATCGCACAGTGCCAGCGCCAGACGCAGCACGTTGTCCAGCTCGCGCACGTTGCCGGGCCAGTCATGACGGGTGAGGCGATCGAGGAAGGCGGGCGTGATGCGCGGCGGCTCACGTCGCTGCTCCCGGCACAGCCGTGTCAGCAGGGCACGACTCAGTCCGGCGATGTCGTGACGCTCCCTCAGCGGCGGCAGGGCGATGGTGGCGCCACACAGGCGATAGTAGAGATCTGCCCGGAAGCGCCCGGCCTTGACCAGCTCACTGAGGGGCTGATGGGTGGCGGCGACCAGTTCGAAATCGACCCGCTGCGGCTTGCCGCCACCCAGTGGGGTGACTTCACGCTCCTGCAACACGCGCAGCAGGCGCGCCTGCACATGCAGCGGCATGTCGCCGATCTCATCCAGAAACAGGCGCCCGCCATTGGCCTCGAGCAGGCGGCCTTCGCGTCCGGCGGGGTCGGCACCGGTAAAGGCGCCGCGCCGATAGCCGAACAGCTCGGCCTCGACCAGCTCATCAGGCAAGGCGGCGCAGTTGATGGCGACCAGCGGTTGATGGGCGCGATGACTGGCCTGATGCAGCGCCTTGACCACTTCCTCCTTGCCGACGCCGGTCTCGCCCTGCAGCAGCAGCGGCAGGCGTGCGTTCACCAGCCGCGCCAGCAGTTCGCAGACCCTGGCCCAGCCGGCATCGCCATGATGCAGGCGCGCAAGGCTCGGGTGGCACGCTGCCTCGCGAGTGGTGGTCTCGGCCGGTGTCTGGCTTTCCGGGGGCTCAGCCGGTGCGCGGGCCACGACCCGTGGCCTGGGCAGGACTGCGCGCAGGGTGTAGCCAGTGAAGCGTGGGTGCTGGGTGAGCGTCACACACTGCGCATCGGCGAGCTGGGCCAGCGGCGCCCAGTCCAGCTGCCAGCGTGCCAGCGGCTGGCCCAGCAGCAGGTGGATGTCATCGCGGGTGGCGCAGCTGTCGCTGTCCACTGCATTGGCCGCGCTGTTCGATGCATTGGCTGCGCTGTGAGATGCGTTGTCTGCGCTGTCGGAGGCGGGCGTGAGTTCAAGGTGAGCCGCCAGCAGCTGCAGTCCCCGGCGACTGGCAGCCGCGACCTGACCTTGCGGCGTGATGGCCAGCAGGGCCGCGCTGGGCGAATCCAGCTGCGAGCGGTTGAGATGCAGGCGCAACAGGTGATGGTCGTGCCCGTGGGCCTCGCCCAGACGGCGTTGCTCGATGTCATCCGCCAGTACGCCGAGCATGCCAAGGCTGTATTGGCGCACACGGTAGGGATCGCAGATCAGTCCCAGGCACCCCTCGCAGGCGCCGGGCGTCAGGCCGCGACTGGCACTCCAGCTGGCGGGGGCCAGCAGTGCGGCACTGGCGCTGGCCAGGCCCTTGAGGCATTCGGCGTCATGCGCCTCGAGCGCGATGCGTGCCAGGCGATTGGCGCGCGGCGCATTCAGGGTCTCGGCGATGGCGTTGTGGCCCAATGACTCCTCACGCCAGCGCGCGCCGGGGTGCAACAGGGGGGCATCATTGCCCAGCAGCTGTTGATGGCCGTAGCTTGCCAGCACCACGCCGTCGCGGTCGGTCAGCACCAGACACGCCTGCCAGTGATCGAGCAGGTTGAGAGTATGACCGGTGACTGCTGATGCCACCGTCTCCATCAGGCTGGCGGCCTGACGCTGACGCCAGACGAGCTCCTCCGGCGGGCACCTGAGGGTTGAGGCCGGCAGCGCCGAGGGGAAAGAAGAGGGAGAAGAGGGAAGCGCAGAGGAGAGAGCCGCCGCAGGCGTTGCGGAGGCGGCGCCTGGATCGAGCACCTGATCCTCCGCGTGGCGGGCTGGATGCTTGGCCGAGTTGTGGGCAGCGTGGCGCGCTGAGTGCTTGGCGGCTTGAGGTAGTGGCATGCGATGTCCCTTGTGCGGCGGGCCTTTCAGGCCTCTGTTGTTATTGGTGCTGTTTTCGGTGCTGTTGTCGGTGCTGTTGTCGGTGCTGTTGTCGGTGCTTTTATCGGTCTGGGGGGAGTGTTCACGGCAATGTTCACTTGTGCGTGGTGAGTGTTCAGTTCCGAGAACTTTGGTGTTCAGACATTGTTCACCAGAGTAGCGGCAGACGCGGCGGATGACGGGCTAGACCATGGTCTGCCCCTGCCTTGGTCGCATCTGGCAAGTCACTGAATGATCGACAAAAGAGAGGAATCTGGCGACCTCCGGTGGTCGATGGAGGGTGTCTGTGGGCAGGTGTCTGCGCGCGGCTGGCATAGGGTTCGCTTGAGGAGGGTCACCAGGTGGGCGTGAACACTCGGCAGTGGTTGGCCGTGTCCTTGCCCCGATGACTTTCACCAGACGAGACAGCGCCATGTCCTTGAGCCTTGAGGCGGTCACCCGCCGGGTTGGCCGCGAGACCCATATCGACAGGGTGGATCTGACCTTCGAGCCCGGCTCCTTCAATGTGCTGCTGGGACGCACCCTGTCCGGAAAGACGTCGCTGATGCGCCTGATGGCGGGTCTCGATGTGCCCAGTGACGGACGCATCGTGATGAACGGCGAGGACGTGACCGGCCGTCCGGTGCGCGAGCGCAACATCTCGATGGTCTATCAGCAGTTCATCAACTACCCGAGCCTGAGCGTCTACGACAATATCGCCTCGCCTTTGAAGCTGGCGCGCATGGCGCCTGAGGAAATCCGCCGCCGCGTACACGAGATTGCCGAGATGCTGCATATCGAGCAGTTCCTTGCGCGTCAGCCGGCGGAGCTGTCCGGTGGCCAGCAGCAGCGCACGGCCATGGCGCGGGCGCTGGTCAAGGACGCCGACCTGGTGCTGTTCGATGAACCGCTGGTCAATCTCGACTACAAGCTGCGCGAAGAATTGCGCCACGAGATGCGCAGCCTGTTCGCGACCCGCAACACCATCGCCGTCTACGCCACCACCGAGCCCGGCGAGGCGCTGGCGCTCGGCGGCACCACCACGCTGATGCATGAAGGGCGAGTGCTGCAGTCCGGCCCTACCGAGGCTGTCTACCATCATCCGCTGAGTGTCGAGGCGGCGAAGCTCTACTCCGAGCCGCAGATCAATCTGTTCGAGGCCGAGGTGCGCGGGCGTGAGCTGGCGTTCTCCGGCGCGGCCAGTGCCGGCGAGCAGGGCAGCCGTTTCGTGCTACCCGCGCCACTGGCGGGGATCGAGAGCGGGGCCTATCGCTTCGGTATCCGCCCCAGCCACCTGGGGCTGGCGCCGCTGGCCGATGATGATCTGGAGTTCGCTGTCACGGTGGATATCGCCGAGATCTCCGGCTCCGAGACCTTCCTGCATGTCAGCAATGCCGACCACTCGCTGGTCCTGCATCTGGCCGGCATTCACGACTTCGCCGTGGATGACGCCATCCGCGTCTATGCCCCCGCCCACAAGCTGTTCGTCTACGCCGCCGATGGCGGTGACGGTGCGGGACAGCGTGGCGATGGGGCACTGATCCGTTCGCCCGAGCGACCCACCACGACTGGCGGAGGGCTGGCCTGATGGCGGAAATACACCTCAATGATCTGGCGCACAGCTACCTGGCGGCGCCCTCCGCGGACAGTGATTACGCCATCCGGCGCATGAATCATGTCTGGCAGCAGGGCGGCGCCTATGCACTGCTCGGCCCGTCGGGTTGTGGCAAGAGCACGCTGCTCAACATCATCTCCGGGCTGCTGGCCCCCTCCGAGGGCGAGGTGCGCTTCGATGATCGAGTGGTCAATCGGCTGCCGCCGGAAGAGCGCAACATCGCCCAGGTGTTCCAGTTCCCGGTGGTCTACGACACCATGACGGTCTTCGACAATCTGGCCTTCCCGCTGCGCAATCAGCGCCAGCCGGAGCACAAGGTGCAGTCCCGGGTGCGTGAGATCGCTCAGGTGCTGGAGCTGGAAGACCTGCTCACGCGACGTGCCAGCAACCTGACGGCCGATGAGAAGCAGAAGGTCTCGATGGGCCGTGGCCTGGTGCGCGATGACGTGGCCGCCATCCTGTTCGATGAACCACTGACGGTCATCGACCCCCACCTCAAGTGGAAGCTGCGCCGCAAGCTCAAGCAGATCCATGAGCAGTTCAACATCACCATGGTCTACGTCACCCATGATCAGCTGGAGGCCTCGACCTTCGCCGACAAGATCGCGGTGATGTATGAAGGCCGCATCGTGCAGTTCGGCACCCCGCGCGAGCTGTTCGAGGACCCCGCTCACACCTTCGTGGGCTACTTCATCGGCTCGCCGGGCATGAACCTGGCGAGTATCACGCTGGAATCGCAGGGCGTGCGGCTCGGCACGGGGGAGGG
The DNA here is from genome assembly GCF_029991385.1 of Cobetia sp. BMC6. Classification (NCBI taxonomy): domain Bacteria; kingdom Pseudomonadati; phylum Pseudomonadota; class Gammaproteobacteria; order Oceanospirillales; family Halomonadaceae; genus Cobetia; species Cobetia sp. BMC6. The sequence continues at coordinate 668,331 of NZ_JAKUMF010000002.1, forward strand.
CGCACCCCTGCTGCATCTTCCACAAGCGCTGCTGGCGACACTGGCGGAGCGCAAGGGCGAGCTGAAGCTGGGCATCCGGCCGGAGTTCGTCGAGCTCGAGGCCAGCGACAGCTCATCGGCGGCGGTGGTTCCCGACACCCGCGAGCATTGGCTGAGTGGTCAGGTCACGCTGGTGCAGGACCTGGGGACCTACAAGGTGGTGGACCTCGACATCGGCGGCGGCTGCCTGTTCAAGGCGCGTATCGAGGAAGATGCGCCGCTGCCGGAAGGCCGCGTGCGTCTGCGCCTGCCGGCCCGCTGGCAGCGCTTCTATCTCGATGAGCATCTGCTGGATCTGTCACAGGCCGGTGCGTCCGACAGTGGTGAGGCAGAAAGCTTTGCCAGGGGGGAGAGTGGCGGCTCTGTCAGAGGGGAAAGTGGAGAGCAGCCGGGAGGAAACGCCTGATGCAACGCACACACAACAATCGCGCCTGGTGGCTGGTGCTGCCAGTGGTCATCGTGGTGGCGTTCTCGGCCATCATCCCGATGATGACGGTGGTCAACTACTCGGTGCAGGACATCTTCGATCCCTCCACGCGTTTCTTCGTCGGCACCGAATGGTATCGCGAGATCCTGCGTGACGAGCGCCTGCACGACTCGCTGATCCGTCAGTTCGTCTATTCCTTCGCGGTGCTGGCCATCGAGATTCCGCTGGGGATCGCCGTGGCGCTCTCGATGCCGCGCAAGGGCTTCATGGTCTCGCTGTGCATGATTTTGCTGGCCTTGCCGCTGCTGATTCCCTGGAATGTGGTCGGCACCATCTGGCAGATCATCGGTCGTGAGGACATCGGCCTCTATGGCTGGGCGCTGGGCCAGCTGGGCATCGACTACAACTACGCCTCCAATCCGGCCGACGCCTGGGTGACGGTGCTGGTGATGGATGTCTGGCACTGGACGTCGCTGGTGGCGCTGCTGTGCTATTCGGGGCTGCGTGCCATTCCCGATGTCTATTACCAGGCCGCGCGCATCGACCGTGCCTCGCCCTGGGCCGTGTTCCGCTACATCCAGCTGCCCAAGCTCAAGAGCGTGCTGTTGATCGGCATCATGTTGCGCTTCATGGACAGCTTCATGATCTATACCGAGCCCTTCGTGCTCACTGGTGGCGGGCCGGGTACCACCACCACCTTCCTGTCCCAGACCTTGACCCAGATGGCGATCGGCCAGTTCGATCTCGGACGTGCCGCTGCCTTCTCGCTGATCTACTTCCTCATCATCCTGCTGGTCTCATGGCTGTTCTATACCGCCATGACCCATCAGGACAGTGACGACGCCTGAGGAGACGAGTGATGACCACACGCAAGCGTCTGGTAATGACGATCTATCTGCTGTTTCTGCTGGTGCCGATCTACTGGCTGCTGATCATGTCCTTCAAGTCGAATCAGGAGATTCTCGGCGGCCTGACCCTGTGGCCCGAGAACTTCACCTTCGACAACTATCGAGTGATCTTCACTGACCCCAGCTGGTACATGGGCTATCTCAACTCGATGAGCTACGTGGTGCTCAACATGCTCATCTCGCTGGCGGTGGCGCTGCCGGCGGCCTATGCCTTCTCGCGCTATCGCTTCCTGGGCGACAAGCATCTGTTCTTCTGGCTCTTGACCAATCGCATGGCGCCGCCGGCGGTCTTCCTGCTGCCGTTCTTTCAGCTCTATTCCTCGGTGGGACTGTTCGATACCCCGCTGGCGGTGGCGCTCGCGCACTGTCTGTTCAACGTGCCGCTGGCGGTCTGGATTCTGGAGGGCTTCATGTCCGGCGTGCCCAAGGAGATCGACGAGACGGCCTATATCGACGGCTACAGCTTCCCGCGCTTCTTCCTGACGTTGTTCATTCCGATGATTCGCCCGGGAATCGGGGTGACCGCCTTCTTCTGCTTCATGTTCTCGTGGGTGGAGCTGTTGCTGGCGCGAACCCTGACCTCGACGGAGGCGAAACCGATAGCGGCGGTAATGACGCGAACGGTCTCGGCCTCGGGCATCGACTGGGGCGTGCTGGCCGCCGCCGGTGCCCTGACGCTGATTCCCGGCATACTGGTGATCTACTTCGTGCGCAACCATGTCGCCAAGGGCTTCGCCCTGGGCCGGGTATGATCGGCACCAGGTCGAGCGCCGCTGTCATTGCCGTCAGCAAGTCTCTGCTGGCGGCTCACAAGAGGACATGATGATGGAATGGATGGCCTGGACACTGCCCACGTCACTCTTCTTTGCCGGTATCGGCATCCTGCTGCTGGGCATGACCGCCTGGCAGCTCGTGACCCCGACGTTGAGTCGTCAGGGCTTTCTGCCCATCGCGACCACGCGGGGCGACAGACTGTTCATCGGCCTGCTCTCCAGTGGCTGGCTGCATCTGCTGTGGTTGGGCTTTACCGACCAGGTGTTGTGGATCATCAGCATCGTGTGTGTCGTCTGGATGCTGGTGTTGATGAAGTGGGGATGACATGCGGGGAGATGTGGAGAGGAGAGCGCTGACGACAGGCAGCGTCGCCCGGTGGCAACACGGAACTGGACAGCCTGAGGGGAGTCCCAAGCGGTTCTGACTGGCATCCGCCAGTGACATTCGCCGCTCTGGAATCTCGTTGCATGTCGTCATCTCGCTCACCGCATCGCTCGTCTGCAGATAGTGCCTCAAAAGGGGCCTTGAATGGCGATTCTCCCTCGCCGGGCCGCAAGAACCGCCGTCGACTCTGGACGGGCGTGACAGGGCTGAGCATTGCCTGCGTTGTCGTCCTCGGTTGGTGGGCCGGTACACCGCTCGCCACCTTGGACGCCACGACGCCTGATCAGCAGGTCGGGAATGGCGAAACGGAAGATGCAGGGCAATCAACATTGTGGCAGCAGTATCAGCTCCAGTGGCAGGCCAATCAGACCCGCCCAGCCGAGGCGCGCAAGCCACTGCCACTGCCTGATGTTTCCCGCGCCGGCTACCATCAGGGCGAGGCACTGCCGGCACTTGCGCTTGAGCCACATGATGCTGGTGAAGCGCCAGGAAAGGGCGAGGCAGAAAAGGTCACGCCAGACGAGAGCGAAAAAGGCGCGCTGCGCCGATTCGATGTCACGGCCTACGGCGCGGATGGCAGTGACACCCTGAGTGATCGCCGCGCCATTCTCAAGGCGCATGCCGCCATGCGTGACTGGCAGCGCCAGGGCAGTGATGACGCCGACCGCCCCGCGCGCCGCGGCGTGCTGTATTTCCCGGCGGGGGAGTACGTGGTGTATGGGGCGGCCGAACGCGACTGGTTTTACGCCCGCCTGGTGGCACTGAAAGCCGCGGTGGCGGACTCAGAACGCCAGCAGGCGCTGCGCGAGGCACTGCTCAAGATGCAGGGTTTGAGTCTGGCAGGCAGTCACTGGACCTTGATGGGCGCGGGCAGTGATGTCACGCACCTCAGGCAGACCCGGCCGATGCTGCCGTTGCACGCCAGCTGGTACTGGAGCACTCCCTGGCTGCTCCATCTGGGCAATCTGGCCGAGGGTGGCAAGCAGGAAGCATGGCAAGCCGTCACGCCGACGAGTCACCGGCAGCCGGCGGATACGCAGGACACGATCACGCTGGCGGATGAGACGGATGAATCAGATGACGCAGCGCTCGCGCCAGGCGATGAGGTGCTGCTTGAGAGCATCGACAAGCGGCCTGAGGCAGTGGCCCGTGCCCTGGCGCCCTATCAGATGGAAAAGGACGCCAGCACCGGCGAGTCACGCTGGTTGATCGAGCGTGATGGAGTGTTCAAGCGGGCGCGCTACCGCGTGGTGGCACGTGACGGCCACCGCCTCACGCTCTCGCTGCCGGTGGTGCATGAGCGCTTTCCCGGTGAGCAGTGGCGCATCGCTCGTCTGCACCCGGCGCGGGAAGTCGGGGTGCAGGGCATCACGCTCAAGGGCAACTGGCGTGGGCACTTCAAGCATCACCGCAGCGCCGAGGATGACAGCGGCTTCGGCCTTCTGGACCTGGATGGCATCACGGATGGCTGGGTGCGTGACGTACGGCTCGACAGTTTCAATCAGGGGGTGAAGGTGCGCCACAGCTCACAGCTGACACTCGAAGACGTGACGATGACCGGCAAGCCCGGGCATATCGCGATGACGATCAGTGACAGCAATCAGGTACTGGCTCGCCAGGTAGTCGACCAAAGTCATGCCTGGCATGCACCGGGAGTGGCCCGCTACGCGACCCATAACGTCTACCTTGAACTGGAGCACGCCGGTGACAGTGGTATCGAACTGCATGGTCAGCAATCGCGCGACAACGTGTTCGATCAAAAGCGCGGTGGTCATGTGCGCGACCGTTGGGGCGCCAGTGTCGGCCATCAGCCCAATCATCTGCGCGGGCTGGTGCTGTGGAATCCGGTCAATACCGGCAAGCCACATGCTGCCTGGCCCTTCATGCGCGCCGATTCTCATTTCGGCAAGGTGATCATGCCGACGGTCGTCGGGGCGACCGGGCATGCGCTGGGCATCGCCAATCGTCATGACTATGCCCGGGTGATGAATGCCAAGGGCGTGACCGAGTATGACCCCTTGCCGCCGATGGATGCCTTGCAGGCACGCGTCGAGTCACCGGGCGAGGCCGTGAAGCCTGCCTCGCTCTACCGCGCCCAACGCGAGCTGTTGCATGAGACGCAAGAGTGATAGCCAGCCGCTCGGCCCATCGAGCAGCAGGGCCGCAGTGCAACGAGGACAACAGAGCAGCAGCCAACGACAGCAGATTGGAACGGCAGGAGGACGAGCAGCACCGAGAGCAAGCAAGGCGGCGAATCGCGCCGCGCGACACGTGATTGACGGAAGTGGTTGTTGGAAGACGCGACACAACAATAACGCCAATGAAGGGACATCCCATGAGTCAGCACATCATTCGACCCGCACGCCTGCGTTACGCCATCGCCTTCGCCACGGCGGCGGGGCTCGCCGGCCTCTCCAGCCAGGCCACGGCCGATCAGTATCAGGATGCGGCAAGGAAGTGGATCGATCAGGAGTTCTCACCCTCCACGCTGAGCAAGGACGAGCAGATGTCCGAACTCGAGTGGTTCATCAAGGCCGCTGAACCGCTGCGCGGCATGGAAATCAAGGTGGCCTCGGAAACCCTGACCACCCATGAATATGAGTCAAAGGTGCTGGCCAAGGCCTTCAGCGAGATCACCGGCATCAAGCTGACCCACGACTTGATTCAGGAAGGCGACGTCATCGAGAAACTGCAGACCCAGATGCAATCCGGGCGTAATATCTACGATGGCTACGTCAATGATTCCGACTTGATCGGCACGCACTTCCGCTATGGCAAGGTCGTGCCGATCAGCGACATGATGGAAGGCGACGGCAAGGCCTTCACCTCGCCGACGCTGGATCTGGACGACTTCATCGGGCTGGATTTCACCACCGGCCCGGATGACAAGCTCTATCAGCTGCCGGACCAGCAGTTCGCCAACCTTTACTGGTTCCGTGCCGACTGGTTCGAGCGCGAAGACCTGAAGAAGCAGTTCAAGGACAAGTACGGCTACGAGCTGGGGGTGCCGGTCAACTGGTCGGCCTATGAGGACATCGCCGATTTCTTCACCAATGACGTCAAGGAAATCGACGGTGAGCGCGTCTACGGCCACATGGATTACGGCAAGAAGGACCCGTCACTCGGCTGGCGCTTCACCGATGCCTGGTTCTCCATGGCGGGTGCCGGCGACAAGGGCCTGCCCAATGGCCTGCCGGTGGACGAGTGGGGCATTCGTGTCGAGGAATGTCAGCCGGTGGGCTCCTCGGTGACACGTGGCGGCGCGGCCAACGGCCCGGCGGCCGTCTATGCCACCACCAAGTATGTCGACTGGCTGGGCAAGTACGCACCGCCGGAAGCCCAGGGCATGACCTTCTCCGAGTCCGGTCCGGTGCCGTCCCAGGGCAACATCGCCCAGCAGATCTTCTGGTACACCGCCTTTACCGCCGACATGACGCGGGATGGCCTGCCGGTGGTCAACGACGATGGCACCCCGAAGTGGCGCATGGCGCCGTCGCCGCATGGCCCGTACTGGGAAGAGGGCATGAAGCTTGGCTATCAGGACGTGGGCGCCTGGACCTTCTTCGATTCCACGCCGGAGAAGAATCGTCACGCGGCCTGGCTGTACGCGCAGTTCGTCACTGCCAAGACCGTCTCGCTCAAGAAGACCCTGGAAGGGCTGACGCCGATCCGCGAGTCGGATATCCAGTCCCAGGCGATGACCGATGCCGCGCCGAAGCTGGGCGGTCTGGTCGAGTTCTATCGCAGCCCGGCGCGAGTGCAGTGGTCGCCGACCGGGACCAACGTGCCGGACTATCCCAAGCTTGCTCAGCTGTGGTGGCAGTACATCTCCCAGGCCGCCAGTGGCGAAGCCACGCCACAGGAAGCCCTCGATGGCCTGGCCAAGGCACAGGACCGCATTCTCGAGCGTCTCGAGCGCGCCAAGGTGATGGACAACTGTGGTCCGAAGCTCAACGAGGAGCGTGATGCGGAGTACTGGTTCGCCCAGCCGGGTGCGCCGAAGGCCAAGCTGGACAACGAGAAGCCCAAGGGCGAGACCATCGCCTACGACGAGCTGCTCAAGAGCTGGAAGGAGTAAACGCGACTGGCGCGACACTGCGCCTTCGAGCAGTCTCGTGAAAGACAGCAGCAACGACAACGCCCCTGCCGGTTTCCCGGCAGGGGCGTTCTTGTGCCAGAGCGATCAGCGACAGCGTTTCATCACTGCCTCATGGCTGGCTTGCCGTTACGGCCTTCCATTACCGCTCTCAGTCACGGCCCTCAATCGCCGCTCTCAATCACGGTAGAGATCGATGCTCGGGCAGGAGCAGATCAACTGACGATCGCCGTGCACGTTGTCGACCCGGTTGACCGCCGGCCACTGCTTGGCGGCCTTGACGTGCTCGCTGGGGAAGGCGCCGATCTCGCGGGAGTAGCTGCGCGTCCACTCGGCGTCCATCAGGTCGGCCTGGGTGTGCGGCGCGTGCACCAGCGGGTTGTCTTCCAGTGTCCACTCGCCTTGCTCGACACGGGCGATCTCGGCGCGGATCGCGATCAGCGCCTCACAGAAACGGTCGATCTCGTAGAGCGACTCGGACTCGGTGGGCTCGACCATCAGGGTGCCCGCCACCGGGAACGACATGGTCGGCGCGTGGAAGCCGTAGTCGATCAGACGCTTGGCGATGTCCTCCTCGCTGATGCCGGAAGCGGCCTTCAGCGGGCGGATATCGATGATGCACTCATGCGCCACGGTGCCGTTCTTGCCGCGGTAGAGCACCGGATAGTGCCCATCGAGACGCGTGGCGATGTAGTTGGCGTTGAGGATCGCAAGCTCGGTGGCTTCACGCAGCCCCTGCGCGCCCATCATCTTGATGTAGGCCCATGAGATCGGCAGGATCGCCGCGGAACCGAAGGCGGCGGCCGAGACGGCGGTGCACTCCGGTTTCACGCCTTCCAGCGGGGTGACCACGTGGTTGGAGACGAACGGCGCCAGGTGGGCCTTGATGCCGATCGGGCCCATGCCCGGGCCACCGCCACCGTGGGGAATGCAGAAGGTCTTGTGCAGGTTGAGGTGCGAGACATCGCCGCCGAAGTCCCCCGGGCGGCAGATGCCGACCTGGGCGTTCATGTTGGCACCGTCGATGTAGACCTGGCCGCCGTGGTCGTGAACGACCTGACAGGCTTCGCGCACGGTTTCCTCGAACACGCCGTGGGTGGACGGGTAGGTGATCATGATCGCGGACAGCTTGTCGCTGTGCTGCTCGGCCTTGGCACGCAGGTCTTTGATGTCGATGTTGCCGTTGGCGTCACACTCGACCACCACCACCTTCATCGCGGCCATTGCGGCCGAAGCCGGGTTGGTGCCGTGAGCGGAGCTTGGGATCAGGCAGATATCGCGTGCGCCTTCGCCGATGGAGGCCTGGTAGCGACGGATCGCGACCAGCCCAGCGTATTCCCCCTGCGCGCCGGAATTCGGCTGCATGGAAATGGCGTCGTAGCCGGTGATCTCGACCAGGAAGGCCGCCAGCTCATCGATCATCTGCTTGTAACCGACCACCTGATCCGACGGTGCGAAGGGGTGGACGTTGGCGAATTCGGGCCAGGTGACCGGGATCATCTCGGTGGTGGCGTTCAGCTTCATGGTGCAGCTGCCCAGCGGGATCATCGCGTGGGTCAGCGACAGGTCCTTGTTCTCCAGACGCTTCAGATAGCGCAGCATCTCGGTTTCCGAGTGGTAGCGGCTGAAGGTCGGGTGAGTCAGGAAGTCGCTGTCACGCTGGCAGGCCGCCGGAATCGCGCTTGCGCCCTTGGCCAGCAGGTCCTGGTCCAGCGCGGCGACGGACAGGCCGTGCTCTTCGCCGAGCAGCACGTCGAACAGCACGCCGACGTCAGCGGCGGTGGTGGTCTCGTCGAGGTTGATGGTGATGCGGCCGTCGCCATGGTGGCGCAGGTTGATCTCGTGGGTCAGTTCGCGACCGTGGATCTTGCCCTCATCCACGCCGGTCACGGTGATGGCGTCAAACCAGCTGTCGTGGGCCAGTGCCATGCCGCAACGGCTGACGCCCTCGGCGAGAATGCTGGTCAGGCGATGCACGCGGGTAGCGATGCGCTTGAGGCCCTCGGCACCGTGATAGACGGCGTAGAAGCCGGCGATGTTGGCCAGCAGCGCCTGGGCGGTACAGATGTTGGAAGTCGCCTTCTCGCGGCGGATGTGCTGCTCGCGAGTCTGCATCGCCATGCGCAGTGCCGGGTTGCCGCGTGAGTCCTTGGAGACGCCGATGATACGGCCCGGGATGGAGCGCTTGAGCTTGTCGGTGGTGGCGAAGAAGGCCGCGTGCGGGCCGCCGAAGCCCATCGGCACGCCGAAACGCTGGGAGGTACCGACGACGATATCGGCACCGAGGCTGCCCGGCGACTTGAGCAGCACCAGGCTCAGCAGGTCGGCGGCCACCACGGTCATCGCGCCATTGGCGCGCGCGGCGTCCAGCAGCGGCGCGAGGTCTCGCACCTGGCCGGTGTTGCCCGGGTACTGGAAGAGGGCGCCGAAGATGTCGTGCTCGCCGACGTTCTCTGCGGCATCGATGACCAGCTCGAAGCCGAAGTAGTCGGCGCGGGTGCGCATGACGTCCAGGGTCTGCGGCAGGACATCATCGGCGATGAAGAAGCGCTTGCTCTTGCTCTTCTTGTTGCCGCGCTGACACAGCGCCATGGCCTCTGCAGCGGCGGTGGCTTCGTCCAGCAGGCTGGCGTTGGCCAGCTCCATGCCGGTCAGGTCCATCACTGCCTGCTGGAAGTTGAGCAGTCCTTCGAGACGGCCCTGGGCAATTTCCGGCTGATACGGCGTGTAGGCGGTGTACCAGCCCGGATTTTCCAGCACGTTGCGCTGGATGACTGCCGGCAGGTGGGTGTTGTGGTAACCCTGGCCGATATAGGTCTTGAACACCTTGTTCTGACGCGCGAGGCGCTTCAGGTAGTCCAGTGCTTCGGATTCCGTGCGTGGCCCTTCGAGATCCAGCTCACGGCCCAGACGAATGGCGGTGGGCACCGTGCGGTCGATGAGCGTGGCGATGCTCTCTTCGCCCAGCGTCGCCAACATGCGCGTCACATTGGCATCGGTCGGCCCATTGTGGCGGGAGATGAAATCGTCGTGTCCGGCCAACTGGGCCAGGGTAAGCGTCTCGTGAGCCATGCAAGAAATCCTGTGCTGCAACGGGGACTGCAGAGGGCAGTCCGCGGGAGGAACATCACCGTGCCAGCGAGGAGGCTGCGGGCAGGGCGTCGGGAATCATGGGGGCATCGACATCACTGCCGAGCATGCTGCAGTTGCTTCACTCCCCGCGCGACCTGCAAGGGCGGTCGTGTCAGGGGTGTCGTGCCATCGAAACGGGGTAGCGCAATCACGAAGGTGGCTGTGCGCGAGTGTGACTTATGCGAGCACGGATACTCGCTGAAACCTCCTGCCCTGAGTGACTGCGGCCTGGACAGGAGGTTGACGGCGATCAGGCTTCGCTTTCGACCAGCTGAGAATAGGCATCAGCGTCGAGCAGCTTTTCGAGTTCGGCGCTGTCAGCGACCTTCATCTTCAGAATCCAGGCATCGTCATAGGGGCTCTCGTTGACGGATTCCGGCGCGTCTTCGAGGCTCTCGTTGACGGCGATGACTTCACCGGCCAGCGGTGCGTACAGATCGGAGGCCGCCTTGACGGACTCGATGACCCCGAACTCTTCTTCCAGTGCCAGCTCACGGCCGACTTCCGGCAGTTCGACGAAGACGACATCGCCAAGCGCCTCCTGGGCGTGGTCGGTGATCCCGATGGTCACGGTGCCATCGCCGTTGTCCTGAACCCACTCGTGACTCTCGGTGTACTTCAGCGTGGCGGGAATATTGCTCATGAGTGTTTTCCTATGTGAAAAGATTTTCTGATTCAGGGAATCGGTACGTCATTATGCCCCAAGGTCCCAGCGTGTGGCAGTGGCAGACTGCCGCGTGATGCTACGACTTTGGGCGTGTGCTGCTGACGGCCGTCCCTCTATCGTGGTCTGTCACTCCTCGGGCGTCCAGTGTCTTGCGTGGTTCACTCATGAAGCCCGCCATCATGGGCCTGCCTGGCCCATTGCTATGCATCGTTGGCCGGGCCGCCCGGCGCCTTGCCAGTGCGCCGTGACACCTCGTGAGAGGTTGAGTACCTCGCAGCAGTGCGGGAGATGGATCGCGCCAGTGGGCGAGGATGTCCGGGTCACTGTTGCGAGGCGCTCAAACTCGCGTTATGGTGCCGACAGTTTCTTATCGGAAACTTGTTTCCATGTTGTGTCGTGAAGACTCGGCTGTCAATGCCTGATGCGTTCAAGCAAAGCGAACCTGATGAGAGCGCTGGAGACGCTGAACGAGGTTCCCCTGAGCGTGACCGCGCCGGGCATGCGGCTCTGCATCTAGCTCGTCATTCGGTTCGGTTTGTTGTGAGACCTTTTTCGACAGTCTCGAGATCACCGGGCGAAGGATCTGCTGCCAGAAGACACGATGAGGCGATGAAACATGCGAGTTGGCGCAGTCTCATCGTACTTTTTACGCAATGATTGCCTCACCTGCCAGCGTAAAGCCCTGTTAGGCTAGTGAAGTGAGATAGCTTCCGCTAATGTGAGCTGTCCCAACGGTGAAAATGCCGTGGGAGGCTCGTCGCGGGTCGATCACCCACCTGGGGATGGCACCGCCACGAGTCACTGCGCATCGTGTGATAACAACAATTCAGCGGAGGAAATCTGCGTGGAAATGATCAGTTCCGTCTTTAGTGCCATCAATGGCGTCGTCTGGGGCCCATTGATGCTGATCCTGCTGCTCGGGGTCGGCTTCTATCTTCAGGCAGGCCTAAAGGGCATGCCGATCCGCAAGTTGGGTACCGGCTTCAAGCTGTTGTGGAATGGTCGTGCGCCGGGCAAGGATGGCGACGGCGAGATTTCTCCTTTCAATGCCCTGATGACGTCGCTGTCGGCGACCATCGGTACCGGCAACATCGCGGGCGTGGCAACCGCCATCGCGCTGGGTGGCCCGGGGGCGATCTTCTGGATGTGGATCACCGCGCTGGTCGGCATGGCGACCAAGTACGCCGAGGCCGTGTGTGCCGTGCGTTATCGTGAAGTTGATGACACCGGCAACCATGTCGGTGGCCCGATGTACTACATCCGCAACGGTCTGGGTGCCAAGTGGGGCTGGCTGGGCGGTGCCTTCGCCTTCTTCGGTTGCTTCGCGGCCTTCGGTATCGGCAACACCGTGCAGTCCAACTCGGTCGCGGATGCGCTGGAAACATCCTTCGCCATTCCGCACTGGGTCTCCGGTGTGGTGATGATGGTGCTGGCTGGCGCCGTGATTCTCGGTGGCATCAAGCGCATCTCCAGCGTGGCCGGCAAGCTGGTGCCGTTCATGGCCATCGCCTACTTCCTGGCCGGCATCATCATCCTGGTGATCAACGCCGACCAGATCGGTCATGCCTTCGGCCTCATCTTCACCTATGCCTTCAATCCGGTCGCGGCTACCGGCGGCTTTGCCGGGGCAGCAGTGATGGCCGCCATCCGCTTCGGTGTGGCGCGCGGTATCTTCTCCAATGAAGCGGGTCTGGGCAGTGCGCCCATCGCCCACGCGGCGGCGCAGACCAAGAACCCGGTACGCCAGGGTCTGGTCGCGATGCTGGGGACCTTCATCGACACCATCATCATCTGCACCATCACGGCGCTGGCGATCATCACCTCTGGCCTGTGGTCTTCCGGGGAGACCGGCGCGGCCCTGACCTCGATGTCCTTCGATCAGGCGCTGCCGGGTGTGGGCAACCACCTGGTGGCCATCGCGCTGGCGGTCTTCGCCTTCACCACCATCCTTGGCTGGTCCTTCTATGGTGAGAAGTGCTTCCAGTACCTGTTCGGTACGCGTGCCATCATGCTGTATCGCATCGTGTTCGTGATCGCGATTCCGTTGGGTGCGATGGCCAAGCTCGACCTGATCTGGCTGATGGCGGACACCTTCAATGCGTTGATGGCGATCCCGAACCTGATCGGCCTGGCGCTGCTGTCGCCGGTGGTCTTCAAGCTGACGCGTGATTATTTTGATGGCAAGGAAGTGCTGGCTGGCGAAGATCGCTGAACGACGCTGATGACTCGCCTGGCCCTACCGTGCCACTGACTGCCTTGTGCATCGCCCGGGCCACCTGATCTGGGCGGTGCAGGCGCAGGGCGCCCTGTTCAAGTCGACGGTGCTCTTGTGAGCAGTGTCCATGACAACAAGCCTCCAGAGAGCGTGTGCCGTTCGTGTGCCATCTCTGAGAGTCATCGCAAGCCAACCAGGAGAATGACGATGTCCGATTCCGCCGCAGTGACGGGTCTCAAGCAGACCGCCCTTCATGACCTGCATGTCGAGCAGGGGGCCAGGATGGTCGAGTTCGCCGGCTATTCCATGCCCGTGCAGTACCCGCTTGGCGTCAAGAAGGAGCATGAACACACGCGCGCCAAGGCAGGGCTGTTCGATGTCTCGCACATGGGGCAGTTGATCCTGCGGGGCGAGAATGTGCAGGCGGCGCTGGAGGCATTGGTGCCGACGGATATCATCGACCTGCCGGTGGGCATGCAGCGCTATGGCCTGCTGACCTCCGACACCGGCGGTATCCTGGACGACCTGATGATCGTCAATGGCGGTGAACACCTCTACGTGGTGGTGAACGCTGCCTGCAAGGATCAGGACATCGCACATCTGCGGGTAGGACTGCCGATGGATATCGAGCTTGAGGTGCTGGAAGATCGGGCGCTGCTCGCACTGCAGGGGCCGATGGCTCATGCGGTGATGCAGCGTCTGTCGCCCGAGGCCTGCGAGCTGACCTTCATGCATCATGCCCATGTCACCATCGAGGGTATCGAGTGTTGGGTCAGTCGCAGTGGCTACACCGGCGAGGATGGCTTCGAGATCTCCGTGCCCGATGCCGACGCAGTGCGCTTCGCGCGGCTGTTGCTGGCGATGGAAGAGGTGGAGTTCATCGGGCTTGGCGCGCGGGATTCACTGCGTCTCGAGGCGGGGCTGTGCCTGTACGGTCACGATCTCGATACCACCACCTCACCGGTGGAAGGCAGCCTGACCTGGGCGTTGGGCAAGGTGCGTCGTCAGGGTGGCGAGCGTGAAGGCGGCTTCCCGGGGGCCGATGTCATCCTGACCCAGATCGCCAACAAGGATCACACCCGCAAGCGGGTAGGGCTGGTCGCGCACGGGCGTGCGCCTATCCGCGAAGGGGCTGAGCTCTATGATGCCCAGGACAATCGTATCGGTGTGGTGACCTCCGGCAGCTTCGGGCCGACCTATGGCAAGCCGGTGGCGATGGGCTATGTGAGCATCGCTCACAGCGCACTCGAGACCGAAGTGTTTGCCGATGTGCGTGGCAAGCGCCTGCCGATGACGGTGACGAAGATGCCGTTCGTCGAGCAGCGCTACTATCGGGGTTGAGCACGCCGTGGCCAGATGAGACACAGTCAGCGGAATTGCCAACGAGGCGTGACGATCACCCGCTGCTGGACGCACTTTGACCAGACATGAAAAAGGGACTGCCCAGGCAGTCCCTTTTTCATGTCTGGCAGACGGGCATGTGGGAGGGGGCGATGCCCCGCGCCGTGCGCGAACGCCAGACGCAGAAAAGCCCGCCGAAGCGGGCTTTTCTGTCGGAGGAGGGGTTAGCCTCTTCCAGCCAGATCATGATCAGTCAACGATCTTGATGTTGGCGGCCTGGAGGCCTTTCTTGCCCTGGGTGACGTCGAAGGAAACCTTCTGACCGTCTTGCAGAGACTTGAAGCCTTCAGCCTGGATTTCGGAGAAGTGTGCGAACAGGTCGTCACCGTTGTCGTCCGGAGAAATGAAGCCGAAACCTTTGGTGTCGTTGAACCACTTGACTGTGCCAGTTGCCATGATCGTAATTCCTTACTGATGATATTGCCGGGAGTTACCCGATAAACGTGGGTAAAACAAGGAGGATATACACCAGGTACCGAAGTGCTTCGATCACGACTGACGATATTCGACTTGCTAACCAACGAGAGCAATACTGCGCTGCTCGGGCGGCAAGGTCAAATGAAATATCAAAAACTTATCCTTTTGCCTAATGATCGTGTGCAGAATTCGCCCGCAAATCCGTGCCAATAGTGCTGAGAATTTCGCCACATCAAGGGCGGGGAGCTCGCTTGTTTTTTTATCCCGTTATCTTGGTATGAGCGATGACGCCTGTAGGAAAAAGACCATGGTGCGGCTTTGCCTGTGCAGGAGCTTGAATGGCGCAAAGCCCCGTACGACGGGCGATAGACACAAAAAAGCCGGCAGCGATGGCAGCGCTGCCGGCGGATGGCGTCGAAGCCATCAAGGCTCTCGGAGAGAGGATGTGATGCGCCCATCACATCATGAGAGATTTTCCTCAAAAGGGTCGGCAAAAATCCGTGGGATGCCGGGGCCGTGATTCGTCACCCTCGAGCGCAATTGTTTCGTGAGTCAAAAGTGGCTCGAAGGCCAAAGGCGGCGCGAGGGTGGCCAGTGGTCGGAGGCAGAAAGTGCCTCAGGCATCCAGCTGCATTTCCGGCACGTGTTCCGGGACGACCAGCTTGCCTGCGGTCAGACGCTTGATTTCCTCGACGCTCACGCCTGGCGCGCGCTCCAGCAGGTGGAAGGCACCATCCTTGATCTCGAGGAAGGCGAGGTCCGTCAGCACGCGACGGATGCAGCCGGCACCGGTCAGCGGCAGTTCGCACTGGCTGAGCAGCTTGGATTCGCCGTGCTTGGAGGCGTGGGTCATGGTGCAGATGATGTTCTCGGCACCGGCGACCAGGTCCATGGCGCCGCCCATGCCCTTGACCAGCTTGCCCGGAATCATCCAGCTGGCGATGTTGCCGTTCACATCCACCTCGAAGGCGCCGAGCACCGTGAGATCGACGTGGCCGCCACGGATCATGGCGAAGGATTCGGCCGAATCGAAGATGGCGGCGCCATCGATGGCGGTCACGGTTTCCTTGCCGGCATTGATCATGTCGGCGTCGACTTCGTCTTCATAGGGGTAGCGGCCCATGCCGAGCAGGCCATTTTCGGACTGCAGCATCACCTCGATACCGTCGGGGATATAGTTGGCCACCAGTGTCGGGATGCCGATCCCCAGATTGACGTAGGAGCCGTCCTGGATTTCCTGAGCCACTCGCTGGGCCATCTGTTCGCGTGTCAAAGCCATGATTGTTTCCTTGTCTTGGGTGCCATCAGCCATGAGGCACTGTGCCGTGTCGTGAAGGCGGTCGAGAAAGTTCGCCGTGAGGGTTGTCGCCCTGATGGCGGCGATTCATGCCGGCGGAGCCCTGGGCTCAACGCGAGCGGACGGTGCGTTTCTCGATGCGCTTCTCGAAGTTGCCCTTGATGACGCGATCCACATAGATGCCGGGCGTGTGGATGTCGGCGGGGTCCAGTTCCCCCGGCTCGACCAGCTCTTCGACTTCGACCACGGTGATCTTGCCGGCGGTGGCGGCCAGCGGATTGAAGTTGCGCGCGGTATGGCGGTAGACGACGTTGCCGTAGCGGTCCGCCTTCCAGGCCTTGACGATGGCGAAGTCGCCCTTGATGGACTCTTCCAGAATGTAGGGGCGGCCATCGAACTCGCGCACTTCCTTGCCTTCGCCGATCGGTGTGCCGTAACCGGTGGCGGTGAAGAAGGCGGGGATACCGGCGCCGGCAGCACGCATCTTCTCGGCCAGCGTGCCCTGGGGGGTGAGGATCACTTCCAGATCGCCGTCGAGCAGCTGCTTCTCGAACAGCGCATTCTCGCCGACGTAGGAGGCGATCATGGTCTTGATCTGACGGTCTTCCAGCAGGATGCCGAGCCCGAAGCCATCGACGCCGCAGTTGTTGGATACCACGGTGAGGTCCTTGGCGCCGAGGCGCTTGATCTCTGCAATCAGGTTCTCCGGGATACCACACAGGCCGAAGCCACCGGCGATTACCGTCATGCCATCTTCGAGGCCTGCCATGGCCTCCGCGTAGCTGGTCACCACCTTGTTGAATCCTGCCATGCGAATCTCCTTGAGTATCCAAGCTGTTGTTGTCGGGATGTCTTCATCATTGCCGACAATCCTGAGTCTGTATATATTTAATAAGTTTGTTTTTTCTATCCATTGATCAGTTTTTGATAAGAATTGATCTGCTGTTTATCGAGCCTGCTCGCGAGGAAAAAGTCCGCCAAACCCCATGATGGCGGGGCTGACGCGGTAGCGGGGCGGAATGGCCTGAACTGTGCGGGCAGTCATGTGAGAGCTTCGTGGCTGTCATCTATGACCAATGGCCTAGATGCCCTGCGAGCGCCTGACCTGCGAGCGCCTGCCCTGCGAGCGACAGACGACGAACTGCGCCGCATCACTTCTTGTGACATCTCTTGTGACATCTCTTGAAACAACCCCGGGACAGGACACGACATGACTCTGAAACAGCTGAAGGCCTTCGTGGCCGTGGCGCGCACGTTGTCCTTCGCCGAGGCGGGCACGCTGGTACATCTCTCGCAGCCGGCCCTGTCGTTGGCGGTCAAGAATCTGGAGGAGTCGCTGGGCGGGCGCCTGTTTCAGCGCTCGACCCGACAGGTCAGCCTGACGCCGGAAGGGCGCGCCTTCTTCCCGCTGGCCAGGCGTCTGCTGTCGGACTGGGAGCATGCCGAGGATGAGATGCGCCAGCGCTTCAGTCTCGGGCGCGGCCGCGTGGCCCTGGCCGCGATGCCGACCTTTGCCGGCAATCTGCTGCCCGGGGTACTGGCCGATTTTCGCCGCCAATATCCGGAGATCACCATCGAAGTGAATGACGTCATCGCCGAAGAGGTGGTCGAGCGGGTCACCGATGGTCGCGTCGAGCTGGGGATCTGCTTCGACCCCGGCGTGCGGCAGGACCTGGTATTCGAGCTGCTGTTCGAGGACCGCTATGTGGCGATCATTCCCCCCGGCCATGCCTTGCTGGCAGAGGCGCCGACCTCCATCGAGTGGTCACGGCTGCTCAAGGAAGACTTCATCACGCTGCAGCGGCCCTCGGGGGTGCGTCGCATGCTCGAGAAACGCCTCGAGGATGCGGGCATGGCGCTGCATGTCGCCTTCGAGACTCACCAGCTGGTCACCTGCGGGCGCATGGTGGCGGAAGGCCTGGGCGTCAGCGCGGTGCCGGCGATGAGCGCGGCGCAGATGAGTGCGCTGGGCTGTCAGTGCCTGCCGCTGACAGGCCCCGAGATTCAGCAGCGGGTCGGGGTGATCCGTCGCGGCCGCCATGAGCTGTCGGTGGCGGTACAGGCGATGCTGGAGACCCTGCGCGCGCGTTATCCGTCGGCGGAATGAATGTGGGGTGGCAAAGTGAAGCAGAGAGAAGAAACAAGAGAGAGGGCGATAGAGCAGGGAGAGAGCAAGTAAGAGGGCCACGAGAAGAGAGCAACAAGAAAGATGACCTCAGCGCGAGGGCGTCAGCAACTGGCGATAGGTCAGGCTGATGCGCAGCCCCTCGAGCTTGCGCGGCGGCAGCGCATGATGGAGGCGGTCCTGACAGCCACGGCCCATCACCAGCAGCGAGCCGTGCGGCAACCACAGATTGAACGCCGGCGTGTCGGCATAGGGGCTGCGCGGATGGCCCTTGAAGCGCAGGGGGCGCTCTCGTCCCAGCGAGATGGCGAGCACGATCGGGCGAGTGCCCAGCTCCGGCTCGTTGTCGCTGTGCCAGCCCATGCGGTCGGCGCCATCGGCGTAGCGATTGGCCAGCAGGCTGTTGAAATGCTCCGGGATCACGGGCTCGCTGCGTCCCAGGTCATCGCGTTGCGGGCTCAGCTCGTGATTGATGGCATGACGCGACAGCTCGCCCAGCTGCCAGGCGGTCATGTGCCAGGGGTTGGGTTCGAACAGACTGCCGGAGTAGCGATAGCGGGCGCCGACATCGCCCATCCACACCTGACGGCGTGGAATCGGGTGCGTCTTGCCATGCACGCTCAGACTGGGGCGCTGCCAGTCGAGATCGCCCTCCAGCGTGACGAGGGCCTGATCGGCCTGCAGCGGCGTCAGGGCGCGCGGCTTGAGATACAGCGGATGCAGGGGGTGGCGGTACCAGCCGTGCGCGAGGGTAAGCCAGTCCTCGGGCAGCTCGCGCGGGCGAGCTGCCAGGACCGAGCCATGCGCCGCCTGGCGCGCAGCCCCATCAGTTGCGGGCGTCGAATCAGAGGTCGAGAGGGCGGCGAAGAGATCATCGCCAGCAGAAGGAGTCGTCATGCGGCGAGAGTGCCAGAGCCGCGTCAGGTTGGGCAAGTGGCTCTCGATTCGCGCCGACCCCGGGCTGACGCATGCCTCGCGAGCATCAGGTCGTCAGCAGCGCCTCGAAGGTCAGGATGGCCACCTCGGCAAGGCCCAGCCCCAGCAGCGCGCCGGCCAGCACATCACTGACGTAATGCAGACCGAGGATCACTCGGGAAAGCGCGATCAGCAGCGCCAGCGGCGTGACGAGGATGGCAAGCTCCGGCAGCTGCTGAGCGGTCAGGCTGGCGAAGAGGGCAGCATGCAGGGTGTGACCGCTGGGGAAGCTGTAGCGGTCCAGCGGCGGCATGGTGCAGTTGATGGTATTGAAGGTGATGAACGGGCGCTCCCGACATAGCCGTGTCTTGAGCGCGCGGTAGAGCAGCGCCCCGGCGCCTGCCGCCAGGCCGAATTCCAGAAACAGCCAGCCGCCCATGGCATGGTGCAGCGGCAGGCTCAGCGTCAGCAGCGCCCATACCGGCCAGTCGCCCAGCCGCGAGACGATACGAAACAGGGTGAGTATCGGCCGGAACAGCGCCAGGCGCGCGACCTGGCGGCACAGGCGCCACTCCAGAAGGTCCAGTCGCTCAAAGACGGGAAGGCTGCGATCGTGCATCGGGCTTCTCCTCGGCGTGACGCAGGCAGGTCAGAAAGCCCTCGGCGATGCGGCTCCAGCCCAATGGTTCGACGCGCACGCGGGCGGCACGTCCCAGTCTGGCGATGCGGGCCGGCCGCTGGCAGGCCTCCACCGCCTGTTCGATGAAGCGCTCCGGCTGGCTGCAGGGCGCCAGCAGGCCCTGGTGATCATCGCGGATCACCTCGGCGGCCGCCGCGTAATCGAAGGCGATCACGGCCAGTCCGCTGGCCATGGCTTCCAGTACCACATTGCCGAAGGTCTCCGACAGTGACGGGAAGACGAACAGGTCGGCACTGGCGTAATGGGCGGCCAGCGCCTCACCGGTCTGGAGGCCGGCGAAGATCGCCTCGGGCAGACGCTGTTCCAGGCGCTCGCGCAGCGGGCCGTCTCCCACCAGCACCAGGGCGAGGTCCGGTTGCACGGCCAGCATGGCCTCATAGGTGCGGATCAGCAGCTCGATGTTCTTCTCGGCGGCCAGGCGCCCGACGTGCAGCGCGACGGGTTGCTGTGAGCTGACGCCCCATGACTTGCGCAATGCTTCGCTGCGATGACTGGGCGAGAAGCGCTCGCAATCCAGGCCGCGTCCCACCACCTGCACATGCTCGAAACCTTGCTGCATCAGGCTGTCTGCCTGGGTGCGGGTCGGTACCAGCGTCATGTTGGCGGCATTGTGGAAGCGGCGCAGGCCGCGCCGTACCAGCGGGCGTAGCGCCTTGAGCCGGTAGTGGGTGCTGTATTGATCGAAATTGGTATGAAAGCCCGCGACCACCGGCAGGCCCAGACGGCGGGCGACCATCAGTGCGCTGATGCCCAGCGGGCCTTCGGTGGCGATATAGACGACACAGGGGCGATGCTCGCGCCACATGCGCATCAGGCGCTGCGGTGCCGGCACGCCGACCTGCACGGTGTCATATCCGGGCAGGCGGAAGCCGCGTACCTGAAGCTCCTGCTGGACCCGCGGTTCCAGGCTGCCATCTCGGGTGGCGGGACGAATGAGTTGGAGCTCACAGCCGCGTGCGATGAGTTGATCGCACAGATGACTCAAGGTATGAGCCACGCCATTGATCTCCGGATGCCAGGTTTCACTGACGAAGGCAATGCGCTCCATGACGTCTCCCTAGATGACTATTGTGGTCATTATCGAGAGAGGGAGTGACGGCGGCATAACAAGCAGGTGACGAAGCGATGACACACCCTCAACCCCTCACAACTCAGAGGTATGAGGGTTGTCTCATGAATCGTCAAGCAAGGACGACAGTCACCGGCGTGGCACCGGCGCTGTCGTCATCTGGCGGGGATTGGAGGTGGCGCCATGTCGGGCTGGCGCCGTGAAGCAACGCTGGTTCAGCGCTTCTCGAGAATCTCGCGCGGGTCGATCGGCTTGCCGCCGTGGCGCACGTCGAACAGCAATTCATGCTGACCGTTGTTGCCGCGTGCGACGCGACAAAGCGGCGTGCCCGGAGTGACCTGTTGCCCCACCTTGACCAGAATCTCGCCGCACTGGGCCAGCACGCTCTGCAGGTTGCCGGAGTGGTGCAGGATGACCACGTTGCCCAGTTGGCGCATGGAGTCGGCGAAGCGCACTTCGCCCCGCGCCGGTGCACTGGCGATGCCGCTGGCGGCGGTACGAATCTGCATGGGCGCCAGCTGGCCATTGCCGTTGGTGCCGAATTCACGCGTCACGCTGCCGGCGGCAGGCCAGCGCCATGACTGGCCCGGCTTCTGCAGCGGGCCGGGGTCCGGGCGGGCGACCAGGCTGCCGCCGCTGGCGCGTGCGGCCGGGGCGCTGCGGCTCGGGCCACCGTTGAGCGGCACCGAGATCAGCATGCCGACATCGAGATCATTGGGGTCCTTGCCGGGGTTGGCGGCCTGAATGCGCTGCGGGCTGGCACCGAAATAGCGACCGACCTTGGAGTAGGTATCGCCGGGGCGCAGCTGATAGCGATATGGGCCGCCGGAAGGCGCTCGCTCACGCGCGGTGGGCACCAGGATGCGCTGACCGACCTTGAGGTCACGAATCTTGACGCCCGGATTGAAGCGCGTGAGGCGCAGCAGGGGAATGTCGGCATCGCGCGCGATCTGCCCCAGGGTATCGCCCTTCTGGATGGTGACCCACTGGCCGGCCGGCGAGCCGGAGTAGCTGCCGGTCGCGCAGCCGCTCAGCCACAGGCCGAGACAGA
Source organism: Cobetia sp. BMC6 (assembly GCF_029991385.1). NCBI lineage: Bacteria > Pseudomonadati > Pseudomonadota > Gammaproteobacteria > Oceanospirillales > Halomonadaceae > Cobetia > Cobetia sp. BMC6. Next base: position 689,948 of record NZ_JAKUMF010000002.1, read on the forward strand.
TCAGCGCCAACCAACGCAGCGCGAGGCCGGCCCGCTGCAGAAGTGGACGGTTCACGTCAGGTTCGGCCTGCGCTCGTGCCGAGAAGTCCGCGGCATTCAGGCCGTATTCAGTGTTCATCAATGTCATTCCCTGCACGTGACAGTCGGGCATCCTTGTCCTTCCAGACCTGATTGAGCCATTGCTGGAAGCGCTCGCGATAGGCGGCGTCCGCATGATAGTTGCCGTCCAGCATCCAGGGCTCCAACGGCCGCTGAGTGATGACGAGCGTGATGTCGCCCCCGTGACCGCACAGGAACTGCCAGAAACTGGCATCGGCATGCCGGTAATCGAGGGTGGCATCCAGAATACCGGAAAGTCGATCGCCAAGCGTGTTGATCACCTGGGCACTGCCGCCGGCACGCGGCTTGAGCAGGTGCTGGAAAGGGCTCTGCTGCTGGTTGTGCTTGGCGGGCGTGAAGCGAGTGCCTTCCACGAAGTTGAAGATCGCCATCGGCGCCTGACGCGAGCGCTCGCACATGCGTCGCGTCGCTTCGCGATCACGCTCGGCGAGCCGCGGATTGCTGGCCAGTTTCTGCTGGCTGTAACGGCGCATGAACGGGAATTCCAGCGCCCACCAGGCAAGGCCGATCACCGGCACCCAGATGAGCTCCTGCTTGAGGAAGAACTTGGGCATCGGCGTACGACGGTGCAGGGCGTACTGGAGAACGAAGATGTCAGTCCAGCTGCGGTGATTGGCGATCACCAGCCACCAGCGACGTCGGGCAGACCCATCGCGCAGCGATGGCGGCACGTGGATGTCCCAGCGCGGGCGCAGCACATGGCGAATCCACAGGTTGTTGGTGCCGATCCAGCCCATGGCGAGGCGGTTGAGCCCCTCCAGCATGTGCAACTGCAGGCGGCGCGATGGCGTGATCAGCTTGAGTGCGGCCAGCAGGTACAGCGGCAGCGCCCAGCACAGGGTATTGATGATCAGAAAGACAAGGCTGATGACACCTCTGATACTCGACATGCATGACTCCTTCATCAGGTGGCGCCATCGTAATTCACCCAGGAGTGGATGCCCACCCCGCTTGCGTGGGGGATGGCAACCCTGCGTTGCACGAAGCGAACGCCCCTCAGGTCGAATGGCGGGGCGCACGCAGCTGTGATGAGATGCATCGCCGGTCGTGTGACGGGTCGGTGCAAGGGAAAGGTCGTGGCAGGGTTCACGCTGAAGTCACGCCGGGCACCGTCAATCATCGCCGCCGCTGCGCGGCGATATCTCAGGGAGTGCGAGTGGCATGTGGTTGCAGGGACTGTTGATCGGGCTGGCGCTGGCCGCCTTCGTGTTGATTGCCATCGAGGATGTGATCCATCTCAACAAGGCCAAGACGACCTTGTTGCTGGGCACCTTCAGCTGGCTGCTGCTGTTCATCTTCGGCCCCGCGGCCCTGGCGGTGGATGATGTCCCCGAGGCCTTGAACGAGAACCTGCTCGAGATCGCCACCTTGTGGCTGTTTCTGATGGCGGCGATGACCTTCGTGGCCTTTCTCAATGCCAAGGGGCTGATCGCCAATCTGATCTACCGCCTGCTGCCGAAACGCATCGGGGAGCGCGGCCTGCTGTATCTGACGGGGCTCTTTGCCTTCGCCTTTTCATCGCTGGCTGACAACATCACCGCGACGCTGGTATCGCTGACCCTGGTGCTGTCGCTGGGCCTGGCGCCGAAGAAGACGCTGCGCTTTGCGGTGCTGGCGGTATTCGCCGTCAACTCCGGCGGCGTGGCGCTGATCACCGGGGACGTGACCACGCTGATGATCTTCCTGGCGGGCAAGGTACGCATCAGCGAGCTGATGCTGCTGGCGCTGCCGTCCTTCCTCAGCGTGATGCTGCTGGCGACGCTACTGCTGCCCGGGCTGGGAGGCGAGGTGAACCTGGTGCGCAAGCCGCGCGAGACCCGACGTCTTGATCGTCTGGTCGCCTGGCTGTTTCTGGCCACCATCCTGTCGACCCTCGGCCTCAACGTGCTGTTTGGCGTGCCGCCGTTGCTGACCTTCCTGTTCGGGATGTCGTTGATGTTCTTGCTCGGGCATGTCGCCGAACGACGCAGCGACAGCGAAGAGCGCCGCATACTTGATTACATTCGTATTATCGAATTCGATACATTGCTATTCTTCCTCGGCATCCTGCTGATGGTCGGGGCGCTCAAGGAAGCTCGTCTGCTGGAAGGCCTGGCACAGCTCTATGCCCTGATGCCGGCGATGCAGGCCAATTATCTGGTCGGGCTGCTTTCGGCGCTGGTGGATAACGTGCCGCTGACCGCCGCAGTGCTCAAGGCGGATGTCAGCATGAACGATGCGGAGTGGCTGGCGCTGACCTATGCCGCAGGCGTGGGTGGCTCGCTGCTGGTGATTGGCTCCGCCGCCGGGGTGATCGCGCTTTCCAAGGTGCGCGAGGTGAGCTTCATGAGTTATCTGCGCTTCTTCCCGGCGTTGTTGCTGGCCTACAGCGTGGGCTATCTGGGGGCATACTGGCTGGGCGGGCAGATCACGAATACGCCAGTGACATTGGCGCTGTCGTCTCTGAGCTGATGTGGGTGGTTGATGGGGGTGTTTACTACGGCCACAGCCGCTGCCGCAGTCGCTGCCACAGTGGCCTTCTGATGCACTGCCAGATGCGTGGTCGGAAGGGGAATTGGCGCTGTTTTAGGCCGGCTGATCATTTTTTGATCAATCTGTCTGCGCTCGCCTGATCTCGATGGCGATACCTAGATGTACAGAGATTCTTCACAGCTTTTTCCACAGCTTCTGTTGATAACCTGTCTGCGACGTTAGGTTTAGAGGCTCAGACACAAGGCGCAGGCATGGTGGGGGAAAGCGGCGAGTCGTGCAGTGATGACATCATGGGGTGATGCCATGAAGAGTGATGGCAAGAGAGGGTGTGAAGGGTATGGCATGACAGGTCATGTCACCCTCTGAACACAAGAGCCCCCTACGCATGCGCAGGGGGCTGAATGCGACTCATCTCATTGCGCAGTGCTGCCAAGAAGCCGTTACGCGCTGAGCTGGCACAGCGTATGTTCCGGCAGCAGTTGTTCTGCGGGACGCTGCTTTCCTTCTTGCTGATTCGTCACCGGTGCCGTCGCCAGCAGGGCGATGCCACCCAGCACCACCATATGCTCGTCACCATCCGCGAACACCATGCGCTGGGCGTGGGCCGGGTAGTAGTGATACTGCAGCTTGGGATTGATGGGCAGTACCGCATGATGGCGCCCGGTCTGCGGAGCCATGCCGTAGGCCAGCATGCCCTCGCAGACCGCTTCCAGCGTTTCGCCAAGCTCTTCGGCATTGAAGCCGACATGGTGCAGGCGCGGCCCCATCACGGAGAGCCAGGCAGCCAGCGGATTGGCCTCGAGCAGGCGCTCGAAGGTTGGCCAGTCCGGCATGTCCCACGGACGGCAGGGCGCGAGCAGGTTCTGTCCCTTGCAGTCATCACGATGACTCTGACTGATCAGGCGCTTGAGCAGGTCGCGGTGCATCGGCGGCAGGCTGTTGGCCTGCAGTTCCGCCAGCATGACGGCAGCGCCACCATCCGGGGGAAGCAGCAGATCGACCAGCAGGCCGCGGTCGGCCATGGCGTACTGTTTCACGCGGCGATAGCCCTGGTGATACAGGCTGGGTAACAGTTTCTCGCTTCTGAAAGGCCCCTGATTCAGCGTCAGGAACATCAGATATTCAGGGTTGATGCTGTCTGGCCAGATATCCAGCGCCCCGATGTCGGGATGGCGATGGACGAAGTCCAGCCATAGCTGCTGTTGGAATTCCTTGCGTTGCATGATGCCTCCTTGGACGGCCCCTATGACCTCAGTGCTGGAGCGATTATAGGTAGTCGTGCAAAGGGGTATTCAACGCCATTATCCGTTTTTTCGCGTTTCTTGATCGGAGAGTAAAAATGCCAGTGCTGGTGGCGTATTGCGTGGTTCTCATGGTGTGGTCGACGACACCGCTGGCCATCTCGTGGAGCGCCTCGGGCTGGCTGCCTGCCTGGTCGGCGATGGGCAGAATGTTAATTGCCGCATGTCTTGGTTACCCATTGTTACGCATGATGGGGCTGAAAATGGACCTTTCGCGGGGGGCACTGCGCAGCTACTCGGCAGCCGCTCTGGGTATCTGGGGTGGCATGTACTTCGCCTACCTGTCTGCGGCATGGTTACCAAGCGGTATCATGTCGTTACTGTTTGGACTGGCACCTTTGCTATCAGGGCTTTATGCACGCTGGTGGTTGAAAAGTGCTCCACTTGACAAGTTGCAGTGGATGGGGTTTGCGTTGGCATTGAGTGGACTGGCCGTCGCGGTCTCGGATTCCCTGGCGTTGCCGCCGGGCAGCTGGAAGGGAGTGCTGACCATGCTGCTGGCCGTCAATTGCTTCGCGGCCTCGGGGGTACTGGTGCAGCGCGAGCGGGCAGGGCTGCATCCGCTGGTGCAGACGGAGGGTGCGCTGCTGGTCTCTCTGCCGCTCTATCTGGTGTGTGCGCTGATCGTCGATGGCGTGCCGCAGGCCCTGCCGGAGGGGCGTCCGATGGCGGCCATCCTCTATCTTGGCATCTTCGGCTCGCTGATCGGCTACCTGTGCTACTACTTCGTGCTGTCACGCCTGTCGGCCAGCACGGTGGCGCTGGCGACCTTGATCACCCCCATCTTCGCCATGAGCCTGGGCGCGGTGCTCAATGATGAGCTGATCTCCAGCCGCGTGCTCGCTGGGGCCTTGCTGATCGTGATCGGGCTGTGCGCCTATCTGTTCGGCCCGCAGTGGCGGGCGCGCCTGACGTCCCGCCGTCTGTCGCAGGGCTGAGCAGGCCTCGGGCCGCTCGCCTGCCCCTCGGGAGGCGGGCCAGTACGCAAGGCCTTGCCGAGTGCCCCAACGACAAGGGCCGCCCCTGCCGGGGCGGCCCTTGTGTCTTTTCAGGCGCCACGTAGCGCTCTGGCGAGTCGTGCGACGTCAGTCCTGATTGTTCTGGAACAGACGCTTGAGTTCGACCATGGCGGCCTGCTCGCTGTTGACGAGTGCTTTCTGGTCGTGACGGTGCTCGTAGTTCTGCTTGAGCATGTTGTCATCCATTTCCCGGAACGCGCGCGCCACTTCCGCCGCGCGAGCACTGGGGTAGCCCATCGCCACCAGCAGTTCTCCGCCCATCTCCAGGCTGCTGGCATAGGTGTCACGAATCACGTGCTCCACGCCCAGCTCCATCAGCTCCCAGGCGTGGTGGCGGTTACGGGCACGCACGAACAGCTTCAGGTGCGGGAATTGATGACGCACCATGCGCACGATGCCGGTCGAGGTCTCGGCATCATCGACCGCCACCAGCATGATCCTGGCCTGCTCGGCACCCGCCGCCCGCAGCAACTCGGCGCGGCTGGCATCGGCGTAGAAGATACGCGACCCGAACTGACGCACGAACTCGACCTGGGTGATATTGGGGTCAAGCGCGGTGAAGTTGATGCCCTGGCTCTTGAGCATGCGCGCGCTGATCTGGCCGAAGCGGCCAAAGCCGGCGATGACCACCTGCGGCGTCTCCTCACCGAAGTCCTCATCATAGGGACGCTTGGCTTCGCTGGTGGCGCCGAGGTGGCGGGCATAGCGATAGAGGAAGGGCGTGGCAGCCATCGACAGGGTCACCGCACTGATCACCAGGCTGGTGAGGGTCTGATCGAAGATGCCGGCAGCCATGCCGGCGGTCAGCAGTACGAAGTCGAACTCACCACCCTGTGACAGGACCGCGGCCAGCGGCAGGGCCTCGGCCATCTTGAGGCGTGCGACGCGTCCGACCAGCGTGATGACGATGACCTTGCCGAACATCAGCGCCAGCGTCAGCGCCAGCACGGTCAGCGGGCGCTCCATCACCAGCGACACGTCGACCGACATGCCCACGGCCATGAAGAACAGCCCCAGCAGCAGCCCCTTGAAGGGCTCGATGTTGGCTTCCAGCTCATGGCGGTAGACGGTATCGGCCAGCAACACCCCGGCCAGGAAGGCGCCCAGGGCCATGGACAGGCCCACCCACTCCATCAGCAGCGCCGTGCTGATCACCACGAACAAGGCCGCGGCGGTGAAGATCTCGTGGATCTCGCTGCGCGCGACCATCTTGAGCAGGCGCGGCACGACAAAGCGGCCGACGATGATGACCGCCGCGATCATGCCGATGCCCTTGGCGATGCCGATCCAGTTGGCGCCGGTGGAGGCATCGAAGTTGTCAGCGAACAGCGGCATCAGGGCCAGCAGCGGAATCACCGCCAGGTCCTGGAACAGCAGGATGGCGAAGGTCGACTGGCCGTGCGGCGTCGCCAGCTGCTGATTCTCGCTCAATACCTGCAGCGCGAAGGCGGTCGAGGACAGCGCCAGAATCAGGCCCAGCAACACGGCTGCGGGCAATTCCAGCCCCAGCCACAGGCCGACGGGGGTGAGCAAGGCACCGCACAACAGCATCTGGGCGCTGCCCAGGCCCGCAAGCTTGAGGCGCATGTCCCACAGGCGCTTGGGCTCCAGTTCCAGACCGATCATGAACAGCAGCATGACGACCCCGAATTCGGCGAAGTGCAACACTTCGCCAGGCTCCGAGATGAAGCCGATCAACGACGGACCCAGCAGCACCCCGATGGCCAGATAGCCCAGGATGGAACCGAGGCCCAGACGCTGGAAGAGTGGCACGGCAACCACCGCGCATCCCAGCAGCACGGCGCCTTCCATCAACATGTTCATGTGCGTGTCCTTGTGCATACACGGGCGGAGGAGGCAGCGATTGTCGCTGGCCCCTCCTTTTGTCGCAAGCGTCAAGACGCGCTGGATGCGACCTTGTGCGCAGCGTGTTGCTGTGAGCGGGGCATGAGTGGAGGGGATGTGACGCAGGCACAAAAAAGCCCCCGCCAATGGCGAGGGCTTCAGCAGTGAAACGACTGATGGCGGCGATCAGGCCTGCGGCATAAGAGCTTCGTCCTGCACGTACTGGTTGAACTCGGTGAAGCCACCGATGTGGGTCTGATCGACGAAGATCTGCGGCACGGTCTCGACCGGCTTGCCGATGGTCTTTTCCATGTCGGCCTTGCTGATGCCTTCTGCATGGATGTCGATGTAGCGGAAGTCGAAATCATCGCGCTTGGCGGTGAGCTCTTCCGCGAGGTCCTTGGCGCGGACACAGAAAGGGCAACCCGGACGACCGAAAATGACTGCAAGCATGAGATTCTCCTAAGGTTCGTGATTCTCGTTCAGCCCGTACTGGAGGGGCCGAGAAAATGGCGCCGGCACTGCCGGTGAGTAATCGATGACCGCCATTGTGCTTGAGCCTGCCCGGGTTTGCCAATTGAGCCGTACTACCAAAGTCATTGTGGCAATCAATCACTGCCGTGCCGGGGACTAGCCCATCAACAGCAGATTGGCGCCAAAGCCACCGACGATCAACAGCGTGAACAGGATCAGCGCGAGCAGGAAAGGCTTCATGCCCAGTGAGCGCAGACGATCGATGCGAGTCTCGACGCCCAGGCCCGCCATGGCCATGGTCAGTGCCACGCTGCCGAGGGTAGAGAGGCTTGAGTGCACTGCCGCCGGAATCTCGCCGGTGCTGTTGATGCCGGCCATGGCGATGAAGCCCAGCGCGAACCACGGAATCGTCATGCCGCCGCCGGTCTCGCGGTCATCACCTTCGGTACGGGCACGCATGGCCCACAGCTTCGGCAACAGCAGCAGGAAGGGGACCAGCATCATCACGCGCATCAACTTGACGATCAGCGCATTGGCCAGGGCGTCCGGGCCGACCGCTTCACCGGCGGCCACGACCTGAGCGACCTCGTGGATGGTGGAGCCGATATAGATGCCGAACAGGCCTTCATGCATGCCGCTCAGTGGGTAGAGCAGCGGGTAGACCAGCATCGCCAGCGAACCGAACAGCACCACCGTGGCGACGGCCATGGCGGTGGCCGCCGGGCGAGCCTTGATCATCGATTCGGTCGCCAGTACCGCCGCGGCGCCACAGATGGCGGAACCGGCGCTGGTCAGCAGTGCGGTGTCGCGGTCCAGCCCCAGCCAGCGCGTACCGATGAAGTAGCCGCTGCTCAGCACTGCGGTGATCACCAGCACATCGAGGAAGACGACGCTCCAGCCCAGGCCGAGAATCTGCTGCAGGGTGATGGAGAGGCCGAACAGGATGATGCCGAGACGCAGCAGCTTCTTGGTCGCGATATGCAACCCCGGGGAAAGCGCCGCGGCGTGCCGGCTGGTGATCGGCAGGTTGCCGACCACGATACCGCACAGCAGGGCGAAGACCAGCGGGCTGATGCCGGTGGAGGCCAGCGCCGGAATGGAATGCAGTGCCAGCCCCACCAGGGTCAGGCCGCCACACAGGGCGAGGCCCGGCAACATGCGGCGCAAGCGCTCGGCAGTGGCGGGGGGAGTCAGGGTCTGTGCGTCCATGAGCATTCTCCTTGAGGAAAGTGGCCTATCCCGTGCGGAACATGGCCTGTCTTGTTATGGGGCGTGCGCTGGCGTGGGGGGCACGGCTGTCATCGCCAAGGGCGCTTGAGCTTGCGTTGCTTGCTTAGTGCCTCCGGTTTGATGATTAGTCTATTCGGGAATATTATTCGGCAGTTAGTCGATTATTCTTTTATTACATACCGGAAAAACCGATATGCAGATCCACATCACGCTGCGTCAGTTGCAAGTGTTCGTGGCGGTGACCCGCCACGGCTCCGTCAGCGCCGCGGCGCGCGAGATCGGCCTGTCGCAATCGGCGGCGAGTCAGGGGTTATCCGAACTGGAGCGTCATCTCGAGGTGCAGTTGTTCGAGCGCCTCGGTCGCCGCCTGGCCCTGAACGCCAATGGTCGCCGCCTGTTGGCGCGCGCCGAGCAACTGCTGGAGCAGACCCACGCGCTGGAACTTGAGGCCCGTGAGCCCGGCGTGGTGGATGGCAACCTGCGTGGCGAACTGGAAATCGCCGCCAGCGCCACCATCGGCACCTGGTTGCTGCCGGGGCTGGCAGGGGCCTTCATGCGCGAACATCCGGGCACCGAGCTCAATCTGCGCCTGCGCAATACCCACCAGGTGGTGGAGGCGGTGCTCAACTATGACGCCGAGCTCGGCTTGATCGAGGGCGACTGCCACGCGCCGCGCCTGATGAGCCAGACCTGGCGCGAGGATGAGCTGGTGGTGGTGGCGCCGCCGAGCCATCCGTTGGCCATGCGCGGTACGGCGCTCAGCGATGAGGATCTCGCCACGGCCGACTGGATTCTGCGCGAGGGTGGCTCGGGCACGCGGGCGGTCTTCGAGCGTGCGCTGCATGGGCGGATCGAACGTCTCAAGGTGCGAATGGAGTTGGGCCAGCACGAGGCCATCAAGCAGGCCGTGTTCGCCGGATTGGGGCTGGGGTGTCTGTCGCGGCTGTCGGTGGCGGCCGAGATCGCGCGTGGCGAGCTGGTGGTGCTGGCCACGCCCCAGCTCAACCTGAAGCGGCGCTTCTCGATGCTGTGGCACCCGGAACGTTACCGCAGCCCGCTGTGGCAGGCGGTCAAGGTCTATCTGGAAGCCAGTCCGCGCTGAGCCGTCGAGGACGGAGCCGCCGCGCGCTTGATAGTTTGCTAACATAGGCGCTCCCCGCGAGCCGGCTGCCGCCGAGCCACGCCGCTGAGCCTGAGCTACAGCGCCTGAGCCACGGGGAGCGTAACGGTCTGTCTAGCGTCCATGGAGATGATGATGAGCACAACGGTCGAGCTTTATTACCACGAGAGCGATGCTCGTGATGGCGCCGAGGAACAGACAACGAGCCAGCAGGACGCGACGCCGCTGGTCATTCTTCACGGCCTGTTCGGCAGTGCCGACAACTGGCGTTCGCATATCAAGTCGTGGTCGCGGACGCGCCGTGTGATCGCGGTGGATCTGCGTAACCACGGCCGCAGCCCGCACGTGGCCGGCATGAGCTACCCCGAGCAGGCCGCGGATGTCATCGCGCTGCTCGACCGCCTTGCCATCAAGCGCTGTGACCTGCTGGGCCACTCGATGGGCGGCAAGGTCGCCATGCAGGTCGCGCTCGAGGCGCCCGAGCGTCTGCGCAGCCTGCTGGTCGCCGATATCGCGCCGGTCGCCTATGGCCACGGGCATGACGATATCTTTGCTGCCTTCGAGGCGGTGCGTGACGCGCGCCCGGCCTCACGCAAGGAGGCCGACACGGTGATGGCGCAGCATGTCGATACCCCGGCCATCCGCCAGTTCCTCGCCACCAATCTGGTGCGTCTCGACGATGGCGCCATGGGCTGGCGCGTCGGGCTGGACCATATCGCCGCGGGTTACCCGCAGATCGTCGAGGCGCCGCACGGACAGGGGCCGGTCGAGCTGCCGGCGCTGCTGCTGTGGGGGTCGCGCTCCAACTACGTGCAGGCCGAGGGCCTGGCGACGATGCGCGAACACTTCCCTGCGCTGGAAGATGACTCCCTGGAGGCCGGCCATTGGCTGCATGCCGAGCGTGCCAGCGAGTTCCAGCAGGCGGTGGTGGCGTTTCTTGATCGCGTCGCACGCGCTTGAGTACGCCGAGCAGTCACTCCGAAAATCGTCAGCCGGCCGCGAGTGATCGGGTCATCCCGCCGGTGACCACCCACGAGCGCCTGGTGGTGGCGCTGGTCACCCTGCTGCAGTTCGCCGTCATCATGGGCTTCACCATGGTGATGGCGCTGGGCCCCGACTTTGCTACCTCGCTGGGCATTCCGCTGGATCACCTCGGCTATATCGTCGGCAGTTATCCGCTGGCCGCCGCGGTGGGTACCCTGCTGTGGACACGGCACGCCGATCGCTTCGATCGCCGCTGGGCAGTGCTGGGTTTCCTGTTCGGTGCGGCGCTCTGTCATCTGATCGCCAGCTTCGCCACCGACTTCGAGACCCTGCTGGCGGCGCGCATGCTGGGTGGGTTGTTCGGTGGGCCAGCGGCGGCGACGGCGCTGGCCATCGTGATCGACGTGGTGCCGGGAGTCCGCCGGGGGCGTGCCATGGGGCTGGTGATGGGTGCCTTCTCGGTGGCCTCGGTGCTGGGGCTGCCGTTTGCGCTGTGGTTGTCGCAGGGCTTCGGCTGGCAGGCGCCATTTCGCGCAGTGGCGCTGTTGGCGTTGCTGGTGTGCGGGCTGCTGGCCTGGATACTGCCGCCGATCCGCGGTCATCTCGATAACCCCGAGACCCGCCTGCGCAGCCGCAAGGGCACCACGATCCTGAACATCCTGGCCCAGCCCGACCATCGCCTGGGGCTGGCGCTGATCGCCACGGCGATGTTCAGCAACTTCCTGGTGATTCCCAACCTGGCAAGCTATCTGCTGTTCAATCTGGGCCTGCCGCGGGAGGATCTCGGCGGGCTCTACATGATCGGCGGCGGGCTGTCGCTGGTCGGCATGCAGCTGACGGGGCGGCTGTGTGATCGCTATGGCTGTGTCTGGCCGGGCATCATCACCTGCCTGATGACGGCGCTGGTCGGCTGGGCCTTCCTGCTGCATTCGCCGGGGCCGTCGCTGATCTGGATCGGCTTTGGCGCCTACATGCTGTTCTCGTCGGCGCGGCGTGTGACCCAGAATACGCTCAACAGCTTCATTCCCGCCGATCACGAGCGGGCAGCCTTCACCAGCACCCAGAGTGCCGTGCAGCATCTGAGTTCTGCCGCCGGCAGCTATGTGGGCGCCGGACTGCTGGTCAGCACCCCGAGTGGCGCGCTGGAAGGCATGCCGCTGCTGGTCGCGGTGCTGATGATCGCGCTGGTGATCCAGCCGCTGCAGATCCTGTGGCTGTCGCGTCGCCTGGCCCGCCGCTAGCGCTTGTGGAATCGGTACAAGACGGCGAGAGTGAGCCGGACCTAAACCCAAAACGCCCTGTCGGAGATTCCGGCAGGGCGTTTTGCATGGGGCGCGCTCAAGCGCTCAACGTCTCAGGGCGCGTTGACGTCGACGGCCAGGTGGCTCAGCGACTGGCGCTTCTTGATCATGCCGCGCTCGAACAGGAAGTCCTCGAAGTCACGGTAGCGGCCGGCATCCAGCGCGGCAGGACGCAGCGCGAAGCGCGGCAGGGTGGCGTACCAGGCTTCCTTGTTGAGCTCGGTATCCAGTGCCGGATCGGAGTCACGGAACATCTCCCAGCCTTGGTCCGGGTGGTTGATGATCCAGGCGGTGGCTTCGCCGACGGCGGCGAGGAAGCCGGCGTACTGCGCCTGTTTGCGCTCGTAGCTGTCGCTGTTGGCGACGAAGATCAGCTCGTCATAGGTCGGCACGCCTTCTTCCTCGATGTAGAAGGCGCGGCCCTTGACGCCTTCCTGAGCCATCTGGGCCAGCTCGAAGTTGCGGAAGGCGCCGGTGACGGCATCGACCTTGCGCGTCAGCAGTGACGGCGTCAGCGAGAAGTTGACGTTGGTCAGCGTGATGTCATCCAGCGTCAGGCCGCTGTGCTGCAGCATGGTGGAGAGCAGCACTTCCTCGACACCGCCGACCGAGTAGCCGACCCGCTTGCCCTTGAGGTCGGCGATCGACTGGATGTCGCTGTCGGCGCGCACCACCACCACATTCAGCGGCGTGGCGACCAGGGTGCCGATACGCACCAGCGGCAGGCCCTGATCGATCTGCAGGTGCAGTTGCGGCTGATAGCTGATGGCGATATCGACACGCTCGGCGGCAGCCAGCTTGGGCGGCACGCTCGGGTCGGCGGGGGCGATCAATTCGACATCAAGGCCGTGCTTCTTGAACAGCCCCAGCTCCTGTGCCAGCACCAGCGGGGCGTGACCGGGGTTGGTGTACCAGTCGAGCATGACCTTGAACTGCGTCAGCGGCTGCTCGGCGGTGGCAGCGTCCTTGACAACGTCCTTCGAGTCAGCATCAGTGCTCTGTTCGTCGCCGGCTGGCGTGGCTTCCGCGGTCGGTTCAGCACCGTTCTTCGCCTGCTCGGCGGCGCCGGCAGTCGCTTCCACGGCTTCCTGACTCGCCACCGGCGCGGAGGCGGTTGAGTCGCCGTTCACTCCGACCTCGGCTTGCTGAGCGACGATTTCCGGCGCTGACTGGGTGCTGGTCGCGGCGGGTTCTGCCTCGGCGGCGTGGGCCGACATGGCAGTGGCTGGCAGGCTGCTCAGGCACAGCGTGGTCAGCAGGGTGGCGAAGGCGGTGGACAGCAGCGAGGCACGCGGTGAACGTGTCGGCTGTGCTTTGCGCCGTGGCGCCGATGACGAATGAGACATGGCGGAGTTCCTTGTGATCACAGGGTAGTGGTGCTGCCGTTCGTGGGCGGCAGTCGTCAGGCTCTTGCAGTTTGTGTCGAGCGTCGTTGCGTCTTTCGGTAATGCGGTCATGCAGTATTTTTCCGAAGGCAAGGCGTGTCAGCTCAGACGTGTCAGCCGGTCGCGGTGCCAGGGCATCAGGGTGCGCAGCAGCGCATCCAGCGAGAAATAGAGCAGCAGGGAGAAGGCGACCAGCACCAGCAGGGCGGCGAACATCAGGTCGATCTCCATGCGCGCGTTGGCGTTGAGCATCAGATAGCCCAGCCCCTGGCTGGCACCGGCCCATTCCCCGATGACGGCGCCGATGGGGGCGGCGGTCGCGGCCATGCGAATGCCGGAGGCCAGCGCCGGCAGTGCGGCGGGCAGCTGGATGTGGATCAATCTGCGCCATGGGCTGGCGCCCAGGGTGTGGGCCAGATCCAGCCAGCCCTGCTGGGTCTGGCGCAGGCCGTCGTAGCCAGTGGAGGCGACCGGGAAATAGATGATCAGTGTCGCCATCACTACCTTGGACAGCATGTCATAGCCGAGCCACAGCACCAGCAGTGGGGCGATCGCGAACAGCGGTATCACCTGGCTGATCAGCAGCATCGGCAACAGCGTACGGCGCAGGCGGGGGATGAAGGCCAGCGCCAGCGCGGTGGAAAGCCCGAGCAGGATGCCCAGCACCAGCCCGGCCAGTATCTCGCTGATGGTGACGCCAGCGTGATGGGCCAGCAGCGGTGCCTTCTGGATCAGCACCTCGAGCACGGCCTGGGGCGTGGGCAGAATGTAGGGCGGTACGGCGGTAACGGCAATGATCAGCTGCCAAAGCCCCAGCAGGAGCAGCGTACTGATGACGAGGTGACGCATGGCGTGCAGACGTTTCATGCGGCCTCCTCGCTATCACGCAGGCGGGCGATCAGTTGCGCCTGCGCCGGCGGCAGGGCCGGGTCATCCAGCGGCACCGGCCGCACGGCGCCAAGCCCCGGCAGATGCTCAAGCTCGGCGCCGTGGCCCGGGGCGCTCGACGGGCGCAGCACCAGCAGTTGATCGGCAAGGCGCAATGCCTCAAGCGGGTCGTGGGTCACCATCAGGACGGTGCGGCCCTTGAGCAGGCGGCTGGCCAGATCGTGCAGCTCCAGACGGGTGATGGCATCCACCGCCGAGAACGGCTCATCCATCATCACGATCGGCGCCTGCTGATAGAGCGTGCGGGCGAGAGCGACGCGTTGGCGCTGGCCGCCGGAGAGGGCGTCCGGCCAGGCCTGCTCACGACCCTCAAGCCCGACCGCGGCCAGAAGCTCATGGGCGAGTTCGCGATTGCGCGGCCGCCGGCGCAGGTCATCGCCCAGCCACAGGTTGTCGATGACGCGCCGCCACGGCAGCAGCAGGTCCTGCTGCGCCATCCAGGCCACGCGGTCGGTCAGCGGCTGACCGTCATCGGTGGCGAGGTCGAGCTGGTGGAGATCTGACATTTCCAGGCCAGCCAGCAGGCGCAGCAGCGAGCTCTTGCCGCAGCCGGAGCGCCCCAGCAGTGCCGTCCAGCTACCAGCCTCCAGACGCGCGGAAATATCGCGGAACAGCGTGTGGCCGGCGTAATCGATTCGTGCGTTGTTGAGGGTGAGTCCCAGCGACACAGGCAATTCCGTGGTCAGGCGGCGTGCCGGCAGGAGGAAGCAGGTGACGCGCCGTGCAGGGCACGCGTCGGGGATTCCCTCCGCCGGTATCAACCGGATCAGGTTCCAGGGGTTGTCGCGCGACGTATCGCTGCGACTCTCAGCCCATTCTCGGGCACCCCCATCCAGGCCGACAGTGTAACGTCACTGTCTTGCCGGTGTCTTGTCCGACGCAAGTCGGGGCAGGGGAGACGGCGACTTTCTTGAGTGGCTTTCCTGATTGGCTTTCCTGAGTGGGGCGAAACGGACTATGCCGATGTGGCACGCCTTGGGTATGCTGAACATGACTGTAACAAGACGTGTTGCCCAAGGAGATCATCATGCCCGACACACCGGATCTCTCGACCTGTTCCAGCTATCCCGTCCCCCCGCGACGGCCGAGCGCAGTTGACGCCACGGGGGAGCCGCACCCCGTGCCCAGGGGCTGGCCCGAGGAGTCACTGACTCGACGGCTCTCGACCTATCTGGGGCAACCGCTCGAACCGCTGGCACTCGCCTGGCCGGATAGCGCCAACTGGCTGTGGCGCCAGCGTGGCGGCACGCCGGGGCTGATCAAGCTGGCGCGAACCGGGCCAGACCACGACCCCTTCTGGCACGCCATGCGCGGGGTCTTCGGTGCCGATCGCTGGGCGACGCCGGAGGGTTTGACGCGACTGGCGGGCGCCTTGCCCGCGCGCCTGCCGATTCCGCCGCTGCCCCTGACCTTCCTGGGGCGTCTCGATGGCGCGCCCATCTGGCACCTGCCGTGGTCCAGCGGTCAGCCGAGCAATCTCAGCATCACCTTCTGTGAGCTGCTGGGCGACCAGCTCGGTCGCCTGCATCAGGATACGGTGTCGGGCTTCGGTCAGCCGCTGGCGCAGCCGATGCCGCTGTTGCACTGGAATGCCCGCGTCACGCGCTTTCTGGCCCATCACCCGCGTCGCGCGGAACTCGGCACGCTGCTCAAGCGCACCTTCCCGGCGCCGACTCGCGCGGTGTGGTGTCTGCCGGACATGCGCGCCGATCAGTATCTGTGCGCCGCCACCGGCTGGGTATGGAGCGATTGGGAAGCGCTGGTGTGGGCGCCGATCGAGTTCGACTGGGCGCTGGTGGAGTTGCTGCTGGAAACGCCGGAGCAGCGTCAGGCCTTCATGAAGGGCTATTCGCGCCATGGGCGCATGATCAATCTTGATGGCCAGCGTGAGCTGTGCCGTGCGCTGTTGTGGGCGATGGA
Organism: Cobetia sp. BMC6; assembly: GCF_029991385.1. Classification (NCBI taxonomy): domain Bacteria; kingdom Pseudomonadati; phylum Pseudomonadota; class Gammaproteobacteria; order Oceanospirillales; family Halomonadaceae; genus Cobetia; species Cobetia sp. BMC6. The sequence continues at coordinate 706,067 of NZ_JAKUMF010000002.1, forward strand.
GGCATTCGGCCCGCGGTCCTATGCTGAGCTTGCGGCAGCCCCTGCCTGGGTCTCGCCGCGCAGCCTGGCGTGAAATTCGCGTGCTGTACACTGCAAGTACATGAAAGGTGTGAAATTTCTCTGCAGCCCCTTCGCTGACATGGAATACTGTGGGTGAGTCGTCATGGACGTCACTCGAGATCTGATGTAGGGCTTGGCGGGGGAGCACTCGTGGTAGAGAACCTGAATTATTATTTCTTGCTGGCAGGCACGCTGATCGCCTTGAGCGTGTTGGCCAGCCGCGTCTCGGCGCGTCTTGGCATGCCGCTGCTACTGCTGTTCCTCGGTCTTGGCATGCTGGCGGGTGAAGATGGCGTCCTGGGCATCCAGTTCGACGACGCCTCATCCGCTTACATGATCGGCAATCTGGCGCTGGCGCTCATCCTGCTCGATGGCGGCCTGCGTACGCGGCTGTCCACGTTTCGTGCCGGCCTGAAACCGGCGCTGGTGCTGGCCACCGTCGGGGTCTTCATGACCAGTGGCCTGGTGGGCCTTCTGGCCATGTGGCTGTTTGATCTCACTCTGATCGAAGGCCTGCTGGTCGGGGCCATCGTCGGTTCCACCGATGCCGCGGCGGTCTTCTCGCTGCTGGGAGGCCAGGGCGTTCACCTCAATGAGCGTGTCGGTGCGACGCTGGAAATCGAGTCCGGCACCAACGACCCGATGGCGATCTTCCTGACCATCACGCTGGCCGAGATCCTGACCGGTCAGCTCTCCGGCGTCGCGTCGGGCATCATGAGCTTCCTGCTGCAGTTCGGTGTCGGCGCCGCCATGGGGATCGCCGGCGGCTGGTTGATCGCACGCCTGATGCGTTATCTGGACCTCGCCCCCGGTCTTTATTCGCTGCTGGCGCTGGCACTTGGCTTGAGCCTGTTCGCCACCACCAACGAGATGGGCGGCAGCGGTTTCCTCGCCATCTATCTGTGCGGCCTGATGATCGGGAATCACCCCGGTCGTCATCTGGAGCACATCCTGCCGGTGCATGATGGCATGGCACACCTCTCGCAGATCGTGCTGTTCCTGATGCTGGGCCTGCTGGTCTCGCCGTCGACCATGCTGCAGTTCGCGCTGCCGGCCGCCATCCTCAGCGTGGCGCTGATTCTGGTGGTGCGCCCGCTGGCGGTCATCCTGTGTCTCAAGCCGTTCTTCCGCTTCCGCTGGCGCGAGCTGTGGTTCATCAGCTGGGTGGGATTGCGAGGGGCAGTACCGATCGTGCTGGCGATCTTCCCGGTGATCACCGGGGTCGAGAATGCCGGTCTCTACTTCAATGTCGCCTTCTTCGTGGTCATCATCTCGCTGCTGGTACAGGGCTCGTCGCTGGCGCCGATGGCGCGCAAGTTGAGGGTGGTGGTGCCGCCGGGTGCACAGCCCAGTCGCCGCAACCTGCTCGGCATCATGCCGGTCAACGACTACGAGATGCTGGTCTATCGCGTCGACAACACGGCGCTGGAAGGCGTGGCGCTGCGCATGCTGCGCTTCCCGTCGGGGGCCAAGGTCGGGGCGCTGTTCCGCAACAAGGTGTTGATCCATCCCAAGGGCAGCACCTGTCTGCATCAGCAGGATGTGCTGTGCGTGGTAGGGCGCTCGTGTGATGTGCCAAGTCTCAATCGCATGTTCAATGGCGAGAGCCTGCAGCATGAGCAGCGCGCTTTCTTCGGGACCTTCACGCTGGAAGGCGATGCCAACATGCAGGATATCGCCGATGTCTACGGCTTGACGCTCTCCCAGGGCGAGCAGCACCTGACCATCGCCGAGTTCATCACTCGTCGAGTCGGCGGGGTGCCGGTGGTCGGCGACGATGTGGACTGGCATGGCATCCACTGGGTGGTGAACGAGGTGGAAGGCAATCGCATCACCAAGGTCGGGCTGCGACTGCACTGAGCCTGACTCCGTGTCTGAGCCTTAGCCTCTGTCTGAACTTCACGCACTACGACGCCCCCATTGCACTGCGTGTAATGGGGGCGTCGTGTTTGGACTCATCAATATCGTACTCTGTTGATGTCAGGCCAATTTGTCCGTGACAGCGCCTGGCCACCCTTTGTGGCCAGCGACAAGGAGGTGACTACATGGCCAGCCCACATCCTCATCTCGCGGGCTTTCTGCGACGATTCGAGCAATTCCCGCCCGGGCTCACGGCGGATGAGAAGACCTTTCATGCCACCTTCAACATGGTCTACGTGCTGGCGGTCAGCTGCCATCTGCTCTACGCCATCCTGCTGTTGTGGCTGGGTGAGATGGGCATTCTGGCGCTGAATCTGGCGATGCTGATCGTCGATCTGGTCTGCCTGCAGCTGCACCGTGCTCGCCGTGAAGCCCTGGCGGCCACGTTGATGGCGCTGGGCACCTGTGCGCAGATCAGCTTCTCGCTAAGCTATTTCGGCTCGGAGGCCGGATTCGACTACTTCTACTTCGGTGCCTTGCTGTGCATCTACTCGATCCGCATGTCGTTCATGCGGCGCGTACTTCTGTGTGCCGCCTGCCTGAGCATGCCGCTGCTGGCCTATATCATCCTGATGCTGGAAGGGCCGACCCATCTGCTGCCCGCTGGCTGGATGCTGGCATTTCGCATCATCAATCTGGGGGTCTTGACCATCTTCTTCACGCTGGTGCTGGTACAGATGGGCTGGTCGGTGGAGCGCCTGCAGCAGCGTTTCGAGACGGGAGGGCGCTTCGATGCGTTGACCGGTGCTCTGAGTCGCGCGGAGCTGGTCGACAGCGGACGCGGCATGTTGATCAACAACGGGCCGCTGAGCGTGATGATGGTCGATGTTGACCACCTGGCGCTGATCAACGAGACCTGGGGGCGCCAGGCCGGTGATCAGGTGCTCAAGGAGCTGGTGCGGCGCATGCGCAGCATCCTGCGCGGGGAGGATCTGGTCGGGCGCTATGGCGGCGAGGAGTTCGTGCTGTTATGCCCGGGGCTGCATGGCGAGCGCGTCGACCAGGTGGCAGAGCGTCTGTGCAAGGGCGCTTCGGCGCTGCCATTCGTCATCAATGACGGCCTCAACAGTCTGGATGTCAATCTGTCGATCGGTGTCGCCCAGCGTCAGTCCGGCGACAAGGACCTGGAAGGCCTGATCGCCAAGGCTGACGTCAATCTGTTCCGCGCCAAGCAGGATGGCGGCAATGGCTTCGTCAGTGACACCCAGCTGGGGCCCGTGGGCGGGCCGGGCATCGCCGCCATCAATTGAGCGCAATGCACTGTGCGTAGCACTGTGCATAGAGCACTGCGCGCAGAGCTTCGTGCACAAAGCCTGGTATACAACCCGGCACGCCCCCGGAGAATGGCGTTGATGTCTCCGGGGGCGTGCTTGTGTCAGGGCGTCATCAGGCTTGCCCTGAGAAAAGTCAGCGGCGGTTGGACTGGCGCCGGCGACTCTTGCTTGCGGACTTGGGGGCGTAGTCGCTGTTCGAGGCCGGCACCGCGAGCTTGGGTGCAAAGCCTTCCACGACTTCGCGCGTCACGAAATAGCCCAGGTGCTGCTCGATGGCGCACAGGTTGCGGAAGTCATCACGCGAGACCAGCGAGATGGCTTCACCGCTGGCCCCGGCACGGCCGGTGCGCCCGATGCGGTGGACATAATCCTCGGCGGCGTCCGGCAGGTCGTAGTTGACCACGCGCTGCAGGTCATCGATGTCGATGCCACGTGCGGCAACGCCGGTGGCCACGAGATACTTGATGGTGCCGGCCTTGAAGTCGGCCAGCAGCTGCTCGCGCATGGCCTGGCTGCGACCGCTGTGGAAGGACTCGGCGGCGATGTCACGTTTCTCCAGCTGACTCACCAGCTTGGCGGCGCCGCGCTTGGTCTCGATGAAGATCAGCGCCTGCTGCCACTGCTTCTCGTGAATCAGGTGGCTCAGAAGGGCGGACTTGAACTCCTTGTCGACCGTGATCAGATACTGGCTGATGTCGGGCGCGGTGACGTTCTCCGGTGTGATCATGATCTCGACGGCGTCCGTCACTGCGGTCTTGGCCAGCACACGCACCTGGGCCGAAAGCGTGGCAGAGAACAGCAGGTTCTGGCGCTCCTTGGGCAGCTTCTCGACGATCTTGTTGATGTCGGCGATGAAGCCCATGTCGAGCATGCGGTCCGCTTCGTCGATGACGAGGGTACGTGTCTCGTCGAGATGGATCGCGCGGCGGGTCAGCATGTCCAGCAGGCGGCCGGGCGTCGCCACCAGGATGTCCACGCCCTCGATCAGGCGCTGTTGCTGGGGTTCGATCTCCACGCCGCCATACATCGCCATGGAGCTGACTTCCAGATACCGAGCGTAGTGCTGGATGTTGTCTACGACCTGAATCGCCAGCTCCCGCGTCGGTGTCAGGATGACGGCATGTACCCGCTTGGCGCGCACCTTGGGCGCCTGCTGCAGGGTCTGCAGGATGGGCAGCACGAAGCTTGCCGTCTTGCCGGTACCCGTCTGGGCTGCGGCGATTAGGTTGTCACCGGCCAGCACGACGGGGATTGCCTTCTCCTGGATGGGAGTCGGGGTCTGGTAGCCTTGCTCGGTGACGGCCTTGACGATGGAATCGCTCAAACCAAGGGCAGAAAATGGCATGGTGTCTCGACTTGTCTAAAGGGGGAGGGGCAAGCGCACAGTCTGCGGCAAGGAATGTCTGGCGCAGTGATGCTCACTGTAGCCGAAAGTCCGCTGACGGCCCGGCGCATCATTGGCCATCGCTGCTCAGGCAGGGTAGCGAAGTGGCGGCGATGGGCGCTGCGCGGCAACAATGAAAAAGCCCCGCCTACCTGAAGTAGACGGGGCTTTCGGAATTCAAGGTGGTGGAGGGACAGGGATTCGAACCCTGGGTAGGCTATTAACCTACGCCGGTTTTCAAGACCGGTGCATTCAACCGCTCTGCCATCCCTCCGACTCACGGAGCGAAATACTACCGAACCTGGTGATAATAGCAAGAGGTAAGCGAAGAAAAATCTTCGGAAAAGCCATCGCGGACAATCACTTGCAGCAGGGTTGCGCTGGGGTGAGGCCGCCGGAAGCCGCCTGCTGGTACCAGACCATGATTCAGGTCATGACTCGGATCATGAATCATGACCACGAAAAAGCCCCGCCTACCTGAGGTAGACGGGGCTTTCGGAATCAAGGTGGTGGAGGGACAGGGATTCGAACCCTGGGTAGGCTATTAACCTACGCCGGTTTTCAAGACCGGTGCATTCAACCGCTCTGCCATCCCTCCGACTCACGGGATGAAATACTACGGATTTTTCAGTCAGCGTCAAGGACTTGGCGTAAATTTCCTTGTCGTTCAGATGCTTGAAAGGTCGCACATGCCACAATGGCCGCGGAGACTGACGATGTCGTTGCCTTGCGTGCGCCGGATGGTTGCCTCAATGGGGCTTTTCATCGTTCTGTCTCTTGATTAGGCAAACCCCTGAGGGCATGCTGGGGTCAAATCGATGAATCCATCGTAGCAACCTGAGGATAGACACCATGGCTAACAGCTCCTGGCAGGTCTCGCAGGATACCGCGAGCCGCTCGCTCAGTACTCACAAGGTACTGCGCAACACTTACATGATGCTGGCAATGACGCTGCTGTTCTCCGCGCTGACCGCTGGCGTGGCGATGAGCATGGGCGTCGGCCGCATGAACATCTTCGTGCTGCTGATCGGTGCCTACGGCCTGATGTTCCTGGTCCACAAGACCGCGAACTCCACCGCCGGTATCTTCGTGACCTTCGCCTTCACCGGCTTCATGGGCTTCACGCTCGGCCCGGTACTGAATGCCTACCTGAGCCTGCCCAACGGCGGCCAGCTGGTGATGACCGCGCTCGGCATGACCGGCATCACCTTCGCCGGCCTGTCCGCGGTGGCACTGGTGACGCGCAAGGACTTCTCGTTCCTGGGCAACTTCCTGTTCGCCGGCGCCATCGTACTGATTCTGGCGATGCTGGCAGCGATGATCTTCAACATCAGCGGCCTGGCACTGGCTGTCTCCGCCGGCTTCGTGCTGTTCGCCTCCGCGGCGATCCTGTTCGAGACCAGCCAGATCATCCACGGCGGGCAGACCAACTACCTGCTGGCGACGGTGAGCCTGTACGTCTCCATCTACAACATGTTCGTCAGCCTGCTGGCCCTGCTGGGCTTCGCTTCCGACGATTGATCGTCAAGCGAAGGAACATGAGACCTGCAAACGACCCCGCCTCGGCGGGGTCGTTTGCGTTCGGGTGTCAGGTGGCGTGACTCGCGCTAGAATAGCGGCCATTCATGAGCAGTCACACGAGGTTCGCATGCGTTATGCTCTGGCCGTCTACGGCGGCCCCTACAGCCAGCAGGCCAGCCATTCGGCGCTGCGCTTTGCCGATGCCCTGCTGGCGCGCGGCCATCAGCTGACCACGGTGTTCTTCTATCACGATGGCGTCTACAACGCCGCCAACATGATGGCGCCGCCTCAGGACGAGCCGCATCTGCGTGATCGCTGGCTGTCGCTTGCCGAGAACCACGCTACCCGCCTGCAGGTGTGTGTCGCTGCGGGCCTGAGGCGCGGCATGCTCGATGAGCGCGAAGCGGCGCGGCATGGCAAGCAGGGGCACACCCTCGAGGCGCCGTTCGAGCTGACGGGGCTGGGCCAGCTGGTCGAGGCGACGTTGGACAATGACCACTTGATCACCTTTGCATGACGTCATTTCTTGTCATCACTGATGATGACGCCACTTATCGAGTGAGGAGCAGACCATGAGCGATGTGATGACGGCGCCCCTGGCAGGTGATGACGCCGGGATGGCCGCCGGTGACCTGCTGGTCATGCTGCGCCATGGCCCGCATGGCAGCAGCTGGCTGCGCGAAGGACTGGAGGCGGCGATGGTCGCGGCGGCCTTCGGACGCGAGGTCGGGCTGCTGTTCACCGGTGATGGCGTGATGGCGCTGCTGGAAGGGCAGCAGACCGGGCCGCTGGGGCAGAAGGGCAGTGACAACCTGCTGGCGGCGCTTGAGATGTATGACGTCGAGCGCTGCTACGTCGATGCAGCGGCGCTGCGCGCACGGGGCCTGACAGCGCAGGATGTCACGCTGTTGCCGGTCACGCTGCTCGAGCACGACGAGGTGGTCGCGCTGACAGTCGCGTTCTCGCGCGTGCTGAGCTTCTGACACGTCACTGCCGCCAACGCTGGCGACTGATATGCTCGCATCAGTTTCCTGATGCCATGTCGTTGATATCTCTCCATTGATGGCCAGCGTCAGCCCCAGCTTTCCTTGCCTGGATAATTGCATGAATCTACATCTACTCAATCGTTCGCCATTCTCCAGCCGCATCCATGATGATGTGCTCAATGCCATGGGCCCGGAAGACCAGCTGCTGTTGATCGAGGATGGCGTCAATGGCGCTCTCGACAACGCCGAGCAGCACCTTGCCGGGCTTGAGGGACGGCTGTTCGCGTTGCGCGAAGACCTCGAGTCCCGCGGCCTGCTGGGACGCTGCGCGGAGAGCGTCATCGTGGTCGACGTCGACGGTTTCGTCGCCCTGACTGAGGCCGCCGACAAGACCGTCAGCTGGTTCTGAGGCGTCAGGCGCTTCTCCCTTTCAATTTTCATGCAAGACAGTGAATCAGGATCTGTATGGCCAGTAGTGAAACGGTGCGCACACTGACGCTTGATGGGCGTGATATCGGACTGGATGCGGAAGGCTATTTGGTCGATCTAGATGACTGGAGCCCGGCGCTGGCGGAAATGCTGGCCGCCGAGGAGGGGCGTGAACTGACGCCGGAGCACTGGGAGGTGATCGAGGTATTGCGTGACTTCTATCAGCGCTTCTCGCTCTCGCCGGCCATGCGCCCGCTGAGCAAGGCGATGACCCAGCGGTTTGGCTCCGACAAGGGCCGCTCGTTGCATCTGATGCGCCTGTTCCCGGACAGCCCGCCCAAGGTGGGCGCGCGCATCGCCGGGCTGCCCAAGCCGACCAACTGTCTGTGACGGCCAGCAGCATGCATGAGTCGCCTTGCCCGTCGTGGTGCGCTGCGCTCAACGCGCAAGACCCGGCAGGGATGGCGACGTACGGCGTTGTCTGCGTTACTATTCGTCACAGCGTTGCAGTGTCGGCCAGGAGGCCGACACTGCTTCAGGTCCCGCGACATGGTCGCAAGGGCATTTGAATTCAGGCGGACAAGAGTCGACTTGCATGGGAAGAGCATTCCAGAACCGTAAAGAATCAATGGCGCGTACCTCTCTCAACAAGGCACGCGTGTATTCACGTTACGGGCGCGAGATTTACGTCTCGGCCAAGAACGGTGGCCTCGACCCCAACGGCAACCTGAGCCTGCGTCGTCTCATCGAGAAGGCCAAGAAGGACCAGGTGCCGACTCACGTCATCGACAAGGCGATCGACAAGGCCAAGGGCACCGGCGGAGAAGACTTCGCTCTGGCGCGCTATGAAGGCTTTGGTCCGGGCAATGTCATGGTCATCGTTGATTGTCTGACCGACAACAACAACCGCACCTTCGGCGAAGTCCGCACCTGCTTCAACAAGGGCAAGGGCAAGCTGGGCGCGCAGGGTTCGGTGTCGCACATGTTCGACCACCGCGCCATCCTGGCCTTCAAGGGTGCGGAAGAGGACGAGGAAAAGGTCCTGGAAGCGCTGATGGAAGCCGACGTCGATGTCAGTGATATCGAGCTCGACGACGGCATCATCACGGTGCTCGCGCCGACGACCGAGTACTTCAAGGCCAAGGGGGCACTGACCGCCATCTACGGTGAAGATCTCGACTTCGAAGTCGATGAGATCAGCTTCATTCCGCAGATCCATACCGAGGTCGGCGGCGATGACGCCGAGCTGCTCAACAAGATGCTCGAGCTGCTGGATGATTGTGAAGACGTGCAGCAGGTCTATCACAACGGCGAGTTCGTCTGAGTCAGCAACTTGAACGTGATGCGACTGGCGGCATCGCTCTGACTGGGATGCGAATGTCAGTGTGAGAGGTCAGTCAGAGAAAAGCCCCGTCGGCATGCCGACGGGGCTTTTTCATGTCTCGACACTCAATACTCAACACTCGGCGTGTCTCAGCAGTGCACGCGCTTCAGCAATGTGCATGGTGCTGCGCTTGCGAGTCCGTCTCGCGTGGGTCCGCCATGCCACCCTTGACGCCATGCTTCACCAGCCAGACGTTGACGGGCCAGGCGGCGAGCAGCCCCAGACTCAAGGAAATGATCAGCGAGTTCCAGAACAGCGGCTGATGCATGCCGGCGCCGCCCGCAAGCCAGAGGTCCACGGAGATCGCCACCACTTCCATCACCACGATGGAGGCCGTCTCGCTCTTGAAGGCATCACGAATCACCTGCGGCTTGTCATCACTGCCACCCTGCAGCATCGGGCCGACCGTCAGCAGAAAACCGAACAGGTAAGCGAAGAGGAAGGTGATGATGGCGGTGGAGATATTGCCCATGGCCAACAGGCCCACCGCCAGGCTGACGCCGACGAATTCCCCCAGTCCGCAGCCCGAGTAGCAGTGCGCGACGCTTCTCAGCCCCTTGCGGGCATCACCGTTGGTGGCGATCTGGCGGCGCCCGGCGAAACGATAGACCAGCAGGCCCACGACACCGGAGTAGAGCGTGGTCAGTCCCCACACCCACTTCATCATCGGGGCCAAGTGGGCATTCTTCGTGGTCAGATCGCGCACGACCCAGATCAGCGCCGGTACCATCAGCAACAGCCAGCACAGCAGCAGGCTCCAGTGGGAAAGTGACTCACGTAACAGGTCTTGCATGATGACCTCCGTCGAGTGGATGTTGCAGATGGCAGCCCCCTGATGGCGCGGCCCTCCATGATAGCTGGTGGGGGCAGCGCGCCATATCAAGGGTGGCTTGTCATCGCCTGCTCGCAACCGCCCGTTGCTTTCGCCTGACAGGGGGCCAGGGGGCAGAAGAACAGGCGAGGGTGTGCTCTCACGCCTTGTTAACCTTGCCGCAAGCCTCCATGGTGAAGGATGTCGGGCATTGTCCTTGCAACGTCGCCACTTTTTCCTGGAGCCATCATGTCGAGACACGCTGCTACATCCCTTGCACGCGCCGCACGTCAATTCGCCGGTATCGGTTTGATTGCCTCGCTTGCCGCGCCAGTCGTGGCCCAGGCGGCAGACGATGAAGTCTTCGGTTGGGTGGAAAAGGCGACCATCGAGCCGTGGGGCGTGATGGTGAAGGCCAAGCTGGATAGCGGCGCGCTGACCTCCTCGATGCATGCCGAGAATATCGAGACCTTCGAGCGTGATGACGAGGAGTGGGTGCGTTTCGATGTCGAGGTCGAGGACGAAGCCAAGGGTGAAAAGGTCGAGAATACCTTCGAGCGCCCCCTGTATCGTGACCTGACGGTGTCCGGTGCAGGCGGACGTGATACGCGCCCGGTGGTGCTGATGACACTGTGCATGGGCGGCGAGCGCTACGAGGAGCAGTTCAGTCTGCGCGATCGTGATGGCATGAATTATCCCGTGCTGCTGGGGCGTCGCACCATTCAGAGCCTGGGTGTGCTCGATGTGCGCAAGACCTTCCAGACCAGCCCGGACTGTGCCGAGGACGCGCCGCTGCATCGCTATGAAGACAAGGAATATTCCGACCGCATCGGCGCGGCGTCCTGATCTCATGTCGCGCTGAAGGCTCATTGAGGAACGCGTACCGCGCATATTCATCACAAGAGGGAGGCCAGCATGTCGGATGCCGCCAGCCAGCGACCTCAGCGTGACGGTTTGCCACTCATCAGGATCTACTACGACGCGCGCTGCCCGGTGTGTCGTCGTGAACGCGCCCGCTACGAGCGGCTGTCGCGCCAAGACGCCAACGTGGAGTGGTGGGATGCGACGGATAACGCCGAGCATCTCGCCGCTCGCGGCATCGGCCTCAAGCAGGCATTGCTGTCGTTGCATGTCGAGACAGCGCAAGGGCAGATCCGTGAGGGCATGCCGGCGTATCGCCTGCTGCTTGCGCGCATCCCCGGTCTTGCCTGGCTGGGGTGGCTGATCACGCGGCCTCTGATCGAACCGGCGCTGACGCGAGTCTACGATGCCTGGGTGCGTCGTCGACTGTGTCGGGACGGCAGGCTGTGAGTGCCGACGAGCCCGACGCAGGCTGCTGGAAGCCCTGTTGTAAGCCCTGCTGGTTCATCATGCTCTTTTGATATGCAAATGCTAATAGTTTTCGTTAGTATGTGAGGCACTGTCTGTTTCTTCACGTCTGCGAGCTTCCCGATGATCGACGCGCTTTCCCCGCTCTTTGCCGGTCCGATGGTTGCCTATCGGGACCTGATCACTACCTACGCTCAGGTGCAGGCAGGTGATGAGGCGTCGCTCCAGCGTGTCGTGCCGGCGCGCGATGTGCTCAGCCCCGGGTGGCTGGCGGCGTGCATCGCCGCGCATGGCATGCAGTACGAGGCCGGCCCGGCAGCCGCCGCCTCTCACCACAGCGCCCCCGATGAGCAGGCGCTGCTTTCCCAGTGGTCCAAGTACCTGTTGTCCTCGATGGTATCGCTGCCGCTGGCGGCCAACCTGTTGCTGGACCATCAACTGCCGCTGGAGCTGCGGCATCTTTCGCTGCGCCTAGGCGAGCATGGTGTGGTCACGCAGCTGATACTCGATGATGCGGCGGGGCAGGGTACAAGCCTCCCGGCGGAGATCGAGTCGGCCGATGAGGCGACGCGGCTCCAGGCGCGCTTTCAGGGCTACCTGACGCATCTTGAGGCCGTCATCGAGCGCCTGGTGCCGCACACTGCGCTGGGGCCCAAGGTCTTCTGGAGCAACGCGGCGCACTACTTCGTCTATATCGTCGGCATGCTGGAAGAGCAGGGCTGGGTCGCGCAGGCGGCGCCGGCACATCAGCTGATGGCGACCAGAATTCTGGCCGACGGGCGGCGCAATCCGCTCTATCAGCCGGTCAGCGACGTGATGGACCGTCATGGCGAACGGCATACGCCGCGCAAGGTGTGCTGCGTGCGTTATCGCATCGAGTGTCTGGGCTATTGCAGCAATTGCCCGCTGAGCATCGAACGTGCACCGGCTCGCCGCGCCCAGACGCGTCGGGTCGATCAGCGTGCCAACTCGCGCGCGGCGCTGATCGATAGCGACCTGTCCTGATAGGTAGCGTCCTGAGTGGCAGCGGTCTGTGTTGATCGGCGCCTTCTGGTAAGATGGCGTCCCCTGTCATTGTCCGGTATGTCGTCATGTCCTCGTCTTCGCGTCGCCCACGCGGTGCTTCCCTCGCCAAGTCCGGCGCATCCTCCCGACACGACTCGGCTGACAGACGTCAGCAGGCCGCCCCGGCTGACCGTCTTGATCCGGCCGCCCGCGAGAAGCCCAGCGCGGCCAAGGCACCTTCCGTCCAAGCGCCTGCCATCAAGGCGCCTTCTATCAAGGTGACCCCGGCTCGCAAGGGGCAGCTGCACCCCCGCAACCCGCATCGTGGGCGCTATGACATGGCCGCGCTGGTCAAGGCGAGCCCGGCACTGGCGGCCTTCGTGATCAAGACACCCGCTGGCAGCGAGTCCATCGACTTCGCCGATCCCGTGGCGGTCAAGGCGCTCAATCGGGCCCTGTTGAGTCGCCATTACGGCATCGCCCACTGGGACATTCCCGCCGGCTATCTGTGTCCCCCCATCCCCGGGCGCGCCGATTATCTGCATTACCTGGCGGACCTGATCAGTGAAGCGAATGGCGGTCAGCTGCCGGCGGGTGAGCACGTGCGCGCGCTGGATATCGGCACCGGTGCCAACCTCATCTACCCCCTGCTGGGCAATCGCAGCTTTGGCTGGCAGATGGTCGGCAGTGATATCAGCGCGCAGGCGATCGACTCGGCTCGCGCGATACTGTCCGCCAATGCGCGCCTCAAGGGCCAGATCGAGGTGCGCCTGCAGGCCGATCGCACGCGCCACTTCGCTGGAATCTGGGGCGCGGATGAGCGTTTTGATCTAGTGCTTTGCAATCCGCCGTTCCATGCCAGTGAAGCCGATATGGCGCGGGAATCGCAGCGCAAATGGCGCGGGCTCGACAAGTCGCGCCGGCAGCGCGGTAATGCCTCACGCAAGGGTGGGGCACGCACTGCGCCTGCGCTGAATTTCGCGGGTCAGGCGGCCGAGCTCTGGTATCCGGGCGGGGAAGAAGCCTTCGTCACCCGCATGATCCAGGAGAGCCGCAAAGTCGCCACGCAGTGCCTGTGGTTCACCTCGCTGGTCGCGCATTCGGCGAGCCTGACCGGTATCAGGAAAGCCCTCAAGCGCAGTGGTGTCAGCGAGGTCAGGGTGGTCGAGATGTCCCAGGGGCAGAAGGTCAGCCGCTTTGTCGCCTGGTCGTATCTCACGTCCGACCAGCGTCGGCAGTGGGGGCGGGATCACTGGCAAGGGAAGTGAAGCGTCTGTCATAGCCGTATCAAGAGAGTCTTCGACTCAATGATGTCTTTGCATTGAAGCCCCCGTCGCCCAGCGCGACGGGGGCTTCTTGCATTGACGGTTGTCATCCGCGCTTCACTTAAGCCTGCCTTAATAGTTTGCGGGCAAACTTTCTGCCAGAAACGCGCAGCCTGCCGGTTCCGATCGCTGCAGGATCTGACATCTATCCGGCTTGCTCGACGCCCAGTCATTGCTCAGGAGTTATTCCATGAAGTCCGCGATCACCATGACATCGCCTGGTTCAGACCACCCCTTGGCGCAGGGCGAGGAGCCCTTGTGCGGAGGAGTTTCGGTGTTGATACCGGCTCGTGATGAGCGTGACAACTTGCCTGGCCTTATTGCCGAGGTGCATGAGGCGCTTGCGGGGCAGCGCTACGAGATCATCGTGGTGGATGATGGTTCCAGTGATGGCAGTTGGAGTTGGCTCAAGCAGGCTGCGCAGGAAGATCCACGATTGCGTCCCTATCACCACGGCACCAGTTTCGGACAGAGTACTTCGCTGTGGCAGGCTGCCCGGCTGGCGCGCGGTCGATGGTTGGCGACCCTGGATGGCGATGGCCAGAATGATCCAGCGGACTTGCCGGACATGTTGTCACTGGCAACGCTCGAAAAGCTCGACCTGGTAGCTGGTCATCGCACGCAACGCCGCGATGATGCCGTCAAGCGTGTGTCATCACGCTTGGCCAATGCCATCCGACAAGCGCTGCTGCACGATGACACGCCAGATACCGGCTGCGGAATCAAGGTCATGCGTCGTGACGTCTTCCTTCGGCTGCCGTATTTCGACCACATGCACCGTTTTCTTCCGGCGCTGGTTCGCGCCCAGGGTGGCAAGGTGCAGTCATTGGCAGTCCGTCACCGCGAACGAGTGGCAGGGGTATCCAAATACGGCTTCTTCGATCGGCTCTGGGTCGGTATTGCCGATATTGTCGGAGTGATGTGGCTTGTGCGTCGCTCGCGTCTACCGTCACCGCTCGAGAATATCTTTGGCCATGCTGCCAGTGAGGCCATCGACCATGGTTCGCTGCCGTTGGTGGGGACGCACGTGTCGACGCCCTCTGCATCCGCGCCAACAAGCCTGTTTGACTCCCCCTCTAGATATCAGGCTAACGGTCACGATGCAGCAGCAGGTGACAGCAACCCGGACCAGGCCGACGTGGCGCGGGGTGCCTGCTGATGGATGTCAGTCCGTGGTGGGTCGCTGTCGGTTTTGGAGGCCAGGCGCTGTTCTCGGCGCGTTTCATCATTCAGTGGCTGGCCAGTGAGAAGGCACGTCGTTCCATCGTTCCTCGTGCCTTCTGGTGGTTCTCGCTTGCCGGTGGCACGACGCTGCTTGCGTATGCCATCCATCGCGAGGACCCGGTATTCATTGCCGGTCAGGGGGCAGGGCTTTTCATCTATCTGCGTAATCTGAGCTTGATCAAGCGGGATCGCCGGTCACTCACGTCGCCTAGCAGCGAAGCGTCGTCCCAGGCCCCGCAGGAGTCCACTGTCGTCGAACACGCTTGTGGCAAGACGGAAGAATGCGCATTGAGCACTGACGACTCCCTGAAGGCCAGGCTCGCGTCGCTGGAGATAGAAAACGCCCGACTCAAGACTGAAGTGGCACACCTCCATGCCAATTCCGTTCGGCACCAAGGGACAGGCGCATGAAGGCAATGACGCCAGCTGGTGGTGTGTACCGAAGACTTTCCCGCCATCCCTGGTGGGTCCTGGGGGCGTTGTATCTATCTGTCTCTGCCATCGGGCTTGGCATGCGTATGCCGTGGCCTGCCGATGAGCCACGCTTCGCGCTCAATGGTCTCGAGATGTGGATCACGGGGGACTGGTGGTTGCCACACCGCGCGGGAGAGCTTTATCCCGACAAGCCGCCGATCTTCATGTGGCTCAGTGCCTTGTCCACTGGCTTGGTGGGGGATATCCGCATCGGCTTTGCCCTGCCATCGCTGGTGGCCGGGGCCGCGACTCTGGGGCTGAGCGTGGACCTGATTCGCCGCCTGCATGGCCGGCACACAGCCTTCATTGCCGGGCTGTGGTTGCTCGCGTCAGTGCAGTTCATCTTGCAGGCTCGTACGGCTCAGATCGACATGCTGGTCACGGCTTTCATCCTGCTGGGTAGCTGGGGATTGTTGCGGCATGCATTGCTCAATGATGGCGTGCGCTATTTCTATCTCGGCTGCTTTGCGATGGGGCTTGGCATCCTCACCAAGGGGGTCGGGTTCCTGCCGTTGCTGATGTTGCCTTTCTGGCTGATGGCTGCGCGTCACGCATCGACTTGGCGCAGCAGTGGTCGTCGCGCAGGGCAGCTGACATCACGCGAGCTGTTGATCGGACTCTGCTGGATGCTGGCGGCTCCGCTGCTCTGGGTAGGGCCGATGCTGGTGATGTCCTTCGTGTCCGGCGATTCGGAGCTTGCCGCCTATCGCGACAACATCCTGCTCAAGCAGACCGCTGAGCGATATACCGACAGCTGGCATCATCTGAAGCCTTGGCATTACTTCCTGACCAGTGTGATTCCCTGGGCATGGATGCCGCTGCTGCTGACGCTACCCTCGTGGCCGAAGGCACTCGCTCGCCGCTTCTCGCGCCGCGATCTACGAGTCTGGCTGCCCCTGGTGGGTGCGGCATTGATGGTGGTCTTCTTCTCGTTGTCTCCAGGCAAGCGGGGAGTCTATATCCTGCCGGCGCTGCCGCTGTTGGTGATCTGCCTGGCACCCATGTTGCCGGGGTTGTCACGTAAGCCTCATGTCTCCTGGCTGGGGTTTGCACTTTGCGCCGGACTGGCAGGCATCTTCCTGATCTCGGCACTGCTCGGTGTCTTCGGGTACCCGGCATTGGTGACGCTTGCTGCAAAGGAGGGGGTGGTGCCGTGGGGGTGGTGGGGGCTGCTGGGTGTCAGTGGTATCGCGCTCTGTACCTGGTTGAAACCACGGAACGGCTTGTTGGCCTTGGGGATTTGGCTCGTGGTGTTCTGGAGTCTGTGGGGCACCTGGGGGGCACGATTGATGGACCCGGTTCGCAATCCTGCCGTACTGATGGCGCAGGTTGCCGAGAAGAGCGATTACCAGGCATTGGCCATTCCCGATTTTCGTGAGCAATACATCCTGCAGGCGCGTCAGCCATTGTGGCACTTCGGTTACAAGACGCCGGAGGAAGACCAATTCTCGCGCCTCTATGCATGGCTGAAGGAGGCCCCGCAGAACCGCTGGGCCTTGTTGACACCCCGCAAGCTCAAGCGGCATGCCTGTCTGGATGGCGCACAGGCCATCACATTGAATGAGCCGGATGAGCAATGGGTACTGTTACCTGGCAGCGCGGCCGTGAAATGTCAGGGCAATCCCGATGTTGCGCCGATGTATCTGGCACCGACCTCGGTCTCGAATGAAGCGGCACAGCTGATCGGACTTCCCCAGCGCCATACTCTGATGCCGGAGGTTCAGCCATGAAGTGTCAGAAGCAACTTTCATGTGCGATATCCCTGGTGGGAAGGGGCTCCCATTCGTTGATCAACCTGAATGCCAGCGAGCGAATATGTTGGACGCTATGGGGAGTGTTGCTGATGTCAGCAGCGCTGGCACGACCCTATCTGCCCATCGATGAAACTCGCTATGTCTCGGTGGCATGGGAGATGTGGCATGCCGGCAGCGGGTTCGTCTCGACCATGAACGGGGTGGCCTACGCTGACAAGCCGGTACTGTTGTTCTGGTTGATTCACGCCGGATGGATGGTCTTCGGAGTCAATGATGTCTGGCCAAGATTGGTGATGCCGCTGGTCAGTCTGCTGGGTATCTGGCAGATAGGGCGTGTCGCCCGCACCCTGTGGCCGGCCACTGGCCTGGCCGATGCCGAACGGCAGAGACATGAACTTTGGGTACGCATGGTGCGTTGGATGCTCGCCGGTTGTCTGATGTGGGGGCTCTATAGCCAGGCCTTGATGTTCGATGTGCTGTTGACGACGTGTCTACTGGGCGCGTTGCGGCCCTGGTGTACACCACGGGGAGGGCAGCCGTTCAGCCTGAGCGTCGTGCTCGAGAGTGGTGTGTGGCTGGGGTTGGCCTTGCTGGCCAAAGGGCCGGTCGCACTCTTGTGGTTTCTGTTGGTGGTCGGCTCGCGCCCCTGGTGGACGCAAGCACAAGCCCGCGAGGTGTGGGTCTGTGAGTGGCGCGGTTGGGTGTTGAGCCTGCTGCTGGGCATCGCGGTGTTGTGCATCTGGTTGCTTCCCGCCGTCATCACTGGCCCTCCCGACTATGTCGAGGATCTGCTTTGGGGCCAGACGGCAAGCCGCGTCGTCTCCGCGCAGGATCATGCTCGACCGCCATGGTGGTATCTACCGTGGCTGGCGGTGTTGATCTTCCCGCTCAGCCTGCGCCCGCGATTGCTGATCGAGGGGTTTCTGGCCTCGGTTGCTCGGCGGCCAACGTCAGAGCAACCCTTGCTGAAGCTGGGACGCTTCTGGGCACTGGGCGGACTGCTGGTCTTTTCACTTATCTCCGGCAAGCAAGTGCATTATCTGATGCCGCTACTGATACCGGTGAGTCTGCTGCTGGCCTGGGCTGCTCTGCGCCAGCCTCCGGCTCGCACATCGCTGAAACTGCTGGCGATGATCAGCGGTGGCCTGGGACTGGCAAGCCTGGCGTTGACGGTCATCGTCATGCCCGCAGGCTGGCTGACTGATGCCTCATTTCTGCCGACCAATGCAGCGCTGGTGGCTTCGGGCAACGCAAGCCTTGCGTGTCTCATGGCGGGAGCTAGCTTGCTGGCCTTGATGGTATGGCTATGGCCTTCCGTGGATGAGGCGAGACGCTCCATCACGGCTCAAACACCTGCCGCTGAGTCACTGGGCAATAGCTCGCTAAATGCTCAGCGGCGACTGGCGCTGGGCAGCATGTTGCTGGTGACCTGCTTGCTGGCCCTGACATTACGTCCGTTATGGCCACGTCTGGATCAGACTGCCCTGGCTCAATGGGTTCAGCACCATCAACAGGAAGGCCAGCAGGTGGCCGTCGTTGGCTGGGACTATCAGGCAACCTGGCAGTTTCTGGGGCGACTGACCCAACCGCTGAAGCAATTGAAGCGCGATTCGAGTCAGCTGAATTCCTGGCAGGCAGCGCATCCCGATGGCTGGTTGATAATCGAGGCTGACAAATGTCTGCGTCTACCCGACACGCCAGGCCCTCTGGCCGGCATGCGTGATTGGTGTCAGGCGGCAGTAGACGATGGAGCCAATGCCACGCCGGTCTTTCATCAGGGACGCCACCGATTATTGACGGTACCCGCAGCGGCATTGGGCGGCCCCTCATCAGCACCAACGGCGTTGGTCATGACCGCTCAGGAGAAACGATGAGCATGAAGATACTGGTAACTGGGGCTGCAGGTTTCATTGGTGCTGCTCTGTGTGAGCGACTCTTGAAGGAAGGCCTGCAGGTCGTCGGTCTCGACAATCTCAACCCCTACTATCCGTTGGCGCTGAAGCAGCACCGCCTGACACGTCTCGAAGCACTTGCCGGGCAGTGCGTTGCTGCCCCCGGCAATGCACGCCGGCTGGGCAGCTTTCGCTTCGTCAAGCTGGATCTTGTCGAACGTGAGGCGCTTCGCACATTGATGCAGGAAGAGGAGTTTGATGTCGTCGTCAATCTGGCGGCCCAGGCTGGGGTGCGCCACTCCATCACTCAGCCTTTTGATTATGTCGACAGCAACCTGGTCGGCTTCGTCAATCTTCTTGAGGCTTGTCGTGACACGGCCCCGAGCCATTTGCTCTATGCTTCCAGCAGTTCCGTTTACGGGGATGATACCCGTCAGCCTCTGCAGGAATCCCAGGCGGGTGTACGCCCGCTCTCGCTGTACGCTGCCACGAAGCGCTCAAATGAATTGATGGCTTACAGCTACGCGCATCTCTATGGTTTACCGGTGACAGGGCTACGCTTCTTTACCGTTTATGGCGCCCGCGGGCGCCCGGACATGGCGCCACTTCGTTTCGCACGCAAGCTGCTGGCCGACGAGGTGATCGATGTCTACAACCATGGACAGATGGCACGTGATTTCACCCATGTCAGTGATATCGTGGAGGGCATCTACCGGCTTATGCACCTGCCGCCGACGCAGGAAGTGAATGCCGCTCCCTCGCGTGTCCTGAACCTCGGGCGCGGCGAGCCCATCGCATTGGGGAACTTCATCAATGGTCTCGAGGCAGCACTGGGTGTCCCGGCTCGCAAGCGTCTGCTGCCGATGCAGCCAGGGGATGTCGAGCGTACCTGGGCAGATACCTCGACACTTGAGACGCTGACCGGCTTTCGCCCCAGTGTCAGTCTTGCCACAGGGCTTGAGGAGTTGGCTGAGTGGGCGCAGCAGTATCCGTCACTGCTGAGAGAAACCGATGACGAGCAATCGCCCCGGGTGGGGTGTCCTGACGAAGCAGGCGTAGCTGCAGGTGGACATTCTGGACGCATGACAAAGGCCGGCATGTCCGCCATGACGGCCTTGGCCTCCAGTAGTGGAACTCTCTTGAAGGCCTGAGTGGGATTCAGCGGCTGTATATCTGAGCTCAGGTCGAGGAGCGTCCAGCCTACCAACACAACGAGCCCCGCCAGTGAACTGGCGGGGCTCGTTGTATCTTGCCTGTCAGCCGCTATCAGCAGCGACCCTCGCAGTTGGCAGGCTTGTCATTGGCGATGCGCCAGTCTTCCTCGTTGGCCAGAGTGGCCAGCGGCGACAGCATCGAGAAGTCGAACTCGGTGAGGCAGGTGCCGCGTTGTACGCGCTTGGGCCAGTCATGATTGGCCAGCGCCGAGCGACCGATGGCGACCAGGTCCGCGTGGTGCAGGGCGGCCTGCGCCTTCACGACACTGGCGACATTGCCATTGGTGATCAGGCTCACCTCGGCGGCCTTCTCGCTGCGCACCTGTGCCGCCAGTGCGGTCAGGCTGAGGCTGCGCTCACGCTCGTCGTCTGCCTCGGGGAAGGCGGGGGCCTCGACATCACTGCCGGTCAGGTGCAGGAAATCCAGCCCGGCTTCCATCAGCTTGGCAAAGCGCTCGCGGGCCTCGTCAGGGCCGCCCTGCCAGGCGAGCTCCGGCTCGGTCACGGTGCCCTGGGACAGGCGCATGCCGATGGCGAAGTCGGTGCCGACCGCCTCACGCACGCTGCGGATGACCGCCAGCGGGAAGGCCAGACGCGCGATGGCGTCACCGCCCCAGGCATCGTCACGCTGATTGAAGCGCTCACTGATGAACTGGTGGATCAGGTAGCCGTTGGCACCATGCAGCTCGATACCATCGAACCCGGCTTCCTTGGCGCGATGGGCGCTGGTGGCAAAGCCGGCGATCGCGTCATGGATTTCCGCTTCGCTGATCTCGCGGGCCAGCGGGAAGGGGCCGGAACCACCGTAGAAGTTGAGCATTTCGCCACTGGCGCGGCTCTCGGAGGGGGCGACGACCTCATCCTTGAAGCGGTTGTGCTGGGTCTGGGCGCCGGCATGCATCAGCTGGGCGATGATACGGCCACCTTGTTGATGCACGGCGTCGACCACCGGACGCCAGCTGTTCTGCTGCGCCTGATTGGCCAGCCCCGGCTGGTTGGCGTAGCCCTGGCTAAAGGCTTCATCGGTGTAGATGCCTTCGGTGATCAGCAGCGAGAAGTTGCCCCGCGCGAAATCGCGATAGTAATCGACCATGTCAAAGTGCACCTGGCCGTCATCCTGCGCGCTGGTACGTGTCATCGGGGCGAGCACCAGGCGATTGCTGAGCTCCAGCCCGGCGAAGGTATGGGGGGTGAACAGTGCGGTGGTGTCTGTCATCTAGTACGTCTCCCGCGGAAAGCATTCCACTGTCGTATCCGGTCGTAGGCCCTGAGCATCTGCGTGCACGAAGAGGTAAAGATCGACGCAGTGTGGTGGCCTGAATGAATGATCGACGGATCATCTGTATGCCTTATATCGTGCCTGCCGTACCTGGGGGTCACAAGCCGGAATGCTGGAAGGAGAGTGTTGTCGTTTTGACAACCTATGCATGTAATTAACTGAATTTGCGAGATTTTTTCTCAAATTATTCAGGGTTGCTGCATGAAGTGGCAACGCAGTGCTGCTTTCCATGCACATCAGCATATGCGCGCAACGACGCAGGCCCCGCAACTGTCGGTTGCAGGGCCTGCGTCTTGAGCGCCAATCGTGCCTATGGCGAGTGCTCAGTGCTGGCGATCACTTGCCGTCGCACTGGGCGTTCTGCTTGCTGCTGCCGGAGGGCGGGCAGCCGAACCAGTTCTCGGTCGGCTTGGCCTGGCCCGTGTTGGCGTGGCGGCCGCCCTGGCTGCCGATCTTGCCGCCATCAAGGCTTTTCTGTACCTGGCGCGTGGCGTTGTCCTTGGCTTGCTGGCGTACCTCGGGCTGTTCGTTCTGTTGATAGTGCGCGCCGTTGTCAGCTGCGTCGTCTGCGGTGCGCTTCGAGTGGCTGGGCGTTGGCTGGCCATCCGAGGAATGCTGGGAGGAGGCCGCGCCGCTGGTCCCTGTCTCGGTGTTCATCTCGTCGAAGGCCTGAGCCGGGGAGAGGCCCAGCAGGCCCAGCATCACTGCGGCGGCGCCGATGCCACGGCGCAGGCGGGTGCTCGCGGTAGGGCGCTTGTCTGAGAGCAGACCAGAGCGCAGGCGATGGAGAGAGGCATTGTCGTCAGTGATGGCTGTCGAGGTCCTGTAGAACATGATGAGGGGACTCCTTGCGGGTCTGGCTGCCGGTGTCGGCAGCCGCGCGGGTGAGGGATTCACCGGCGACGTATGAGCTGTCGGCAATGCTGCGCCCTCTTGCAAGTGCGCGCTGCCAGACATGAGAGGATGATGTGAGTGACTGCAACTCGGCGTTGCGCGCCGGGTAATCGATGGAACAGTTATCGGGGCATACCAAGGGAATTCAACTCTTGTTCAATAATTGGCCGTGGCGACGGACGCACTCGCCGGGGTGGGTGGCATGTCTTGCTCACTCGAGTGAGGCGCAGCCAGCACGCGATCGATCAGACACTTGTGATGGCAAAAGGGCAGACGCCCCTTGAAGTCATGGCGTGCCATGACAATGTGGGAGGGACAGGGCAACGGCCCTGAGTGTTCACCCAGTCAAGGAGACAGGCATGACGATCAAGAAAACCGGTTCCGCGCATTGGGAAGGTAGCGTCAAGCAGGGTAAAGGCACTGTCAGCAGTGAAAGTGGTGCGCTCAAGGATCAGCCTTACGGCTTCAATACGCGCTTTGAAGATGGCGCCGGCACCAATCCCGAAGAGCTGATCGGGGCGGCCCACGCCAGCTGCTTCTCGATGGCACTCTCGATGATGTTGGGCGAGGCGGGCCATGAGCCCAAGGCCATCGATACCACCGCCACCGTTCATCTGGACAAGGACGACAGCGGCTTCAGCGTGACGAAGATAGCCCTGGTGACCAAGGCTGACGTGCCGGGCATCAGCGAGGCAGACTTCCAGTCCACCGCCGAGAAGGCCAAGGGCGGCTGCCCGATCTCCAAGCTGTTCACCGCCGAGATCTCGCTGGAAGCCTCGCTGGTCAACTGAGGCGTCGCCTGCAGGCGAGCCGTCGCCGATGAATAGCCCTCAGGCGCCGATCACGACGACAATGACTCGCGTGACCGCAGGCATCATCTCTGCGATGCGAGCATGAAAAACCGCCCCTCGGGGCGGTTTTTTCGTTGTGCGCGCGGTGAGCTTTCCCAGCGCGTGTACTAGCGCTTGTCTGAGCCGCTTTCAGAACCGTTTGCTGAGCCGCTTTCTGCCCCCTTGCCTGACCCCCTGTCTGGGCTCATTTCCATTGCCTCATCCTCGCTGATCTCGCCGGCATGCTGCATGGCATTGCGGCGCGACTGCAGTCGCGTCAGCGGCTTGCGATTTGGCGTGCGGTACCAGCGAATGTTCTCGCGTGAGCACTGCTCCAGCTCGGCGATCACCTGGGCGCCGAGCAGCAGGATCACGGCGCCGATCTCCAGCCCCAGCAGCAACACGATCAGCGTCGCCAGCGAGCCGTAGACGGCGCCGACGAAGGACAGGTGGGTGAAGTACCAGCTCAAGGCGAGGCGTGTCAGCTCCCACAGGGTGGCCGCGACCAGGCCACCGACCAGCGCGCGGCGGGTCGAGACGCGGGTCTGGGGCAGTATCTTGTAGATGGCGCTGAACAGCCCGAACATGCCGACGATGCTGATCAGATAGATCACCTCGCTGCCGGCATCGCCCAGGGTCAGCTCGATGCCGGTCAGCAGCGTCAGGGCATCATTCATCGCCGAGGCCAGCGCCACCAGCAGGGTCAGCGCCAGCAGGCCCGCGCCCAGCACCATCACGAAGGCGTAGGGCAGCAGGGCGGAAATCCACGCGCTGCGCTTACGAATCACCGGATGCTGATGGAAGATCAGCGCGATGGCGTCTTCCAGCATGCGAAAGGCCAGCCCGGCGAAGAACAGCAAGCCGCCCATGCCGATCCAGCTGATCACCTCGCGATTGGCCAGCAGCTTGCGCACCGCGTCCAGCAGGATGTCTTCCTGGCCCGGCCCCAGATGCTGGACCTGGATGGCAATGATGCTCATCAGGCGAGTTTCATCCACCAGGTGCGTCAGCAGCACGCAGAGCAAGGCGAACAGCGGCACGCTGGACAGCAGGATGTTGTAGCCGACGCCACCGGCCAGCAGCACGCCACGGTTGGCGATGAACTGTCCGATGACGCGCAGGGCGAAGGCCAGCAGGCGCGGCAGAAAGCGCAACAGGCGGCTGCTCACGGAGTCTGCAGCAGGGTCTGGCATGGCTGGGCATCCTCGCGTTGGTTCGTGATGTCAGTTCAAGGGTGATTTCAGCCGCGCTGTCGGGCGCGATGCTGGAAAAATGTCGAGGCGGTATAGAGCGCCAGACCGGTCCAGATCAGCACGAAGGTGATCAGCATCGTCGGATGCAGGGTTTCCTTGAAGATCAGCAGCGCGATCAGAAACTGCATGGTCGGGTTGATGTACATCAGAAAGCCGACCGTGGCGAGACGCAGGCGCCGCGCCGCACCGGCAAAGGCGAGCAGCGGCAGCGCGGTGAGCACGCCGCTGGACATCATCAGCACGCTGGCGGGAAGCCCCAGCGGGCCGACATCGCTGGCCGTGAAGTGCGATTCGCCGGAGAACCACTGACCGCCGATCAGCAGCAGCGCGAGTGGCGCGAGCATCATCGTCTCGACCAGCAGGCCCGACAGACCATCCAGCGCGATGCGCTTTCTGAGCAGCCCGTAGGTGCCGAAGGTGACAGCCAGCGAGAGCGTGATCCACGGCAGTTTCGTCAGGCCGATTAGCTGCAGGCTCAGGCCGAGAACGGCCAGCCCCAGCGCGAACAGCTGCACGCGCGTCAGGCGCTCCTTCAGGAACAGCATGCCCAGCCCGACATTGACCAGCGGCGTCATGAAGTAGCCCAAGCTTGCCTGCAGTACCTCATGCACCTCCACCGCGTGGATGTAGATGCCCCAGTTGAGCGCGATCAGGATCGAGCAGGCCAGAACCGGCACAAGCTTGCGGGGTTCGGCGAAGGCAGCGCGCACCGGTGACCAGCGCCGGATGACGCTGATCAGCAGCACCATGAACACGCAGCTCCACAGAATGCGGTGTAGCAGCACTTCCCAGGCGGGAATACCCTCGAACAGCGCGAAATAGAGCGGAAAACAGCCCCACATCACATAGGCGCCCAGTCCGAAGCCGACGCCCTTGGCGCTCTCGCGGCGTGCCTGCGCCAGACTCTCGACGGAGGGGCTTGTCTGCTCCCGCCTCATGCGGAGTCGCTCGAACCATCCTGCGCCAGCGGTTTGCCTGCGATCTGCGCCAGCGGTTTACCTGCGATGTAGTAGCCCGATGGTTCAAGCGCGATGAAGAAGCTTTCGGCCTCTGGGTAGCCGGCCTCGTTCATGGCCTGCGCGATGGACTGGGCGCACTGATCGCGCACCTGTTGGCCACGCTCGAACCACAGCACCTCGACGAAGGGGAAGGCATCGACGAGCTGACCATCGAACACATACTGGGTGGTGATGCACTCCAGCGTGAATTCGTCGCGCGCGGTGGCGGTCGCTTCGCTCAGCTGATCGATCAGTGCGCGCGAGACAGGGGCAAGACGGGCAGGCGTGACACCGTGGAAGCGAAGCTGAGGCATGAAGCTCTCCTGTGAGTCGGGATGGGGAGGGGGCGAGCAAGCTCGCGGTGAACTGACGCCGCCGCAACCTGGCGTGGCGGCCTTGCGTTCATCGCCAATATATCACTGGCTTCTGATGCTCACACCCGTCGCCAGGGATTCGTGTGCGTGATGAGCGGTACGGCGATGACAGATCATGCTTTGCCTCTCACATCTGATCGCCACAGACGGTAGAATGAGCGCTTTCAAGGCGTGGCACGACCAGTGGCAGGGTGGGCAAGGCTCGCGCCGACGCGCATCTGCCAGTCGCCACTCAAGCGCCCATTCAGTCAGCAGGGAGGCACGACGACCATGACGACACAGCCACAGGCGACTTCCTCACAAGCGAGTGCTGGCGATGCCTCGCAAGGGGCGACATTGCGTGTCAGCCTGGTGCAGGCGGACCTGCGCTGGGAAGACCCGGCGGAGAACTGTCGCCTGCTCGGCGAACAGTTGGATGCCGCTGGCCTGGTCATGGGCGCCGATGGCCGCAATGCCGCAACCGATCTGATCGTGCTGCCCGAGATGTTCGCCACCGGCTTCACCATGAATTCGCGTGAGATGGCGCAGCCGATAGAGTCCAGCGAGAGCGTCGACTGGCTCAAGGCACAGGCCATCACCCGTGGTTGCGTGATGACCGGCAGCATTGCGGTGCTGGATGACGGCGAGTGTTACAACCGCATGCTGTGGGCCACGCCCGACGGTGAGGTGACGCATTATGACAAGCGCCATCTGTTCCGCATGGCCGGTGAGCATGAGCGTTATGGCATGGGCTATGAGCGGGTGCTGGTCGAGCTCAACGGCTTTCGGATCCAGCTCTCGGTCTGCTATGACCTGCGCTTCCCGACCTGGCTGCGTCAGCGTCCCGTCATCGGTGGCGTGAGTGCTGCCGAGACCGCCGCCGACAGCGCCTTTGAATATGACCTGCTGCTGTGCGTGGCCAACTGGCCGGGCGTACGGCGTCATCCCTGGCGCACGCTGCTGCAGGCGCGCGCCATCGAGAATCTGGCCTACGTGGTGGGCGTCAACCGTGTGGGTGATGACGCCAACGGGCTGCACTATACCGGCGACTCCATGGTCTGCGACTTCAAGGGCGAGCCCATCCTCGACCCCGCGCCAGACCAGCCCTTCATCGAGACCGTGACGCTTGAACGCGGCGCGCTCGACGAGTTTCGAACCAAGTTTCCGGCGTGGATGGACGCCGATCATTTCACTCTGGAGGCCTGATGCGCCTGGACAAATTCCTTACCGAAACCACGGATCTCAGCCGTAGCGATGCCAAGAAGGTCGTGCACCGCGGCGATGTCACCGTGGATGGTGAGGTAGTCAAGAACACCGCGAGCGCCGTCAAGGACGGCATGCGTGTCGAATGGAATGGCGAGCACCTGGAGCTGATGGGGCTGCGCTATCTGATGCTGTACAAGCCGGCCAATGTGGAATGCACCAGCAAGCCGGGCCTCTATGAGCGCGCGCATGACCTGATCGATCTGCCCAATGTCGAGCGCCTGAGCATCGTCGGGCGTCTCGATGTCGACACCACCGGCCTAGTGCTGATGACAGACGACGGCCAGTGGAACCACCGCGTCACCTCGCCCAAGAAGGCCTGTGCCAAGCGCTATCGCGTCACCCTGGCACGCCCACTGGAAGGCGATGAGCTGGCGCGCGCCGTGGAGGACTTCGAGCACGGCCTGATGCTGGATGGGGAAGAGAAGCCGACGCGTCCGGCGCGTCTCGAGATGGAAACCGCCACCGTGGGTCTGCTGTGGATCACCGAAGGCCGTTATCACCAGGTGAAGCGCATGTTCGCGGCCATCGGCAATCACGTCGAAGCCCTGCATCGCGAAGCCATCGGGGCTGTCGAGCTGGACCCGGAGCTGGAGCCGGGCGAATGCCGCTTCCTGCGTCCGGAAGAGATCGCCAGCTTCTGATCGCACGCTTCTTATCGTTGGCTTCTGATGCATCAGCGCATGCATCATCAAAAGCCCCCGTCATTTTTCACGAATGGCGGGGGCTTTTTCGTGCGCGTCGTTGGCCGCCGTGTCTTGTACCGATCCAACGATCGCGCTTAAGGTAGCTGTTCGTCTGCTCTCATTGTGATTTCTTTGCGGGAAGCGCGTTTTGCAGAAGTGATGTTTATACAGATGTCGCCTTCAATCAAACGCTTGTTTCCAGTATTTTCATGACAATGGCGTATTCATAACAACAACGAGGAAAATCCACTATGTCGTCCCCCTTCACCAAGTCCCATCTGCTGAAACCTCTGCCACTGCGCATGGCGTTGGCGGGCAGTGGTCTGCTGCTGGCAACCCTGTCAGCGCCGGCGACTGCCGCGGAAGATGCCAGTGTCGTGTTCGCGGCGCCGCCATGGCCGGGCGTGACCATGAAGACCGAGATTGCCTCCGAAATCTTCGAGGCACTGGGCTATTCTCCCACCACCCGCCAACTGGGCGCGCAAATCACTTACGAAGGCATCTCGCTCGGGGAAGTCGATGTCTACCTGGCCGCTTGGTTGCCGGGTCAAAGCACCATGTACAAGGCGGCTATGGCAAAGGATGCCATGGTCGACTTCGGCAACAATGTGGATGGCGCACGTGCCAATTTCGCCGTGCCACGTTACGTGGCCGAAGCCGGTGTCACCTCACTGCATGACGTCGACAAGCCGGAATTTGCCGACAAGTTCGAAAAGACCATCTATTCCATCGAGATCGGCTCGGGCTCCAGTGAAATCGCCAACCGTGCCGTCGATGAGGATATCTATGGTCTCGGCGATTGGGACCTTAAGGAGTCTTCCACTGCCGGCATGCTTGGGACAGTCGCCAATGCCATCAAGCGTGATGAGTGGGTCATGTTCGTCGGCTGGACTCCGCACTGGATGGGCGTCGAATACGACATGGTCTTCCTCGATGACCCGGAAGACCTCTGGGGCCCGGGTGGTGGTGCCAGTGATGTGAAGACCTTGGCCAACAAGGCGTGGTCGGAAGCACATCCCAATGCATCCATCTTCCTGGATCAGATCTCCTTCACCTCCGAGGAGCAGAGTGAACTCATCTATGGCTATGGCAAGGAAGAGCGCCCGCAGGAAGAGGTGGCGGGAACCTGGATGAAGGCCAACCCGGCCAAGGTCAAGGCCTGGTTGGAAGGCGTGACCACCCGTGATGGCGAACCTGCCTGGCCGGCCGTCAAGGAGGCCTTGGGTCTGCCGGAGGCATGATCGACAGCTTGAAAAGGTGCCACTGATCTTTGTGGATTGAACACCTTGAATATTTTGGTCAGTACACGAAGCCCGCTCAATGAGCGGGCTTCGTGCGTTCTACAGCAGTGAACGTGTCAAGAAAGCGCACAGCGTCAGAGCCGGGAATAGCCTCTGGCGTGTCGCGCACCAGGGGGTGAAATCACTGTCATGCAAATCTTGCATGGAAAATCCAAATAAAGAATTGGTCGCGAGATAGGGGCCTGTATCACCATCAGTCTGCACTCTGCGCTGCTTCCACGCGCAGCCAAGAACAATGACAAGAAGGAAACACTCATGGCTGATTCAGGTTCTTCCTCCGCCCCGATACCCCGCTCTCCCGGGCCCATTGCGCGCTTTCTGTCTCCCTGGACACGTCTGGCGCTGTGGAAGCAGATCTTCATCGCACTGATTCTGGGCCTGGGGCTGGGTATCGTGCTCAACCAGACCGGGCGCGCAGATATCGCCGCCGATATCAAACCGCTGGGTGACCTGTTCATTCGCGGCATCAAGATGCTGATCGTGCCGCTGGTCTTCATCTCGCTGGTCACTGGCGTGGCCTCGCTCAACAACCTCTCCAAGATCGGGCGCCTGAGCGTCAAGACGCTGGTGCTCTATCTGGGCATGACGGCGGTCGCCATCACCATCGGCCTGGGGCTGGCCACCGTCTTCCAGCCGGGCGTGGGGATCGACCTGGGCAGCGCGGCCAATGTCGAGGTGCGTGAAGCGCCGACCGCCGTCGATACGCTGCTCGGGCTGGTGCCGACCAATGCCGTCGAAGCCTTCGCCGAAGGCAATGTGCTGCAGATCATCGTCTTCGCGATCCTGTTTGGTCTCTCCATCACGCTGGTAGGGGAGAAGGCCCGTCCGGTACGCGTGTTCTTCGAGTCCGCAGCGGAAATCATCTATCGCATGACCAGCATCATCATCGCCTTCACGCCCTACGGTGTCTTCGCCCTGATGACCTGGGTGGCCGGTACCTATGGCCTGGCGATGCTCGCGCCGCTGGCCAAGGTGATCGGCATCGTCTATCTGGGCTGCTTCGTGCATGCCATCGTGGTCTATGGCGGCATGTTGCGCTTTCTGGCGCGCTTGAATCCGCTGCGCTATTTCCAGGGCAGTGTCGAGCCGATCATGCTCGCCTTCACCAGCACCTCCAGTTCCGGCACCTTGCCGGTGACCATGATGGCCGCCGAGCAGAATCTGGGCGTCAAGCGGGGTGTCTCGAGCTTCGTGCTGCCGATGGGCGCGACCATCAACATGGATGGCACCGCGCTGTATCAGGGCGTCTGCGCGCTGTTCATCGCCCAGGCCTATGGCGTTGATCTGGGCATGACCGAATACGTCACCATCATCATGACCGCGACGCTGGGCTCCATCGGTACCGCCGGTGTGCCGGGTGCCGGCTTGATCATGCTCTCGCTGGTGCTGACCTCCGTCGGCCTGCCGCTGGAAGGCGTTGCCATCATCGCCGGCATCGATCGTGTGCTCGACATGGCACGTACTGGCCTCAACGTGGCGGGCGACTGCGCCGTCAGCTGCCTGGTCGCCAAGAGCGAAGGTGAGCTGGACGAGCAAGTCTTCAATACGCCCCACGTCATGCGCTCAGAGCTCAGTTGAGCGCTCTTGTCTGAACACCCACCGCGTCATCATCATCGGCTTGTCGGCATCCGCGTGATAAGCGTGTCAAGGACATCAGGAGAACATCGTCATGGAACGCCTCAACGCATCTTCACCAAAAGCCAGCCCCTCTGTCGTTCGCTACGGCGTCGTGGGCGGCCTGGGGGCGATCGGCAGCGCGGATGTCCTGCTCAAGACGGTGCGCGCGGCGCAGTACTGCAAGCCACCGGGTGGGGTGGATATCGCCTTCGAGCAACGCCGCTTCGATGATGGCCCGGGAATCGCGGCGGAGGCCTACGACCCGCTGCGGCGCAAGTTCTACGTCTACAACGTGCTCAAGGACATGCAGGGCAAGGTCGAGAACGCGATGGTGCCATGCTTTCTCTCCCACACCTTCCTGGCCGAGATCACCCCGGAAATCAGCGTCAACGTCGTCGATATCTTCGATGCGCTGCTGGCGCGTATTCGCCGCGACTATCCCGAGGTGCGTAAGATCGGCGTGCTGACCTCAAGCTACGTGCGCGCCTCCGGTATCTTCGAGCAGCGCTTCGGGGAGCCGGAGGCCACGATGGCTGTCACGGATGCCACGCAAGACGGTAACTACGTGGCAGGTGATGGCCTCGCGACAGCTGGCGGCCTCGAGGTCATCTACCCCGATGCCACGGTGCAGCGTGATGCCCTGATGCAGGCCATTTATGGGCCGAGCGGCATCAAGAGCGGCCATCATGGTGGTGAATGTCTGCAACTGTTGCTCGAGGCCTGTGATGACCTGGTCAGCCGGGGCGCGGAGATCATCGTGCCGGGCCTGAGCGAGATTCCGGTGCTGATGGAGTCGCTGCAGCCGCTGGTGCCGGTGCCCCTGCTCGACTCCAACCTCATCTACGCCGAATACGCACTGGGCGTGGATCGCGAGCGCGAGAATCGCAACTTCAAGCTTGGCGTGCTCGGTGGGGTAGGGCCGGCGGCCACGGTGGACTTCATGCGCAAGGTGGTCAGCCTGACGCGTGCCGAGCGCGATCAGGATCACCTCAAGATGGTGGTGGAGCAGAATCCGCAGATTCCCGATCGCACCGCCAATCTGATCGGCAAGGGCGAAGACCCGAGCATTCCGATGCTCGCGACCTGTCAGCGGCTGGAGGCCGATGGCGCCAATGCCATCGCGATTCCCTGCAATACCGCGCATGCCTTCGTGGCGCGTATCCAGCCCTATATCGGCATCCCGATCATCAACATGTTGACGGCGGTAGTTGACCATATCGCAGCGATGCAGACGCCGGTGGCGCGGGTCGGGCTGCTCGCGACCAGCGGTACCGTGGCCAGTCGGGTCTACCACGACATCATCGAGTCCTCGGGACGGGAAACGCTGGTGCCTGATGCGCGCTGTCAGACCCAGGTGATGGAGGCGATCTACGGGCATCACGGCGTGAAGGCGGGGCATACGACAGGGGAGTGCAGCGAGCATCTGCAGGCCGCCATTTCCCACCTGCTGGCGCGGGGCGCAGAAGTGATCATCCTGGGCTGTACCGAGCTTCCGTTGATCGAGCTCGATGCGGCACTGCGTGAGCGGGTAGCGCTGCTCGACCCCGCGGAAATTCTCGCGCAGCGCTGTGTGGCACTGGCGCAAGCCGAGGCTTGATCAGCGCTGCATCCATCCGATCAGCCAGTGAAGAGAGCTTGAAGAAAAGACACCCAGCGACGCGATATACTGCGCTCACGCAGGCCCGCTGTGTGCCTTTGCCTCATTCATGCCTCTCTTCAGGTGCTCGCCGTGGAAATGAACTGGCTGGAAGACTTCCTCACCCTGGCGGTGACGCGTAACTTCTCGCGCGCCGCCACCCTGCGCAACGTGACGCAACCGGCCTTCAGCCGTCGTATTCGCAATCTGGAATACTGGGTCGGCGCCACCCTGATCGACCGCAGCCTGT
The DNA here is from genome assembly GCF_029991385.1 of Cobetia sp. BMC6. NCBI lineage: Bacteria > Pseudomonadati > Pseudomonadota > Gammaproteobacteria > Oceanospirillales > Halomonadaceae > Cobetia > Cobetia sp. BMC6. The sequence continues at coordinate 738,413 of NZ_JAKUMF010000002.1, forward strand.
TCCCCGTCGGCCTGACTCCCGCGGGCGAATCCTTCCAGCGCACCGCCCAGGATGCGCTCTCGGTATTGCGCGTCGGCCGTGATGAGGCGCTCGGCTTCGTGCCCAAGATAGAAGAAGTCGTCTCGATTTCCGCCTCGCACACGCTGGCGGTCAGCTTCTTCGTCGACTGGCATGAACAGCTGCAAAACCGACTGGGCAATCTCAAGGCACGCATCGTGCCCGACCACGTCGCCGGCTGTGTCGATGCCCTGATCAGCGGCAATTGTGATCTGATGCTGGCCTACAACAGCCCGCTACTGCCTACGCTCACCGACATCGTGCGCTATCCCTCCATCGTGCTCGGCTCCGAGCGGCTGGTGCCCGTCAGTGCCGTCGATGACGCTGGCCAGGCACTTTACTCCCTCGACAGCGACACGCCGCAACCCTACCTCTGCTACTCCAGTGACAGCTATCTCGGCCGACTGACCGCACTGATCATCGGACGCCAGAACCTCGCCGCGCGTCTCAACTTCCGCTACGAATGCTCGATGTCTGACGTGCTCAAGCGTGGCGCACTCGCCGGTAGCGGCATCGCCTGGGTGCCGGAGCGCGCCGTGCGCGACGAGCTGGCCGCCGGGCGCCTCGTCATCATCAGCGATGACAGCCACACCGCGCCGCTGGATATCTGCCTCTTCCGCCACGCCGAGCACGACCAGCGCGTGGCCGAACGCATCTGGCAAGCCTGTCTGACCGACGAAGACGAGGCCCTCGAATCAGAATGATAATTCGCTGGCGGCGTACCAGGTCAGAGGAAGAAAGCTCAGGGGGATAGGGCTGGAGAAAATGGAAAAGAAAGCCCAGAACAATGACCTGACATCATCGCCAGAGCACGACGCAAGACGGGAGCCACTGGGGCTCCCGTCTTGCATTACTGCATCCAAGCGCATCTGAGCGCATTCAACCGTATCTGATCGCATCTCAGCGCACAGCGCTATCGACTGCAACTGCATCGGCCGCAACGGCAAGTCATGCATTGCCTCTCACGACAGTCGACGCGAATTGGCCGTCGTGCGCTTGTGCAACGGCTTGATGAAGAGGGTGCCCGTCGTCCACCACGGCGCCACCTTGCCGCCCGTCATCGCGTTCATCCACGCCTTCTGCATCACGAACCACATCTCCCAGCTGGCTGCGATCTTCTCCGACACCATCTTCTGGTTCTCGGTGATCATCTTCGGGTCCAGCGGCGACTGGGTTCCCCACAACTGAGTGCGCGACATGATGGTCGACATGGCTGTCGACCACATCTCCACCGACGTCGTGCCCAGCTTCCAGACATCGAACATCGCAGCCGGCGTCGTCGGGACCAACTCTGACCAGGCAGGTTGTTTAGCCATTGTACTCTCCAGGTAAGGAACATGAAGACAGTGATACGCCTGTTTTTGCTGCAGTGCAATATGAGTTTTGACTGTGGGACCAGATCGGGCGATTCGGAGCCTCGATTATCACCACTTTCTTTATAAATCAGTAAGTTAGCGGTAGGTGATGGTGGGGGAAGCCGGAATTTTCCGTGCCTGTGCGGAAATTTCCCGTGGGGCTGGGAAAAGTGAATTTTGGGATTTGTTGGCAATGTCTTACGTAGGCCTAAGAATTTAACGAAGCTTGGTGTCAGTTCAGTCAGACAGGGCACGTAGGTGTTGGCGAACGTCGCGGAAATTTCCTGTTTGGAACAAGGCAGGCGGCAGCCCCATTAAAGGTTAAGGTTTGGATATTTAAACAGTGTGTGTCTCGAGAGACGCAGGGTGTCTCTTTGGGATGGCGATCTATATCCGTAAGAGCGTCAAGTCAGTTATAATTAGCTTTCATGGAATTTCGCATATTCAAGTATGCGATTGTGAACTGATATAGCAGACTTGGGGTTGTACAGTGCCAGAACGGAGCTTGCCTTGCTCAGGGAAAATGCATGAAAAACCGCTCTACGACGGGCCTCGTAGCGCTTTACCAAAAGGACCTCATGTGGTCATTTAGCAGCTTTCGCTCATGGATGATCCGATGCTGACACCGTCTCTTATGCACCA
>NZ_JAKUMF010000030.1:0-597 GCF_029991385.1 Cobetia sp. BMC6
CCAGAAGTGGTTAGCCTAACCTTCGGGAGGGCGATCACCACGGTGTGGTTCATGACTGGGGTGAAGTCGTAACAAGGTAGCCCTAGGGGAACCTGGGGCTGGATCACCTCCTTATCGACACTGTCTACTGCTCGCGGCAAGTGCTCACAACGAATTACCTGATCAAGTTAGTTTATCGAGTAGTAGTGTCGGGTCTGTAGCTCAGTTGGTTAGAGCGCACCCCTGATAAGGGTGAGGTCGGCAGTTCAAATCTGCCCAGACCCACCAAAAGCTTCGTGCTTTTGTCGACACGGTTTTGCCGACTTTTGGGGCCATAGCTCAGCTGGGAGAGCGCCTGCCTTGCACGCAGGAGGTCAGCGGTTCGATCCCGCTTGGCTCCACCATGAAAGTCCGGTTCAGCTTCTACTACCTGATAACGCTGCACAGTCCACAGTGACAAGCATATCGCCTTCCTCGTGAAGGTTGTGTGACTTCTCACTGTTCTCTGAACAGCCGCTCTTTAACAATGTGAATCATGCTGACGATGGAATGTGCGCCAAGCACATCTCCATCAACACGATATGTCGGAGAGGTCCGACAGATTCGTAATCCTTGACA
>NZ_JAKUMF010000031.1:0-573 GCF_029991385.1 Cobetia sp. BMC6
TTCACCATTGACTGTAATATTAAAAATCGCATCTTCAAAACCAATTCGCTCAACAACACCTTTTGTTAATACTTCCTCGCTCGGCATGTTGAACAATTGAAATTTTAACGAAGAACTTCCTGCATTGATCGCAATGACTTTTGGCATTTGATTAAACAGCTCCTTTAACATCGTTCACAATTATTGTATGCAAATATGCGAATTTCATCGGTACGTCTCTCATTTTACGGGTCGTTCATCGCCCTTTTCAAGTATACAAATTGGACGAAAACGTTTTCTTCACATATTTGTTATATTCAGAAGGTTATGAACGATTTTCTTTCAGCCATTGTTCAAGCTTCACGACCATCGCTTGCATCGCCTCTTTATTTGAGAAGCTAGGGAGCTGTGCGAGCAATGCTTGTTTCGGTGCTTTTGCATGCGCGCCTTTCTTTTGCAAAATAAAAATACTTTTCGCTGCCTTTTCATTTTTAAACATCGAAAGCGGAAGTTGCAACAAGCCTTGAATAAACGTTTCTTCTTTGATGAAAGCATGCAGTTGTTTTGATTCGTCTGATGTAAACAGCGTATTTG
>NZ_JAKUMF010000032.1:0-527 GCF_029991385.1 Cobetia sp. BMC6
CGTGCAGACGTTCACCAAGGCGTTGGATGAAGTGCGTAAGCGGGAACGTCGAGAAAAAACCCATCCCAAGGCCCTGCGCTGGGCAGTGCTGAAAAGCATGGATAACCACAACCTGACGGAAAAGCAGATGGTCGCCCTCCGGGAGCTGGTTGCTGACCAAGGGGCTACCGCGAATGCATGGATCATCAAGGAAAAGCTGAGGTGGATTCGTCGCGCACCGACAGCGCGCGGGGCTCGTTGGCGCATCACGAATTACCTCAATGTGATGCGTGAGGCAGTCGCCGGCCACACGCTTCTCAAGCCAATGGCAAAAGCACTCAATACGTTGGAGCGACATGCCGACCAGGTTGTGAGGCGCTGGTGTTCAGGCCTGACGAACGCACGCCTGGAAGGCATGAATGGCCTCTTTCAGGCTGCCAGATCTCGCGCTCGCGGCTACCGAAACGAAAGCAATTTCATTGCGATGATCTACCTGATCGGCAGCCCCGTGGGGCGCATGCTGGATGAAGCCAAATCCACATGAAACG
>NZ_JAKUMF010000033.1:0-524 GCF_029991385.1 Cobetia sp. BMC6
TTCCAAAAACGAGAAGCGGAAAAATTATGCGCCGCGTCTTGAAAGCTTGGGAGCTAAACTTACCGACAGGTGACTTATCAACAATGGAAGATTAAAAAAATCGGGCATGGCCCGATTTTTTTAGTTTGTTGATGACTGTTCTTCTGCTGGTATTTCTATCGGTTGTTCATCGGTTGATTGCTCAGGTGGTGTAGCAGGCAGCATGCGAACGATATTTGACGGATTCGACTCCAATCCAGCAATATCGACAGCAGTAACGTAATACATCCCTTGTTTTAACAGTATGCTCTTTTGTTCTCCTTTACGTATCGTCGCCGTGACTTGAAACGGTGTTGTTTCTGATGCTGTATAATATACGCGATATCCAATGACATCTTGTTCATGATGTTCGCTCCAAACGAGCGTATTTCCTTTTTGATATACAGCGATTGGGTCAGGTTTTTTTCCGTTTTCTTGAAGCGCTTTTGCGACAAATACATGCTTCCATTGATCATTTTGAGGGAACAATTTGCTCGTATCTTTTA
>NZ_JAKUMF010000034.1:0-523 GCF_029991385.1 Cobetia sp. BMC6
TTGCCGCTCAACAGCTTGTCGGTTCTGCACCTTAGCCGCAATGCATGCGAGTGCAAATTTCAAACTGGGACTAAAGTTGATTTTGAGATTTGTATCAGCCGAAAGGAGTGACGATCGTCCCCCGCACTGCGTCACGCAACTGTCGGCGGATCGGATAGACGTTGGAAGGCAAATGCTGCGTCATGAGCAATCCGATGATCTTCTCGCGCGGATCGATGAAGAAGAAGGTCGAGAACACCCCGCCCCAGAAATATTCTCCGGTGGTGAGATCAGTGGCGAAGCCAAGCCCGAAACCTATCCCCGCATAGTCCGCCTCGCTGAACATGGAAGAAGAGTGGTGAGCGAGATCGCCTGCGCCCGGAAGATGATTGGCGTGCATGGCAGCGACCGTCTCAGCCTTTAGCAAGCGGACTCCGTCCAACTCACCACCGCGCAAAAGCATGCGTGCAAACCGGTGATAATCATGCGCGGTCGAGATCAGACCTCCGCCGCCGGATCGGAACCTCAGATTTCGCCGCCATCC
>NZ_JAKUMF010000035.1:0-522 GCF_029991385.1 Cobetia sp. BMC6
TGCATACGTTGTCGTTTAAGCGTGCATCGGAAATGACGAAAAATAAGGAAAAGTATAAAGTAGCAGATCGTGATGAAATTAATGAAATGATGAAACGTGCGGAACGATGGACGAAAGAAAAAGGGTATGTGCCGTATTATTTATATCGTCAAAAAAATATTCTCGGCAATTTAGAAAACGTCGGTTACGCTTTACCGGGTCAAGAAAGCATTTATAACATTATGATTATGGAAGAGCAACAGTCGATCATCGGGCTAGGATGTGGAGCGTCAAGCAAATTCGTGCATCCAAAAACAAAAGCGATTACGCATTTTGCCAACCCGAAAGAGCCAAAAGCGTATAACGAAAATTACGAACATTACACAAGCGAAAAATTAAAAATGATGGAACAGTTATTTTAGCCCCGAGATGATCGGGGCTTTATCGATGGAATAAAATCAATTTGCCGCTCGATGTTGTACAGCGATGCGTTTTATGTTCAAATTGTTTTTCTTTTAATTTTTGCTCGCCGATTCGTTTTGC
>NZ_JAKUMF010000036.1:0-517 GCF_029991385.1 Cobetia sp. BMC6
CAGGACCGAATGATACGCAATTTATTTTTGCAGAATTTGTCGACATGATGAAAGCAGCAAGAAAGGAGAAAGTGTATGCCTAAAGATACAACGCTTCGCTCGATTCTTGTCATCGGTTCAGGGCCGATCGTCATCGGGCAGGCAGCGGAGTTTGACTATTCAGGAACGCAAGGTTGTTTAGCATTGAAAGAAGAAGGATACCGCGTCATTTTAGCAAACAACAATCCTGCGACAATTATGACCGATGAAGTGCATGCGGATGCGGTATATTTTGAGCCGCTGACCGTTGAAAATATGGAAAAAATTATCGCAAAAGAGCGACCCGATGGGCTGTTGGCTACGCTTGGCGGGCAAACCGGACTGAATTTGGCTTTTGCGCTCCATGAACGTGGTATTTTACAAAAATATAACGTTCGTTTGCTCGGTACACCGATTGAATCGATTCAACGTGGTGAAGACCGCGAAGCGTTTCGAGCGTTAATGTATGAATTAAATGAACCGGTGCCAGAAAGCGAAA
>NZ_JAKUMF010000037.1:0-514 GCF_029991385.1 Cobetia sp. BMC6
TAACCAGTTTATTTTACGCCGCTCGCAACTTACATCGAGTAGTCGCGGGCTCGATAAAAACAACCTACTACATGCGCGTAAAATCGTTATCGTATTGATTTTATTGCTTAGTTACTTCACTCACCGAGTGCTAGGCGAAAGTACAACCCTTGCCAATGTGGGTTTGATGTCGTTCACCTTAGTCGCGCAATTTTCGCCGGCCATGATCATAGGCTTATGGTGGCGACAAGCATCGTGTCGCGGCGCACAATTGGGGATTTTAAGCGGCTTTATTATTTGGGGATACACACTTTTACTACCGAATATCGCCGGAGGTTTAGGAAGCGATAGTCTATGGCTTGTGAATGGACCGTGGGGAATAAGCTGGTTAGCGCCAACCGACTTATTCTCATTAGGCATGGAAAGCATTAGCCAAGCTCTATTGCTATCGTTAGGTGCGAACTGTTTAGTGTATTTCTTAGTGCCGTTATTTAGTCGTGCAACCTTGGCTGAACGCTTACAGAGTAATAAGTTT
>NZ_JAKUMF010000038.1:0-513 GCF_029991385.1 Cobetia sp. BMC6
AACCGCATCGATTAAAAACGTAAGCGATACGCGCGTCGGGGATACGATTACGCATGCCGACAACCCAGCAAACGAACCGCTTCCGGGGTATCGCCGTTTAAATCCGATGGTGTTTTGTGGATTATATCCAATTGATACAGCGCGTTACAACGATTTGCGTGAGGCGTTAGAAAAGCTACAATTAAACGATGCGGCGTTGCAGTTTGAGCCGGAAACGTCACAAGCGCTTGGCTTCGGTTTCCGTTGCGGTTTCTTAGGACTTTTGCATATGGAAATTATTCAAGAGCGTTTAGAACGTGAATTTAACATTGACATTATTGCAACAGCGCCAAGCGTTGTATATAAAGTATATTTGACAGATGGAACAGAACTCGCCGTCGATAATCCATCCAACATGCCAGATCCACAAAAAATTGAACGTGTGGAAGAACCGTATGTACGTGCGACAATTATGGTGCCAAACGATTACGTCGGTCCTGTTATGGAACTATGTCAAAAGAAACGCGGCATTTT
>NZ_JAKUMF010000039.1:0-510 GCF_029991385.1 Cobetia sp. BMC6
GGTGTGGCTGATCAGCCTTCTTGTAGGCGTGCCTCGGCGGCTGCGAACTCATCAGCCCCAGCTGCTTCATCCGCCTGCTGGCCCGATAACGACTCAACTGTATTCCTGCCTGCGTGACCATTTTTGCAATGCTGCGAGCGCCGGCAGAGCCGTTACTGACGGTATGCGCCTCGACAACCTGATCCAGCAGCTTCTGCTCAGTCTCACAAGGTCTTCTATCCCGACTACGCCAAGCCCGGTAGCTACTGCGATGCACCCCAAACACCTGACACAAGTGCTGCACCGCGTAGCTCTCTTCAAGTCGCTCGATTATCGAGAATTGCTCAGGGAGTCCGACATCAAGAGAGCGGTAGCCTTTTTTAATATTGCCTTCTCTTCTTCCACTCGCCGCAGCTTGCGCTTCAGTTCCTGGATCTCACGCTGTTCCGGCGTCAGAGCCTCACCTTTCAGCGGCGCCTTGCCTGCCCGCTCAGCGCGAAGCCTGCGAACCCAATACTCCATGGTGGATTT